>NZ_CP036269.1:3618378-4228795 GCF_007744675.1 Gimesia alba
GCTGGCTGGTGTTCGCTACCAGGGCCTGGTTATAACGCACAAAAGGGATGTCGCCCGGTAGTTCGAAACCCCCAATAATGAGGTCGGGCGTGGGATCGAGCGGGTTCTCGGCCCATGCGTATCCGGCTCGCAGACGCCATCGGCCTGTCGAAAATTGGGCGCCGAGTTGAACCACCCACTGATTGTCGTAGAAGCCACGGTACATACTGGCCTCATTCCACATCTTGTAAACCACATCGGCCGCCAGTAACAACTGACCGTCGGCCAATGATCGATTGGCAATACCAAATCCGACATTTT
The DNA here is from genome assembly GCF_007744675.1 of Gimesia alba. Classification (NCBI taxonomy): domain Bacteria; kingdom Pseudomonadati; phylum Planctomycetota; class Planctomycetia; order Planctomycetales; family Planctomycetaceae; genus Gimesia; species Gimesia alba. The sequence goes on from NZ_CP036269.1 coordinate 3,618,679, forward strand.
GAGGCAGATCCATGTCCAAGTCATATCCGCGGTCGACCAATGGCGGAGGCTGGCCTTCTAAATAGATGATGTTATGAAACTTGAACCCTTGCTTTGTCTGATAATATGCACCGAGAGTCGTCTGGTCCGTTAATTTGTAATTGGCGCCCACCGTTCCGCGGAGTCCATATGCGATCGACATGGCACCGAAAAAAGGTGGGTCGAACATGGCGACCCCCAGGGACATACCAGCGCCCACGGAGACACGATCGGTCAGATCGACCCCCACGGTGACCGGTATGTTGACGATTACGGCAGCGGTGTTCGTGCCTTTACTTTCAGGGATCTGCCTGAAGTCGAAGTCACCGCCGGTGGTTGAAATGAAACCGAGACCGAAAGTGGCGGGCTGCCCCATTGCAGTAAATTCCTGCGTGACACCAATGTTTCCGGCCAGCAATCCCTCCCCGGAAGACTTCGCCGAAAACGGATCAACCAGTCCCCCGATTTGGCTTGTCTGAGTCAAGCGAAACGTCGGATCGGCCCAGCCCACACCAAAGAGAAATTGTGTGCCTTCAAACTGGGGCAACGAGGCGGGATTGCCATTGATTGCAGAAGTGAGGTCCTGCGGCTCGGCGATACTGGTTCCAGCCATCCCTCCCGAAGCGGGCATCAGGGTGTTTTGAGCTTCGACTCCAAACAATTGCGCCTGCGCTTCTTGACTGCTGACCGCAGAGCAGAATGCCAATAAAGCAAGCAGAAATGTGATCTTTGGTCTCATCTGCAAACTCTTTCTCACGGCGCATTATTCCATGATGGGATGCAAGGCTGAGGAGAAGAAATGAGGGAACTTATGCGGGTTGTATCGGTTGCGGGGCGCGTTCTGGTAAACCAAAATATTAATTTACCGTTAAACTCAACCTGTTCTTCCTCTATAAAGTGTATGAAAGTGCGGTTCTTGGGATGTTATTACTCGACTGTTCTTTCTATGTTATCTGTATCGCCTAAATTGATATTGGCTGGCTAACAGCGATTACACAGCGATTTTTGTGTTACCTCAACTGTGCTCACAGGCGATACGGTATCAAGCTCGAAAGCGATTCGCGGCGATGTGTCGACAGTTTTGATCGGGGTCTGCTTGGTGTTACGGATGAATTTTCAGACCGCTTTTCCGATGAAAAAGCAATAGCCGTAGCTGTCGCCGTATTCTTTCCAGAGATCAATTTCCTGTTGCAGACTGTCGGCGAATGCCTGGGCTGTGGCATTCGCGGAATGCTTCGTCCGAAAAGCGGTGACATGGTCTTGCAGCGGGCCGTAGTAGTTTTGCCAGTCCTCTGTGGGGATGACGAAGTGACCAAGTAAATCGAATCCGGCTGCCTTCATTCTGTTTTGATTCTCATTCACCGTGGTCATTGAGGGATAGTCCGCGTCCCAGAATTCCTTCGCTTTGCGTGGCGGTTCTGACGTGAGCCACACGACTTCTGAGACCGCGATGTGCCCGCCCGGCTTTAAGAGCGGTTTCCAGAGTCGCAGTCCCTGCTCAAATCCGAGGTTGTAGATCGCACTTTCCGACCAGATCAAATCGAAAGTGTTGTTGGGAAACGGTGGATTGCCCATGTCGGCTTGAACGGTCGTGATCCGATCTGCCAGTCCTTCATGTGCCGCGGTGGCTTGCAGTTCATCGAGAAAGGGCTGGTGAATGTCGACGGCCGTCAAGTGACCGCGGGAACTTCGCGCCAGGGGAAGCGTCGCGACCCCCGCGCCGCATCCGAATTCGACGATACGCGGTGTGGCTGGTAGATCATTCAGCAGGGAAAATGCTTTCAAAGTCGAAGCCTCACTGCCGGGCCCCTTACGTTGGATACTCTCATAAAATGAGAACACCATCTCCAATGGTGGTTCGGACTGTTCTGTCAAAGTGGCCTCTTTCTACTTTCCAGCGACTGATGATTGCGAATGAAGGATTTCTACAGATCCTGTCTCATGTCGATTGCGAATTATATCAAAGACAACATGATTCAGGTAGGATGTCCTGGTGATCTCTTTTAAAGCCCGTTAGCAGAAATGATAAACAGATTCATTTAATCAATGAGGAGCCACATTCATCGGTGCGTTTATCAAGGAACAGTTCTTGATGTAATCAATGATCAGGTTTCTTGACAGACTACCTGGGGTTGGTACGCTTGGGGAGATTGATGGAAAGGTATGTTGTTCCCAAGTTGATCTAGTGAGACATTGATGACGATAAACTCATCACAAGACGACCCGGATGCGAATCAGAAAACGCGTTGGCTGAATGTGTTGCCTCAGCCTTTGCGGGAGTATGCTGTTGTTGCTCGCGAGTGTTTGCGGGATTGGCAAACTGATCTGGGACTGGTGTTGAATGCGTTTGCACTGTTTGCCTTCTGCGTTGGCCTGTTTAAACTGGGGCTCTCTGACGTTTTCAGTAAAATTTTGCAGTTCTATCGAGGCATTACGACAACCTTCTTCTGGCCCCTCGAACAACTGTTTTCCATTCAGATCCCCGGTTATGTTCAAGATTTCATTCTGTTTTGGACATTATCCGGATGGATTGCCGCGCGGGTTTTACTGAGGCTGCACCCTGGTTTACATCGATTTATCAATGATCTCTTAATCAAAGCGAACGATCCCGAGACGCGAAGTCGGCTCGAGTCGACAATGGGAAAAGCAGCGTTTGAAGAACAGATCCAATGGGCTTCCCGTAAAAAGGACTTTTCTGAGATCACCCTGTCGAGGAAAATCATGCTTTATATCGGTTGCCTGATCACGGGACCGCTCTACTTTTTGAAAATCTGGAAGGAAGCACCTCAGGTGCCGGGGCAGAAAGTGAATGGTCGTACCTTGATCATCATACTTGTGGTAACGCTACTGCTGATTGTCGTCTTCCTCTTCGCATTGAGCTGGGTTACACTCTGATCCCCTGCCCTGTTCTGAAGCTTGGGTAAGGTTTAAAGTACCATCTTAGAATCAATTGCTGGCTCTAATTTGGTTTGCGGAAGTATGGTGTCAGACGGATATCAATCCGGTGATGATGCCACAACTTTGGGTGGCAGATAGGATGATGCCACAACTTTGGGTGGCAGATAGATTGTGAATTCGGTCTGGTTCTGGAGCAGGACGCTGTGAATCTGTGGTGACTCCCCTGCTGGAACCATTCCCATTTTTTCGAGCAACTGAAAGCGGGCGGTTTTTACATCTCCGACGGTGGTTTGCAGGCGATCGTGCCAGATGGAGTAGGAACCGAGCCTGCCGTCCCGACGGTGATAAAAGCCTTTCCGCGGATGCGTCAAAATCACCAGTCCGGTTTCGAGATCGTCAAAGCCGATGAGTTCGGTTGGAGTCTGGCCGGTATCGGTGAGTTCCACTTCCGCATCGGCCCAGCTGTTGGTGGTTTGCATGCGGTAGGTTGTGTAGCGTTTTGTGGCGGCGTCGAACGCACAGTCGAATTGAATCCGGGCGCGATGCCAGGGCAGCTTCCAGAGATAATGCGGGATGGAAACAGTCCAGGAATCGAGCGAAGTGCCGATAAACCAGACAACGTGCTCGCCGGTTTCGGAATCAGTCACGTAAACGCGATAGTTGGTCTGTCCGAAACGCCACTTCGGCCAGGGGACGTTGATAAAGCGAAAATCCTGATCGACAAACGGGACAACGGAGAGCAACGCCCATTCATGCCCTTCGTGCTCAATGAGATCCAGATGGAAACGGGAGTGAATCTCTGGCCGGACCAGTTCGGGATCGATCAGACAGGTGATGATGGCGAAGTGGGCGAGTGTGGTGTCGACATCAATTCCTCGCGGCGGTTGGCGGGACAGCAGCTCGTCGGTAAATGTTAACGGATCTGCCTGGTTCATTTCACCGGTGTTTCTTATTTCGAGAGACAAATACGGGGCTTAGTTTTGTTACCGATCCTTCGATTCTAATAATTCTCGTAGTTGAGTGGGTAAGATGCTGCGCGCTTTCCGGGTTAAGGCTTGCTCATTTTTTTGCCAGATTATACCCAGATAGATGATCAATAAGCCAAATAAGGATAAGATAATCGGAAACAACCAACTGCTTTCAAATACATTGTAGGCGAGGTGACCTAAATAGAATGTGCAGCCGATGGCACCAAAAACGACAAAAACCCGTCTGACCAGAATGATGCCTACGCCCATCAACAACAGGTTAATACACAAAGAGACAAACTTCGCTAGTTCGCCGTCTGAATTTCTTACAGTCAGACCACCCCAGAATGCCATGACACCAAAGAGATAGAGCCAGAATGCATAATCTCCTGTTTTTCTCGACCGCAAATCAACCACCAATGCCAGGCCGATCATTGCCGCTCCCACACACATGGAGACGGTCGAGCGAACATCAAATTCGGAGCTGTCACTGATGAGCATGACGGCCAGATCCATTGACAAATACCAAAGGGTAACGGCGACGGGCATTAATAAAAATGGATATTTATAAAACCGGGCAATGATCGCCGCGACGACTAAAGTGCCAATCTCCATATAAAGCCAATACCATCTGATGTAGCGATGATATTCACGATATTCAGTGTCCTTCGGCCAGAGTCCCAGTGCCAGCTCCACCCCGTAAATCGCCAGGGGAGTCAAAGCGACGACAAATGTGGCGCAGATCCCGGCGGGTATAGTATATCCTTTCTGTTGAAATCGATTGGAAAGAGTCAGCCCCAGGATTGCATAGATTAGGGAAATGGTAACGATGCCCCACCCTCCGAATGATTCCCAACCAAGATTCATGAATAGTGTCATGGCGCCAATGGCGATGAGTCCACCCAGATAATAAAGCAGGTGGGCAAAGTCGAACTCTGGTCCGACGCTGGGCCGGCTTTTCAGAAATTCAAGCAGACGCTCGGATTGATCAGAGGTCAGGATACCTTCTTCGACTGCGTCATTGAGGTTTGTGCGTGTGATTTTCATCAATCGGAATTCCTGATGTCATTTCGTGTTGATCTATACCCTACCATGATACAGATTCATTGTCTGCGTGGCTTGTAGCGATTCATCCTGTCAACCTGTCAATACGCATTCGGGGAGACGGGGCCTCTGCCGGTGGGGTTGCTGATGGCTTTGAGGATAGCGGGATCAATATTCTTGTTCAGGAACTTCCCACTGCCGTCGACAAAAATGACGGTTGCCCCTTCCCCTGAAGGACTGCCAAAACGGTCAGGGCCGCCGTCAAGTCCCTGCGCAGGGTCGCGCAGGTTATTGGCCGATCCCCAGGCGGGAAAGTTTGCGTTGATTTCACCCAGGAGAATCGTACTTTGCATCAGGCCCGCCGCACTGATTGTGGCGATATTCGAAGACTTGTTGATTCCCAATACGCGTGAATTTGCCGTGTAGTGAGCCAGTGCATACCCTGCTGGATTTGTTGTTGGTTCGTGAATATCAGGATTGAGATACGGGGGTACGCTGGTTTGAAAAACAGGTTTGTTTTCAGGAGCGGTCCATGGCTTATCATAGTCAATCTGTTCTGCCAGTTCGCGTCGCTCTGTAAAAGGCAGAATGGCTGTCATCCAGCCATGTTGTGGATTTCCATTTAGATCGGTCGTGCCACCCAACGGCAAATTCGCTGCCGCACCCGAACTGTAATTGATGGTTGCGAGGAAAATCGGTCTGAGATGAGCGACTGCCCGATGTTTAGAGGCTACTCGATTTGATATCGTGATGAAAAAAATTGAGAATGTTGCAACGATAATACCACCCAGCAGCTTCACTTTGTTGGCAAGAATCCACGATTTCGTTGACACTTTGTCTTTGACCGCAGCTGGTTCATTCATTTCGAGTACCGTTTCATTGATGGATCCAAATAATTGATTTCGATGCCAAAAGAGTTTTCGACGAAAAAAGCAGCCCGCTATATTTTGTTATCTTTCAAGATATGTAGAGTATCACGCAATGTTTAATTATCGTAATAAAAAATAATTCTGGTCCAGAATTAAACAGGAATGCTCTGGTAAAGGTCGTGATGGGGACATGCAAAGTCTTCAGGTCTACTAACAAGACCGCGAAATGAGCGAACGCACCAGCAGAGAATGCCAGGCTGGGGAGTGAGCGAATCGATGAAGTAAGAAAAATGACCGGGCAAGAGAACTCACCCGGTCATTTCAAGGTCGCAAATCTGTTCGAATTACAGAGCTTGGGGATCGGCAGAGACGGCGTCTATCAGGACGTCGCCATCAATGATTTGGTAATTCCCTTTTTCGATACAATTGACGGGTCTGCCGCTCTCATCCAGCAGGAATCTGCTATTATCTTCCACTTCATAAAATCCGACTCGCAGGTCATACTCATGACGGACTTTTTTGTAACTGGTAATGTGGACTGTTTCACCTGCTCCTGTTACAGCAGTAAAGGCTTTCTCTTTCCGGACAATCATTCTAATCTCTCTTATCGGTAAATCTTTATTAGATGGGTTGATGTAAGTGTTTTGATAAAGTGCCTGCTGGCAAGACTTACGAAAATTATGTTGCCACTTCATTAGTAGCTTACTATCGACATGAACACCGGGTAAAATTAGTTCAATATGGGGGAAATCCCCCAGTCGCGGAGTCTAATCTTGGTACACTCAACGTAACCGGTAATCTCGTTGTGACTTGCGTAATATGAAGCAGGTGGAGGGAAAAGCTTTACTGCTAATGACTTGGCTTCGTCTTACCAGTGGGGGAAAATATTTTAGACTATTACGTAAATACCGTTGTAGATTTCCGGCATTCCTGGAGTCTCACCCCAGCAGAGTGCGACGTGAAATCAGTTTCGTTTTAACAGCCGAACGAAATCAGGTGTGTGAATGACACAGGTCGATTCCCATTCAGGCCAGATGCATGAGTTTCGCCTGCCCGCCCCCGGGACAGCGGTGCTGTCCTTAATCGGCTATTCGCTGGGAGTGGGACTGCTGGTAATTGTGCTGAGGAACCTGATGCAGATACGCCAGATTCCCATACTGACGGTACTGGCAAGTCTCTGCTGGCTGATGCTGGTTCTGTTTGTGATCGGATCCAACCTGTGGTTCGAAGGGGGCGTTCGTCAATATTTCATCAATCGACTTGGTGCATTTTCAAAAACTCATTTTGTGCGGATTGAACCAGGCTCTAAAAATGAGAACAGTCTCCAGGTCGGATATTCGCTCTTCGGGCAGGACTTTTATTATCTGCAAGTTGCAATAGGTTTGATCGAATCGATCGACTGGCGCACGGGACAGGCGACGGCGCTCAGCGGTTCTGATCAAAATGACTGGCATGTAGTGTTGTGGTATCATTCTCCTGCAGTCAAGTTGTCAGAGCCAATTCCTGGTTATCGGGATGATGGATTGTATTTGATCGGTCATGCGGGGCCGAAAGAATCCATCACAGAATTAGGAATGGCATTTGTCCGTTTTCTGCAGGAGTCAGGCGTGGAACTGGTTCCTGGTAAAGATGATTGTGAATACGTCACACCCGCGCGTCGTGCAGTCTTGCTCCAGGACGATGAGAGCGCGTGAAAAAGGTAGAGCTGCCTCTATCGCGTTCTGAGTCTCTGATTGACAGCCGGTTTCTGTCTGATACGATCAAGATAACTGAGTCATAAATCAGGATTCCAGGATTCAATGATAAGGAGATTCCAACGATGATCAGTACCGCCGAAATCAGCATGTATCCGCTCCAGGAAAACTATAAACCTTTGATCAAGGAATTCATTTCTAAACTGCAGAGTTATTCCGATCTGCGAGTGACACCAGGTTCGACGTCGACCTATGTTGTGGGTGACTACGATCGATTGATGGACTGCATGACCGAAATGATGCGCTGGAGTCATGAAGAACAAGGAAAAGGCGTGTTTGTGGTCAAGTTCCTGCCCGGCTATGATGCGAAGTAGTTTATTCTTAGGTGAGTCCTCATTCTTCATATGGGACCGTAAAGCTCAAGAGATTATCGATTTCATAAAGTAAACCGATTTAAGGATTCACTGAGAGAATGGAAGCTGTACCAGATGTTGTGAGGCATCTGATTCATTATTCGTGTCACCTGCTCGTTCCGTTTCTGATTGCGCGGCTGTTTTGGAAAGAACACTGGGTACAGGCGGGGCTGATTATGCTGGCGACAATGCTGATCGACGTCGATCACCTGCTGGCCGATCCGATTTTTGATCCCCACCGTTGCAGCCTGGGCTTTCATCCCCTGCATACCTGGTGGGCGGCCGCCGTGTATGCAGGCTTGTTGTTGATTCCCTCCTGGCGATGGCGGGCGGTCGCCGTCGGCTGCTTGTGGCATCTGGCAACCGACGGGATTGACTGTCTGCTCGGCGGGCATTGTCTGTTCTGCTGATTGGTCAGCTCTCGTTTGATTTGAGAAGTTCGTCAATATCAGACAGCTTCACACGAAAGACTTCGGTCTGAACTTTGCCTCGCGACAATGCGATGTAGAGATAACCATCGTGCTCGATGACATGCGGGTATTGCAGGCTGGCGATACCTGCACTGAATTTCTTTTTGAGAGTGGTAACTGCTTCGGGTAACTCTGCTGGTGAGGGAATCTCCAGTTTCGCCAGGCGGGTGAAGGTTTTGTTGTCGGGACTGACCGCCAGATAGAGTTCGCGGCGGTTAACGGCGGGATGTGCGTTGAGCACGAGCACTCGATAGCTGTGACTGGTCGCGAGTGAAAACAGCTTGCTGCTGGCGTTGGGAAAATTGGAGAGGACCGGGGGAGCCCAGGTACGTCCCTCATCGCTGGAAGTTGAGAAGAACAAGCGTTGTGAGCCACCGTTATCGCGGAAGAGTGCATACAGGCTGTTGTCGGGCAGGACCCAGAAAATCGGTTCATCGGGCCGGAAGCCTTTGACCTGTTTGACGCCGACCACGGGGAAGGACTGCCAGTCGTCGAGCGCTTTCACGCCGCCGATCAGCACGCTGACGTTGAACCGGGAATCGCGGCGGGTCAGAATCCAGTTATCCGACGGAAGTTTCTGTGGCGGGAAATTGTTGATCGCGTTGTCATACAGCTTTCCCTCGAAAACCCATTTGTCCTGTGCGGGTTCCCAGCGATAGGCGACCAGTTCCAGGTGCTTTTTGTCCGGCGGGCCGAAGGCACCGTGGCCCTGGTACTTTGCTGCCAGTGCCAGCAGTTTACCATCGCGAATCCAGAGCCCGCGGGCGATAAAGGCGTTGGGTTTTTCAGGTGTGCCAGTGACCGATTGGGCTTTGCTCCAGTGCAGGCCATCGGTGCTGGTGGCGTATTTGATTTCCTGTGTCGGTTCATCTTCAATCCGCGGACCGTCGCTCCAGATACACCAGAATTTGCCGTCGTGATAGATCAGGTAGTTATGCAGGTTGAGTCGCAAGTCGCGCAGGTCGACTTTGTCTGATTTCTTCGGATAAGGTCCGAGTGCCGCGGGGTTGACGATCGCATGCTGGCCTTTGAGGACAGGCAGTTTTGAATAATCGATGGCACTTGTATCGGTACCGGAACCAGGGAGATTGAGCACGGGAACCGGCGAGTTGGTTTTATCGGCGGCATAGGCGGGGGCGATTAACAACAGGAAGGTAAATGCAATTAAAAGTGTTCTCATGGGTTGGATTCCTTTATTGGGAAATTGCAGGCTGATGTTTCAGGATCTGGCCGTCCTGGGCCAGTTGGGTTTGTAATTCTTGGATGGGGACGTTTCGCAGGGGGCATTGGTGTTGCATTGCCTGATGGGCGGCGACACCGGCGGCTTGCCCAAGCGCCATCCACGTCGGTTCCATGCGGATCGAGGAAAAGGCGACGTGTGTGGTGGAAGCGGCGACGGGCACAATCAGTCCGTCAATCGTTTGCGGAATCATAATTCGATACGGGATTTCATAAGGCCGCGTGATGTGATCGAGCATACCGAGATAACCTTCGAGCACGATCGTATCACCCGGTTGTCGCTTGCGACAGGGAAAACTGTCGATCGGAAATTCACCGATGGCGATCGTATCGGGAAATGTTTCTGTTTCCCGCGCGTCAACCCCTTGCTCCGGCTGATGCGTAATGTGTCGTTCGGTGAGCGTGAATTCCCCCACCAGCCGGCGTGCTTCGCGGATATAAAGCTGGTATGGAAAGTGATTATTGTCGGCGAATTCATCTTTCGGCAGATGATATCGCTGAGCGAGTTCCCGTTGATCGGTGGGAATCTGTTCGTCATGTTGCAGGAACCAGAGCAGTCCCAGCGTCAGATTGCGAATGCGTTTGCAGATAGCGTCGCGGGTCGTGGCATCGCCGGTCACATAATCGCGGTTTTCTTCGGGAAACGGAAAGCCGAGCGGGCGCGGGTTGATATTCACGTCGGTTTTCTGATTCGGGAGCGGCGTAACACTCAGAGCCCGAACCAGAGTATTAAAGTGAGCCGGTTCATAACCGCGGCCCGGTTTAAATGAGGTCGGTCCCGCCAGTCGGCCTGCGGCGAGATCGTCGAAGTATCCCAGATAATGAGCACGGTCGTAATCAGCGGGCGGCTCGGTCAGCGGGGCCGCATTCGTGGGATTGGTCGTCAGGCAGAGTCGATACGTATAAGCGGGCAGCCGATCGTCTCCCCTGCCCGTGCTGTTTGGAAGAAACGTCTGTTGTTGGAAGTCAAAATAGATTTCACCGGCGTGCGGTTCGTGGAACTCATCACGTGCTTCGCGTCCCAGTCGAAATGCGGCTCCGGCGGCAGCGAGCAGATCGCCTTCGTAAGTCGCATCGATGAAGGTTTGGGCCTGGATGCTTTTCCGTTCCTCCATTTCGTTTTCAGAAACGGTAATTTCTGTCAGTCGGTTGTCACTGGTTGTTGCGGAGTGAAGACGGTGGTTCGTAAGTAACGTAATCTGCGGTTCGGCTGCCAGCATTTCGTGAAAGATAAGCTCAGCGACCGATGGTTCGAAATAATAGCCATTCTGACAGAGGGATGCATTTTCCGAATCGGTTCCATATTGGTTGTGATAGTATTCTTGGATGCGCTCTGTGAATTCCTGGAACAGGCCGCCGATGAGGTCGCGGCGTTCGACGTCACTTTTGCCGAGACCGCTGGTCGACATGCCGCCGATGTGGGTCTGTGGTTCGATCAATAAAACATCTCGACCGAGTCGGGCGGCTGCGATGGCTGCTGCAATGCCGCCGGGGGTTCCGCCGAAAATTGCGATGTCGGTCTGGAGTGGTGCGTTCATGGTTGCTCCTTCAGAGTCCAGACCGTCAGGCCCTGTAATTCACGCGGATTGGCACCGCGGAAGAGGCTCACGACAATAGCGATGAAGATAAACGCCAGATTGACGAGAATTCCGACCCAGTAGGAATGAATGGGGAGCGTCCAGTGTTCCGGCAGCCAGCCGCCGGTGCTGAGGCCGAGATAGAGATTGACGACAATCGCGCCGGCCAGGCCGATGATAGCAGCGGTATTATCAATGCGGCGGGTGAAGAAGCCGAGCATAAACAGGCCCAGCAGACAGCCGCCGAAGACGGACGCGATGATCCAGCTCAGATCGTTCATACTCTCCTTTTCGATGGAACTGAAGAAAATCGCCCCCGCGATCATCAGGGTGGAAGCGAAGACGGCGATCAGACGTGCCATTCGCAGATAGAAGCGATCATCGCGACCCGGTGCGAGCCAGGGTTTGAGTAAGTCGACGGTCATGACGGTCGAAATGGAGTTGATGGAAGAATCGAGGCTCGACATGGCGGCGGCCATCACGCCGGAAATCACCAGACCGGCCAGCCCCGCGGGAACCTGCGTCAGGATGAACCAGGGAAAGATTTCGTCTGCCTGGAGTTCTTTGACTGCGGGGTCGGGATGGATCTGGTAGAAGACAAACACGCAGGTGCCGATCAGGAAGAAAAAGGACCAGGTGAAAACGGCTAAGATCGAATACAGGGTGGTTGCTTTGCGAGCTTCACGAAGACTGCGGGCGGCGATGAAACGCTGGACGACATTCTGATCGCTGGAGTAAATTGTGAGCCAGTTGATGATGCCTAATAGAGCGACGGTCCAGAAGGTGCGTTCGGTGAGATTGAAGTCGAACGAGCCGACGTTGAATTTGCCTTGAACCGCGCCGACTTCGAAGACCTGCCCCAGTCCGCCGGGAAGTTGTAGTACGATGATGGTGAAACAGAGGATGCCGCCCAGCCAGAGGACGATGGTTTGAATGACGTCGGTCCAGATGACCGCTTCAATTCCGCCGGCGATGGTGTAGAACGAGATGAAGATACCCACGCCCATGATGACCAGCCGAATGTCCCAGCCGGTGAGCAGGCTGACTGGGATCGAAACCAGAAACAGGACCTTTCCCAGGCGGATCAGTTGCAGCAGAATGAAGCTGAGTGTGCCGTATAGTCGTGGAACAGTGCCAAAGCGATCGCCGAGATATTCGAACGCGCTGGTGGTATTGCCGCGACGGAAAAACGGGATGAAGACAATAATCGCCAGAACGGCGACCAGAGGGAGCGTTAGATTGGAAATCAGCTGGCGCCAGTCGAGGGCAAATGCAGCCGCCGGGAATGCGAGGAAGGTGACCGAGCTGATTGAGGTGCCCAGCATGGAGAGGCCGATGGCCCAGCCGGGAAAGTTGCGATCGCCGAGAAAATAGTGTTCGGTCGATTGATTGCGGCGCGAAAACCAGAGCCCCATGCCCGCCATCAGGGTCAGATAGACGACGATCGCTGCCAGATCAAGCGGGCGAAAGTGAACCGAGTTAGCGAGGAGCGCATTTGTCATAATGAATCATCCTAGCGAGCGCCTCGCTTGCAAGGAATGTCGGAATCGTTTATTTATTTGTCAAAAACGATCATTGGAAAGATTCTTCTATGGGACAGCCATTGCACTATATCTCCAGTAACCGGGTACGCTTTCATCAGGAACTGCACCTCCGACCCCGGCGGATTGGCCATCACCGGTTTCTATATGTGGAGACGGGACACGGTGAGTTTCGGATCTCGGGAGAAGAGTTTCAGGTACAGCCCGGCTGGCTGGGACTGCTTTCACCCGGATTGCGTGAGAACCGCTATTCGACGCGGGAGCCAGTCTCATATCTGTTTGTGGAATTTCAGTCTTCAGAACGGCTGACGGATTGGCGGGCTGTTGAGTTTCAGGAGCAGGACCCGCAGCGGGCGGCTCTAATTGCTTTGTTAAAAACGATCCACGTGCAACGGGGCGACCCGGACGGTTGTCTGCTGGCAGCAGCGGTAAGGCTGATGTTTCCCGAGGTGGAGCAAGACGTAGGTCCCCCGCTCGATGAACGTTTGCAGAAGGTGAAGCGTCTGATCGAAGCTGCACCAGATCGAAATCATCGGATCTCTGAACTGGCAGAAACAGCGGGGCTCTCGGAGCCTCACCTGCGACGGCTGTTTCGGACCCAACTGGGAATGAGTCCCAAACAGTATCTCAGGCGGGCGCGGATGGAATTTGCGCAGCGACTGATGCAGCAGGAAGGTCTGCGCGTGGGCGAAGCCGCGCACCTGCTGGGCTTTGCGAGTGTCTTTCAGTTCTCAGCTCAATATCGGCAAGTGCTGGGACATCCCCCTTCGGAGGATCGAGGGGCGGGATAGAGTGAGTCCTCTTCTGATTCAAAGAAAATCCTTGAACTGGGAGTCTTGTATTGATAGTTTAAGCACAGGCACTAGTCGGATATCGATCATCATTGAGACTGATTCACAATCTTTGAGCGAGGACAACGATTATGTCGACTCCGGAAGAACAGATTGCAGAACTCCGCGAGCGTGTCGAAGCGTTGGAAACGGCGATCCAAACGGAAGAATTTACCGCAATTCCGGAGCGAGTCGAAGCGCTGGAACAAAATGTGCCGCTCCGCGTTCCCAAAGTCATTTCACTGGCCGAAGTCTATACGAAGTCGTCAGGCGGAGCACGGGTGGTGTTGTTGTATATTGTGATTGCCGCCGTGGGGTTGCCTGTGGCCGGACTGTTCTGGTTGATGGGATTCCTGGGAGACAATCCGGCCAATGCGCGGAGCATGATTACGGTTGTGTTCTGCATGGGCACGATGGCGATTGCGGGGATTCTGGCCGTCGTTGCCATTCGCAAGGATCAACTGGATAAGGCCAAGGAAGTCTTAATTATTCTGATCGGGATCTTCGGTACGATTGTCGGATATTATTTCGGTTCCAGCGAGCTTCCTGCGAAACCCGCTCCCAATCCTCCGGCAGAAGCACCTCCTGTAACAACCGTCCCGACTGAGCCGAACACAACGCTACCACCGTCGCCAACGCCTGCTGGGGCTGAAGAGCCGACGCCTACTGAGAAAAAACAAACACCGACAGAAGCCCCCAAACCTGTTGGGAATGAAACGCCACAGTAACCGTCTCCTCGCTTACGCCGATGGTTTATTGAGCCACTGTCCCTTTTGTGAAGCCGATGTTTGATGACCTGACTACCGCTGCATTTGAGAATGTCGTAAGTTCGGTGCAGGCCCAGTCTGAAGGGATCCATATTGACTTTCCGGCTCGCGGCTGTGATAGTAGACAAACGATATTTAGACAAAGTCGTCGCCAGTCAGGGTCAATTCCTTATGCGAAACATATTCATTTTCTTGATGACGTGCTCACTGATCATGCCGAGGCATTGTCTGGCCTGCATGTGGGACTACGATACGCTCGAGATGGAACGGCAACGGTTTCCCTATGCTCAGGAACTGATTACCGGTCATTTTCTGAGGCACTCCGATGCGTACTATGAGTGGCGGATTGTGGATCGCAGCAAGAAAGCGCCAGATAAACGCACACCCGCCGAGTACGACGATCTGGCGGTTGCCTGTGACAAGCTGGGGCAGCATGAGAAAGCCATCGAAACGATAGAGGAAAAAATCGATCGCTGGCCTGAAGAGCGACGTTATGAATCGGAAGCAAATCTGGGGACGTTTCTGATTCATGCAGGTCGCCTGGAAGAGGGAGTGCCGCATATCAATCGTGCGATCGAGATGAACCCGGATGCGCATTTTGGCCGTGAAGTCTATCAGAAACTGCTGGTGGAATATGTCATTCAGAAACGTGCTGCCGGTGTGACCTTACCTTTGAGCCAGGACTATGGGCCGGGGCCGATCGGCTTTGCTGCGTTTCTGGTCAAACAGCAGAATATTAAGCAAGCAGACGAGGACGAGGAAATTCAGAAAGCGACCAAGGGCATATTGGGAATGATGCGGTTTGGGAATTATCGCTCACCGATCTTGCTGGAAGCACTAGGAGATTTGATGGTTGCCGTTCATTGGCAAGAGGATTCCAAAATGCTGGCAGCCCGGGCTTACCTGAAGGCCTCTTATGAAGTCGCGAGTGAACCTGCCAAAACCCTTTACCGAGAGCGGGCGAAACAGATTCTGGATCTACAGGTTGCCAGGAATCTAAATCAACTTGAAGAAGAACTGCAGCAGGAGATCGAACAGGCCGACCAATTCTTTAGGCAAATTGAAGCCGACGAAATCGCCTGGGCAGCGGCTGGAAAAAACTTAGACCGAGAGTATGGAGTGAAATACTACAAACAACCCATTCTGGAAGTGAGTAACGCAAAATTTCCACAGGATCCGGTAAAAAAGATCACCATGATTCTGGTGATCGTTGCAGCAAGTTTTGTACTGGCGCTGGTTGCGGCCATCGTGGTAATCTGGAAATGGGGTTGGAAATCACCTCAGTCAAAAAATGAATCAAAGGTGTGAATGTGGTTGCTCCTTCCCCACTCATAGAAGTCCCGGCGACGCCGGAGTATGTACTGGCAGTTTTACGGGAGAAGTCGCGGCAGGAATGGGGTAAAGCGTACTGTCAACCTCCAAAAGTGGTGCCGTTGACCTTGGATTCTCCGGTGGAAATGCTTTACGAAGCTTGTGATCTAATCGATGATATGAATATCTACTTTTATCCTATGGAATGGTTTGGTTTCGAATATGTTGAATGGAGGGACGCACTGGGATGTCGAGAAATAAAAACGGCGCGCGATTTTTGCGAAGTCATCGCCTCGCTGATCTCGTTGCCGCGGATTCCGCTGGTTTCATTCTGTGGTAAACCCTGCCAGCCGGCGTCGGTGTTTCTGACAGTTCGTTCTCTGTTGCAGGATGCGGGGGTCGATGTGAAACAGATAGCTCCATCAACCCCGTTGAAAGAATTTACTCGCCATTACACGGAGACGTTCCTGGGGCCGATTGCCCGGCTGGCACCCGGTTCTCTGCCGGACGTGGAGATCGACGAAGGCAGCAAATTTCTTCGGCAATTTATCCGCGACATCTGGGGGATTCCCGTGTTGTTGGCTTATTTTTATACTTTTTTTCATCCCGATTCATACCCGGGTTTATTTGGGTGTATGGTATCGATCTACCTGTTTTTGATTCTGATTACAGTGGGGGATGAGAAAGCTCCACCGGTCGATGTCGAATTTGGTGATCTACGCACCTTTCGGGATCTCTCAAATCTGCTTGCTTCGCGTGCGGTATTTCAGTCCTGAATCGCTTGGACGAACTTATAAACTTTGAATGAGGTCAGATGATGGAAGAGGATTCAACCATTCTAAAACAACCGGTCACGCCGGAATATGTGCTGGCTGTTTTCAATGAGTGGAATCGACAGGATTATGAGGCGAATTATCTGAGAGAGCCCCCGGAACTTTTGACTTTGGCAACGACGATTGAGGACTGGTTTTTTGATGATGATTTTTTGACCTGGAGCAGCGTGGCGCACAGGATGAATAACATCTGGGGGTTATCGATTCCACGGAAGGAATGGAAAGCCGTTTTGTCTCCTGTCGGGAAAAAAACACTGGCTGGGGTCTGCCAATTGATTGCACGGCATGCGCGAGCCCCCGTCATTCGCGAGCGAAGTTTTTTCGGAAAACCGTGCCGCCCTGCTTCGGTCTTTCTCACGATTCGCGCAATGCTGCAGGAAGCGGGTGTCGATGTATCGGAGATTCGGCCCTCCACCTCTCTGGAAGAGTATGCACGGCAGCACTGGGAGCTCTTCTGGGGCGACTTTACCATGCTGGCTCCAGGAGCATTGCCTCCATGCCGGTTTGTGAGAACACCCGGCCAGACGCTGGAAACAGCCTGCATTACGATCGGTGCTGGTATGTTCGTACTGGGACTGGTCTTAGGGATGATCGATCCCCTGATTCTGTTTTTTCCTTTGATCCTTTGTCTGCTGTTGCTCGTTCGTATCTTCTGTTTCCCTGCATTGGGGCCCACGTATGTTTATTTTGGTGATCTAAAAACCTTTCGTGACCTGTCTGAAACGATCGCCGTTCATGAAGCGGCACGAATCTGTTAAATTAATCGAAACCATAGAACTTGGACCTTTTCGATAGGACTTAGGACTAATGAAAAAAGAAGAAATCGCCTTTATCGGCTGCCGACTGTTGGGGCTGTTTTATATTGTGAATGCAATCTATGCCGTCTCCACGTTTACGCTGTTCTTTGCGTTCTGGAAGACAGATCAGGTCGAATCCACGTTTCCTGAATCCAGTCTGATCTTTTACCAACTGGTGCCGTTTGTGTTTTATGTCCTCGCGGGTTGCCTGCTCTGGTTTGGGGCGGCGAAAATTGTCAATCATCTCTTGCCCGGAACCACGATCGACAACGGTCTGAGTTCGATGACGGCGCTGCAGGTTCAGTCGGTGATCTTTTCCGGGATTGGTCTTTTAGTATTGTCGTTGACGATACCTGAAGTCGGAAGCGTCGTGTTTCAGATGACCCAGTGGGAAAATATGAGCCATCTTTCTCAGATGCCTGTGCAATTCAAAGCACAGATCTTTGGGCTGTTTTGCAAACTGGTGGTGGGCCTGTTTCTTCTGTTCGGCTCAAAGGGTCTCAGCAGTCTGCTGGTTCGGCTCAGGCAGTCTGAATTACACTGACCTGCTTACTTTTTTAGTAGAAATCAGGTTTGATTTATGAGATTCCTTCTGGTTCCGGTTGTGTTGTGTATTTGGGAATCCGCTTCCGTTGCACAAACTCCCCCAGAATTTCGTGACTGGAATCAGTTTCCCGCGTCGTTTCACTGGCAGCACGAGCTTGTCTCTGGTTCGAATGATGAGCAGACGTTTCAACTGGGGCATGTGATTTTTTCCTGTTCAGACAGCATGATGAACCCGCAGCAGAAATCGATACCACTTGAAGCGGTTGCTCCGGTTGCCCAAGTGGTCGCGGTATCTGAGCCGGATGCGGCGTATCTGGCTCTGATCAATCAGCAACGTCAGCAGAAGCTTGCCTGCCAGTTTCAGAAAGCGCGACTGGTTCCGTTGGGCGATTCTGAATTGGTAGATAATCCTGGATTTCGGTGGGAGGTGACTTGGAAACTGATCCCCATTTACGGTGGATTAATCGAAGCGCCTTCCCGGATCCAACTTTTTGTTTCTGCCGAAGGAAAACCAATACCTCACAAACGGTATTTGATTGACGCGGTCTCATTAAAATTACCGCGACCGAAACCAGATCCTGAGGTCAATCCCCGGTTCAGGCATACACAGGCTCCAAAGATCTGGTTGTGTTCGACTCTTAAGTTGGGGACAGAGAAAACAAGAAGTCAGCACAGCCTCAGCTTAACTGAAATTCAGGATCGGGGGAAAAAAGCTTTTCAAGAAATGATCGATCTGCTGCACTCTAAATCCCAGGCCGATTCATTCCAGTTTCGTTTCGTGAATGTGCAGTCTGCGCGGCTCCCCTGGAGTATGGGGGCGGATGGTAAGATTGCATTTTTGAACGTTTGGGCGGTCAATTTCCAGAGCGTGAAAGCAAAGGAAACGCAAACGCCCGCGGACATTTTTACGGTTTGGGTAACTCCGGACGGTACGGTTTCTCGATTACAGATTCTTGATGAACGGGACAGAAATTAATCTATGCGTAGATTTATTGTGCTGACTGTGATTGTGCTGAGTCCGTTTTCGAATCTTTGGGGGGATCCGGAACTCCGACCTGATCCGATGCTGTTGAGATGGAAACTATTTCCCGGACCCAACCTGTCTGTCAATAAACTGATTCCTGATGCAGATCCTCAATCGTCATGCATGATAGAGAGTCTGATCTTCGCCAGTCCAAAAGAAAAACGGAGCGATTCAGAACATTCGCGCGAGTTGCTCGAAACTGTGGTTCCAGCGGAAACAGCATTCAAAATTGCGGAGCCGGATAAAGCGGTCAAGGCTTTGATTAGTCAGCATTTCTCTCAGGATCATCGTTTTAAACTCGATGCAGTGGAGCTCGTTTCACATAGGCAGAGTGGATACCGTTGGAATGTGATCTGGTCACTTTGGCCTGAGAGAGGTGGTTTTACCGGAGTTCCTTTTCGCTATCGCGTTGCAGTGACCGCCCGTGGAGAATTGATTGTTCCTGATTGTTATCAATTCGATTCCTATGCACTGCCCAAGCATAAACGGTGGCTTTGTTCCCTGTTAAAGCTGGAATTTCCAGAGGTAACAAAGAAGCAGGGAAAGAACGAAGTACGGGTGAAGCCCACTAAAAAGCAGATTGAGGAACGTGGGATTGAGGCATTGGGAAATTTCCTGGTGAAAGTCAATGCC
Organism: Gimesia alba; assembly: GCF_007744675.1. Lineage (NCBI taxonomy): Bacteria > Pseudomonadati > Planctomycetota > Planctomycetia > Planctomycetales > Planctomycetaceae > Gimesia > Gimesia alba. The sequence goes on from NZ_CP036269.1 coordinate 3,638,151, forward strand.
GACCTGGGAGGTCAGCCGGTACAGTTTCATCTGCTGGATTGTCGTGCGATCGAGCTACCGATGAGAGTGGACCCCGACGGCAAAATGAAAACGATCAAGATCTGGGGAGTAAATTTTAAACAGACCTTAGGGCCTGATGTCAGGAAAACAAAAGATTTTTTTACAGTCTGGCTGTCAGAGTACGGAACGGTATCGGAACTGAAAACCGTTCCAGTCCAATGGTAATGCCTGATAGATTGCGTAATGGTCTCTGTACGACGTGTTTCAACCAGGAAGTGGTCCTGCTCCGTTCCGAAATATGACGCTCTGATTTGCTTACATCGCAGGCTTTGGCACATTTCGTAAAAGGGAGTCACTTGCTATTGGCGTTTGATTAGTTGTAGTTAGAATGATCTATCAGACTAAGCGAGAAGATGGGGATGGTTTAGTGTCAAGAGAATTACCCAATACGGATGATTGAGGTAAAACACTCAAGCCGGGTTTTCTATTTTTAAAATGGGAAAATAGATTGATGGATCAAAATGGTGTTGAGATGCTTTCTCAACAACAGACATTCAAAGCTTTACCTGATATCAAAATTATTCTTGAATTGATCAGCAAAGGTGGCTCCCTCGAAGCGACTCTGACGACTCTGGTTGACTATCTTGAAGCAAGCTGCCAGGAAATGATCTGCTCGATCCTGTTACTCGATGCTGAAAACCGACTCCGGCACGGTGCTGCTCCCCAATTACCAGAGGACTATATCAACCAGATTGATGGTACGAAAATTGGTCCGAACGTCGGGTCGTGCGGGGCTGCTGCTTACCGAAATCAACAAATTGTGGTCGCCGACATCGCCAGTGATCCATTATGGAAGGATTTCAAACATCTGGCATTAAAACATGATCTGCGCGCCTGCTGGTCGGCACCAATCCGTTCGTCAACAGGTTCCGTGCTGGGAACGTTTGCAATCTATTACCAAAAACCCTGTAAGCCGAGTGAATTTCACAAGCAACTCATCGAGCAGGCGGTCTATCTGGCAGCAATTGCCATCGAGCATGCCCGATTTGAAGAGAATCTGCAAAAAAGCGAACAGGAATCGCACCGGTTGCGTGTCCAACTGACTGAGGCGATCGAATCTCTGACCGAAGGATTTGCCCTGTATGATGCCGAAGACCGTCTGGTGATGTGCAATTCCAAATACCGTGAGTTTTATAAAGAGAGTGCAGACCTGCTGGTGCCCGGCATACGGTTTGAAGATCATATTCGAATCTCCGCTTACCGAGGGCAGATAGCAGAAGCGGTGGGCCGCGAAGAAGAGTGGGTGCAAGAGCGTGTCAAACAGCATCAGAATCCGCCAGGAAGCTTTCGGCAGAAGCTGGGAAATGGCCACTGGCTAAGGATCTCTGAGCAAAAAACGGCAGAAGGGGGAATCGCGGGAGTACGAACTGAGATTACGCAGCAGGTCTTGTATGAAGAGGAGTTGCGCGCTTCGATCAATCTGATTGAATCCATTCGGAAGCTATTGTCTCAATATATTGCCGATTCAAATCCCGAGAAAGTCTTTGAAGATCTGTTGCAGACTTTACTGAAGACTTCCGACAGCGAGTATGGTTTCATCGGAGAAGTCGTGCAGAGTGAACAGGGATCTTCCTGTTTAAAAATACGCGCGATGATGAAAACATCCGGTAATGATGAGTTGCAGCAATTTCAGACGGACGAGAGTTCTACTGGACGGGCATTTTTAAATCTGGAAATGCTGTTAGAGCACATGGTCGCTACTGGAGATGCGGTGATTTCCAATCAGCCTGCCGAAGATCCGCGGCTCAGCGATCTCTTGCCCCAATCTGCTAAAGCGATGAAATCGTTCCTGGCGCTGCCGATCTATTCTCAGGGGGATTTGATCGGAGTCGCGGGCATTGCGAATCGGCCTGTGGGATACGCTGAACAGCATGTTAATTTTATTAAACCACTTCTCGTCACGGGCGGGACGCTGATAAGGGCTTATCAAAACGAAGTCACTCGTAAAAAAAACGAAAATGCTTTACGGATTTCTGAAGCACGTTTTTCCAATGCGTTCCATCTCAATCCGATGGGAAAAGTGATTATCAATTTAAGTACTGAAAAACTGATTGATGTGAATGAGTCTTTTCTGAAGACCACGCAGTACGACCGAAATGAGATTATCGGAAAAGCAATCAATGAATTGAATTTGTATGCTGATCCTGCGGTCTGGGATAATATTGTCAGAATCGTGCAACAAAAAGGCCTGGTTCATGATCAGGAAACCATACTCCGTATCAGAAGCGGTGAGAAACGATTCGTCCATTGCTCAGCCTGGTTGATCGAAAGTGCCGAGGAACCATTGTTGCTGATGATGGTCAAAGATATTACCGAACAGAAACAGGCGCAGGAACTCAACAGACAGCTGCAGATTCAGCTGCAACATAGCCAGAAAATGCAAGCCATCGGTCAGTTAGCGGCCGGGGTGGCTCACGAATTCAACAATATTCTCGTGGGAATTAATTTAAATGCAGAACTGATGTTACTGACGCCGGAAAACGAAATTCCCAAGTCCTTTCAGGGGCCGTTGCAGGATATTCAAAAGTCAGGCGAACGCGCAGCAGAACTGGTCAAGCAGATGCTCACCTTCGGTCGGAAGAAAATACCGAATACGGCCTGGTTTGATCTGAATCGGTTGATTTCGGAAAACAGAAACATCTTGCAACGAATTCTGGGGGATACGATTACTCTCAAACTGAATCTGGATCCAAACACAAATTCTGTCTGGGCTGACGAAGCGGAGATCGAACAGGCTCTGATGAATCTGGTGGTCAATGCCCGTGATGCCATGCCCGAGGGGGGGACGCTTTCCATCAGTACGCGGAACGTTGAATATTCCGAAGACCACGTTTCCAGTGAATTAAACAGGTTGCCAGGTTCCTACTCGCAAGTGTCGGTCAAGGACAGCGGCTGTGGAATGTCTCCGGAAACGGTGGAACAGATTTTCGAGCCTTTTTTCACGACCAAACCTGCCGCCATGGGGACTGGCCTGGGGCTTTCGACGGTGTTTCGTGACATTTCCAATTTGGGTGGCTTTATTTCCGTCGAGAGTCAGTTAGGAGAAGGAACTGAGTTTCGAATTTACCTGCCTCAGAATCAAGGGAAAACAGTAAAAAATGATAGCACTGTTGCCTCTTCTATAAAGAAACATGCGGTGGGGGGAGGCGAGACGATCCTGGTCTGTGATGATGAAACGATGGTATTGACCGCGGTCTCTGCTCTGCTTGAAGCTTCAGGCTACGATGTCATCAAAGCAGCAGGTCCGCAGGAAGCGATTCTGGCAGCCACTTCATATGACGGGAAGATTTCTTTGTTACTGACAGATTTTAATATGCCGGAAATGAATGGCCAACAACTGGCACAAGAATTGACTCAACGGGATCCTGAAATGAAGGTGATCTATTTGTCTGGTCTGACCGGGGACATTCCTGACTCAATGGGTGAAGATCAGATCGAAGTGATTCAAAAACCGGCGAAGATGGGGATATTGTCTCAGAAAATTCGAGCGGTTCTTGATGGCTGCCCGAGTCACGAGTTGAAACAATGAAAATATGACGAGAACATGAGACAATACTTGAATTCACAGCGAGTGAACCTGCTTTCTTTTGGAATTGTCGTCTGTTATGAACGTAGTATAAGAAGGGAAAATGGTTGCATGAGGGAGCACTGGGATGCCTGTCTGGGATGCGGATCAATATTTGAAATTTCAACGGGAACGGACCCAACCCGCCATCGATCTGGCGGCCCGCGTGCGACTGGAAATGCCCGAGCGAATGATCGATGTCGGCTGTGGCCCCGGTAATAGTACCGCTGTATTGGCGTCGCGCTTTTCCGATGCCGATCTCAGCGGTCTGGACAGTTCCACTGAGATGCTGGAGACCGCGCGGGCTTCGAACGCAGAGATTAACTGGTTTCAAGCAGATATCACTACGTGGGAGCCGGAAGAGAAGTACGATCTGATTTTTTCGAACGCCGTCTTGCAGTGGGTGCGGGATCACACGACAGTCTTTCCTCGGCTGATGCGTTTTCTTAAGCCAGGAGGTGCGCTGGCAGTGCAATTGCCGGCACATTATGGCTCTCCCCTGCACCGGAGTGTGGTTGAGGTTTCCGAGCTTCCCGAGTGGAACGAGGCGACAGCAAATGCGCGCCAGAGGCTGACGAGCGAGTCGCGATCGTTTTATTATGATCTGCTGGCACCATTGACTGCCGAGATTGATTTATGGGAAACCGAGTACATACATATTATGGAAAGTGCAGAAGCGATTCTGGAATGGTTTCGCGGCACGGGACTCAGGCCTTATCTGGAAGCGTTACCCGATGATAATCGGCGGGCTCGATTTGAGTCGGAACTGCTGGCCCGATATCGGGACGCCTATCCGACTCAAGCGAATGGAAAAGTACTGTTTCCGTTTCGGCGGTTGTTTGTCGTGGCGTATCTAGCAGACTAAGATCGCGGAAGAAGATAATTTGCACGTTTATTTTCAAATAGACCCCATTCATGGATGAGACATTTCAGCAAACCGGTTTTGAACGTTTAGCGAACGTGATCAGCGCCTCGGACATGGCTGCACTACAGACGACTTTGAATGCAGCGCCGGAAGAAACGTTTCGGCAACGAAAAAACGGCTCTCGTTATGCAATTCGAAATGTGCATCTGCAGTTGTCTGGTCTGAGACCTCTATTGGAAAAAGGATGTCTCTTTGCAATAGCGAGTGAAGTCCTGGGCGGAACGACGGAACTGGTGAGTGCGACACTGTTTGACAAACTACCGGGGGCAAACTGGTTTGTGCCACCGCATCAGGATCTGTTTGTGCCGATTGCCGGCAGCACCGACGAATCGTGTTGGACAAACTGGTCAACCAAGGGGGGCGTACAATATGTCGAGCCGCCCGTTGAGGTACAGCGGGAACTACTGGCGGTGCGGGTGCATCTGGATGAATGCCCGGAAAGAAACGGAGCACTGGAAGTGGTGCCGGGCAGCCATCTTGATCGGTTGAGTGAAGCCGCAGTTGCTCTGATTGAAGAGGACGCGTTTGAACTTTGCCCCGCGGGGCCCGGCGATGTGCTCCTCATGCGGCCCCTGCTCGTTCATCGTTCTCGCGCGTCAGAACTGCCACAGCGACGGCGCGTGTTGCATGTGGTCTATTCGGCTGCGACGTTGCCTGAGGGGCTCAGTTGGACATGACGTTTTCTGAGGTCTGACTCATTTCGCGTTCGTTTTTTCAAGTCGTCACAGCGGCTTCCGCTTCGAGCGTAATCGGCACGCCTTTGAAGCCCGGAGTTTTTGAAAGCGGATCGACGGTGTGCGGGACGAGGATGTTGGCTTCGGGGTAGTACATCAATGCATTACCCGCGCGGATGTCGAACTCGCGGACCAGAATGAACGACATCTCCCCTGCTGCGCTTTTGACTTTGACCCGTTGCTCCGGTTTGAAGCCGAGACGGTCGATGTCGGCGCGGTTCATGAGGATGATATCGCGGCGGTCCTGACCACGGTAAATATCTTCTTCCTCGTAGACCACACTGTTGAACTGACCTTCCGAGCGAATCGTCATCAGCCGCAACAGGTTTTCGTCCGTCGGCAGATCGGGCAGCGGGATCGCATGGAACTTCGCTTTGCCTGATTCGGTGGGGAACTTGTATTCCTCGACGGCCCGGCCGGTGACGTGGAATTCTTTGTTGGACTGAATCGTCTCTTTCATGTTTTCGTAGCCGGGAATCAATTCGGCGATCAACTCACGGATCGCGGTGTGACTTTCGAGTTTTTTCCAGTCGATACGATCATCGCCGGCAAACAGTTTTTGCCCGATCGCCGCCAGAATGGAAACTTCACTCCGCGGACCTTCGAATCGCGATTTACCGCCGTCACTCATGCGGACGTAGCTAAACATCGATTCCTGCGTCGTGGATTGCGGCTCTTCATCGCGCGGAAGAACGGGTAGGATCAAGGTTTCCTGGCCGGTGCCCCAGACGTGACCTGTATTTAATGTGGTCGAGAGATACATCACAGTTTTGATTCGGCTCATGGCTTCGATCGCGTGTTTCGTATCGGGATTGCTGCCGTAGAGATTACCGCCCAGGCAGAAGGCGAAATCCATTTCTCCCCTGTGCGATGCTTCCATGCAGGCCATCGTGTCATAGCCGGGAGTTGTGGGGACTTTGATGCCGAGCCGACTTTCAAAGCGTTCGAGCATCGCCTGCTTCATGCCGGGGGTGACGCCGACGGAGCCGAGGCCCTGCACATTGCTATGCCCGCGGATTGGCATCAGACCTGCCTTACGGCGGCCGACCATGCCTCTGAGGAGGGAGACGTTGGCGATGGTTTGCACACTGTTGGTGCCGTGCAGGTGATGTGTGATGCCCATGCACCAGCCGATGACGACGTTTTTGGCACTGATATATTGATCGGCGATTTTCTGAATGGTAGCTTTGTCGACGCCGCTCTGTTGGATGATGTCGTCCCAACTGGTGATCTCGACCTGTTGTTTGAAGGCGTCAAAGTCCTCGGTGTGCTCGGCGATGAAGCTGGTGTCATGCGCGTTGCGTTCAAGGACTTCTTTCGCGATCCCGGTCAACAAAGCCAGGTCGCCGCCGATGTGCGGTTGCACATACAGGGAAGCGATTTCGGAACCGAACAGCAGGCTGCGGACGTCGCTGGGAACTCGGAAATTGACCAGCCCGAGTTCCTTGACGGGGTTGACGACGATGACTTTCCCGCCCCGCCGCCGAATGTCAATGAATTCTTTCATCAGACGCGGATGATTGGAAGCGGGGTTGGCGCCGATCAGGATGTAGAGATCAGCGTGTTCCAGATCTTCAAGGCGAATCGTGCCGGCTCCAGTGCCGACGCTGGACCCAAGACCGACACCGCTGGCCTGATGGCAGTAATAGGAGCAGTTATTTACGTAGTTCGTACCCATTAACCGGGACAGCATCTGGAACAAGATGCCGGCTTCGTTGGAAGACCGCCCGCTGGCATAATAAAAGGTGCGCTCGGGGCCGGCTGCTTTCAGACGGTCGACGACAAGGTCGATCGCCGCGTCCCACGAAATCGGTTTATAATGGTCTTCACCGGGAGAAAGTAACAGAGGTTCGGTGAGTCGGCCGCTGTATTCGAGTTTGCGGGAGGAGAAAGAACGCAACTGGTCGAGGTTATATTTCGAGAAGAAATCGCTTTCGACCGCAGGTTGCATGTCGGCGGCCATCGCCTGAAACGATTTTTTGCAGACTTCTGGGAACAAACCTGCTTCGTTGACCATGCCCCCCTTCTGTCCACCCATGCCGACGGCGCAGGTCTTACAGGCGTTTTTGGTCCGCATGGCTTTCCAGAGTTTCCACCAGCCGACTTTGTTTGCCAGTGTCAGACTGTATTTGATCGCTTTCCAACCGCCGCCGCTACGTGGAGCTTTCACGTTTCGCCTTCCTTTGTTGTTCATCAGGAGCACACTGCAGTGAACCGTATTTCGTTTGTCTTCAAATATTTTTCATACTTTAGACAAAATCTGCAACCATCAGAGGTTAAGTCGAGTATATCCAAATGAATGTATGCAATCAATGTGGGAGAACCGTAATCCGTTCAGTAGGGCTTGCGGGGCTTTCCAACCGGCTGATAGAATAGCATTCCCTGTCTATATCGGTTCTGAAAGAAGGATCTCTTCATGCTTCGTTGTTGTTTGAAAGTTTTGTGTTTACTGATTCTGGTTTGTGACCATTCTCTCTGGGCGAATGAAAAAACTGAGTCCGTGCAAGCTGATTCACTGACGTTTCGGCTGCCAACTGCGGCGGACGGGATGGTCGAGTTGACCGAAAAGCCAAAACAGAAGCTGACTGTGGTCTGTTTTCTGGGAGCCGAGTGTCCGCTGGCACGACTCTATGGGCCGAAATTGAATGAGATGTCGGCCGCTTATGAGTCAAAGGGCGTTCAGTTTATCGGCGTGAACAGCAATCAGCAGGACTCGTTGGAAGACGTCAAAAAATACGTCAAACGCTATGAGATTCGGTTTCCGATGGCCAAGGATTATAACAACAAAGTCGCCGATCAGTATGCAGCAGTGCGGACTCCCGAAGTGTTCGTTCTGGATGAGCAATTAAACGTGAAATACCGCGGGCGAATTGATAATCAATATCTGCCGGGCATTTCGCGGGCAGAAACCACGTCGCACGATCTGAAACAGGCCCTCGATCAAGTATTGGCGGGCCAGCCTGTGGACGTCGCCAGTACGAAGCCGAATGGCTGTTTTATCGGGCGCGTGAAAGAGACAGAGGTAACAACCAGCCTGACCTTCTGTAAAGAAGTGGCGGCGGTTTTGAATCGGCATTGTGTGGAATGCCATCGGAAAGGCGAGATCGCACCGTTTGGCTTGACCGACTACGATGAAGTCCGCGGCTGGGCCGATACGATGCTGGAAACCATTGACGACGGCCGGATGCCTCCCTGGCATGCGAGCCCGAAATATGGTCATTATGCCAATGCACGCTTTATGTCTGAGGGTGAGAAAAAAATCTTGCGCGACTGGGTAGCAGGCGGGATGCCGTTCGGCGATGTGAAAGATATGCCGAAGCCTCCCAAGTTCCGCGAAGGCTGGCATCTGCCAAAAATTCCGGAAGCCGTTTATGAAATGCGGAAGAAACCATTTGTCGTTCCTAAAGAAGGCGTCGTGGAATATCAGTATTTCGTAGTCGATCCGGGATTCAAAGAGGATAAGTGGATTACCGGAGCACAGGTCCTGCCCGGCAATCGATCAGTGGTACACCATGCGATTGTCTTTATTCGTCCGCCCGATGGATCGAATTTTCAGGGGATCGGCTGGTTGACGGCGTATGTGCCGGGGCAGCGGATCAATATGTTGCCGCCGGGACGCGGCCGTAAAGTTCCCGCCGGCTCGAAACTGGTGTTTCAGATGCACTATACACCGACGGGTTCGGTTCAGGAAGATGTTTCGAAAGTCGGTCTGATTTTTGGAAAAGATGAAGAGATCACGCACGAAGTCTTCACGCTGATCGGCATCGATCAGGAATTCGAAATCCCGCCAAATACAAAAGATTTCCCGGTCTCCGCAAAAGTACGCCGGATTCCACCCCAGGCCGAACTGCTGGCGATTGCCCCGCACATGCACTTAAGAGGCAAATCGTTTCGACTGTTCATGAAGCAGAAAGAAAAGTCTGAGATTCTGCTCGATGTGCCGAACTATGATTTCAACTGGCAGCATATTTATGAATTAAGCCAGCCGATGAAGCTGGACGCGATTGATTCGCTCGAATTTACAGTCAAGTTTGATAACTCAGAAGAGAATCCATTCAACCCGGACCCCAATGAGTATGTGACTTGGGGCGATCAGACCTGGGAAGAAATGGCGATTGCGTTTTTTGAAGTGGCGGAGCCGCGGGCAAACAAAAAGAAAGCGAAGCAAGTTCAGAAAAAAACAGCTAAGAAGGAACTGACGGAGGAAGAACGCAAGCAGAAGTATGAACAGTTTGTCACCAAATTTATTCAGCGCTTCGATAAAAATCAGGATGGTCAAGTGGAAGTAGATGAGGTACCGCTGGCAACGCAACGTTATGGGCGTTACCGAGACTACGACGGCGATGGCATAATCGGTAAGGATGATCTCTGGAAACGATAAAAGAAACGAAGTTTCCCGGAAAAAATGAACCGGGTGTGTTGAATCTGATTCTACCTGAATTGCCTGGCTCTACTGACAGAAAGTGAATCGAGAGTGTCACGTACGTTTAATCGCTGTTCGGTCTGGATGGTTGATCATCCCTTGCTGGTTACCCTGTTCATTCTGCTGCTGAGTGGGATCTCGATGCTGGGGTATACGATGCCCGAAAAAGTGCGGGACTGGTTTAAACCGGCCCCGCCCCAGCAGGTACAGCAAGGTCCGGCAGCGCCGCCTGTGAAACAGGAACGGCCCCCGGATGTCGACCCGATCAGTCTGACGGACGCCGATACGATTTTGGTGATCGATTCCGATCAGTTTTTTACAACGGATGGTGTGAAAGCACTGCGGGCAATTGTCGAAAAAATCGAAGCGCTGGATTATGTGAAGAGTGTCTTCTGGTTGGATGATATTCCGAATCTGAATATTTTCGGTTTGCGCGAGCCGCTCGTTCCGAATGAACGGGCTTCACAGAAACGACTGGATGCGGCCCGCGAGAAGACGATCCATCATCCACTGGTGGGAGGCCAATTGCTCTCGGTTGATGGCAAGACCCTGCTGTTAATGATCAAATTTGACTGGTTGAATGTGGTCGACGATGAAGCCTGTACGACTGGTTTGAAAGATGTTGCAAAAAAGGTTGTCGCGGAGTATCCGGATGTCAAATTTTCGTTCATGACAACGGGCCGCGTACCCATTTATCTGACCGCGGTACGCACGCATAATGCCAACAAGGTGAAATACCAGGTCATCGGTTACGGGATGATCCTGTTGATGGCGATTATCCTGTTTCGGGGTATCTCCGCCGTGATTATTGTAGCACTGGCGCCGATGTTTGGTGTCTTCCTGACAATGGGCATCATTCAATTCTTTGATTTTCAGGATAACCCGTTTAACGATGTGGTGCTGCCGGTGCTGTTGAGTCTGGTTGGTCTGACTGATGGCGTACATCTTATGGTCCAGATCAGGAAGCATCGGGCATCGGGATTGAGCGGTCGGGATGCGGCCCGCCGTGGAATTCAGGAAGTGGGTCTGGCCTGTTTTCTGACTTCAGTGACGACGGCGATCGGCTTCGGTTCGCTTTCTCTGGCGCATCACGACACCGTACGTGAGTTTGGTTACAGTTGTGTCATCGGCGTGCTGTTGACGTTTATTGCGGTCGTTACGGTGATTCCTCTGGCCTGTCGCACCTGGCTGGGGCGTTCGATTCATAAAGGGTACGGCAAAGGGATTATCGACCGTCATCTGGGACGGATCAGTGTGATTATTGATCTGGTTCTGAAAAAAACAAAGCTGATCAGTTCGCTGGGGATCGGCGTGACTGCCGTGTTGATTCTGATCTCATTAACGCTCAGGCCGGATGAACGGCGGGCGAATATGCTGCCGGAAGGTTCCGAAGCGGCACTGGCGTTGAATCATATGGATCAAGCGATGGGCGGGCTGGAACATTCGCGTGTGCGCGTTTACTGGAATGATCAAGTTGCCTCCGATTCACCGGAAGTTTTAATTGCGATCAGTGAAGTGGACGATTTGTTAAACCAGGAATCTTTAATCGGACATCCGATTTCGATTCGCAATATTCTGGCGGCGTTACCCGGTGATGGGCCGCCTGAGGAGCGGATGTCGATGATGGATCTGCTGCCCCCTCCATTGAAGCGCGCGTTTTACACGCCGGAATATCGTCAGGCGGAAGTCAGCTTTCATGTGCAGGATCTGGGGATTGCAAAATATGGCCCCACCTTCACGCGCATCGAAGAGGGATTGAACACAATCGCGGCTCAGCATCCACAGTTTCGATTTGAACTGAGCGGTTCTGCGGTCTGGCGCTGGCGCAATCTATACCAGATTGTCGTCGATCTCGCAGCTTCTCTGGGGAGTGCGGCGATTATCATTCTAATTGTACTGGCGATTGCCTTCCGTTCGTTACGGCTGGGATTGATTTCGATCGTCCCGAACATGTTTCCGCTGGCGGTGACCGGGGCGTTTCTGGTGTTTACCGGACAGGCGTTGGAGATCGTTAGCGTCTGTGCGTTTACGGTCTGTCTGGGAATTGCCGTCGATGATACCATTCACTTTCTGACACGATTCCGCGAAGAACAACTGCTGGTGGATAGTGATGAAGAAGCGATCCGCCGGGCGTTTACCGGCGTGGGAACCGCGCTGATTATGACAACCGTGATCTTGGTGGCCGGTTTCTCGACTGTGGTCTTCAGCGACATGCGAGACCAGCGGATTTTCGCCATCATGAGCGGCTTGACGATTGCCTCTGCTTTGTTCGGCGATCTGGTCTTTCTGCCCGCGTTGCTGGCTCAGTACGCCAAACGGTCTCAAGTGCCGGCGATGGAAGAATCGGAAGCAGTCATTGACCAGCCGGCGGAAGAGACGCTTGTGCGGGATTGACAGCCCGCTTTGAGCGATCTCTGTTTAGGTACGCCTGTTCTTATAAGTAAAGTTAAATAATTTGACTTTGCTGCCGATAAACGGTACTATGCAACCTCACCAAAATGGTTAATTTCACGGCTTTTAAGTGAATTAACTCCCGCCCTGAACGTGTTCCCTTTCAAAAAGGAACCATGCTTTGTACTACCGAGCCATCACTTTTCTGCTGACGGGATTTGCTTCCTGTCTGGCCTGGAACGTTTCTCTCAATGCTGCAGACTCCAAAGTCACCTTTGAGAAAGAGATTCGTCCGATTTTTAAAGCCTATTGCTTTCATTGTCATGGCGAGGAAAAAGAACTTTCCGGATCGTTGGATGTCCGTTTGCGTCGCCTGCTGATGAAGGGCGGCGATTCCGGAGAGGCAATCGTACCGGGTAAACATGCGGAGAGCCTGCTGTACCAATATGTGGAGTCGGGGGAGATGCCGCCCGATGAGAAGCTGCGTTTGAAACCTGAAGAAGTCGCGTTGATTGCAAAGTGGATTGATCAAGGCGCTTCAGCCGGTCCCGAGCCGAAGGGCGATATCAAGCCGGGCGAATTTCTGATTACCGAAGATGAACGCACACATTGGGCGTTTCGACCGATCAGGAAAACAGCAGTTCCCGAAGTGACGGAATTAGTAAAAGAACAAAACAAGACCGACGTCAATCCGGTTGATGCGTTTATCGCGCGAAAGTTGAACGACAATGGACTCTGGTTCTCTGAGGAAGCGGATCGACTGACTTTGATTCGACGGGCTGCTTTTGATTTGACTGGGCTCCCCCCTGCTCCGGAAGAGATCAAAGTCTATCTGGCAGATCAGTCGCCGGATGCTTATGAAAAAATGATTGATCGCTTGCTGGCTTCCCCGCATTACGGTGAGCGTTGGGCCCGGCACTGGCTGGATGTCGCCGGCTATGCGGATTCGGAAGGCTACAATGATAAGGATATTGTTCGCCCGGATGCCTGGCATTATCGGGACTATGTCATTCGTTCGCTCAATGCCGATAAGCCCTGGGATCAGTTTATTACCGAACAGTTGGCAGGTGACGAACTGGTGAAAGCGACGCACGCGTCGGCTCAGAAACTGGTCGATCAGGACCCTGCTGTTTGTGAAAAGCTGACCGCAACTGGCTTTTTACGTCTGGCGCCTGATGGCACCGGTTCCAGTCCGATGGATCCCGCGATCGCCCGAAATCAGGTGATTACCGAAACCGTCAAAATTATGTCATCGTCGTTATTAGGCATGACCATTGGTTGTGCGGAGTGCCACCATCATCGGTTTGATCCCATCCCGCAGCAGGACTTTTATCGGTTACGAGCCGTGATCGCTCCCGTGTATGATGCAGAGAAATGGCGGATGCCTGCCAGTCGTCGGGCGGCGTTGATGTCGCCAGAAGACAAAGCCAAGGCGGCCAAACTAACGGCAGAGGTTAAGGAGCTCGACGCCGAGCATAACAAGGTCAAAGCAGAGGTCACTCAACTGATTGCCGAGCGGGTTTTGAAAGAAATTCCGGAGTCAGAGCGAGAACAGGCCAAATTGGCATATGAGACAGAAGTCAAGAAACGCTCACAAGAGCAAGCCGAGTTTCTCAAAAAGAAGTACCCGATGCTGGACCTGTTAGTGCCAGGCAGACTGCATTTGTTTCTGGCACGTTACAAGGATGGGAATGAGCTGAAAAAACGGTATGAGGACATCAAAGAAAAAGCAGACAAGCTCAGAGCTCAGATTCCCCAGCCGGAATACATACGAGTTGCGACCGAAGATCCACAGCATCTTCCGGAAACCTTTGTCTTTTATCGTGGCGATATTTCTTCACCTGAAGCAGACAAGATTGAACCCGGTGGTTTGACGGTGATTGGTTCGGAAACGGAGAATGTCTTTCCCGTTAATAATCCAGAATTGCCGACGACCGGCCGCCGATTGGCGTATGCCCGCTATTTGACGAACGGCAAGCATCCGCTGGTAGCGCGTGTCTTGATGAACCGGTTCTGGATGCATCATTTCGGGAAGGCGATTGTCGATTCGACGGGCGATTTTGGTTCGCGTTCGTCTATTCCTACGCACCCGGAACTGTTGGACTGGTTGGCTGCTGATTTTATGGAGCATGGCTGGCAGTTGAAACGGATTCATCGTCTGATCATGACCTCGCGGACTTATCGGCAGACCTCCACCGCGCATTCGGAGAAAGCGGCTTCTATCGACGCTGACAACCGTCTGTTATGGCGGATGACGATGCGACGTCTGGAAGCGGAAGCGATTCGCGATGCGATTCTGGCGGTCAGTGGCGATCTAAATCGGGAACAGTTTGGCGTACCGGTTCCCGTCGCTCTGTCAGATAGCGGGATTATTACCGTGGGCGCCGGAAAAATTTCTGAAGATCGGCGCGAGTTGAAGCGATCGATTTATATCCAGGTGCGGCGGACGCAACCGGTGACGATGCTGAATGCCTTCGATGCGCCCAGTATGGAACCCAACTGCGAGCGGCGGGTGTTTTCGACGGTGGCAACACAGTCGCTGGCCTTGCTCAACAGCGAGTTTATGCGAAATCAGTCGGTCGCGTTTGCGAAGCGGGTGTTGGCAAGTGCCGGTAAAGACGCCGATGATGCGACATTGATTAAAACGGCCTGGAAGATGGCACTCAGTGCTGAGCCTTCCGCGGCAGAAATGCAGGCGCTGGAGAAAAGCTTCGCATTGCAGCTAAACGAATACGAATCCAAGAAAGTCAAAGATCCCCGGCAGGAAGCGTTGGCTTCCCTCTGTCATGTTCTGTTCGGGACCAACCAGTTTCTCTATGTTGAGTAATAAAATTACACGGCATACTATATAAATTACCTGATCTCCGAAGGGAGTGAGTTGTGTTACAACAATTTGATCAATCTTCTGCCAGTTCCCGTCGTCATTTTCTGGCGCAGAGTGCATTCGGTGTTTCTTCGCTGGCGCTGGCATCACTGTTAAAAGAGGAACAGCTGCTGGCGGCCCCGGAAAAGCCCGCACTGGAAGAGAAAACATACGATCTGCTTCCGAAGAAAACGAATCACCCGGCACGGGCCAAGTCGATGATTTCGATCTTCTGTGGCGGCGGACCAAGCCACCTCGACCTGTTTGATCGGAAGCCGATGCTCGATCAATATGCGGGTAAACGCTTTCCCGGAGATGGGATCAAATACGATAACGCCGGTCAGGCGACATCGATCATCATGCCCGCACCCAATACGTTCGAAAAGTGTGGTGAATCGGGGATGGAGATCAACACGGCGATGCTGCCTCACTTGGGGGAAGTCGTCGATGACATCACGTTGATCCGCTCGATGCAGCTGCCGAATATTCGCAATCACGTCGCAGGCATGCGGGCGATGACCACCGGTCGCGGACGCGAAGGCTGGCCTTCTCTGGGAAGCTGGATCACCTATGGTCTGGGCGCAGAGACGCAGAATCTTCCCGCGTTTGTTGCGATTACCATTCCCCGAAATCCCGTTGGTTCTCCGTTCTGGGACAGTCGCCATCTGCCTTCCATTTATCAGGGGACAGTTGTCAGCAAGTCGGAACCGCGGATTGCCAATTTGAATCCGATCCGGGAATTGAGAGGCAAGCCACAGTCAAATCAGCTGGATCTGTTGAAAGAACTAAATCAGATTCATCTGAAACGACACCCGGGCGAAGATGATCTGTCGGCACGGATTGCCAGTTATGAACTGGCGGCCCGCATGCAGACGGCGGCGACCGAAGCATTGGATTTGACCAAAGAGACCGAAGCGACGCACAAAATGTATGGCGTTGATGATCCCGTGACAAAAGAGTTTGCCGATGCCTGTATTTTGGCGCGGCGGTTTGTTGAGCGTGGTGTGCGTTTTGTGCAGATCTGGAATTATGCCTGGGACATGCACGAGAATATCTTTGAATCGCTGCAAAGGCGCTGTGATGCCTGCGATAAACCGTGTGCTGCCCTTGTGACCGATTTGAAAAATCGGGGTCTGCTGGATTCCACAATGGTTCAATGGGGGGGCGAAATGGGACGTCTGCCTGTGATTCAGGATCGTGGAAAAGGGAAGAAACCGGGCCGCGATCATAACACTGAAGGGTTCAGCATCTGGATGGCGGGCGGCGGGATCAAAGAGGGCCACGTGCATGGTGCGACGGATGACTTTGGTCATCGCGCCGTTGAGGATGTGGTCACCCAACACGATTTTCATGCGACGCTGCTGCATCAGTTCGGTTTGAATTACGCAGACTTGAATTACGCTCACAATGCCCAGCCTGTTGCGCTGGTTGAGCCTGGTCAGGGAAAAGTGGCGACCGGTATCTTGAAGTAAGTTCGTGGATCTAAGGAGCAGATATGCTGGGGCGACGTGTTGTTTTGATCGGATTCATTCTGTCAGTCATTGTCGCTGTCCCGCATGCAGGGGCTGGTGAGCTTACTGTTTCTTCTGCGTTTGAGGGGGGATCTGCAGAAGTTCTGGAGATTGATCAGACCACGCGCTCCATTAAAATACGCCCGGCGGGAGATCCGCAATTTGGCTGGCCTTGCTGGTGGTATTTTCAAGTGACCGGGATTCAGCCCGGCGAAGCGATCACTGTCACCGTCGATGCCAGTCAGATGAAACAGGCGAACGGTCAGAAGCTGTCGAGCAATTGGGCTCTGCCTGAACGGGCTGCTTTCAGTGTCGATCAGAAACACTGGCGGCAGACGCCCGCCGGAGTCAAAGATCCTGGCACGTTCCAGTGGACAGTGAAAGTGGACGCGGCACAGGCGTGGTTTGCCTGGGGGCCGCCGTTTGTGCCCGCTGATGCGAAACAGCTGGTCGACCGCTTGAGCCGGGAGCATGCTAATGTGACGGCGTTTGAATTATGCAAGACACGTGCGGGGCGTGCGGTTCCTGCATTAGTGGTAAGCGAAAGTGGGGACAAGAATGATTCACGAATGGTGATCTGGGTTCAGGCCCGTCAACATGCGTGGGAGTCGGGGGGCAGCTGGGTTGGTCGCGGGTTCATTGAATGGGCGGTCAGCGAGGATCCGCAGGCGATGGCATTGAGAAAGAAAGCAGACATTTATTTTGTTCCGATCATGGACGTCGATAATGTGGCGACCGGAAACGGGGGCAAAAATCAGGTGCCGCATGATCATAACCGGGACTGGTCAGAAACGCCTCGCTGGAATTCCGTCAAAACGGCGATGCGGTCAATCAAAGAATTTGATGAGCAGAAGCGACTGGTGCTGTTTGTCGATTTGCACAATCCGGGGTCGAATTCCAAACGCCCGTTTTTTTATGTGACGCCCCCGGAACTGGCGACAAAAAAACGGAAACAGCTTCAGGGTGCGTTCATTGCCGCTTGTCGGCACGAGATGAAAGTGCCCTTGGAGTTAGATCAGAATACCCCGTCGACCGGACCTAAGTATGATCAACGCTGGAAGGAGATCTCCAGTAACTGGGTTCGCAGCGCGACGCGCGAGCATGTGGTGGGGATTACGCTGGAGACCTGCTGGAATACCCGGTACAGCAATCCTGCGGGTTACATGACTGTGGGCCGACAATTGGGACTGGGCATCGCTCGGTATTTGAAGACCGACCCTCGCTCATCCTCTGCCCCTGATTGATCGGTGCTACCGTTCGAAGGTGAAGTGTCCGCAGTGCGTAGCAGTATGCTTGAGCTAGATAGTGTTTCTTAATTCGAACTGGCTTTACCAAAGACGCCTAACCGGGGCTAACGCCCTACGGCTAATGCGCATTTACTGCGATCATCGTCCTCAAAACAAAGTCAACAGCACACTGTCGGCCACGGTGAATTCTTACATAGATAACTCTATAGACCTCAAAATCACGCTCAGAACTAATCAATCAACGCGACCTAGCGGGACTCGTCCAGCTTCTCAAAGACGGCTTTCATCAAGAGCGGCAGGACGACGGTGGCATCGGCGTAGACTTCGGCGAAACGGCCGCCATCTTGTGGAGAAACGAACTTGCCCCAGCTGACTCCTTCCGAATAGGTACAGCCGGAGAGGCCGCCCCAGTGAACCGGTTCGGGACAGATGCGGATGCCGTATTTGAAACGGGGTTCTTTCCATTCTGTGCCGAGCCGATAGTTGGCGATTTCGTAATAAGGGGCGACCTGCTGTGCCCAGTTGCGGGGGACGCCGCCACCGATGGTGAAGATACCCAGTGTGGAGGCATCTCGCATCAGTTGAGCGTATTCCTGCAGGTCAATAAAGGGGTTGAAGCTGGGAAGTGCTGTCAGGATCTCGGCCTGATCAAGGTCTTCCAGTGCTTTACCCGACTGGGCGATGTATTCCGACATGGCCCAGGTGGAGACATCGAGGCCGATTTCGCTGTCGGTGAAGGCGGGGATGAAGACGGGGACGTTCTGTTCGTAGGCACTTCTGAGGATGCCGCGCCCTTCGTCGATTTCGGAGAGCCGCTTGCCTAAGGCTCGGCAGAGTCGGGCGGAGGACCAGACCCCGTCTTCGGGTTGGGATTCTCTGAGCACGGAACGAACCAGCCGTTCGACGTTATTCAGGTTGGATTCCATTTCCAGTGTATCGTAAATGCGGTTATAGCCCTTTTTATACAGGGTTTCGTCTGAATCGGCGGGGTTGTACTGGTAGTGAACCAGCCCGATGGATTCGGTCAAGCCGTGTGCGATGAGTGCGCCAGTGGCGACCACCGCGCGGACCAGACCCCTGTCGATCATGTCACAGATGATGCTGCCCTGCTTGGCGACGGTCATGGCACCGGAGAGTGTCAGGATGGCTTTACATTCGGTGTCTTGCGACATTTCCAGCAGGATATCATAAGCGACGCCCAGCTTTCGCCCCGAGAAGGCCGTTTCGGACATAGCCTGCAGCAGGTCAGAGAAGGAATTGACATTGGAAAGATCCAGGCTTTTCAGAGGCTTTAAACCATCGCCTCGTCCATCGTGGAATTCTCGTTCACCGCTCATGTTTTGCTTTCTATTGGTGTCGCTGCGAGTGTCGTCTGCCGGAATCGATCCATCCGTCAGGTGCGCTCGATGACTGTCAACAGACATCGAAACACACCTGGCGTGATTTGATGGTATCTTGGAATTCTAAACCAGTCAAATTACCCGTTCCGGGATCAAATCAAGAACTGGAACCAGTTTCAGGAGGTATACCGGGCGGGAATGGTTGGATGAGAATTTATAGAGCGACGATCTGTTCTGCTTCCGTGTGGGAACTGGCTGGTTCCTGTAAAGCAGGTCTCCCATTGGGGATAGGGAATCGGGGCATCTCAAGAATACTGACGTCACCGAGGTCGACTTCTTCCCGAATGTAACGCAATACGTCATTCGGGTCGGTCTCGCCACAGGTGAAAACGTCCAAAGCGATTAAGCCCAGGTCGGCATAGCAGTGAGCTGAGCAGTGGCTTTCATCGAGAAGGCACATCGCGGTGAAGCCCGGTGCTGAATTATGACCAAAGTGATATCGAACCTGTGAAATCACAGTTGCACCAGCGCGTGTTGCTCCCCGCGCCATGGCTTCAAGTACCAGTTGGTCGTTTAGACAAACGTCCCGCGGGACATTACGACAATCAATGAGAAGATGTCTTCCTTTATGCAACTCATAAACCCTCCACTAGAGGTGCCAGAAAAAAATGGGCATCCGATTGTTAATGAAACTGTTCGAGACGATTTCGAATCGTAATGCCTATATCGGTACGCTTTTTTAAAAGTTCGAGATTATTATGTGATCACTCAGGAAAATACAAGAAATAAATTCACGAATTTGCGTGGAATTTACAAAAATAGAACCGGAATCGGTTCCCGGGATCTCTTTCCCTGATTTGGAGGTCCAACTCAGGGCGTGCTCTAGGCTTCTGATTGTCTCGAACTGATGGATACGGCTCTGGTTTTTCGGTCCCTTTTCAGGCCGGGATGCGCAAAATCTACAGGAGCGAATCTACCTTCTCTGTCCTGAGAGACCGGGTATCTTTTGGATGGGCAAAGTGGTTTCCCAGTGACTCTGAATGAATCGAGGCCGGGGCACCGTGGGGCACCTCGGCCTCAGCCAGGATGGTCATTGAATCAGGTCGAATGTCCTAGAATTCTCCGATGACATTCCCATCACTAATCGTTCCCAAATAGCGGAAGGTATCGTAATTCATGTTCTCGCTGAGAAAACGGACGGCCCCGTCACCCAGGAGAA
This sequence comes from Gimesia alba, assembly GCF_007744675.1. Taxonomy (NCBI): domain Bacteria; kingdom Pseudomonadati; phylum Planctomycetota; class Planctomycetia; order Planctomycetales; family Planctomycetaceae; genus Gimesia; species Gimesia alba. The sequence continues at coordinate 3,658,429 of NZ_CP036269.1, forward strand.
AATGAGCGCCCCCTTCATGCTTACTGGAGAAATTGGCAATATGGTTGGTGGTATTTGGCGGATGTTGCATGGTCATCATCCCCCCCTGCCCGACGTGACCAAGGATCAGCGAGGCGGGGCCTTCCGTCATCGAAGCCATCGCCATGCCGGCGGGACGTGTCGCATCAGGGATGGCTGCATACCAGGTGGAGTCGGCTTGAATGACCGTGGTGGCCCCTACAAACTGATGCTGGTGAGAGCGTTCGCCCACGACAATCGTATTGGAGGCTCCGTCGGTGATATCACGAATTTTGATATTCGAGTTCCGGAACAAGATCCCTTTGTCATCGGGATTTCCCGGAGCCGAGGTCAAGCTGCCATATCCGAAGATCCCGACATAGTTTGCTGAAGAAAGCTGGTAGGTATTCGTGCCATCTGTGACAGAGAACACGCCTTGGTGCGTATCGCTGGGACAGCGAAAAATGGGAATCGCTTCGTCAGCCAGTTCAATGTTAGGTGTGACGGTCGCATCCAGATTCAGATTGAGCTGATTGTAGAGTGGTGCCTGATCCAGATATGGCAGGAGCATGGTGCCCCAGGCAAAGCCGGGACCAGTTTCAAAAGTGCTATCCTGAGTAGGATTGACACCACGGGCAATGTAACCGGGAGGATACGCGCGGTGTGAGTCATGATAGTTGTGCAAAGCCAGACCGATCTGCTTCAGGCTGTTTTTACAGGTAGAGCGTCGTGCCGCTTCCCGGGCCTGTTGGACAGCCGGTAACAGTAGTGCGATCAGGATCGCGATAATCGCGATGACTACGAGGAGTTCAATGAGTGTAAATCCACGTTTTTGTGGTTTGAATTTTGGTGTTAAAGAATTCATGGAGGTTTACCTAATCCGATACAATAAACAATCGCTAACGTAGCTTGGATTGACGTTAGCCGACTTACGTGGTGGGAACGAGTTGCTGTGCTGTCGGCGGAGGACAAAGGGAGTTGCCGACCGCTGGAACACCGCAAACGCAAAGAGGGTTACCACACTTATTGCTGCGGAGGTGGCGTTTCTGGTGAGAAGGCGAGCGTGACTGGCAGGTCATCGCCGATCGTCAAAGGGAGCTCCAGATGATCGGCCGAACTCAAAACCGGGCGTGAATTCAGGTCTCGGGGCGCGATGGTGTGCAGCCCTTGACTGGAAGAGTTACCACATCCACAGTGGGACGAGATCTGGCAGCTGTTCGATTCTGATTTGTCAGACTTGGATTGGGGAGCTGTTTTCTGCTTGTGGGAGCAGCAATCGCGAGCCGTTTGTGTTTTTGTCTTGCAGCACGATTTCGATGCCGTTGATTTTTTCTTCAGCGTGCTGTTGATACAGCAACAGCCAGAGTCTGTTTTCACCTGGACAGCACAACGGCACTGCTTCCCCTGATCCAGAAGAGGAACGATGCCGGTATTGGAAATCAGATAGAACAGGCATAGCAAATTGACGCAGACAGCCCGCGGAATACGATTCCGTCGCGCTCTCTCTTTTAAGTCAGGTTTTGCGGATACCAGGTGGGAACTCACTCGAAATACTCGATTCAAGGCAGGTTACAAATTTTTTAAGGTCACATCCCTGCACTTATTATTGTTCTGTCGCAGTCAGGAGATGAAAAGAGAACAATGTGTTTTTTTTGCTTGAACGAGCAAAATTCTTTTCAGAATCAAAGTGGTCGAGAGACGGTTTTTCTCTGGTCATGGCCGTTTTTGGATAGCCATGACCAGATTCTGTTTCGAGACTTCAATTTGGTTGGCTCTTTTGGGGCATGGTGTGTTTCACAATGAACGCGACAACCTGTTCTGGCTCGGGGTGTTGAAAATGGTGCCCTTTTGATTTTTCGGTTCCGGTTTTGACCGAGATGACTTTGAAGTTGTCCTTGCGATCTTTCTTGGGAACTCGGCTGAACATCAAATAGGTGTTTTCATCGGGAGGCACAACCTGATCATTTTCTGAGACAATGTGCAATACCGGAATCCCGGCTTCGGCGATGATCTGAATGCGGTCGATGGGATTGTTTTTGTATGCCAATGCTTCCGCTTCGGTCATCTTGTATGCTTTGAGGCAGGCCTGCCAGCTTGCTGCCGAACCCTGACTTTTTCCTTTACCGCCCGGCCAGCTTTTGAAATCACAAACTGGGGTATCGGCATAAATGCAACTGACCTTCTCCGGGTTTTTGAGTGCCCAGTTGTAAATAAACAGGCCTCCCCGACTGACTCCTTCAAGAGCCACTTTCGATTGAAATCCGTGTTGCTTTGTTAAGTAGTCATAGAATTGATCGCCATATTCAATCGCCTGTGGGGAACCAAACAGATTCGACACATCCAGGTAAGCGATATGAAAACCTTGTTTCAGGAGTTCGACGTCCATTTCATAATGGAAGTCTGGAAATCGAGCGCGCCAGACCCAAGGCTTGCCTGGCGCTGTTTTGTCCGGAGTCACCACATAACAGTTGCGTCCCGCAATCTGAAAACGAAAGCGTTTAAAGCCGTGCCACTCGTCTTGCTTGCCCGTCCATTCAGATTTCACTGTAGCTTTTGTGGAGGTATATACTTCACTTTGGGGAAAGAGCAAAAGCGATGTTATAAAAGAGAGGAAAAAAATGCGAAAAAGTAGAGGCAGAGGTTTCATTGCAGGTTCCTTCGGTGTCCACAGGGATTTGAGGACATTCGCTGTTGTTATCTGGTTAAAAACTCATGAGTTAGCGTTACAGTCTATTCAGTCTGGTTTACACGATCTTCATCAAATTGTCGATGGATCGTGCTGATTTTGTCGAATTTGTGTTTTCGCGATGAGGGGGAAAGGTCTTCCCGAATCAAAGGGAAACTACCAATAGAGTTTTCTGACATATAGTTTAGGCAATCAATATTCAAATTTAAGTTGTTGCGAGAACCTGATGTCAGGTTTTGGTGTGGAAACGTTTCAAATCCATACCGTTCGCAGTTTTTAAATAAAGCAGTGTTTGTAAAGACGGGTTTGTGCTATGTCTCTCATTCCAGCTACACATACAACAGAAACATTGACCAGGCGGTTTTCAGAACCAGTCATTAATTCTGTACTCGACGTATTCAAGTATTTTGTTGGAACAACTGTCGAACTGGTCAAAGTTGTCGAAGTGCATGAAGCTCCTCGCTATGAGAAGAGCTCAGCAATTGAAGTCAATGGACCAGGCAAAGGCATCGTGGTGGTCAATGTACCACGGGAACTGGTTTCCAAGGCCGTTTCGCTGCTGATCGATGAATCGCTGGCCGATGACGAACATGTTCTGACGGATTTTTCATGTGAATTGTCAAATATGATCGCAGGTCAGGCCAAAAAGGCGGTTGACCATATGGGATTTTTATTAGGTCATCCTTCTGTCATTGAAACCGAGCACATTGACACATTATATCCCCCGGAAGCCGGTTCTCAGTGTGGTATTTTCAATACCGGCATCGGTCCGATCATTGTCTATTTTGGTTTTGTCGGGCAACTGGGCGATATTGTAGATTATGACCATGAGGATGCAGACAAGAAACGCGTGATGATCATCGATCCCGATGAAATGAATCGTGCTTTATTTGAGGGCTTATTACACGAACGTTACATCGTCGAGAGTGCTGCCACTGTGGAAGAGTCATTTGCGGATGCGGCAATTCATGTTCCTGATTTAATTCTGCTGGATATCGATGGCAGTGAAGGAAGTCATGCGGAAGCGGTGAAATACATTAAAGAGTCTCCTTTTGTTGGAGACGTCGAAGTTCTGGTCATGACGTCAAATCGTTCGACAACGTCCATCATACAGGCGTTTAATCATGGTGCGAGTGACTATATTCTTAAAACGGACTTCACAAAGCAGATTCTGGTTGGCAAAATAGAGCGCGCACTCGGAAGAACGCCGGTTGTCAAAGAGGAAGTTGCTTCTACGAAATAACTTCAATCAGTTTATTAGTGATCTTTGAATGACCCCGGTTATTGACCGGGGTTTTTTCATTGTGGTGACCTTATTAAATGGAGTTCCAAGTTGAATCTGGAAGGAAAAGTAGCCGTGATCACCGGTTCCGCTGTCCGCATTGGTCGTTCGATGGCGCTGGCGCTTGCAGAAGCAGGCTGTGATCTCTGTATTCATTATCACACTTCAAAGCAGGACGCAGAGCAAACCTGTGCGGACATCAAGCAACTTGGAAGACGGGCGATTGCGGTTTCGGCTGATTTATCTGCTCCCCTGCGGGCGGCTTCCGAAATTTTCGATGCTACTGTCGCTGAGTTTGGCAAAGTCGATATTCTGATTAACAGTGCGTCTGTTTTTGAGAATAAGAATCTGCAGACTTCGACAGAACAGGACTGGGACGCCCATCTCGATATCAATTTGAAGGCCCCTTATTTTTTGTGTCAGCGTTTTGCAGAAGCATTTCAGTCAGGTCAAACAGGCCGGATTGTCAATATTGTCGACTGGCGAGCATTGCGGGCCGGCGTGGGGCACCTGCCTTATCGGATTACCAAAGCCGGTCTGGTGACTTTAACGGAATGTCTGTCGCTGGAATTAGCTCCAAATATCCAGGTGAATGCGATTGCTCCCGGTGCGATCCTGCCGCCCCCAGGCCAGGATGCGTCCTATCTGGAAAAACGTGCCGCAAATGTGCCCTTGAAGCGCGCAGGAAATCCCCAGGAAATTTGTGACGCCCTGCTCTATCTGTTGCGATCTGACTTTGTGACGGGAGAAGTGTTGACGGTTTCCGGAGGGGAACAGTTTTCAGCCGGATGTGAGTGAACGCAGCGCTGGCTCAAGTGGAATGGGACTTGAGAACCGCTTGTTTCACAGTTTGCATGGTTCGTTTCTGGCGTTGCTGAATCGATTGCATGACCGATTTCAGCTTGGCGCGCGATTGTTCAGGATTGCCTGCGACAGCCATCACACGGTCAGCAATTTGTTGTTGATTGACCTCATCAATTTCAAAGGTCCAGTCTTTGAGCCCGATATCGTACCACATTTGTCCTTTGATGGTATCGGTCGGTTGGCGGACATAAAGTCCGGGCGTGCCAAATGCGCAGGCGATGATGGGAGAATGACACTCCATGCTGACGACGGCAGCGGCATCGCGATACAGGGAGCCTGCTTCGTCGGGCAGCCAATAATCGGCATGAGCCACCACCTGCGGTTTGACGTCTGCGGGAAGTGGATCGATCACCAGGGGCTGAATGATTTCAGTCTGATAGGTCATTTCCGGACAGACGACCGCTTTTTTCCCGGTGGTTCGAACCCATTTGATAATGGCGGCTCTCAGTTTTGCGTGATCGATTTCCTTATATTGTTCATTCACCGATTCAACTTCCTGGATTTTCTCCTTGGACCAGCGGATTCCTTTGTGGATTTTATGATACGGAGTAAATCTCAGCCGGGGGACGGCACAGAGGTAGCTCCCTGTTTCCAGCTGGTGTTGCTGTTGAAACTTCGTTGCTTTGGCGTCGTCGGTTAAATCAATGGCAAACGTGGCATCGGGAGCGAAATCCTGATGCGCGGAGGTGACCTTGGCGTCTTTGAGATTTTTGAGGGAATGGGTTTCCCGTGTGAAGATAAAATCGGCTCCGGAGAGCAGTTCGTGTAATTCCGGATTGATGTTGGAGACGGTCACACCATAAATGCCGTAAGGTTTGCCGGTCGATTGTTTCCAGAAAGCCAGTTCTCTGCGGGAAACAACACTGGGGCCGGAGCCATGCAGAAAGAAATCTGCTTGTTGGAACGCTTGTTCAAGGTCCTGAGAATCCAATTTGCCATCTCGTCGGAGTCTGCCTTTGACGATTTTCAGATCGGGAAATCGTTTTTGCAACATTGGCTCCACTCCCCGGTCGACACTGTTCGGCCAGAGAATGATCTGGAATTCCGGAGCATAGACTTCGAGTAGTTTCAAAATTCCGGGCGAGTGGCCGATATCACCAATATTGACCGTCTGCCAGCCGGAACGGAGCAAAAGTGTGGGCCGATCTCCTGATTTTGTTGTCGAGTGAGAGAACGCCTGTTGTTGCAGCATGCTGCTATGGAATAGTCCGGCGATGCCCAGAGATTGGCAAGCCGCCTGTTTAAGCCAGGTGCGCCGAGTCGTGTTTTGTTGTTGATTCATTATTCTGTCTGCTCCCAGCCCGATCCTGTTTTAAAAAGAAATCACTCATTTCCACCGATAAGATGAGTCTTCTAATCTGTGCAATCGGGCAAACTCATACTATAGTGCTTTTAGCTATTGTAACCTTTATTCAACCCACGTCTGCTCTATATTAAACCTCTCTTACAAATATGTCTGATCAAATCCATATTTCCGATTTACTGCTACGCACCATCATTGGCATTAATGAGGAAGAAAGAAATAAGCGGCAGGACGTACTCATTAATCTGACGATGCAGGTTGATTTGAAGGCTGCAGGCCGTTCAGACGAAATTAGTGATGCCGTGAATTATCGCACCATCACGAAAGAGATCATCGATCTGGTTGAAAATTCACAGTTTCAGCTGGTGGAAAAAATGGCAGATGAAGTGGCGAAAATCTGTCTGAAAGATGAGCGCGTACAGCAGACGACAATCAGGATTGAAAAGCCGGGTGCGTTACGCTTCGCGCGTTCGGTCGGGGTGACGGTTGAGAGGACGCGTGACGATTTTTCCGGAGTGTGAAATGAATCAGGCGTTTCTGGCATTAGGCAGCAATATCAGTCCGGAAGAAAATTTACCTCAGGCTGTCCGGTTGTTGGAAGCATCGGGTCACATTTTGGGGCGGTCTTCCGTCTGGCAAAGCAAGCCTGTCGGGGATACCAATCAAGCTGATTTTTTGAACGCAGCAGTCCTTCTGGAAACAGAATTGGCGGCAGCAGAAATCTGCCTGGAAGTGATTCCCCAGATTGAACGCGACCTGAATCGAGTGCGTGATCCACAGAATAAAAATGGGCCGCGAACGATTGATATTGATCTGGTGCTGTTTAATAGCGAACAGTTGAGTATTGAGCACCGCATAATACCGGACCCGGACATCCCGGAGCGTGTCTTTCTGGCGGTTCCACTTGCGGAACTGACTCCCCAGTTTTGTGTCCCTGGACTGGAAAGAGCTTTAGCGCACATTGCCGATGAACTACAGGCAAAGAATGGCAGCCAGTTGATTCGACGCGATGACGTCGTACTTTAAGAATCGGACAGCAGCAAAGCGTCGCCAGGCAGGCAGGCCATTTTAAAGAACAACCCCTGCTCTTCGCACTGAGATTTATAAGCCTCGGGCATTTTCTGTTCTGTTTCTTCATCCCATTCAAGAATGTAAGTGCGCTCGGCGACCTTCTTGCCGCGGACTTCGACCACCATTCCTGTCCAGCCTTCACAGCAGATTTCGGGAAATTCTGGAACGCAGACTCCTTCTTTTACCCGAATATTTGAGCCTGCTTTGATAGTTGAAGAAGCCTTTTTACCCATAATTTATTCTACCAAAACATATTTTATTTTTATTTTTGAGAAGCAACCAATTGGTCCGTCAGTCGACAGTGTATCGCCAAAGCAGCATGAATTTCAATTGAAGCAGGCGGAGAACCCTCTTTCCGATACAAGAAATTAACAATTTTTCCGGGATCGTCTGCCAGATGATGCTTTTTCGCCACATGTCTGGTGAGGAGCGATGGAACTGTTTTACATCCTGTAGTGGTAGTACAACATGGGATGATTTCCTTTTTTTTGCAGAAAAAAAACAGCACCTACCCATTCCTGAGCTATTGTTTTAATGGATAAAACCCTCCCCTCTTGAAAACGTTCTCCCAGCACTCTGCAGGTTTGCAGAACAAAAATGACCAAGGAGGGACCGATAAATTTTATTTTCAAGAGGCATGCCATGTTTACGCGGCGAAGCCGACAGGCATTGAATCAGAAATCTCAATCAAAACGTTCCGGGGCCACCCTGGTGGAACTGGCATTTGTGACCCCCGTCTTCCTGGTGTTTGTGTACGCCATTTTTGAATTCGGCTACGCCTACATGGTGTCAAATATCATTCAGGAAGCGACGCAGGAGGGTGCCAAACTCGGGCGTTGTGAGGAAGTCACGACCGCGCAGGTGCAGGACAAAGTCAAACGGATGCTGGATACGGTTTTCGATTCGGATTTAGCGACAGTGATGGTGAAAAACGCCAGTTCGTTTGATACACCCGGCACCGATGTCGAACAGATCAATTACTCGACTCTGCCTGATATTGAATTAGCCAACGCTGATAAAGCCCAGCTGTTTATTGTTCGTGTCGAAGTTCCTTACAAAGATGTTCGGCTACTGAGTTCATTTTTTGTTGATCCTGTGAAAGCAGCTGAGGCTGCGGCGAAAGAGGATAGCATGATCTTGTCCGGGCACACTGTCAGACGTCACGAATAAACAGCAGAAATAAATCAATTCATTGTTTGCAGGAGTAAACTCATGCGTGTAATTCAAAACAAAAGACCGAATTCAGGAAAGGCGATTGCAAGCCGCAGAGGTGTGGCTGCTGTCGAATTTGCCTTGGTGGCACCAGTCTTCCTGGCGTTAATTCTGGGAATGGTTGCCGTCCGCAAGGCTGTGCACACTTCGACAATCATGGATGCGGCACTGGCTCAATCGGGGCGACTGGCTTCGATGGATGCCGACTTGAATTTGCCTTCCGGAATGACATTGAATGACAAAATTATTCTTGATGTCCGTAATTTTCTGCGCGCATCCGGGATTGAAAATGATGAAACCAACCTGACGATTACCATTACTCATGCGGATGACGCACAAGGGGTTCCCCTGGATCCGATGCCGAATCCTCCCAGTGATGGAGCTGAGTTTGATTTGAGTAATCCAGATAATCGCAATCGGTTATTCCGGATTGGGATTGAAATACCCGATGGAGCAACCAGTACGAAACTCACCGATATTATGAATCTGGAAGGATCAATGGCCAAACCGATGAGTGGCGATCCTGTCTGGGATTTAATTTTGAATAACGGAACGACAAAGATCGTCAACTAGGAACACACATATTTTTTATGAGTATGATGCTCAGTTTTCTGGGGAGCACGAGGGGGAAACATGAAACAGTTACCAATGACTAAAAAAGAAAAAATGGACCTGCCGGGCGATCAAAATCGCCGCGGTGCGTTCATGGTCATGGCGGTACCATTTCTGATTGCGACCATGGGGTTCATGGCGTTCGGAATTGATATTGCTGTGATTACGATGACCAAGACCAGAATGCGAAATGCGGTTGAAGCCGCTGCTCTGGCTGCGGCACAGCAGATCACCGATGCTGTGCAGTCTACCGCGAATGACATTCAACAGGGACAAGATGTTGGAAACGCGGTGCAGGATGCAAACTCCATTGCCGTGGATGCCGCCAAAGCGATGGCGGAAAAAGTGGCTCGTTTAAACGGGGTGTATGTTGATCCGGAAACCGATGTCAAATTCGGAAAGCGGTATCAGGATGCCTCCGGGACGTATCACATGGTCTGGGGTGAAACAGCGAAACCGTATAATGTGGTGAAGGTCATCGCTCGACGAGATAATCCAGCAGAAGGCCAGCAGGATTCCAAACTGCAACTGTTCTTCGCCGGCTTCATGAGCGACAAGACAGCTGCTGTCACAACATCAGCGATTGCCTTCATTGAAGCACGTGATATTGTACTGGTACTCGACTATTCGGGTTCCATGAGCTACGACAGTGAGTTCGGTGCCATGTCGTCATACAGCATGGGCAAACCAGCTGTTGAGAGCAACCTGGATGATATCTGGAATACGCTCGTTGCATCGGGTGCGACTTACTCTGATACGGGCAAATTGAAATTTCCCGCATCGGGTTATGGGCTGATCAATTCTGCTGAGGGAACTTATCTCAGTTCGTATGATGATGAGTACATCTTCAACTCTCTGGGGTTGGGTGATGTTGATTCCAGTGGAAACCTGAAGTATCCGTTCCCACAGGAAGGGAAGGATTACTATGGAAACTTAAACGGCCAGCCAACTGGTTACACAAACAAAAGTTTGTGGAAGAACTACATCAAATGGGTTCGGACGAATAGTACCGTCAACAATTATGGTTACCGTAAGAAATACGGTTACCGTACTTTAATGGGCTATCTGGTTGGAAAACGCAAGAAAAATAATCAGTCTGAAGATTTATGGCGGGCTCCAATTTATCCGTTCCATGCGATGAAAGAAGGCGTGACCTTATTCACGGACTTCCTCGATGGATTGCAGTTCGGCGACTATATCGGACTCGTAACGTATGATGATTCATCACGCGTGGAATCGGTTCTGAATGATGACGGCGTCCTGGATACCGTTGATCTGGGGGACGAACTGATTACGAATCGTTATGCCGATATCGATACGATCCAGAGACACAAACAGGCATCACACTATGCTCCCTACACCGGTATGGGTTACGGGATTCGTGATGCAAAAGAGTTGTTAGAGTCTCATGGTCGTGCTGGTGCCCGTCCGACGATTCTGGTAATGACAGACGGGAACGCAAACCGTTCTCCCTCTGACTGGTCACTTCCCGGAAGTTGGAACTGGGATGAAGTCACCGATTTCGATGGAGATGGTCAAGCAGACTATGCGACCAGCAGTCGCGATAAACAGTATGCGTTCTGGCAGGCAGTCGAAGCTGCCAACCTGGGCTATACCGTGCATACGATGACTGTGGGTGCGGGAGCTGACCGAAATCTGATGCAGGCGATTGCCAAAGCTTGCAACGGAATTTGGATTGACGCCCCCGGTGGTGCCACGATCGAGGATATGCAGGCACAGTTGCTGGTTGCCTTTGGTAAAATCGCAGCCAATGTGCCACCTGCAAAATTGCTGGCAGATCCTGAGAGTGATTTCTAAAGCAAACGAATTTGTATAGATTCGTGCCTGCTTGGGTTGATTTTCTACCTGAGTGAGAGAGGTGACTGGAAACAGTCACCTCTTTTATTTTTAAATAGCCGCTTTCGGTAATGTTGTTAACTAATCGGACACTCTTCGGTCAGATCTGGTGATTGAAGTCGCCGTGCTATGGGAACCGAGTCAGACTTAAACCAAAACGGGTCTGCTCTATCCTGGTGATTTCATTTAAATAAGCGATAAAAATTCAAAAAAATGAGGAAAAAGTAGAATTTTTCATCGACGAAGAATTACGATATATTCATAATAAGACATATATCATTGCAATAGAGAATTTAAGTTCCTGGCCGAAGTCGGTCTACTATAAACTTATCCTTCCACTACTCTCACCCGGATTGATTTCTTGCTCTCCACCCAGAGCCCTCTCAGAATCAGTCAGGGGCAATGAGAAGAGATTGCCTCTTTTCATCACCAGAGTTATTTTAACTTAGGTTTGCCAAAAGGGGGTTGAGGTTCATGTCCTTCGACAAGTTCCGTACATTTGCTTTCTACGCGTCTGTTTTCTGCGCTTTCTCCTGCTCTAATCTGTTTGCTGCGAATCCACCTGCGGCGAAAACGAAAGTCAGTTTTTATCAGCAGGTTCGTCCCATACTTCAGGCCCAGTGTGCCGGCTGCCATCATCCGCGGAATCCGGAAGGGAGCTATGTCGTCACAGAGTTTTCGCACTTACTCAAAGGGGGCGAAAGTGAAACGAAGGCCATCATTCCCGGTCAGCCAGACAAGAGTTATCTGGTCGAGCTGATCACGCCTGACGGTAACGAAGCAGAAATGCCGAAAGCGAAAGCGCCGCTCTCACAAGATCAAATCACTTTGATTCGAACCTGGATTCAACAGGGAGCGATTAATGATTCTCCCCAGAAAGTCGAATATCGCTTTAACAAAGAGAACCCACCGACCTACTCTGCCCCGCCGGTAATTACTTCGTTGACGTATTCTCCCGATGGAAAATTACTGGCAGTGGCCGGCTTCCATGAAGTGTTGCTGCACGCCGCCGAGGGCAACAAGCTGGTAGGACGCTTGATTGGAAAATCGCAGCGGATTGAATCGGTTCAGTTTTCACCAGATGGGAAATATCTGGCGGTGACCGGCGGAACACCGGCTGAGCGTGGCGAGATCCAGATCTGGGATGTGGCCAAACAGACCTTGAAGAAATCCATTCCTCTGACTTACGACACCCTGTACGGGGCCAGTTGGTCACCTGATGGGAAACTGCTGGCCTTTGGTTGTGCTGACAATACCGTCCGCGCGATTGAAGTCGAAACCGGCAAAGAAGTCTTTTATCAGAACGCACACTATGACTGGGTGCTGGATACGATCTTCTCCACCGATGGGAGCCATATTATCTCAGTCAGCCGTGACCGGACTACGAAACTGGCCGAGCTGAAAACGCAGCGATTCATTGACAATATTACATCGATCACCCCGAAAGCATTAACTGGAGGACTGGCGGCGATCGATCGGCATCCGACGCAAGACACGATTCTGGTTGGCGGGGCCGATGGTGTGCCGAAACTCTATCAGGTCTTTCGGCAATCCAAGCGGGTGATTGGCGATGATGCGAATCTTGTGCGCAGCTTCCCTGCTCTCAAAGGTCGTATCTTTGGTGTGGATATTCACCCCCAAGGCAAGCAACTAGTTGCTGTCAGCAGCTTAAATCATACTGGCGAGTTAAAGGTCTTTTCGTTTGATATCGGTAAGAAAATTCCCGATGATCTGGTGAACATTCTGAATAAACGCGTAGCTTCACGAAGTGCAGAAGAGAAAAAACTAATCGCAGAGAGCCGGACTAAGTCCGTCAAGCTGGTGAGTGAAGTCAAAATTCCGGAGACCGGTCTGTATACGGTCTGTTATCATCCCCAAGGGGATGTGATTGCAACCGCGGGCCAGGATGGGCAGGTTCGATTGTATGAATCTCAAACAGGGAAACTGAAAAAAGCATTTGTGCCCGTTCCTCTACAGACAGACCAGCCAGAACTGGCAGGCAAAAAAGGTGCGGCACCCCAATCGAAGCTGGTGCTGGTCGACGTCAATCAGCAGAAGCTGCCGAAAGAGGAGTTTTCGAATTCCGATCCGCTGGTGAAGCTGGAAATCCAGCCTGCGGCAGCGACCATCGCACAAAAATACGACACGGTCCAGTTTCTGGTGACGGGCCATACGAAATCCGGAGCCAAAACCGATCTCACACGCCTGGCAAAAGTGGTACTCAACAAACAAGATCGTATTCATGTTTCTCCCACTGGTTTAGTACGGGCATTGCAGCCAGGAACAACTGACGTGACCTTCAGTCTGCATGGCGTCAAGGCGACCGCCAAGATTACCGTGGCGGAGTTTCCTGCAGATTACAGTCCTGATTACTGGCGGGATGTCGCGCCGGCATTTACGAAAATGGGTTGTAATTCCGGGCTATGCCATGGGGCTAACAAGGGGAAAGACGGATTTAAGCTCTCCCTGCGCGGGACCGATGATCTGTTTGACTTACGGGCCTTTACCGATGACCTCAAGTCCCGCCGTGTCAATCTGGCATCTCCCGAACAAAGTCTGATTTTACTAAAAGCGATTGCCGAAGTTCCTCATAAAGGAGGACAGGTCGCACTTGCCGGCGATGCGCATTATCAGATTGTCTCGTCCTGGATTAAAGATGGGACGCCATTGAAAAAAGATGCACCGCGCGTCGCCAGTATCAAAGTCACTCCTGAAAACCCGATTGTTCCCCACGCCGGATTACTCCAGCAGTTCCGTGTGTTAGCTACATATGACAATGGCGAAGTTCGTGATGTGACTTCCGATTCATTTATTGATTGCAGCAATATCGAAATTGCCAAAATGTATCATGGCGGGATTGCAGAAGTGCTCAGACGGGGTGAAGCACCACTGCTTGCCCGTTATCAGGGAAAGTATGCCGCGACGACGATCACGGTGATGGGAGATCGTTCCGAGTTTGCCTGGAAGCAGCTTCCCGTTCATAATTACATCGATGAATTGGTTGATCAGAAACTGAAGAAGACCAAAACATTGCCTTCGGATTTGTGTACCGACGCCGAATTCATTCGACGGGTTTACATTGATTTAACCGGCCTGCCTCCCACCATTGATGACGTGAAAGCATTTTTGGCCGACAAGCGGGAGTCAAAACTGAAACGGAATGAATTGATTGATCGTCTGCTGGGCAGCAAAGAATTTGTCGAACATTGGACAAATAAATGGGCAGACCTGTTGCAGGTCAATCGCAAGTACCTGGGGACTGAAGGGGCGAAACTCTTCCGGGACTGGATTCGTAAATCGGTCGCAGAGAATGTGCCTTACGACCAGTTTGCTTACCAGATTCTTTCCGCCAGTGGTTCGAATAAAGAGGTTCCCGCTGCATCGTACTTCAAGATTCATCGAACCCCTGAAGATACGATGGAAAACACGACGCACCTGTTCCTGTCGATCCGTTTCAATTGCAACAAGTGCCATGACCATCCCTTTGAAAAGTGGACTCAGGATCAATATTATGAAACCTCTGCTTTCTTTGCACAATTCGATTTGAAGAATGCACCGGAAAGTAAGGGACGCACAATTGGCGGAACTGCCGTTGAGGGTCGGAAGCCTTTGTTCGAAGTGGTCTTCGACAAAAAAGAAGGCGAAATGATTCATGAAAGAACCGGAGCAAAAGCACCGCCGAAATTCCCCTACCCTGCCGACTTTAAAGCAGAGAAAAAAGATTTGTCGCGACGTGAAACACTGGCCCGCTGGATTACCTCCCGCGATAACCAGTACTTCGCGAAAGCGTATGCAAACCGGGTTTGGGGTTATCTGACCGGAACCGGTTTGATCGAACCGATCGATGACATTCGCGCCGGTAATCCTCCTTCGAACCCGGAGTTGCTGGAACGCTTGACGGCCGATTTCTTATCGCATGACTTTGATATCCGCCACTTAATGCGGGTGATCTGCCAGTCACGGACGTATCAGCTTTCGATTGAGTCCAACAAGTGGAATGAAGACGATACGATTAACTATTCGCACGCGAAAGCGCGTCGCTTGCCTGCAGAGGTCCTGTATGACTCACTCTGCCGTGTGACGGGATCGTTGTCGAATATTCCCGGCGTTCCCGCGGGAACCCGTGCTGCGGAATTGCCTGATGTAGGCTTTAAATTGAAAAGCGATTTCCTGGCTAAGTTTGGTCGTGCTCAACGGGAGAGTCCTTGTGAGTGTGAACGCTCGTCTGGTGTCCAGTTAGGGCCGGTAATGGCTTTGATCAGTGGACCCACAGTCGGGAATGCCATCAGCGATCCAAATAACGCGCTCAACAAACTGGTTCAGGAAGAAAAAGATGATGTCGCACTGATTGATTCTATTTTCCTGCGTGTTCTGAACCGTCCTGCCACTGCAGAAGAGAAGCAGGCGGGCGTCAAACTGATTCAGCAGCAGATCCAGAGCGAGCATCAGGCGTTGACCAAACGTCTGGCGGCTTACGAAAAGAGTTTGCCCGCGAACATCATTCAACAGGAAAACCAGCGCGTCAAAAATATTCAGGATGCACAGCAGGCGGTGGCGACATTCCAGCAGGCAATCGCTCCGCGGGAAGCCTGGTTGAACAACGAACAAAAAGAACGTACCGCCAAATTGCAAAAAGCATTGACGGAATATCAGAAATCGTTGCAAGGCAAAATCGAAGCCTGGGAGAAAGCAGAAGCCACCGGTACCAAGTGGGTTCCACTCAAGCCGGAGACGATGTCTGCGACGAATAAGGCGAATCTGGAACTGCAGAAGGACCTGTCAATTCTGGCAAAAGGACCAAATGGCAAAGGCGATTACCAGATTGTGGCTCATACCAATCTGAAAGGAATTTCCGCTGTCCGTCTGGATGTTCTGACCGATGATTCCCTGCCCCGAAAAGGTCCTGGTCGTTCGGGAGACGGCAACTTCGTCTTGAATGAATTCGAAGTCTATGCCGCTCCTAAATCGAAACCGGATCAGAAAACGAAATTGACGTTGTTCAATGCTCAGGCTGATTTCAGCCAGAATACCTATGATGTGAAAACCGCCATTGATGGTCAGGTTAAACCTCAAGGGAATGGCTGGGCTGTGGCACCACAAACTGGAAAATCGCATAAAGCGAGTTTTGATATTCAGTCGCAGGTTGCCGCTGATGCAGAGGGTACGATTCTAACATTCGTGCTCAAGCAGCAGTTCAGCAGTAATACACATTCGATTGGCCGGTTCCGGCTTTCCGTGTCGAATGGGACAGGACCGACTACGCTGGATAATCATCCTCAGGACATTCTAGCGATCCTGAAGAAGAAATCGGATCAGCGAAATGCGGCTGAGAAAAAGAAACTGCTCGAATACTTTAGCAAAGCCGATAGTCAATTACAGGCAAAGCTGAAAGCGGTTGCTGAAAGTAAAAAGCCGCGTCCGACCGATCCCAAACTGGTGGAATTGCGCAATCATCTGGTAGCGATGCAGGCAATTCGCCCCGTCGATCGGAAACTGACTCGCTTGCGAAATGATGTTCAGCTCAGTGCTGAGCAGGTAAAACAGAATCGTCTTGTTGCAGCTCAGGACTTGACCTGGGCACTCATCAACAGTCCCGCGTTTCTGTTTAATCACTAAAGACTGTTTCGAAACACGTTGATGAAACTGATGGATACAATACTCAAACCGATCTCTAACAGAAGTGAGGAGATGCTGAAATGCTAATCATTCCAGGTCAACCCGGCAAGGAAGTGTGTGAGTCTCGCAGTCAAATTTCAAGACGCGATCTATTGAGGGTCGGTGGTTCCAGCATGATGGGAATGGGGCTCGGCTCGATGCTGCAGCTTCAGGAAGCGGCTGCCAACAATAACGAGGGAGGCGGCCCCGGTTGGGCAAAAGCCAAGAGCGTAATTTTGATCTTCCTGCAAGGCGGTCCCAGCCATATCGATTTATGGGACCCCAAGGAAAATGTGCCTGATAACGTGAAGAGCGTATTCAATCCAATTTCCACAAAGCTGCCGGGAGTGCAATTCACCGAACTGCTGCCGAACTTAGCCCAGAACAACGACAAGTTTACGATGATTCGTTCGATGAGCTATACGCCTAAAGGACTCTTCAATCATACTGCTGCGATCTACCAGATGCTCACCGGTTATACGACCGACAAAGTCAGTCCTTCCGGTCAGTTGGAACCGCCCAGTCCCAAGGACTTTCCTAACTTTGGTTCGAACATCATTCGGCTGCAACCTCCCAATGTTTCCATGCTGCCGTTCGTGATGCTGCCCCGCCCGCTGCAGGAAAGTAATGTGGTGGGAAAAGCAGGAACCGCCGGATTCCTGGGACGTGCCTTTGATCCTTATTATCTGTATCCGCCCGGAGATGATATGGATATGAATAAAATGGACAAGATCAGTGTAGACGATCTCAAGTTGCGTCCCGATGTTTACACATCGCGATTACAGCGACGCGCCAGTCTGCGAGACACAATCAACAAAGGCATGCCTCAGTTGAATAAAGCGGTTGAGGATTACAAACTCGACAAATATTATTCACGAGCCCTGGATCTGGTGATTTCCGGGCGTGCCCGTGATGCGTTTGCCCTCGATCAGGAATCGGATGCGATGCGTGACAAATATGGCCGTAACACATTCGGTCAAAGTTTGTTGCTCGCACGTCGCCTGGTGGAAGCGGGCACTCGTGTGGTTGAAGTCGTCTGGCCGAAAGTCGCCAACTCGAATAACCATTCCTGGGACGTACATACCGGTCTCACAAATCGCCTGAAAAATCAGTCGGCTCCCATGTTCGATCAGGGGCTCGCCAGCTTGATTTCCGATCTCTATGATCGGGGCACACTCGATGAAACGCTGGTTGTCGCCGTCGGTGAGTTTGGTAGAAGCCCACAACGGGGTGTGAGTACTTCGGGGAACTCCAACAGTGATGACGGACGTGACCACTGGCCTTACTGTTACACGTCTCTGATGGCAGGTGCGGGTGTCAAGCGAGGTTATGTGCATGGGGAATCGGACAAAACAGGTTCCAGCCCCCGCAAAGATCCGGTTCACCCGCGTGAATTGCTGGCGACGATTTACCATTCGTTTGGCATCAACCCGGAAACGATTGTGTATAACCACCTGAACCAACCTCGCGAGTTGGTCAAAGCCCAGGCGGTGACGAAGCTGATGGGTTAATCTGAGCAACTGGAATTGTTATGATCGGGCCCCCTTTCACTTTGAGAGGGGGCCCGTTTTTTTTTACGACAATTCATCCGTTTTATCTCAGATTGAAACAACCCGTTATTATGGCCAAATTGCTCAAAGATCATTTTGATCGCAATTATCTTTCTCGGCTTGCAGACGAGCTTCGCAAACACGAACCGGCGTTTCCCAAACGGAAAATGTTGTCGTTTGTGTTTGATACGGAATGGGAGCAAAGAGAACTCAAGCAGCGGATGCGGCATATTTCCCATGCGATGCGTGAATATTTACCAGCAGATTATGAGGTGGCCCTTAAGATATTAATCCAGGCAGCGCCACAGTTTGGTGGTTTTGAAGCCATGTTCTTTCCTGATTTTGTCGAAGTGTATGGACTGGATGAATGGGATCTGTCCCTGCCCGCTCTGGAACATTTTACAGAATATTCCAGTAGCGAATTTGCGGTGAGACCTTTCATTCTGCAGGATCAGAAGCGGATGATGCGACAGATGAAACGCTGGGCCGCGTCGAAGAATCATCATGTACGCCGATTGGCTTCCGAAGGGAGCCGTCCCCGCTTACCCTGGGCAATGGCTTTGCCGGAATTCAAGAAAGATCCTGCTCCTACCCTGCCCCTGCTTGAGAAGTTGAAAGCGGACCCGAGTGAATATGTCCGGCGGAGTGTGGCGAATCATTTGAATGATATTTCCAAAGATCATCCGGAGCTGGTCGTTGATATCGCACAGAAATGGATCAAGGGGAGCCCCGAAACTCAGTGGATCGTCAAGCATGCTTGTCGCACCCTGTTAAAGCAGGGAAAACCCGAGGTATTGGCCTTGTTTGGCTATCAGGCACCGGTTGATGTTTGTGTACGGAACTTTGAAATTACGCCAACCGGTGTGGCATGGGGCAAAGAAGTCCAGTTTGAGTTTGAACTGGTTTCCCCATCGGGAGAGCTGGGACTGCTACGCGTGGAATATGCGATCGATTTTGTCCGTCAGAAGGGCGCTGCTTCCCGAAAAGTCTTCAAAATCTCGGAAGGTCCTATTTCCCAAAATTCCCGCTGTTATTCCCGGCGTCATTCCTTTAAGCCGATTAGCACGCGAAAGTATTATCCGGGTTGGCACCAGATTACAATCATTGTAAATGGGCAGGAAATGGTCGACGGTCAATTTGAGTTACAGGAGTAAATTCAATTGACTTCAGAAAAAAATGAACCGTACGCGCCATTTGAACGTTGTTTAAAAGTTCATAAAAAATGGAAAAGCCTCCAATTAGTGCTTGAATTATTGAATGGGCTTTGGTGTACAATGTTGAAATAGACAAAAGACCTGTTTGAACAAGGTAACACAAGTTTGAAAACAGGCGAAAAAAATCGAGAAACCGGGAACTCACTTCACCCCACAAACATCCTGGTTAATGTTTCAGTAGATCGCGCCAATACAATTGATTTCCTACAACGATACAGGCCCATTCCAAACTAAGGATGGATTATGTTTACTATAGGTGCGCATTCACAATCTACTCAACAGAGACGATTCTTTATCGGGAGTCTCTGTCTGGGAATTCTGTGCTCTGCATTGGTAACAACAGAAACATTACAGGCACAGGTATTCGCGGTTCCGGTTCCTGTCGGCGGGGGAGCCGTTGATGCGGGGGACACTACTTCTTCGCCGCATAAGATGCCGGGCTTCAGCATCTCGGTTGATGAAAAGAAGCTCAATCTGCTTGATGACTATGAACGCTATATTCGCCATCAGATGTGGGAAAAAGCCTTAACCGCACTAAAGGAGCTGTCGGAGACGAAGTCCACATCCCCGCTACTGCCGACGAAAGATGGTTTTCTGGTCGATGCGGAACAGCGTATTTTTATGGCGCTGGTTTCGATGCCTGCTGAAGGACGCGAAGCATTTCGTCTCTTTTTTGATGGTAAGGCAAAAAAACAGTTTGAAGATCTTTCGGCTCAAAATGGTCTGTTGACTTCCGATCGAATCACAAAAGCGAAGCAGATTTATTCGCAATACTTTTTGACATCCATCGGCGATGATGTCGCCGACCTGTTGGGAAACGACGCTTTTGAACGCGGGGAATTTGTTCCAGCGGCTCGTTTCTGGCGATCGATTCTAGATCACCATCCCGATACGAATCTTTCTGAGATCGATTTGAATGTCAAATATGCTTTGGCCTTAATACGGAGCCGACAGACCGAACAGGCGGCTGCAACGATCCAGGTGATTTCGCAGCAGTTCCCTGGTAAAAAAATCAGACTCGGCGGCGAAGACGTTGATCCGGTTCCTTATTTACAAGCATTGACTCCCCGAGGTGCGGAGACTCCATCTGCTGCGGCTCCGCAACATCATCAGCTGGCAAATCTACTCCAACAGCCGTTGAAGCTGCCTCAGGAAAAAGTGAAGCCGCAGTGGCAATTGTCCTATCTGGACAAGACGATGGTTCAAGCGATTGAGAATTCCCGACGAAACTATTATGGCCGCGGTAAATCCTATGAGACCTTTGTGCCTCCCATGGCAGTGGATGAGAAGCGTGCCTACTTCAATTTTTATGGCGTTTGTTTTGGTGTTGATTTGCAGACCGGGAAATTAGTCTGGAGGACAGATAAATTCCAGGATCTGGGAACACATTTTAGCAATTACAGTTTTCATCAGTCTTCGAATCCGGCCCAATACCAGATCACCGTTGCAAATGATATTGTACTGGCGACTTTGATTCCCAAAAAAGAGATGAACCATTATCGGGCACGTTATCGCTTATATGCCTACAATGGGGCAACCGGGAAACAGCTCTGGACCTCCAATGTTTCGAATGAAAGTTATCTTTCAAAGCCTCTGGTAGAGGGAGGCCATGTTTATGTGGTCTCACATCTGCAGAACAATAAATCACTCACGTTAAACTGTCTGTCATTAAAGACGGGGAAAAAAGAGTGGTCTCTCAAACTGGGAGCTGCGGTCTCGACCAGTAATTCCAACGGAAGGGAAAAAATGCCGATTCCCTTGTTACAGAAAGAAGGAGACAACTTACTGGTTCTGACGAACAATGGCGCCTTGTTTGAAATTTCGATTCCCACCAAAAGCATCAACTGGGTTTTTCGATATCCCTATAAAGTGAATCAGTCGAACACGCATTACTATTATGCAGCCGTGCCTGAAGAGACTGAATTACACAGCGAAGGTCAGATATTTCGGGACCAGAATCTGGTTTACTTTAAGGAAGCGGGGGCGGACGAAGTCTATGCGCTGAATCTGGCAGAGAAACGGTTGGTATGGAAGCGTCCGATTAAGAAATCGGCACAGATTGTCGGTCTCGATCAAAAAAATGTGTATCTGTTATCCAAAGAACTGGAAGCCCTGGATCGCAAATCGCATCGATTGAACTGGGCGGTTTCCCTGCCTGTCGCCGCTGGTGGCTTGAGTGCCCTGGTGGCACCAGAAGAGGCCTGGGTGTTTACCAGTCGGGGAATCTTTGAAATTTCTAAGACAAATGGCGACATTTTAAATATCTATCGGGGAAGTGATAAGACTTCTCTGGGAGGGGCGATTGCACTCCGCAAGGGGCTCGTAATTTGCGTATCGAACCAGGCGGTCACCGCCTATCCCACTGCCAAGCCTGCAAAATCTCTTCCGACATCAGGGAATGAGAAATCAGGTCCCTGAAAACAGCAATGATCTTCAAAACAGGAATATGGAATTTAGTATGAGTGGTCTATCCAATCTGATGCAACGTTTTTTTCTGTTCTCATTGGCGCTAATCGTCTTTGGGGGAGTGAGTGCGATCTCGGTCTCTGCAGCAGAGGGAGAAGGCATTACGGTAGTCGGAGTCGGAAGCGTGGAAGCCAAACCCTCCGTTGTGGAGCTCACCGGCATGGTGATTGGCCAGGGACAGTTGGCCGGAGATGCGGTTACCAAATTTCATGGGAATCGTCGCCGCGCCGAAACCGCGTTCAAGAATCTGAAGATTCCGGGGCTGGTCATCGTAGAAGATGGCATGTCACTGTATTCTTCACTCAATGCCAGCCAGATGCAGGCCATGATGCAAGGCATGGCTGTGAATAATACGCAGTCTCAGAAGCTTTCTGTTTCGGAAACGCTGAAACTGCGATTGACGGGCATCGAGAAGCTCAGCACGCAGGAATTGCTGGAAACCATTGTTCGTATCGTCGATTCGGGCAAGGATGCGGGTGTCGTGATTGGAAACGATACCACGCCTCCCATTCCTGGAGTTTATGATCGTTCGAAAGCGCGGAATACCATGGCGACTTTTAAAGTCACCAATGTAAAAAAACTGAAAGAAGCCGCCTATCAGAAAGCAATTGAAAACGCCAAAGAACAGGCAGAGAAACTGGCGCAACTGACAGGAGTGAAGCTGGGAAAAGTGACTTCGATTAACGGACAGGGGAGTACTCCCAGAGGGGGATCTACGGTTGTTTATAACTATGGAATTACGCAGGGCGTCACGAATGCCAGTGAGAAGGAGAGTGATGAGCAACCTTCGACCCTGTTTAAGCCAGTTCCCATTTCCGCGGTCGTGAAAGTAACCTTTTCAATCGAGTGAGACTTTTTCGAAAAATAACGGGCGTCAAATGAGAAATTATCTACAGATGACATTCTGTTTTGTGTGCGTGTTTTCTCTCTGCTTTCCGCATCGAGTGAGTGGGGAAGAGATTCTGCCTAAACATATGACGCCGGCTGCAGTGAAATCGATACAGCGCGGCCTGGATTATCTGGCCAAGCAGCAGACCGCCTCGGGCAGTTTTCAGACCACGCAAGATGGAAGTACTTACCCCGTTTCGATGACCTCATTGGCGGGGATTGCTTTTCTGGCGAATGGAAATACGCCCAGCCGTGGGCCGTATGCCGATCAGGTGCGGAAAGCGACAGAATATGTGCTCAGCCAGGCACAGGATAACGGCTTGATCGCCGCCGGTTCGGAGAACGGACGTCCGATGTACGGGCATGGGTTCTCGCTACTCTTCCTTTCCAGTGTCTTCGGCATGGAGACCGATGCCAAGGTACGTGCGCGGATCGCAAAAGTCGTCAAAAATGGAATTCAGTTAACGTCATCGGGACAGAGCCCGTTAGGCGGCTGGATCTATACTCCCGGCGGAGGCGATGAAGGAAGTGTGACCGTCACACAGATGCAGGGGCTCCGCGCGGCACATAACGCCGGTTTCACCGTTCCCAAAGGGACCATTCAAAACGCTGTCCGTTATCTGGAACTCTGTCAGACCCCAGAAGGCGGTATTCGCTATTCCTATCATTCAGGCAACGATACCCGCTTACCGATTTCCGCGGCTGCGATTACCTGTCTGTATTCAGCGGGCGAATATGAATCTCCCCTGGCTGAGGAGTGCATGGAATATGTTTACGGCCAGTTTAAAAATCGAACGAACGGGTTTCAGTCGGGGCACTATTTTTATTTGAACCTTTACGCCGCGCAGGCGTTTTATCAGGCAGGCGATGATTACTGGAATGCGTACTTTCCCGGCCAGCGGGACAGTCTGATTAAATCTCAGACGTCGAATGGAAGCTGGAACGGCGATGGAGTCGGACCAGTGTTCGGGACCAGCGTGGCGCTCATTGTCATGCAGCTGCCTTACAAGTATTTACCGATTTATCAACGATGAATTTCTAACGATAGTAACCGGCCAAATAAGCGGGTAGAACGGGGAGTGAATCTTGTCAGAACTCAAAACAGCACCAGATATGGCGGCTTTGGAAAAGCTGAGAGCGGCCCAGGAACGAATTCGGGAACAGATCCGCACTGTCGTGATTGGTCAGGATGAGGTGGTCGAACAGCTTCTGGTCAGCATTTTAGCGGGCGGGCATTGTATTCTGGAAGGGGTACCCGGGTTAGCAAAAACGTTGCTGGTTTCGACGCTGGCAAAAAGTCTTTCGCTGGATTTTGGTCGGATTCAGTTCACGCCCGACCTGATGCCCGCTGATATCACCGGGACCGACGTCATTTATGAAGATCGGCAGTCCGGGACGCGCGAATTCAAATTTATCGAAGGTCCGATTTTCACAAATCTGCTTTTGGCGGATGAAATCAACCGGACGCCACCTAAAACACAGGCCGCTCTGCTGCAGGGCATGCAGGAAAAGAATATTTCGGCCGGGACCAAACATTATCAACTCCCCCGCCCCTTCTTTGTGCTGGCGACACAGAATCCCATTGAGCAGGAAGGAACCTACCCTCTGCCAGAAGCGCAACTGGACCGGTTTTTGATGAAGATCATCGTCAAGTATCCGACGCGGGATGAAGAGCGGTTGATCTATAAAACGGTCACCGGCGATGATCTTGTTGAGCCCGAGGCGACATTAACGGGAGAAGAAGTACTTGAGCTACAGCATCTCGTCCGGCGTGTGCCCATCAGCGATTTCCTCGTGGACTACACGATGGATTTAATTCGTGCCACGCGTCGCGACAGTGAAGATGCTCCCGAATTTATCAACCGCTGGGTCCTCTGGGGCGCAGGCCCGCGTGGTGGTCAGTCTTTGATACTGGCTGCAAAAGCAAGAGCCGCTCTTTACGGTCGACCGGAAGTCACGGTCGAAGATTTACAGGCCGTCGCGAAGTCGGTGTTGCGGCATCGCATTGTGCTGTCTTACAACGCCGAGTCGGAAGGACAGACCGCGGATACCGTGATCGAAAAACTGATCGAAGAAACTCCATTACATCAGAGTGCGGCAGGAAAGGATGGACAGTATGAAAGAATACTTAAATCCTGAGATTGTCGGACGGATCGCGGGAATTGGCTTCAAAGCACGTCAGCCGGTAGAAGGTTCGATTGCGGGCTTGCATCGGAGTCCTTTGCACGGCTTGTCTCCGGAATTTGCCGACTATCGCAGTTACACGCCCGGTGATGATTTGAAAAATCTGGACTGGAAAGCGTACGCGCGGTCGGACCGGTTTTATATCAAACGCTTCGAAGAAGAATCGAATCTGCGGGCGGTATTTATCGTCGATTCCTCAAAGTCGATGGCCTATGGTGAGCCCACATTTTCTAAATTCGATTGTGCGGCTTCAATTGCGGTTTCGATGTCTGCAGTTCTATTAAAGCAGAGGGATGCCGTCGGGCTGGCCATTCTAAATGATCGGGTACAGCAGGATTTGCGAACCGGGAGTACTCCCTCGCATCTGGCAAAGTTCCAGGAAGTTTTGCAGCAGATTGAACTGCAGGGCGAAACGGATATCGGTCCGGCAGTATCGCAAGTGGCCGATCAGATTCACCGCCGCGGAGTTGTGGTCGTACTGTCCGATCTGTTGACGCCTCTCGATCCCTTTTATGAAGCCTTGGGGAAATTACAACACGCCGGTCATGAAATCATCGTCGGGCATATTCTGCATCGCGATGAAGTGGAGATGCCTTTCAAGGATTCCGTGATCTTCAAAGACATCGAAGGCGAGGAAGAAATCTTCGCGGAACCCTGGGCCTTTCACAAGGCATATCAGGCGGCGATGGAAGAGTTCATCCAGGAAACGCGTCAGCGATGTCAGTACTGCGGCATTGATTACCTGCAGATTATGACCGACGACAATCTGGGGGGCGTCTTGAGTAGTTATTTGCATAACCGCCAGTTTGCTGGCGCAAAAACGCACCGGGGAAGGATGTCGTCCTTGGGCAGTCAGTCTGGTGATGATAATAAAACAGAAAGTGTGACCGCGAACTCCCCTGCCCCTGATCAATAAACAACACAAAAACGGAAAGAGAATTTCGAGAACATATATGCAATTTCTGGCCCCCCTTTTATTGACGGGAACCGTGTTAGCTTCGGCTCCCATCATTATCCACCTGTTAAACCGGCGACGGTTTATCCGCGTGGACTGGGCGCCGATGGAATATCTGAAACTAACGCTGAAAACGAATAAACGTCGGTTGCGACTGGAACAATGGTTATTGTTAGCGATAAGAACGCTGGCAGTGCTGGCGTTGTTTTTGGCGGTGGCTCGTCCGATTAGTTCCGGGACGAATCTGGCGGGATTCCTGGCGGTCGAAGGTCGCGCCAGCCGGGTGATCGTGATTGATGATTCACTGAGTATGTCCTATCAGACGGGGGAACAGCCGGCTTTTGAACGGGCCAAAAATGCGGCCCGGCAGGTGCTGAATCAACTGGGGCCGCAAGATTCCGTTTCCGTAGTACTGGCGTCAAACCCTGCACAGCCCTTGGTGCGGATGAGTCATCTGGAAGAGAATGAAACAAACAAACTCATTGCGCGGATTAATGAGCTGTCTAACTGTCAGATGGCCAGCCATTGGATTTCCACACTGGAAGACATTGATCGGCAGCTTCAGGAAGCAACATTTCCCGTCAAAGAAGTGATCATCGTTACCGACCTGTGGGCCGCTGGCTGGACGGTCGAAGTCCGCGATCTGTTTGACCGCTGGTCGCAGGAACAAGTCACCGTACGGTTCATCGATATTGGAGAAGAACCTGCGGGCAACCGGGTATTGCATTCACTGGAACTGGACAGCCGGATTGCGCTGGTGGATCAGGAAGTCAAATTGACGGCGGTGATTGAGAACGCCGGGGGAGAACCGCTGAAGTCGGGACAGGCGTTGCTGACCGTTGATGGAAATGTGACGCCGGTGACACTACCTGAAATTCCGGCTGAAAAAACCGTCAATGTTCCGGTGAGTGTGCGCTTTGATCAGGCCGGGCAGCATGTCGTTTCGTTGAGTATTCCTAACGATCAGCTTTTGGAAGATAACATTCAGCACAAAATTATCAACGTGCGTCAAATGGTCGATGTAGTGCTCGTCGATGGAGAGCCGGGACTGAATCCGTTTGAAAGTGAGACCGATTTTCTGGCGTTGGCACTGTCCGCCGGGAATTCTAACTGGCAGGTGACGCAGGCGGAAAGTTCGACCTGGAAGACTCAACTGCTCACGGCTCCCGATTTGATCGTGCTGGCGAACGTCGATCAATTGTCGAAAGAACGTGTTAAGGAGCTGGAAGAACTGGTATCGCTGGGAACGGGTTTGATGATTTTCGCCGGCGATCAATGCGATCTGGAATTGTATAACGAGAGACTCTTCAAAGGGGGTAAAGGTCTCCTCCCCGCCCGGATCCATAAGATTAAAGATTTATCGTCACAAGGGCTGGTGATCGAGCCGATTGCCGATTCGCCCATTGAGATGCTGAAAGGACTCACACCAGAACTGTTGAGCCGGGTCCGGCCCCGCCGCTTTGCGGATGTGACCCTCGATCCCAACGCAGACCAGCAGCAGGTACGCGTGCTGGCACGGTGGAATGATGCGCAGCAGTCGCCAGCGGTGCTTGAGAAACGGTTTGGTGAGGGGCGCGTGTTGTTCTGGACAACCACTGCAGACAAAAGCTGGAGCGACTGGCCGGCGGAAGCGAGTTTTGTGCTGGCGATGCGTGTCGCGGCACAGGAGATTGCGGCGGAGATTCAGCGTGGTGAGAATTTAATCGCGGGGGAGCCGATTCACTTTGAACTGGAAACAGTCACCCCACCCAAATCGGGTGATTTACTTTGGCTGGATCGGGAGTTGAGCCCGCGTGAGATTACTTTCGGGACGATCGATGAAACAAAAACGATGTTGAGTTCCGCCCCGATTCGCTTTGCGGGAGTGGTGGAAGCGACGTGGCAGGATACGCAGCTTGGTGACCAGTCACAGAAGTTTGCGATTAACGCCAATGTGGAAGATTCTCTGCAGAAAAAACTGAATGAGCAAGCCTTGCAGCAGTTTTTAGGGCGCATGCCGTTAAAGTTGATTCGCTACCAGGGGAAAGAAATGGACCTGTCCACAGACGGGACCGAATTGTGGCGGTATCTGGCGGTGTTGTTACTGGGATGTTTAATATCAGAAAGTATGCTGGCGACCTGGATCGGTCGGCGGCGGTAATTAGAGAGATGCGACATTGAGTAAGTTTCTGGAAATCCTGTTTGGCGTTCAATCTTCGTCCTGGACCGAAGGCGGCCACTGGTCCGCTCAATGGGTGGGGCTGCCGACCGGGGACTGGATGTTGCTGTTGATTGCCGGGATTCTGGTGCTCGTTGCTGGTGGCTGGTGGCTTTACAAGCGGGATGCGCAACAGGTTCCCGCAGGGCGTCGCTATTTGTTGTATGCGATTCGGGTTTCGATTCTGCTGCTGGTGGTGGCGATGTTGCTGGAACCGATTCTGGTGCTCAGTAAAGAGGAAAAGATTCCTTCGCACCTGCTGGTTCTGCTCGATACTTCGCTGTCGATGTCCTTGAAAGACGCCTGGAAAGATGATGAAAAAGCGATGGACGTTTCGCGCAAACTGGGAATGTCTGCCAATACCGATGCGTTGCGTCAAATGAACCGGATGCAGTTGGCGCAAAAACTAATCAATGAATCGTTTGTCAAAGATCTTACGGCTGACGGGACGCGGACGGTGCACCTGCATGGGTTTTCGGACAAGTTCGATCCGGAATCACTAAAGCTGACTGAAGAATGGAAGACCGGCGGCACGGGAACGGCGATTGCCAGTTCGCTCCGTCAGGCGCTGCTGTCGTATACGGGAATGCCGCTCTCAGGAGTGTTGCTGATCAGCGACGGTCAGTCGACGGCGGGGGAACCGCCTGAAGAAGTGTTGCAGATGCTCTCCGATGAAGGCGTACCACTGGTGACGGTCGGCGTGGGAACAACCGATGGACCGCGGAACGCCGCGATCAGCCAACTGGAAGCCAGTCCGGTGGTATTTGTACAGGATACGAATGAGCTGACCGTGCATATCGAGTCGCGCGGCATGCAGGCCGAGTCCGCGACGCTGCTGATTGAACAACGCCGCAACGGCGGTCCCTGGCAGGAATTTGCACGCGAAGAGATCGTGCTGAATCTGGATGGTCAGTTACAGCCCAAAACATATCAATTTAGCGAAACGAAAACCGGTAAGCTGGAGTTTCGCGCAAAACTGATGGATACCGGTCCGGAAATTTCTCAAGATGATAATCTGGCCTCGGCGGAAGTCCGCGTGATCCGTCAGCGATTGAATGTGCTGTTCATTGCCGGTTCGACATTTCCTGAAGTGCAGTTCCTGCGAAACACGTTTCTGCGCGATCGACAGATTAATCTCTCCTCCTGGTTGATGGCCGCGGATAAGACGTACGAACATCCGGGCGACTTACCCATCCGCCGCCTGCCGGTGACCCAGGAAGAGTTGAATGATTACGACTGCGTGATTTTGTATGATCCCGATCCGACACAATGGCCGGTGAACTTCCCTGACTTGTTGACGAACTTCGTTACCAAAGCGGGCGGCGGTCTGGTGTATATTGCCGGCGAAATGCAGACGGCCCAGATGTTCGATCGCCAGTCCGATCCTTCACTCAGTTGGTTGAATCTGCTGCCCGTGATCCGGGAACCGGGGTTGTTCCGGTCGCAGGTGCAAATCCGCTTGAGTGCTCGTTCTCCCTGGAAACTGGATGTGACCGATCAGGGTTTTCAGGATCCCATCTTTACCTTTTCAACGGATCGACAGGCGAATGAGCAGGCTTTGAAAAATCTGCCCGGCATGTTCTGGCATTTTCCAGTCACGAAAGCCAAGCCGGGTGCGACAGTGCTTGCGGTGCACGCAGATCCTCGGATGCGAAATGAATATGGTCAGGAAGTATTAATCGCCTCCCAACGCGTGGGGCCTGGCTGGTCGATCTTTATCGGTTTCGACAGTACCTATCGCTGGCGTTATATGGACGAGCAGTTTTTTGATGGCTTCTGGGCACGCGTGGTCGATCGAGCCGGTCGCAGCAAGCAACTGGGGGGGAATTATCCGTTTCGGCTTTCCACACCCCAGGCGACCTATCAACCGGGGGGACAGGCAAAGATCGTGGCTCGTTTTCTGGATGAATCTCAGATGGAGCCCGGTTTGCAGCGTCTGTATGGTGAAGTGGAACGAGGCGACGATCAGCCGATTCCATTAACGTTGAACGCCGGTAATAAAGCCGGAGACTTTTCCACAACGTTTCCGGTTTCCCAGCCGGGAACGTATTTTGTGCGTGTCTGGTTAGGTGATGAGGCCGCCGGTGCGACGGTCAAAGCAGCGACAATGCCGATCAAAGTGGAATTTCCGAATAAAGAGCTGGAAAACCCGGCTCTGGATGAAGCCTTTTTACAGACGATGGCGGTTTCGACAGGCGGCCGCGTGTATCAGATTTCGGAAGCAGACGAGATTGTGAATGCGTTCAAGATCAAGCAGGTCTCCCGCTTGCTGGAAGAGCGTCAGGAGATCTGGGATGCCCCAATTTTTTATATCTTGATTTTTGGTTTACTGGTTTCCGAGTGGATTCTACGAAAATGGTGCCGCCTGATTTAGGGCGGCTTTGATGTGTCACTGGAGTGAATCGTTTATGTCCCGCGTTCAGCAGTCGAATGAGTTCGAAGCGTTACAAACCGCGATTTCCGGGAAACTGGAAACCGTGGGGAGTGCGTTGCGCCGGCATACACTGCTCGAAGCGACGGCCCGCATCTTGTTGGCGCTGTTGGGGCTGGGCTGTTTGTCACTGCTGTTTGACTGGTGGCTGGAACTGAGTCTGGTGGCGCGGAGCCTGTATCTGTTATTGGGCGTTGGCGTGGTCGGTTATCTGATCTATCAGTACGTCTATCAGCCACTGCGGGTTTCGCTGTCTCCCATTGAAATTGCAAATCTGATCGATCGAACCAAAAAAGTGAAACCCGAGCAGGCGATTGCGCCACGTGTTGCCAGTGTGTTACAACTGCCGACGCATCTCGCGGAAACAGAACAGTCGGAGCCGATGATTGAGCGGGCTGTACAGGAAAACTATCAGCGACTCAGTCAATTTCCGTTTCAAGACTCGATCGACCCTCGGCATACGAAACGCTGCTTACTGGCGCTGCTGGCTGCGATTTTGATTCCCATCTGCTTTGTGGTTGTTCTCCCTGAGGCGGCGCGATTGTGGAGTCAGCGGTGGTTGCTCGGTTCGAATGAACCCTGGCCACGAAATACGCATTTAACAGTGGTCGGGCTTCAAGACGGACAGTGGATCATTCCGCGTGGTGAAACCGCGACATTGCAGGTGCAAGCGGAAGACGAAGAACAGACTACGGAAAGCGTGTGGCTGTATCTGCAAAGCGAAGACGGCGAGAGTGAAACAATCACGATGAATCGGTTTCAGACGGGCGATTTCCGGTATGAACTGCCTCCCCTGCAGTTACCGTTGAAAGCCTATGCCTGGGGCGGCGATGCCGCGACCGAGCCGTTTGAGATTGTTCCCATTGATCGTCCGCGGATTACGGATTTGAAGATCAAAGCGACGCATCCTCGTT
The DNA here is from genome assembly GCF_007744675.1 of Gimesia alba. Lineage (NCBI taxonomy): Bacteria > Pseudomonadati > Planctomycetota > Planctomycetia > Planctomycetales > Planctomycetaceae > Gimesia > Gimesia alba. Next base: position 3,689,767 of record NZ_CP036269.1, read on the forward strand.
TGTCAGAACCATTTGTGTCACATTTTTCTGCCAGTGAGGGAAATGTGAGGCTGTTACCTCAATCGGAAGTCACGTTGGAATTAACGACAAATGTCAAAGTCCGCCAGATTGACGTTGATTCTGAGGACGTTTCGTTACAATGGGAGAGTACAGATGGTACGCATTTTCAAACAACGTGGACGCATGATAAACCAGTCAGTTTCAAGCTGACATTGCACTCTGCAGAACATGAAATTAATTCGCATCCCCGACCTGTGTCAATCGGTGTGCAGCCGGATCGCAGTCCACGATTGAGTTTTCGTTATTCAGGAGTACGGCAACGCATTACGCCCGAAGCGACGATCCCGTTTTCGATTATTGCCCGTGATGATTTTGGGGTTCGACTGGTGGGCATGACATCGATGCTGCCTTTCTCCGGAACCGATTCAAGGGAGAAGCCCGAAGCGGAATCAGAGACAGAGGGGGAGAACGCGAAAGAAACAGTCAAAACGGCGCCCGTAAAAATAAAGAATCAACGGGAATATCCTGTGTATGGCCCCGCCGATCCCGCGGTGGAGACGGTGATTGATGACGAACGACAGGTTTCGATTGCAGAGATGAAATTAAAACCGGGGGCGGTGATCACGTTTCAGAGTCATGCAGAAGATAATTGTTATACCGGAATTCAGAAAACGAGTTCGCGGCAGTTGGTCTTTCGGGTTGTGAAGCCAGAAGAGCTGTTTCGTGAAATATTGTTACGACAACAACAATTGCGTTCCCGTTTGCGGAAAGCCCGGGATCAGGCAGAACAGCTAAGAGACAATTTAAAACAGGCGACGAGTCTGGAACAGGCGGCCGAGTGGATGCGGCAACATCAATTGGTCCGTCGCGAAGTGGGCCAGGTCAGCCATGCTTTGAATGGTTCTGTGGAAGAAATGAAATTGAACAAACTGGGAGGGGAAGAAACTTATCAATTGATCGAGCAATCAGTGCTTAAGCCTTTGGAAAGTCTGCATCAGCGGGAGATGGAACAGCAAAGGCAGTCGCTGGAAACGTTACGAAGCGAGTCCCCTGACCCGATAGAACAGATTACATCGCGTCAGGATCAGATCTTAGAGTCATTAGATAAAATCTTGAATAACATGGCACAGTGGGACAGTTTTATTGATGTGGTAAATCAATTGAACGCCGTGATTAAGTTGGAACAACTCGTCAAAGAAAAGACCGAAGAGCTCAAGAAGAAACAGGTCGATTCCATTTTCGATAATTAAATAGTGAAACCTGCCGTTGGTTTCAATGACCCCCTGTTATGGAGGTGAGGGAAATGCACAAAAGGCAAATAGTGACTGTGATGGGACTCGCGTTTTTCGTGGCGTGTTCGACACTGCTCTTATCAGCGAATGCAGCAGACAAAACAGAAACCGTCTCCAAAGAGGCAGACAAATCAGCAGAGAAAATTGCGCCACAGAAACGGATTCAGTTTGAACAGGACAAAGCGAAAGCGCACATGCAGGAACTGGAAGAACGCATGTTTCGGCTCTCCAAACTGATCCAGGAATCGCAGCCTGAAGATGCGGCGCGGCTCTTATTAGGCTTGCGCAAAGCACGCGAACAGTTGATTCTGGACCGAATGGGCGAAGCATCCAAGATGCTGGACAATCTGAAACTGGATCAGGCCAACAAGGAACAGAAAGAAATTCTGGTTCTGCTGGAAGAGTTGAAAAAGCTATTACTCACGGCGGACATTGGTCTGGAACTGAAGCTGGAACAACTGCGGAAATTGATTAACTCGCGCGAGACTTTGAACAAATTACTCAAAAAAGAGGAATTACAGCTCTCGAATACGCTGGATCAGCAGAAGAAGCAGGAAAACAAAAAAGAGCTGAAGGCGCTGGAGACCAGCGAACAACGCAACCAGAAATCGGCTGAAAATCTGGAGCAGCAGTTACGCGAATTTGGTGCCGGTTCCAAGGGAATCTGCAATTCTCTGGCGGGGGCAGGCAAATGTATGGGGGGCGCTTGCAAAAGCCTGGGAGAATCCAAGCCGAAGCCCGCCTCAAAGGACCAGAAAAAAGCGATCGAGCAACTCAGCAAAGCACAGCTGGAAACGAAAAAACTGGAAGATCAGCTTCGCAGTGAAGTCGAGGCATTGGTGCGTCAGCGAGTGATGGACCAGTTGCAGGATATGATCACGCAGCAGAAGCAGATTCGAGATGTGACGACTAAACTACAGGATCGTGTGGCGCAGAAGCAAAAACAGGCCTTGGTAGCGGTCAGACGGTTGTCGGTGTCGGAAGAAAAAATCATCGGTCTCTGTATGGAAGCAATCGAGCTTTGTGAGCTGACCCAGTTTAGCCTGGTGCTGCCGATCGCCCTGGGGGCCGTTCAGGAACAGATGGAATTTGTGAATGAAGGATTACTGCATAGCAAAGCCGACAAAGAGATGATCAACGATCAGAAACAGATTGAAGCTGATCTGCAAGCACTCTTGGATGCCATGATCGAAGCGTCGCGGCCATCCAATAAACAAGGGGGCGGTCAATGCAAAGGCTGTAAAGGCAATCGAAATAAATTGCTGGCCGAAGTCAAAATGTTACGCTGGATGCAGTATTCGGTGCATCAGCGGACAGAGAGACTGGATCGGGAGATTGACAAGAAACAGATCTCAGAAACGGCGCTGCAGGAACGGATTAATTTACTGACCACGCGACAAAAAGAGATCGATTCGATTACCGGGCGGTTACACAGCATGACCTGTCCTGATTGTCTGACAGGAGGCGAATAATGAAACGGCTTTCTTTTAAAATACCAACGTTACTCGGATGCCTGGCATTGATTGCCTGTGTAGAGATTCTTTCCGGCGTGCTGATACAGCACGTGAATGGTGCGGAAAAAAATTCTGCGCCAGCACAAGAGAAATCGATTGAAGCGGTGAAACCAAAGACAGTACCGGGTAAAGCTGCGCCAATCAGAGTGCCGGAAAAGAAAGATCATTTATCGATGGTCCGTGATGAAGCCTGGCTAAAAGATCCGTTTAAAAATATCCAGACCGATGTAAAGTCGGTGATTACCGATTTTGACAAAGGCCAGACGAAACAGCCGGTCAAGACGACGCAGCCCCGAATCATTTCGCGGTTGGATCTGCTGGTGGAAATGCTGGAAAAGCAGTGTAAGAGTGGCGGTGGTGGAGCAGCGGGAGCAAATCCGACCCGGGCTGCAAACCAGTCTACATTAGGAAAAGGCCCCGGTGGTCAGGGAAAGTTGCGGGCACCGGATAAAAAAGGACGCAACTGGGCTGATTTGACCCCCAAGCAGCGCGAGAAAATTCTCCAGTCTCGTACGGAAGGGTTTCCTCCCGGCTACGAAGATATTCTAGCTGACTATTTTCGTCGATTAGCCCGCAATCAAGGTGTGGAAAAGAAACAAGCAACTTCTGAGAAACAAAAATAAGATGAAGCATTTGAAGATGGCAGTCACAACCCGAACGTTTTTTCTCCCTGCGATGGTCTGCGGACTGAGCCTCCTGGTTTGCGCTGTGAATTTCGCAGATGAGGTCCTGCTGTACGATGGCAAAAAAATCACAGGGACAATTCGTGCGATTGACTCGAACGTGATGACGATTCAAACCGGCAAGACTTCGAAGAAAGTCAGTTTGTTTGATGTGACTTCGTATCAGTTTATTCCCCCGAAATTATCACAGGATTTAAGTCAGCTCGTGATCGACGGGGAGAAGGCCAGTTATGCGACAGGGCCTCGAACCGGCAAGGTGAAGCTGCGCAAGGGATATCATCGGTTTATGCTTCCCTACTATCACACAACGGGGCTGGCGAAGCTGAAAATCAGCATGTCGGGGCCGGGTATGAAAAATGCGGAAGTTCCTAAATCGATGTTGTTTCGTGTTGGAGATGAAGTTCGTGCCATTCCCTCCCAAGAATACAAGGTCGATCAAGAAGGCTATCGTCTGCCTTTGGATCTTAAGAAAACACAACAGTATGTTTCCTACCGTTTGATGGAATGGAAACCGCCTGAAGAAGTCAAATCGGTTTACGATTTAAAATTTCTCCCTGTGAAAAGGTATGGAGCGAGTCCTCGGTTGGCAATGGTGACACGCAGAAGTGCCATCTATTTTGGGATTGTTTATGAAGGTGTCATCAAGATTCCTCGAGATGGAGAGTATACGTTTTCGATCGAGACAGATAAGAACAGCAAGTACAGATTATATGTAGGCGCGTATCCGCGGGAGTTTTATAAACAGGCCAAGCCGAAAGTGAAATCCGGTTGGCGTGTTGTATTTTCAAAACAGGGGGAACTTTCCGGAACGATTAAAGAGTGGAACCAGGAGCATGCTGTATTTCGAATTCTTGCGGCAGAGAAAGAGATCGAAGTCGCGTTAAAGCCGGAATCACTGCACGAACTTTGGAAAATTGAGGCTGATCCGAAAAAGACGAAACAACCGGATCGGAAGGGAGAGTCAAAAACAGTAGACTCTGCCTATGTTTCGACGAAAGATGGGAATATCCAGCGGGTATCAGGCGAAGTCATCGGGATGAATGAAACCAGCCTGCTGTTTCAATATCAGGGACAACAACGGGAAGTAAACCTGGATCGCGTGGTGGGGCTGGTGTTGCAGAAGAAGCGTCTTAAGAAAGATTCCAAACTGGCGCTGCAGAGTCTGGTCAGTCTGATTGGGGGGGCACAATTCCCCGGTGAGTTGAGTCTAGACCAGGGGGCCAAAGTGTTCATCAAGATCGCGGGGGGCACAGACTTGTCGTTGACCAAGGATTATCTGGCGTCTGTCAAAACAGTCAATGCGAGGTCTGTTTCTTTGACTGAACTCATTCCTGAGACGGTGACACAAGTTCCTTTTTTTAATCAGCTGTATCCGTATCGGGTCAATCAGTCTTTTACCGGTAAACCTCTTAAAGTGGGGACTCAGGTCTTTTCGAAGGGGCTGTGTGTGCATTCGAAAACAGAACTGGTTTATACGCTAGACAAGAATTTTGAAAAATTTTATACGGTTCCCGGACTGCAAGCAGAAACGGGACAGCTTGGCAACGTGGCTGTAAAAGTCGTCGCGGACGGGAAAACTCTTTATGAACAACCGGAATTTACCAGTACGACCAAGCAGGCACCTTTAGATCTGGATGTCACAGGTTGCCAGACGCTGACTCTGATTGTAGATTTTGGAAAAGGTCAGGATGTGGGCGACCGTTTCGTCTGGGGCAATCCCCGATTGATTCGAGCCGCACCCAAAGAACTGACGGCGAATAAAACAGAATGAAGATAAGTAACATGAATTGGTTTGGTTCTTTTATGGCAAGACAACGTCGATCTCGATTTCAACAGAATACAATTTCACAAGGGCCGTTGCGCGGGCGTCTCAGTAGTCTCCTGGTGGTTGTCTGTTGTCTTGCTGGTCTGTTTTTTATGCACGATCTGCCCGCGGGAGAGCAAAAAGATCCAACGGCGCCTCAATTGATTGTGCGGGATGTCAGCGTATTTCTGGTTTCTGCACATGGTAAAAAACTCAACGATGCGGCTCTGTTTCGTTCGACAACACCCGGTTATATGTTGTCGCGCAGGTTGAGTGCGGATGCCGGTGAGAGTGATCAGCCTGCCCCGCTGGGGTTGATCACCTTCGAAGGGCCGCCTGTAAAAGACATTGATGTGCTGGTGGAATTTCCTTCCGGCCGCTTTTTGTCACATTGGCCTACAGCACGCATTCAATCAAAGCGGATCTACTGGCGCTCGCAAAATTTACTAGAAGAGAGTCCCGTCAGCATGCGGATGCCGGATGCGCACTGGCTCAGTCATTTGCAAACAGCAGACCGGTTATTTGTAAAAGGGATTGATAAGTGTGAGCGTTTTATATTGTACGATGTCGAGTTGAGCCATACACCTCGGATCACTTTGAGTCATGCGAAAGAGGGGTTTCAGATTCAGAATCAGGAAGCATTTCCACTCAAGCATGTGATGGTGGTGCAGCCGACTGATAAGAAATCGGACTGGAAGCTGGCTTCCGTCGATCTGGTTCCCGGAGTAAAAAAGGTAGAAAAGAAGCCGGAAACTAAACCAGCTGCGGCTACGAATGAGAAAAAAGTAGACCCCTTGTCGGATGAAAGTCTGACGAAAAAAGCCAAAGTAGAAAAGGCGAAGGAAAAAGCGAAACAGCTGGCAGCGCTGGGAAACAAGTTAAAAGAAATTGGTGCTTTACCTACAGTGAACGTGCCTGCCGAGAAAGCCGGTAACAAGCCAGCTGCAGCGGCTACGTCGACTCAAAAATCACCACCGGTCAGCGTGCCTTATCAAAGTGAGTCACCTCTTTCGAAAACGCAAGCACTTGCTGAATGGGAAAAAAACTTAGTTACTCTGGGGTTAGGAAAGCCCGAAGTGGCGCATGTCCTAAAGATTCTGGGACAGCAAGCATTCCGTGAAGATCAGGCGACGGTCGTGTATTGCATGGATGAAAGCTATCTGGACAAACTTCTGCCGTTGGAGATTACGCCCTTTCCTGATGTCGTGCGCAGGACGGCGATCGTAATTCTATTGGATGCAGACCCTGCCCTGCTCAAACGCATCGATCAACTGATTGTTCAACTGGGCGATGCAAACTGGGAAAAGCGGAACGAAGCACAACAGAAGCTGGAAGGTTATGGCAAAGCGGCTCAGGTTCAGTTGCAGAAAGCGACCAAAAATAAAGACCTGGAAATCGTGTTTCGGGCCGAGCAGATTCTGGAGAATATCAAGTAATTCTGCATTGTCTTCACCACTGCTGGCATTAATGGAAAATGATCGGTGTGACCGTGAAACCGATGACGAAAAATGCCAGTGTCAGGCAGCCGATGATAATTCGCTTGGGGCCGACCGGAACAGAATCGTCAGCAGTCGGCGGGTGTGTAATGCCGAAGAAGACCAGCAGTAGAATGAGCAGCGAATATCCGAATTCGTCGATGTAGATCATATAGATTACGCCGAAGGTCAGGAACAATCGCGCGATGAGGTTGGCCGGTTTGCCGATCATGGTATAAAGAATGTGCCCTCCATCGAGCTGGCCAATCGGGAGCAGGTTAAGAGCGGTAATGAAGATTCCGACCCAGCCGGCGAACAGCATGGGGTTCAACTGTACTTCCTGATTTTCTGCCAGTGGGCCATGGACCAGCGAGATCATCCATTGCAGGATTAAAGGTTCGCCATAGCTGTATGAGCCTGCTTGTTTGATAACTGTAACGACTTTTGCATTCAGTACACCCCAATAAGCGAAGGGAATTGCGAAGACGAGTCCCGCCAGTGGCCCGGAGACGGCAATGTCGAACATCTGCTTGCGGTTTGCGACGCCTCCCCGTTGCAGAATCACAGCCCCCATCGTGCCAAACGGACTGATGGGCATGGGGATGAACAACGGTCGCGTGGCAGGGATATGATAACGCTTTGACTGCAGGTAGTGCCCCATCTCATGCGAGAGCAAAATCAGCATCACGGGACCGGCGTAGGAAATTCCATGTGTGAGGAAAGTGGACCAGCCGACGTGTTGAATGAAAGCGTATAAGTTCAGAAATCCATTAGGAGTCGGAACAAAGGGTTGGTGATAGCCGCCCACAATCAATGTGCTCAAACAGGTGAGAACAAACAGAATCAGCGGAACTCTGCTGCGCGGGACGCGCACGGGAACTGGATGAGAGGGCCGTTGAGGAGAGTAATCGTTGACCTCGGTCTGGTAGTCGCTCGGTTGCACAATAATGATATTGTCAGAGGGCGGTTGAGGTAGCTGTTCGTCAGACATAAATCCAGATCTAAAAATGAAAGTCGAATGATCGGGTATTCGTATTTTATACAGCGAGATTGCGAAAAATGAGTGGGAAATCGTTGATTTCGAGAATTTTCTAATTCGGAACTGTTCTTCAAAACTGGATTTCCGACTCAGTACATTCACCTGTTTATTTGAGCGGTGCCTGTCGAAGCATGCGGGCTGCTCTGAGTACATAATCGACGCCGCTGTATAATGTAATGAGAGCAGCTGACCAGATGGAAATGTCTCGAAGTAGTATGAAACCGGATGTATCAAAGGGTGATTCCGGGCTTAGTGAGAGCAGGCTCAAAACGACGGCGACACACTGGACGCCCATTTTGATTTTCCCGCTCCAACTGGCGGAGAAATCACGGCCGTGCTGTTCCAGAAAGCCACGTAGACTGGTGATAAACATTTCTCGTCCGATGATGATCAGAACAAACCAGGCATTGATGCCGGTTGCCGGACCCCGTTCCAGCAGGAAAATAAACGCACCGCAGATAATGATTTTGTCGACGAACGGGTCCAGAATACGTCCCAGTGTTGTGACCTGATTATATTTTCGGGCAAAATAGCCGTCCAGGAAATCGGTTGCAGCGGCGAGAATGAACAGCGCGGCGGAGGTTTTCCACCAGCCTTCCAGATAGATTATCACAAACAGGATCAGGGACAGTACCAGGCGACTGACGGTGATCAGATTCGGCAGATTCCAGATTTCCGGACCTAGTAACTCAGTCCCTGACCCGGCATTCTCGGATTGGTTTTCCGATGTTGAATTCATATTGTGTGAAACGTTTCAGATGAAAATAAAGAAGATAAAATAATTGCATCAAATTGTCATGCAAGGCGACCCGCGTGAAACGCTAGACGGCATTTTATCGACTTTGTCAAGAAGTTTACAGGTCAGCCCGTTTGCTTTTATGGGGATTCGCCAATCGCTTTGTCAACTGGGAGTTCATAAGCGACCAGTTTGGTATTGCTGCGTGCATATATACGGGTTTCCGCATATGCCGGATGTGCCCAGGTCTCGCCGATCAGCTTGGTGCGGATTAGTTCTTTGTAACCCTGGGGGGTTAATTCGGCCAAAATCAGATAACCCTCCGAATTAAGGATCAAAGCCCGCGATGACTGATTGAGCCAGACGAGGGTTGCCTGCGGGTTTCTGCTGTTTCCGGGGGTCATTTTGTTGTCATCATCCCAGATCTTTTTCCCGGTGGCATATTCGAAGCAAGTCAGACCGAATTGTTTGTCCAGCAAGTAGGCGTAGCCATCGCGGTAAAGTGGTTGAGACATCAAGCCGCGGAGTGTGCGACGGTCTTGCCATTTCAGTTCGGCTTGTTCCGGTTGTTCGCCGAGCTGAATCGCTTTGGAACCTTCCCAGTAACCGGCGACAAAGATCAGCCCCTGTTTTTCAATCGGACTGGCAATCGCCACGCCATAGGTGACTTTATAGGGGATCGACCAGAGATGTTTCCCGGTCTGAGGGACAACACTGTGGATATGATTGGGAGACCAGATGATGAGTTGATCGTGCCCCTGATGGTGAATTAACAGCGGCGTTGCATAACCGGCACTATCTTTAATTGAACGCCAGCGTTCTTCACCTGTTGTTCGATCGAGGGCGATGATTGCGGTCCCCTGCTCTTTGCCGCCGGGCATCAGGATGACGAGTTCGCCTATGAGATATGGAGCGGCCGCATAACCCCATTGTGGGACTTTGCCGCCGAAATCTTTGACAAGCTGTTTGTGCCAGACGACCTTGCCTGTCTTTGCGGAAAGGCAGAAGGCATCGCCCATTGTTCCCAGCGTAAAGACGAAATCATCCCGGACTGTTGGAGCGGCCCGCGGTCCATTGCCGTAATCGAGCTTATTGTAATCAGCGGGATATTCATGGACCCAAAGTTGTTTCCCGGTGAGCGCATCGAGACAGAGCACGCGTTCCACCGGTTTGCGTTTGACCCGATGGCTGTGTATTCCCGCGGCTTTTTTCTGATCTTCGTTCGAGGCGGCCGGCCGATCCATCACATAGAGTCGACGTTTGGCAACGGTAATTCCGCCATAGCCGCCACCGATTTCCTGTTCCCAGATTTTTTTCAAACCCGCTGCGGGCCACTTTGTTTTGATCGGGGGACCATTCCAGGTTCCATCGCCGCGCGGGCCGCGCCATTGCGGCCATTCTTCGTATTGTGTGTTATGCTTCTTTGTGTCTTGATCTGGTTCTCCAGCCAGGAGAACTGCAGGTGTGAAGAACAACATCAGTGTCAGCAGGCGGAGAATATAAGGCATTGTCATCTCATCTTGGCGGGTTGTCAGGCGGGTTTTGATCCTGGAGAATCAACTAATCAATGTCAGTCGATATTTTCGCCGATGGAGAGAGAAAGCTCAAGTATTAATTGCCGGGAATGGTCGTCACCCGTTTATGTCAGCACGGTTTCGGGGAAATGATCGGGAATCTCAGCCGGATCGAGGAAGGTCTGGAACCACATTTCCAAAACAAGGAGCGACCAGAGGCGGGCGCTGTGATCCCATTGCAGATTCAGATGCTCGCTGATGAGTTGTTCGACGGCAGCGGGATTAAAAATCTGTCGATCCCGGGCACGCTGGCTCATGAGTACGTCAAACAGCAGCGGTTTGAGTTCATTGCGGAACCAGTGATTGAGGGGCACGCCGAAGCCCATTTTCTTACGGGTCTGAATTGATTCGGGGAGCAGATCAGAAAAGGTGTCCGTCAGAATTTGTTTGCCTCGGCCTTTGTGCATTTTGAGATTAAGGGGCATGGCTGCGGCGAGCTCGGCGACACGGTGATCGAGAAACGGGCTGCGGCATTCAAGGCTGTGGGCCATGCTGGCGATATCGACTTTCGTCAGAATATCACAGGGAAGATAGGTCTGGACATCGGTGGCTGTGGTGCGGGTGACAAAATCACGATCGGGACAAAGCTGATAGGCGTCCAGCAGAAACTGATCGGCGTCGAATGTGTTTAACTGTTCCCGGAATTCGGGAGCATACATTTCGTGCCGACGTTCCGTATCAAAGATGCCGACCCATTTCAGATAGCGGCGTTCCGGGGGAACAGCGAGGCCTGCGAGAAAACGTTTGACGCGGCGGCGGAATGATTTTTGTTCGACCGACGCGGGCAGTTTTTGCCAGATGGAAGCGGTCATCATTTTTCTCATCATGGTCGGGAGGCGATCGAACCACTGAGAGAGTGCGACCGCGCGATAGCGATCATAACCGGCGAAGAGTTCGTCGCCGCCGTCTCCTGATAGTGATACGGTGACTTCCTGCCGCGTGACTTGGGAGAGGTACATTGTCGGAATGGCGCTGCTGTCGGCGAAGGGTTCATCGTAATGCCAGGCAAGTCGAGGCAGCATTTCCAGCGCCTCAGGTTCCACGACATATTCGTGATGGTCGGTTCCCAGCATCTTGGCGGCTTCCCGCGCGTAGCTGCGTTCATCGAACTGTTTTACCGGGAAGCCGATCGAAAACGTATGTACGGGGCGGTCGGACATACTCTGCATGAGGCCGGCGATGATGGTGGAATCAATGCCGCCTGAGAGAAAGGCGCCTAACGGGACATCGCTGCGCATGCGAATTTTGACGGACTCAGTGAGTGTTTCGCGGAGTGCGTCTGACCATTGCTGAGGTGTTTTGAACGGGAACTGCAGGTTAGAAGCCGGGTTCTCGTACGGAGGTTTCCAGTAGCGTTCGACGGTGAGTTTGCCTTGTTCGTAGATGGCGCGGTGCGCTGGCGGGAGTTTCTGATACCCTTTCAGAATCGACCAGGGATGTGGCACATATTGATAAGCGAGAAACAGATCGATGGCATGCGGATCGACGGTTCTGCTGGCGTCCGGCAATTGTAGTAATGATTTCAATTCACTGGCGAAACTGAGCGAGTTGGCTGTTTCGCGGTAAAACAAGGGTTTCTGTCCGATGCGGTCGCGTGCCAGAAACAGTCGCTGGTGGCGTTCGTCCCAGATGGCAAACGCGAACATGCCTCGCAGACGTTCTACGCACGCGGCACCCTGCTCTTCATAGAGATGCACGATGACTTCGGTATCGGATTCGGTTTTGAATTGGTGCCCCTGTTGGATCAGCTCCTTACGTAATTCCTGGTAGTTGTAAATTTCGCCGTTGAAGGCGATCCAGATCGAGCCATCTTCGTTGGATAACGGCTGGTGACCGGTTCCCAGGTCGATGATGGAGAGCCGGCGATGTCCGAGTGCCGCACCGACGTCGGATGCGAGTTCAAAATCGGCGCCCGTATTTTGATCGTTCAATAGAAAGGATTTACCGGGCATGTCCGAGTGATAGCCGCCGGAATCATCGGGGCCTCGATGCGACAGCACATCGGTCATGCGTCGCAGTATACGAGGCGAAATGTTTTTCTCTCGCGCGGTCCACGCGATTCCGGTAATTCCACACATGAAACAGGTTCTATCTTTGATCGAAGATTCTGATTGAAGTTTCTGGGCAGCAGAAAGCGGCTTAGATTATTTGAGCACTTCATGATAAAGGGCGGCGTACCCTTTTACCATTTTATCGACACTGAATTCCTCTTGCATTCGTTTTTGCGCCGCGGTTCCCAGTTGTTTTGCCAGTTCCGGGTCAGCGAGGATGCGTTCTGCATATTGGGCAAAGCCGGTGCAATCGCCGACGGACGTCAAAAAACCGGTTTCGCTGTGGATCACCAGTTCACGGTTGGGCTGGATATCACTGGCGACGACCGGGATTCCGTATGACATCGCTTCCATGATACTGTTCGATTGACCCTCAAAATCACTGGCGAGCAGAAACAGCTCGAACAGGGGAAAGAGTTTATTGACATCCGGACGATGACCGAGAAAGCGGACATTGGGTGTGATGGTATATTGACGTGTTAATTCTTCGAGTTTGGCCCGTTCGGGGCCGTCGCCGACGAGGAGCAGAATAATATTTTCATCCATCTGCCGGACCAGTTGTAAGGCCCAGAGCAGGTCTTCGATCCGCTTCTGTCTGGCGAGACGTCCAACAAAGGCGATCAACCGCGCATTTTCGGGAAGATCGTGTTCCTGGAATAATTGATTCCGGGTGGTTTCACAGACACTGGTATCAGGAATGGGAATGCCGTTACAGACGACGCGGAGAATGGAATCGGGAACGCCCTTCTCGCGATAAAAATCGACGACTCCCTGTGAATTGCCGACGAGGAGTGAAGTTTGAGGCAGTAAGCGGCGGTCGACATTGTGTTGCCAGTTGCTTTTCCAGGAATCGACACAGCGTTCGGACACGATCACTTTGGGGATTTTCTGTGAGGCAGACAGTCGTTTGACTGCCATTCTGCCATAGGAATTTGCTGCGAACAGCCAGGTATGGAGAATATCGGGCTGTTGTTTTTGTAGCGTTTTTTTCAGCGCGCGGTACGCGAGTGGATCAAACTTGAAACGCTTATTCAGGATCGTAACCGGAATATCGTGTTCTTTGAGCAGACTTTCATAAGGGCCGCCACGCGTGAGGGCGATGACCTGTACTTCAAATTCATCACGGGGTAACGATGTGGCGAGCAAGGCAAGCTGTTTTTCTGCGCCGGACTGGTCCAGTGTCGGAATGAGAAGGCTGACTTTTATCACGGTAGAATAATTCGCAATCGTTGCTGGGAAATGTGTTGAGTTCGCTCTTTGAACAAAGTCTAGTGTATTTTATACTGCAAGAAACAGACCAATGTCTGGTTCTGAGTGGTTGAATTCTTCATATCATAGATCGAAAACCGATGATCGTACAGTTTGGATCCGGGCGGATTGAGCTGGTTCTGGGAGATATTACCCGTCAAGAGGTCGATGCGATCGTGAATGCCGCCAATTCAATGCTGGCGGTCGGCGGAGGCGTGGATGGTGCGATTCATGATGCCGGCGGCCCGGCGATTCTGGAAGAACTGCAGCGGCGTTATCCGGATGGTTGTCCCACGGGGAGTGCCGTTGTGACCGCTGCGGGGAATCTGGCAGCCCAGTATGTCTTTCACGCCGTCGGGCCGATCTGGCAAGGGGGTGGCAAAAAAGAACGTGAACAGTTGCAGTCAGCTTACGAAACGTGCCTCGCATTGGCGGAAAAACATCAGTGCCGCAGTCTGGCTTTCCCTTCGATCAGTACGGGAGTCTATCGTTATCCGGTTGATCTGGCGGCGGAGGTGGCGCTGCGCACGGTGGCGTTGAAACTGGAATCATCCACCCCGCTGGAGCTCGTTCGTTTTGTGTTGTTTGATCAGGGGACATTTGGTTGTTATGCCCGTGTGTTAGAAACGATGCTGGTTTGAACTCATGAGCGAACCCGCGATCGAGGAATTTGTGGCGTCTGATAACTACCGTCTGCAGGGACGCGTCTGGTCACCTGTCGAGGAGCCGCCGCGGGGAACGCTGGTGGTGCTGCACGGGATTCAAAGTCATTCAGGCTGGTATGACTATTCCTGCGGTCAACTTTGCGATGCGGGATATCGCGTCTGTTTTTTTGACCGCCGTGGTTCGGGACTGAATCAAAAAGAGCGCGGGCACGTGGCGCACTGGCGACGTCTGGTGCAGGATGTTGTGCAGTTACTGACGCGCATTCGCTATCAGCAGAAACAGTCGCAGCAACAGCGTCCGATTTTTTTGCAAGCGATGAGCTGGGGAGGCAAGCTGGCTGTGGTAGTGGCCGCACAACGACCTGATCTGATTGATGGCCTGGCACTGCTGTATCCCGGGATTAAAGCGAAGGTCAAGCCGACCCCTTTTCAGAAGTTCCAGTTAACGCTGGCCGCTCTATTGGGGATTGAACAAAAACGGATTGAGATTCCCTTGAATGATCCGGCGTTATTTACCGGCGAAGCCGCGTATCAGGACTTCATCAGAACGGATTCGCTGGCGTTGCGCCATGTGACGGTTTCGTTTTTGCAGGCGAATCGAGCCTTGGACCGGCTGGTCGATGAGGCGGCGGGACAGATTTCCTGTCCGACGTTGTGCCAGCTGGCGGGGCGGGATCAGATTATTGATAATGCGGCGACAGAGGCCTATTTCCAGCGCATTGTCGCCGATCAGAAACAGCTGATTCACTATCCGGAAGCGCGGCATACGTTGGAATTTGAGCCGAATCGAGAGCAGATTGTGATGGATTACGTTGACTGGTTGGCTGATTTGAGTTCTTCCCGGCCGATCTCGTAAAACTTGTTGAATCAGGGCAGACTTTTAATGCGAAGTACCTAGAATAACAGTATGTAATAGCACAGATGGGCATTCCAGACCCTTAATGATATGGGACACATTCATGAATCGGCAAATTTTCTCTCTCTTGTCACTTTTTACATTGGCTGTGGTCTTGATCGCAGGCCAGCGACTTTCCGCTGTGGATCCCGTCAAACCCAAATCAGATACGGCGGACAAAACCAGTACTGATTCCAAGTCGGAAACGAAACAGGACGACGAGGGTCTGGTCCCTTTGAACAAACAGAAGACCGTGCTGCTGGATCTGAAAGGCAAGCGGCTACTGTTAAAGACAAAGGTCTGTCTGCAGGAAGGCGTGCTGGAAATGCTGTGTTGTAAAAAGCAGACCAAAGAGCACGAATCGATTCTTTCCATTGACTCACCGGCAAAAGCCATTCATGCCGGCTTACTGGCCATTGGTGCGAAAGTCGGATCGCCGGTCCGGTTTTCACCGAAGTTTCAGCCACCAAAGGGACAAAAGCTGAAGATTGTCCTGCAATGGAAAGACAAAGAGGGGAAGTTACACCGCGAGCCTGCCCAGAGTTGGGTTCGGACGGCGACGAACCGTTATTTTTCTGCCAAACTGGACAAGCTGCCGGAAGGAGTCGTGATCGATCGACAAAAGAGCGAATTGCGCTACGACGAGAAATACAAGGAACTGATCTGGTTCGGTCAGATGACGAAAAAAGAGCGGGATGACTTTCTGTCAATGTCGAAAGACAAACCGTTTCAGGAAGCGATCAATAAATTCTATGATGTCAGCCAACCCCACCTGATGAAGGCGGACTGGATCTTCGCGGGCAGTGGTTTTTCGGTCGACGAAATGACGGGCGAGAAATATTACCATGCAGAAAGCGGCGACCTGATTTGTGTCGCCAACTTCCCAACGGCAATCATTGACGTGAATATTGCCAGTTCGTCTACGGGGGAAGGAAACCTGCTGTTTGAAGCCAATCAGGACAAGATTCCTCCCCGGGGAACACCGGTGACGATTGAAATTTCGCTTGCGAAAAAATCGCCTAATTGATCAAGGCGAAGCCTTTTTTCATCGCGGTGGATGTCGCGGCTACCGCCTGATCTGCGGGCAGCTTTCTGAGTGCTGCGTTGAATGGTTCCGCACGCACGGGCCCGTCGTAGCCGATGCTGTTGAGCGTATTTAAAAATGTGGCGAGATCAATCACGCCGGTTGCCATGGGGAGTTCCCGTTTCTGATCGATCTGTTCGTCGATTTCCAGTCCGGCAGGCGCGTCGTTCAGATCGACGGCAACGATATCGTCGTTGGTGAGCGTGAGTAAATCGTCTTTGGTTTCATGGGCAGTGTACCAGTGCCAGCTATCGAGAATCAGGCCGACCCCTTTGACGTCGATGGCAGCGATCAGTTCTTTCGTTTCAGGCATGGAGTGAATGAAGGGGTATTTTTTACTCGACCAGAGTGTTTTGGGGCCGACGTATTCCATTCCGAAGCGTAAGCCGTGATCGGCCAGAATTCGTGTGACTTCTTTTAAGCGACGTGCATGCCGTTTGAAGTTCGCGTTGTATGTGAGCTCGGCATGGGTGGGCATCAGCCAGGTGCCGGTGCGTGTGACGCCGGCCCGCTGTAATGCGGCGGAAGACGCAGGGAGTGCTTTGAGCCCTTGCTGAAATTTCGATTCGTCATTCCGAAAGTCAACAGGCATCCCGGCTGCACTGAAAACGAGGTTTTTCGATTTCATGTCGGCTTTGAGAGCGGCCAACTCGCTGTCAGAAAGTTTTCCCAGATACCCGGCGTCGGGAACGACTGCTTCGAAGCCGTATTTGTGTGCGTAGTCAATCGCCTGTTTTTGATCAGCGCGGACACCAATTCGTCCACAGGAGAGGTCAATTTTCATTTTTCTCTGTGAAGACGTTCCCGCGGAGGCGAATTGAGTTATTGCCCCGCTGAACAGGGCAGCACTAGAGTATTTGAGGAAGGAGCGCCGATCGAAAGCCATGTTGCTGCCCTTTTCTGTTGGAAGAGTCGTAATTTTACGCAGATTAAAATCAAAGGTGACTGATGGTTTCACGCCTCGAATTGAAAGCGGTCATCTTAAGTAATTATAGAAAAGTAGCTTAGAAAAAGAAAACCAAAGGCGGAGATCTCTTGTCTGGGACGGATTCCTAAGCCGCTAGTTCAGTGAAGACCGGGGAAATTACGATCTGGCAAAATAGGTTGAGAATGCGGGTTCGATCTAATCTGAACCCGGATCGAAATGAGAAGTGATCTGATTAAAAGCTGGGATCAGATTCTCTCATTTTGGGCTGATAGAAATGACGAATTTTTAGTCATAGCTACCCTGAATTTTTCACAATACCTATTCAACAGTGAGGTTGAATTAGAGAAACGTATTGGATTGATCAATAAAACTCAGTGAGCCATTGTTCTCCGTGTTTGAAAATGGCGGGACGTTCGCTTCCAGACCGTTCCGGTTCAGGCAGATGAGAGCAAAATAGATTATATGGAAACAAACATCCGTCAGACGCACCAAGGGATTTTCGTGTGCTGGCCACATCATATCACTACGACGGGCAAGCCCGGTTTACGTCTTTTCACGGATGAATGGATTCTGTTATCAGGATTCACTTCAGACAAGACGGTGCCTTGCATTTTCTTATCGAAAAGGAACGGTACCGCATGATGCGCATGCTCAAAATCAGATCAGAACACCATTTTTCAAATATGCTGGCGTCCGCGATCTTTTCCGCAGCCATCGGGATTCTGTATTTCAGTTATGACCCCTCTCCTGCTGATGCCGACCCCAATGACATGGCGATTGTTGCGCCAAAGCCTGTTTCAATTCCGGTGATTGCCTACAAGCCGACTGAATTATCACAGCCTCAACTAGGTGAAAAAACAAAGACAGGCGAGAAACAGGTCCCGCAACAAAACGGGACATTAACAGGGCGGATGGCACTGTTGATGAATATGCTGCTGCTGGAGAAAGGTTGTCGTTACCTGGAGACGATTCCCGATTACACAGCGACTTTTTCAAAACAGGAATATGTCGGTGGTGCCTTAACCGAGAATCAGGTGATTAATCTCAAGTGCCGCCACAAACCCTTCAGTGTTTACATGAAGTGGGTTGTCGGCGATAAAGGCCAGGAGCTGTTATATGTCGATGGGCAGAACGAAGAAAAGATGCTGGTGAAAATGGGAGGCCTGAAAGGTCGCCTGATGCCAACCTTGAAACTGGACCCTCACGGTTCACTGGCCATGCAGGAGTCTCGCTATCCGATCACCAAGGCTGGCATCAAGGCTTTGGCAGAGACAATCATCGATTTTCGCAAGAAGGATCTCGATGAAAATCTCAATACCGAATGTGTGATGCTGCCCAATCAGAAATTTGACGGCAAAGACTGCTACTGTTTCATTGCCCATTTTGCGAACGCGAAAGAGTCACCCTCCTATCGTAAGTCAGTGATCTATATCGATCACAAAACCTGTCTGCCGATTTTTGTTCGCGGATTTGGCTGGCCAGAAGATGGTCTGGCCAGTGCCTCGGCCGAAGAGTTGGATGAGAAAACCCTGATTGAATCCTACTCTTTCACTGATATCAATATGAAGTCCGAATTGGCAACGACTGATTTCAGTGACAAAAATTCAGATTACCGCTTTCGCCGCTAAGCGATCGCGTTTTTAATAAATTGAATGAGCTAAAATCGCCTGTCTCGAACAATCAGAGTTTGAGATGGGCGATTGCTTCTTGTGGCGACATGATATAGCTCAGATAAAACGGTCCGAACTCGGCATACTTGGCTGATGCTTTATCAAATCGCATGGTGTAAACGATCTCTTTGATCGGCTCTGGTGCCCTGCCCCATAATGTGACGCCCCATTCCCAGTCATCAAAGCCTGTTGAGGCAGTGATCACTTGGACGACGCGACCGGCGAACTTCATGCCGCTCAAGCCATGCTCGGCCATCATGCTGTAACGGTTGCTGAACTGCTCCATGTACCAGTTCGCACCCGGGACGCGTGATTTATTCATCGGATAGAACGTACAGACGGGAAAATCCGGGAACTCCGGGTAGATCCGCTGTTGATTCATCGCCGGCAAGCGGCCTTCATAGGCTTTGAGCTTGGCTTGGAAGGCGGGGCTTTCCGGATCGGTGCCTTCCTGCTTCAATTTGGCGGCATACTGTTCCAGAGTGGGCACGTATTCAGAAATTTCGGTGATCGAAACAAACGAATAAGTGGGAATCAGCGCTGGCCCCAGGCCGCAAGAGCGGATGGCCTGTTGAATGCTGTCAATCTTGATCGGATCGGTGTCCATGATCAGCACTTGCAGGTCGGCTTTATGGCCGGAGACGATGGACGTCTGGATGCGAATGGGGGCGTCTTCATGATCGGGATCAAGAAGTGCAGCTAGTTCTTCGCGGCCCGCAGCACGGGTGCTTTGGTCGATTTGATTCAGTACGCCTTGATCAACGCGGTAGTACAAGTGCAGGCAGTGCCAGCCTTCGGTCATATTGGTAGTGGGATCAGGTTGTGGCGCAGAAGTATGTGGAGGACGGTTCACGTCGGGTCACCTTGTTCAATAATAAAGGAAAGTCGTTTATCGCAGACGGCCCCGACAGACTGACTGGGGGACCGACTTTGATTATAGCTGAACCAGAGGAATGAGCAAACGCAGGAGCAGGAGCCGATGCCGTCTCGTTCTCGAATTCTCCAGATTACTTCCTGATCTGCAGCTGTTTTTCGTCCCAGCCCATTTTCTTGCTGACTTGAGATGAATAAGCCCAGTCTTTGGGATTCACTTTGTGGAGTATGACTCTGCTACGACTGGCAGCCATGGCGAGTGCCTGAGGCAAATCCAGAAAACGCAGAACATTCAGTAGCGCGGGGCCGTTGTGATGCGAGGCGGGCATGCCGGTCAGGTCGAGTTCGCTGATGTTCTTTTCGAACAGAGAAGCATACAAACAGAGTGCGGCGGCTTCCCCCGTCCCCACTAGTCGCATTTCCGATTTCGAGAATTCCGGTTGGGCCTGCAATTCCTGAATTGCACGGCGGACATCCCAGATCTGCATCCCCTCCAGAGATTGACCGAGCAGATAAAAACGTCGGCGGATTTGGGTCTGCTTGCGTTCTTCGGGATTCCAAGCATCAAGACCAATGCCACGAGGTGTGAAGTAAGCAATGGCTGTCTGGTTTTCCAGTACGTTTTTACGGAGTTCCTGGAACAGTTTCTCGCCTTGGGGAGAAAGCGGCGTTGCAGAATCCATTCCGGGAAATACAGGAGCGAGTTCATTGAGATAAGTATCCCATTCTGATTGATTCAAAACGGTCAACGTCACCGGTTGAGGTGTCTTTGATTTTTTGGACATCACGACAAACAGTTTCAAGGGAACATGTTTCTGACTGTCAAACGAAATCGTTTGCAGCGTGAGACCGTCTCTGGTTGCCGATTCTACTTTTGTTTTGGTATTTGAATCATTCTTCTTCAGCCAGCCGCGGAAGGACTTCTTCTGTAACTGAGTTTTCCACTGTTCCTGCATCTGATGCCACTGGGCGGAATCTTCGGGGACTTTGGCTTTCGCCTGTTTGACAAAGGTTTCCTGGATTTTGGCGTTTTTCTGGTCTTCGGGAAGCGTTTTGAAGACTTTGAGTTCTTCCGGCGTGTGGAATTTCGTTGCCGCCATTTCGATCAATGAATCATCGCCTTTGAGGAAATGATTGAACCAATGGAAGGCGTGAATTCGCAGTTCCTGCGTGTCTTTGTGGGGGCCTTCTGTGATCTGCAGACCCAGATTTTCCGGCACGCCATACAGCTCATAGATCTTCATGGTATTGTTATAGACATCGACCACCCCATCCAGCGGGAAGATGCTGTCTTTGTCGGTATTGGAAATCAACAGCGGCCGCGGTGCCACGAGTGCGGCAACCTGTGCGTAATCCCATTGGTAGGTGTTGACCATAAACATACAGTCGCAGTGCCCTTCCACAGCCCCGTCGATCACGTAGTTTTTGAGATTGGTAATGCCGGCGACCGGAACGGCGGCTTTGATGCGCTCATCGAGGGCAGCGATCCACCAGCTGTACGCGCCTCCCCCGGAGCGGCCGGTGACGCCCAGTTTTTCGCCGTCCACTTCAGGACGCGACTGCAGATAGTCCAACGCGCGGATGCAGTTCCAGGCTTCCACGCCGGCGGGAGTATAACCTCGTGATAGCCACCACCACATCCCTTCGCGATAGGTGCCGTGATGCAGGCCTTCGATTTCACCCAGTTGCAGTGTGTCAATTGTCAGACAGACATAACCATTGCGCGCGAACCATTCGCCATGATGCTGGTAATGCACCTTGTTGCCGTAGATGATGCCGTTTTTCTTGACGCCCCCGTGGCCGCAGACATACAGAATTGCAGGAATTTTTCCTTCCTGTTTGATCGGGCGATACAGGTTCCCCGTCACATACAGGCCGGGACGCGACTGAAACGTGATGTTTTCGACTATAAAACCATCGCTGGTGATGCTGTTGGTGATGACCGGTTTCAGGTCGGTTTTGTGAGGCAGCGGCGACAGGCCGAGCATTTCGAAGAGCTGTTTCCGATATTGAACGCGTTTCTTTTCCCACGTCTTGAGATCTTTCACGTTCTTCAGGCTGCGGTTGGCCAGTCGCGTGGCGTGGTCGCGGAAATAGTCGGTCAGATGCTGGTCTGCTGCGGTCGTGCCGATGACCTTGCGGCGTTCCAGAACAGGATTTGCTGCTTGAGAGCCGCCTGTTTGAATCAAGAGTCCTATCAACGTGAGAGCGAGAAATAATAATTGGTGGGGTTTCTGAGTCATCGTAAATCCTGTTGTGTTCGGCCCTGTTGGATTTGGTGGTGGGGTACAGAGGAGAGTGTTTCATTAACAATGCTAATTATTGTACCAGGGCCCGAGACCGTTGTCAGCAATCAGGACACATTTCTCTCAATTCACAGTTCATCGGTAAGCAGCGAATCGCAGAAAGAAGAGGAGAATATTGCTTTTCTGAAGATTTCAAGGCGGCTGGGCGAACCCCGGTAGTGTGAAGTTCGTCAATCAGGGAACTCGTATCTTTTTCAGCGGTCTGGTTTTCTGCGCTGAAAAAGTTTCATCATCAATTCATCAGGAAACCGGAACCGAGGAGAACTTTGATGTCAAAACAGACAAAAAATCTGCAGACCGTTCTCAAGCAATGGCGGGAACGGGATCTGACCAAAGAAGCCATGACAGGAACACTTTCCCCTGTCTTCCTGATGGATGATCTGGTCTCTGATGTGAGTGATGTGTTGAACGCTGGCCGCTTTCCCATTCTGTATGGCGGATCGGGTGTCGGGAAATCGGCTGTGTATCAGAAACTGGTAGCACAGTCCGTTGCCGGCGAAGGACCGGAGTTATTGAAAGAAACACGCATTTTGAAACTTTCTTTTCGTCGGGCGCTGGCTAGTCTGAAAAAAGAAGATCAACTGCGGGGCGAATTTCAGAAACTGCTGGACCTGCTACTGGAGACAGAGGAAAGAATCGTTCCCTTTTTCGCAGATGCGGAAATCATGAATGATTATTATCTGCAACCATTACTGCAGGCATACGCTTATCAGACCGAGCGACCATTACTGGCCGAGGGAAATCGGAATAGTGTGGAAGCGATGTTTGAAAACTATCCCGAACTGGAGAGTCACTTTGTCGCACTCAAGGTGGAAGAACCGGATTTATCAACGGTGCGGACCATTGTTCATGAATGGTCGCAAAACCAGCTTCAAACAGAACGGGTTAAGATTACCAAATCGGCTCAGGATGAAGCACTGTTGTTGACACACCGCTTCCTTTCGCGACTGAACATGCCGCGAAAGGTTTTGGATCTGTTGAAACAGGTTCAGGTCGTGCACAGCAAAGAACGAAAAGTGAACGGCCAGGATGTGATCAACCGGTTTCATCAGGTGTATAAGGTAACGTTGTCTTTAATCGATCCGGATCAGAAACTGGATCTGGTGCAGGTGCGCGAACAGTTTGCGCAGGTTGTTTTAGGCCAGGATCAGGCGGTCGATGCCGTGGTACGGATGATTGGAACGATCAAAGCAGGATTGAGTGATATTCGCCGTCCGCTGGGGGCGTTCCTGTTTACCGGTCCGACTGGTGTGGGAAAAACGCACATCGCGCAGAAGCTGTCCGAGTATTTACTGGGGCGGCCTGAAAGTATGGTACGGCTGAATATGGCGGATTTTCAATCCGAAAGAGCCGCCGCGACACTGTTTGGTGATCCGGACGAGTATTCCCTCGCGAAACGGCAGGGACTGCTGACACAGCGTTTGCAGGGCCAGTCGTTTACGGTTCTGTTGCTGGATGAATTCGAGAAATGTGCCCCTTCGGTGCTGGATCGTTTCATGCAGTTGATTGATGAAGGGTGTTTTATCAACGGGACCGGCGAGTCGGTCTCCTGCCGTTCGACAGTGATCATTGCTACGACGAATGCGGGGGCCGAACTGTATCGGAAAAGTCTGATCGGATTTTCTGAAGGTGTGTCTTCCCGTCAGGAAATGGAACAGGCGGTTCACCGTCAGCTTGTCGAACATTTTCGGTTCGAGTTTTTGAATCGGTTCGATGAGATTGTCTATTTCCATGCGTTGAGTGCCAGAGATATTCGGCAAATTGCCGCCTGTGAACTGCGTCTGCTACAGGATCGGATTGGATTGAAACGTCACAAGCTGACCATTCAACCAGACCGGGTAGTTCTGGACTGGTTGGCTCAAAAAGGGTACGACCCCTATTTCGGAGCGCGGTTCTTGCGACGAACGATTGAACGGTTTGTCACGCCGGTTATTGCGGATGTGATTAATTCGCAGTCTCTGGAAAAAGGGACTACGTTGATGCTTTCATTCGAACAGCAACGTATTGTCATACGGTTTGAACAAAAACAGACGGGAGACACCACTGAGCAGAAGGCGTTTGTGTTTGCGGGGACTCCTGTCATGGCGACGAGTTTGTCGAACCGGAAAAAAGAACGGACGGCAACTGCTGTCTGAAGCTGCTGATCGCGGCAGGTTACGCTGATGTGTGACCTGTCGTTTTTTATTCCGCGCGGCACGTCTCCTGACATGCATTCGTCAGTCTGTTGTTTCGGTTTGATATCCCTCTGGATGATCTCGGAACCAGTTCCAGGCGGTCTGTATGATCGATTCCAGAGTCGTGTACTGTGGAGACCAGCCAAGTTCTCGACTGATTTTTTCGTTCGCAGCTGATAATACCGGCGGATCACCGGGACGACGGGGTTGATAGTCGATCGGAATTTCACAGCCGGTCACCTGCTCTGCGGTTTTGATCACTTCGAGCACCGAATAACCGTGGCCGAGACCGATGTTGTAAAACTTCTGTGATTCAGTCGTGAGTGTATCGAGCGCCAGCAGATGCGCGGCGCAGATATCGTCGACGTGAATATAATCGCGAATGCAGGTGCCGTCGGCGGTGGGATAATCATTGCCCAGGACGGTGATCTGGGATTGTTTCCCGAGTGCGGTATTCAGGCTGTTGGGAATCAGATGGGTTTCGGGACGGTGATCTTCACCCAACGAGCCGTCTTCTCTGCAGCCGGCGACATTAAAATAACGCAGGCCGATGAAACCGAAGTTAGGATAACTGTGGGCACAGTCTTTGAGAATCTGTTCAATGAACAGCTTTGACCAGCCATACGGATTGATGGGGCTCTGAGGACTCTCTTCGGTGACCGGAATCTGCGCAGGGATTCCATATGTCGCGCAGGACGAACTGAACACGATCTGACTGACGCGGGACTGTCGCATGGCGCGTAACAGGGAAATCGTGCCGGCCGTGTTGTTGGAGTAGTACGGCAGTGGTTCGGCCACCGATTCACCAACATACGCCAGCGCTGCAAAGTGGATCACTTTTTCGATCCGCTGGGATTTCATGATATCGGTCAACGCTTCCGTATCGAGCAGATCGAGTTGAAAAAAGGATGCCTGTGGCGGGACGGCACAGCGATGGCCGCGGGAGAGATTGTCGATCACACAGACCTTGTGGCCAGCGTCGATTAGCTGCCGCACGCAATGGGAGCCGATGTACCCTGCTCCGCCCGTCACCAGAATTGTCATGAACACATTCCCGAAAAAAATATAGATAAATCGACTTTGATTGATGTTTTACTCTGAAACGCAAACAGGGTACCATAACAGCAGGCTTATCGTGCCCGCAACAGGCATGTTTCTTTTGATACCTTAGCTTTTCTTTCATCATCGGTAAATCAGATGTCGCAAAATACTCCCGACTCAGGCTCGCAAAAACCGGAAACGATCCCGTTGCAGAAGATTCCTGAAAAACCGATCACGCCTCCCCTGGAAACGGCTGAAAAGCAGAAGAAGCCGAATCCGAACCAGCGCCTGGTTTCACTGGACGCCTATCGAGGATTTGTAATGCTGGCGATGGCGTCCGGCGGTCTGGCGATTGCCAGTGCGATGCGCAATTCACCGGAAATTCTCGATCAATATAACGGCACGCAGTGGGAATCGTCGTGGAAGTACCTCTGGCAGACACTCTCGTATCAACTGAGCCATGTGGAATGGACGGGGACCGCGTTCTGGGATCTGATCCAACCGTCGTTCATGTTCATGGTTGGCGTGTCGATGCCCTTCTCTGTCCGGAAGCGAAAACAGAAGGGAGATTCCACACTCCGCATCTGGGGGCACGCGATCTTTCGCGCCGTGCTGCTGGTGGCGCTGGGCGTCTTTTTGTCGTCCCAATACAGCCCGCAGACCAACTTTACCTTTGCGAATGTGTTGTGCCAGATTGGCCTGGGGTATCTAGTGGTTTTCTTTTATGTGAATCGTTCGTTTGTAACGCAATTGATCGGCGTGATCACGATTCTGGGAGGCTACTGGTTCTTTTTCTATCAGTATATGCCCGTGGAAGACGAGCTGGCGGCGGTCAAAGCCTATCTCACGGATGTCAAACACAAAGACGCAGCCGAGTGGTCGCAGTTTGAAGGGATTGGCAGTGCCTGGAATAAGCACACCAACGCAGCGGCAGCCGTCGACCGTCAGTTCCTGAATCAGTTCCCCCGTTATGAAGAACAGTTTCAGGATCAGAAATTCTGGGTGAATAACGGCGGCTATCAGACGCTGAACTTTATTCCGTCGATCGCCACAATGCTGTTCGGTCTGATGGCGGGGCAACTCCTGATCTCGAATCGCATCGAGAAAATGAAAGTCAAATGGTTGCTGCAGGCCGGACTCATCTGCTTTGTGATATCCATGCTGCTCGATACCTCGATCTGGCCTGTGAATATCGAACAGTGGGAATGGCATCTGGTGCCTATTGTGAAACGGATCTGGTCCCCCGGCTGGGCCATCTTCAGCGCGGGCTGGGCATTCTGGTTTCTGGCGGTCTTTTACTGGATTATTGACGTCAAAGGCTACAAGAAATGGGCCTTCCCGTTTGTTGTGGTCGGCATGAATTCGATCGCCATGTACTGTATGGCCCAGTTGATTCGACCCTGGGTTCAGAAATCGCTTAAGATTCATCTGACAACCCTCGATCAGGCGACCGGCTGGTCGGTGGCGGGTTCCCTGTTCAGCACTGATTGCCCCTACGCTCCGATTGCGATTTCCGCGACCGTCTTGTTTGTGCTGTGGCTGATCTGTCTCTGGATGTATCTGCAGCGAATCTTTATCAAGATTTGACCTGTTTTGAGGCAATTTGTCGTGCTGGTGCTTGAACGGGCCGCGGAATCCTTATAGAACACGGTCACAAATTTGTCACGCACCGCTAATTGAAACAGAAACATACGACCATGAGTGAAACTGAATCTCCCCGCGACCTGCTGGAAACGTTTGAGAACCCACACCCGAACCGTGATTACGTCATGGAAACGGTCTGCCCGGAGTTCACCTCTGTCTGTCCCAAGACGGGCCAGCCTGATTTCGGTACGTTGATCATCACCTATATTCCGGATGCGGTCTGTTTCGAACTCAAGTCGTTGAAAATGTATCTACAGAGCTACCGCAACGTCGGTGCGTTTTATGAAGACGTGACCAATCGCATTCTGGATGATCTGGTCGCCGTCACCGATCCTCGCTGGATCGAATTGCGAGCCGAGTTTACCCCACGCGGCGGCATCAGCAGCACGATTACCGTGACGCATCAGAAAGAAGAATAAACGACTTCAGCGTTTCAATTGTGACAGCACCGGGTGATTGCTGCGCAGATGCAGTTCGAGTTCTTTGCGGGCCAGCTTCCAGTCTTCATTCAGCAGCGCGGTCAGGATGCGCTGATGCTGCTGGATCTCCTGGATTGCGGCTTCTCGATCATTCGATTCCCAGAGGAACAGCAGGTCAAAATAACGGCCGTGCCGATCGAAGAAGCTGATGATGTAATAATTGTCCGATTGTTTGATCAGATACTCGTGCAGGCTGTTGTCGATTTGCAGCGGTTCTTCAGCGGTTTCCGGCACCCGATTGCCGGCCAGTATCTTTTCCAGGACCTGTTTGTCGAGACTCCCCTTCGCCAGATCGAGCGCTTTCAGTTCGAGCACCACGCGGACTTCGATAAAGGCGTCGAGGTCGTGCTGATTAAAGGACCGGAGTTTCCAGCCACGTCGCGGCACATGTTCCAGCACACCATCGCCGGCCAGCCGATTGAAAATGTTCCGCAGACTGGTGCGGCTGATGCCGTATTTTTTCGCGGAAGCCGCTTCCCGCAGAAACAGCGATTCCCCGTTCAGGCTCATCGCGAGCAGGTCGTCTGTGATCCGTTTGAAATGATCTTCGGGTGGTGCGGGTTGATGAGACTGAGCCGCGGTCTGAGCGTCGCCAATCTTGTCCTGATTAACGTACAACCGTCGGTTCTTTTCGCGGTAGAGATACCCCTCTTCGATCAGCTCATTGATGGCATGATAAATGGGGGTGACACTCACCTGGTAATGATCCGAGAGCGCAGCCAGCGTCAACGATTCCGGCGGCAACTCGGCGCGTGACAGCCGGGATATCAGATCGGCTTTGATGTAATTCGTGAGTGTCAAAATCTGCATCGGCGTCCCTCAGAGTGCGTTAGGTCTCTGAGAATATATATGATATTGGCGACAATGTAAATAATATGATCTGAGTATTGGAATATGATTGAATAAAAAGCATGCATTTTGTACTCTGAAATAACTACGTGTTCATAAGGGCATTTGTGGTTTGAGGTGCATTCCATAGCAGAGAAAGTACGAGCTTACAATGTTCATAGAAGAAATATTAGACGGCATAGAGCATGAGAGTATAAATAGAAATATTGCTTTTGAAACTTTTATGCTGAATCTATTAGAGCATCACTTAGAACGGCAAAATAAACCTTTTTTAAGAGGCTCTTATGTTCACGATGGGTATGATGCATTAGCACCAGATGGATTTGATAAACTGAGAGAGACAACATATATCGAGTTCAAGTATGATCTGAAAAATATTCCATCTTCATATTGGAAGAGATATTTTAGCCGACTTTGTTACTCATTATCTCCTAGTGACAAGGAACGATCCAACCTACTTATTATTTCAGCGAAGCAGGCGACCCCAAGAATAAAAGATCGAATATGTGCAGCCTATGAGTCATTTGAAGGTCGGCTCAATCTATTTTTGTGGGGACCGACCCAAATAGAAAAAATTGCCAAAAAGTATAAGACAAAAATAAATGAGATTGCTGATAATCTTTTTTCTTTAAGATTAGCATCTGCGGTAAGCGAAACAAAAGATGATTGGAAATCCGATCGAGAGGTTCTAATTGAAGACTTAAGAAATTGTTATTTGAAAGGCCAATTTTCACTATTCTTAGGTGCAGGCGTTTCTAGTAGCGCTGGAATGCCTGATTGGAATACCTTATTAAACTCACTTTTTGTAACCTATTTAACCCAAGAGTTTAGAAGTGATATAAAGATTTCTGTAGATGATATAAAACAGCTAGTGCTGCGGCTAAAAGAAGTAGATGAACCTTCTACTTTGATGGCAGCAAGATATTTACGCCGAGGTTTGTCTCAAAAGAAAGAAGGAGCTAAAGAATTTGTAAGTGAGATTACTAGAAATCTCTATGAATTGAGAGATGAAAGTTATGATATCGATTCTAGGTTACTTATGTCACTTGCATCAATGTGTATTCCGCGTAGAACTGGAGCAAAAGTTTCGTGTGTAGTGACATACAACTTTGATGATTTATTTGAGAAACAACTAGATAGTAAGTCAATCAATTATAGATGTATTTATACTGATAGCG
The DNA here is from genome assembly GCF_007744675.1 of Gimesia alba. Lineage (NCBI taxonomy): Bacteria > Pseudomonadati > Planctomycetota > Planctomycetia > Planctomycetales > Planctomycetaceae > Gimesia > Gimesia alba. Next base: position 3,718,969 of record NZ_CP036269.1, read on the forward strand.
AATCAGATAACCCGGATGAATTACCTGTTTATCATGTTCATGGTTTTTTACCTGAATATAATGGTGCTTATGATGATTTAGAAAAATCGACTCTTGTCTTTGCAGAAGAAGGTTATCATCAAATTTATACTGATTCGTATCATTGGTCTAACTTGGTTCAATTAAATAGACTTCGTGAAAATACTTGCTTGATGGTTGGCCTATCGATGACTGACCCAAATTTACGTCGTTTATTAGATATCGCCGCTAAAAATAATGACCGAACTAAGCATTTTGTTTTCTTGAAGCGACTAAAAAAGGAAACATTCTGTTTTGAAAACAAAGATGGAAAAAAACATGAATTAATTAAGAATCAAGAGGGAGCTGAAAAATTTCTAAAAGGCCATCATGTTCTAAATGAAGAGCTAATGAAGGAACTTGGAGTCGCAGTAATTTGGTATGAAGAGTACGATGATATTCCTGAAATTCTTGAACGAATAATTAAAATATGAAGTAAGCACACTTCACAAGATCCAATTACTTTTTTGGTATCAATTTTTAGAACCTTTAAGTACATATCTATTGATTTGGAAAAAAGAACCCCCATGAGCATGCCGGTCACGACCACATTTACAATTGAGGGCTACCAGATCAAAGAGTACAAGGGAGTGGTTCGCGGGATCATTGTGCGGTCGCCGACGATCGCGCAGGGATTTTTGGGTGGCTTGAAAAATATTGTGGGAGGTCGGATTGGTGCCTACACCCAGATGTGCGAGCAGGCGCGGCAGCAGGCCTATGATTTACTCCTGGAGCACGCCCGGGAACTGGGGGCGAATGCGATTGTGGGCCTGCGCTACGATGCCTCGGAAGTGGTCAGCAAAGGCTCAGCGACCGAAGTGCTCTGTTACGGGACCGCTGTTGTGATCGAGCCTGAGTGATATGTATAAACACCGGGATGCCAGCCAGCGGCTGACGATTGAGTTTTTTCAAATTGAAGCCGACTCGTATCAGAGGATTACACAAATCGTTGTGAATCAGTTTCAGCTGGCGCCTGTGGGGGAACTGGTGGTCGGCCCGGATGAACTGTTTCAGGAGTTCCGACTTCAGAGAAAAGTCGTTGGCTTGGAATGGGATATCTGGTCGGGCTACATCGTAGTCGCGAAAACGAAGTCCGCGGAAAAACTGGTGCGGAAAATCGCGTCATTTATCGAATTGCACCAATTATGAAAAAGACTTCGGTCCTACCCCCTTCTTATACTTTGGAACGTTGATTACCATTCACTGGTGGCAAGCCACCAGTGCCACCCCGGCGTCTTATCTTTCATGCGAGAATGTTCTCAATCACGGTCCCATGCACATCGGTCAGGCGGTAGTCACGGCCCTGATGTTTATAGATCAGGCGTTCGTGGTTGAGCCCCAGGCAATGCAGGAGTGTGGCATTCAAGTCGTGGACGTGGACCGGGTTTTCGGCGATGTTGTAACAGAAATCGTCGGTCGCGCCGTAGGAGAGACCGGGCTTGATTCCGCCACCGGCCAACCACATGGTGAAACAGCGGCCGTGATGGTCGCGGCCGTAATCGGTGCTGGTGAGCGTGCCCTGGCTGTAGATTGTACGTCCGAATTCCCCCCCCCAGACAATCAGGGTGTCGTCTAATAACCCGCGCTGTTTGAGGTCAGTGAGTAAGCCTGCGGTGGGTTGATCGATGTCGCCGCACTGCAGACGGAGGTCGCTGGGGAGATTGTAATGCTGGTCCCAGCCCCGGTGGTAGAGTTGAATGAACCGCACGCCCCGCTCTGCCATCCGCCGGGCTAACAGACAGTTGGCGGCATACGTCCCTGGCTTGCGGGAGGCTTCGCCGTACAGCTTGAAAGTCTGATCCGTCTCTTCGGAGAGGTCGGTTAGATCGGGGACCGAGGTCTGCATGCGATACGCCATTTCGTATTGTTTGATGCGGGTGCGAATTTCGGGATCGCGGTACGTTTCGAACTGCCGCTGGTTGAGTTGCGACAAACCATCCAGCATGTGGCGACGACTGGCGGCATCGACGCCCGGCGGATTCGAGAGATACAGCACGGGATCGCCACTCTTGCGGAAATTGACGCCCTGATGATTCGAAGGGAGAAAACCGGTGCCCCACAAGCGGGCGTATAAGGGATCGGCGGGACGAGAGGCACTGCCGTGCGAAATGAGCACGACGAATGCGGGCAGGTTCTGATTTTCGCTGCCTAAGCCGTAACTCGACCAGGCGCCGAAGCTGGGGCGGCCCGGTTGCTGGTGGCCGGTCTGCATCAGGGTGACGGCGGGATCATGATTAATGGCTTCGGTGTGCATCGATTTAATCACGCAGACGTCATCAATGACTTTCGAAAAGTGTGGTAGTGCATCGCTGACCCAGGTGCCGCTCTCGCCGTGCTGCTGAAAGCGGAATTGATTGGGGGCGGCGATTGGGAACGATTTCTGATTCGCCGTCATGCCGGTCAGTCGTTGGTCGCCGCGAACGGAATCGGGGAGCGGCGTCGTGTTCAAATCTTTGAGTCGCGGTTTATAGTCGAAAAGTTCCATCTGTGACGGGCCGCCATGCATGAAGAGATAGATCACCCGCTTGGCTTTGCCCGGAAAATGTGATGGATTTGTGGAAGCGTTGTCAGGCTTTGTTTCATTGGCGAAGAGCCGTGGGTTCAACAGCGAGCCTAGCGCAGCAGCACCGATGCCGGTCACGTTCTGGCGGAAGAACTGCCGGCGGGTGAATTCCTGTTGGAGTGCGGTCAGGTCAAGGTGCATGCGGATTCCTGTTGCTTGTCGTTGATTACTGTTTGGTGACGGTTTCGTCCATGTTGAGAATCGTGCTGGTGACAATGGTCCAGGCCGCCAGTTCGGCTGGGGAAACGGTTTTATCAAGGGGGGCATCGCCAACCTGGAGCAGTTTCTTGGCTGCTGCCGGATTGTTTTGAAACATATGTAATTGTTGAATTAGAATTTTGTTTAGGACGTTCTGTTCAAATTTGTCGGGCGTGCGGCTGGTGGCGGTTCGGAACGCGTACTGGATGCGTTCTGGTTCTGAGGAATAATTTTTCAACGTTCGTTCTGCGAGGACGCGGGCGGCTTCGAGGTAAGTGGGATCATTCATCAAGACCAGTGCCTGCAGCGGCGTGTTCGTCCGGGGGCGATTGACCGTGCAGGTTTCGCGAGTCGGGGCGTCGAAAGCCATCAGACCGGGGGGCGGACTCTGACGTTTCCAGAACGTATACAGACTGCGGCGGTACAGACCATCGCCGGTAGACTGCTGATAAGTGACGTTGCCGTCATAGGAGACCGCTTCCCAGAGACCGGCGGGTTGATACGGTTTGACGCTCGGCCCCCCCTGCTTTGAGACAAGCAGGCCGCTGATCTGGAGTGCGTTATCGCGGACGGTTTCCGCATCGAGACGGAAGCGGGGGCCGCGGGCCAGGAGCCGGTTTTCCGGATCGCGTTCGAATAATTCGTCAGTGCCGCGGGAAGATTGCTGATACGTCGCGGAGAGGACAATTTGTTTGATGAGGTGTTTTACATCCCAGCCGCTTTCCTGGAATTCGACGGCCAGCCAGTCGAGCAGTTCGGGATGGCTGGGCCATTCTCCCTGTGAGCCGAAATCGCCGACCGTTTTCACCAGACCAACGCCGAACATCTGCTGCCAGAGCCGGTTCACATAAACGCGGGCCGTCAGTGGATGTTGAGGGCTGACCAGCCAGCGGGCGAATCCGAGTCGGTTGGTGGGAAGATTATTTTTTAACTCAGGCAAGGCGGCGGGAACGCGGGCGATGACCTTTTCGCCATGCTTGTTGTAGACGCCACGCACAAGGACGAAGGTGTCGCGGAGCGTTTCATTTTCCTGCATGATCATCGAAGTGGGAATGTTTTTCTGGTGTGCAGAAAGTTTGCTGCGCATGGTTTGCAGGTCGCGTTCTGCAGTTCGAAAACGCTTCGGGGCAGCACTGTTCAGGAAATAGGTGCGGAGTGCCTGCTGCTGTTGTTTGGTCCGTTTTTCTGTAGGGACGGCAAGTGTGCTGCTCAGGAACTGAAAGTCGGCAAGTTGTCGGGCCTGGTCTGCTGAAAGTGGGCGCTGATAGATGCGTACGTCATCAATCGACCCTTTATAAAAGGCACTGGTGCTGCGGCGGCCTATGCGGAACGGTTCCTGCGTGCTGATGCTGCCGGTCAAGCTGTCGTAGAGAGCGGATGTTGCCTGCGGGGCGCCGTTCAGATAGATGCGAATGCCGGCGGCTGTGGAAGAGCCGTCGTAAGTGACAACCAGATGTTGCCAGCGACCGGTGCTGATTCTGTTGTCGGTGACGACCTGAATTGCGTTGCTGTTCCATTTGTGGATCAGGTGGACGGCGAGTTTGCCTTTGCGGAGCATGATATCGAAGCCGCGGAGTTGACTGCGATCGTCATTTTTAGAAAACAGACAGGTGGGGCCGCCGGACGCGGGGTTGATCCAGGCGGCGATCGTAAACGGCGTGTCGTGATCCAGCGCGAGGGGCACGCTGCTTTCGAGGAGCGCGGTACCGTCGAATTTCACGCCCTGCCCGATAAAGGCGGGGACCGGCTCGATTTGACCAACCGGTTTCAGCGTAGTGTTCTGTATCACATCATCAAGCGGGTAATACAGAATCAGCTGGTCGTCGGAGGGGGGCGTAAGATCTTTCAGGACCTCTTTTTCCCAGGCGATCTGTTGTTGTGCGAGCTCCTGTTCGCGTTGCTGGTGTTGCTGCTCCAGCGCTGCCACTTGATCTTTGAGCTGTTGTTCTTGTGCGAGATACTGTTCTGAGGGGATTTTCAGAAGCGGTTTCGCGTTGCCTGCGGTTCGGGTGTTGCCGGTTTCCGGTGTGTTATTGAAGAAGGCGAAGAGCTGATAGAACTCTTTCTGGGAAATGGGATCGTATTTGTGATCGTGACAGCGGGCGCAGCCCATCGTCAGGCCCATCCAGACGGTGGATGTGGTGTCGAGACGATCGACGACGTACTCAACGCGGTATTCTTCATCGATGATGCCGGTTTCCTGTGTGGTCATATGATTGCGATTGAAGCCGGTGGCGATGAGCTGGTCTTGTGTCGGGTTCGGGAGCAGATCTCCGGCCAGTTGTTCGATGGTGAATTGATCGAAGGGTTTGTTTTCATTGAAGGCGTTGATCACCCAGTCCCGCCAGCGCCACGTTTGCCATTCGTCGTCGGTGAAATAGCCGCTGGTGTCGGCGTAGCGGGCGGCGTCGAGCCAATAACGGGCACGGTGCTCGCCATAATGCGGAGATGCAAGCAGACGGTCGATCAGTTTTTCGTAGGCATTCGGTGAATCGTCGTTGAGAAAGAGATCTAACTCGGCGAGTGTTGGCGGCAGGCCGGTGAGATCGAGCGAAAGGCGCCGGCAGAGTGTGGCTTTGTCGGCACGGGGCGACGGTTTGAGGCCTTCCCGTTCCAGTCGGGCGAGGACAAAACGGTCGATGGGAGACTGGGGCCAACTTTGCTTTTTGACAGCAGGAAGCTCCGGCCGGCGTGGCGGGATGAAGGACCAGTGTTGCTGGTATTCGGCTCCCTGTTCGATCCAGCACTGGATGAGTGCGATTTCCTGTGGGGAAATTTCTTTCCCTGAATCGGCGGGGGGCATCTTGAGGTCGGCATCGGTGGTTAACAGCCGCTTGAGCAATTCACTATTCGCGGGTTGTTTGAGATTGATAATCGTATACCCGTCACGTGGCTGGCGGACATCGGTTGGATCATCCAAACGCAGGTCTGCTTCGCGGGTCGAGGAGTCGGGGCCGTGACAATGCAGGCACTTTTCCGAGAGGATCGGACGGATGTCGCGATTGAATTCGATGCGTTCCTGTTTCGCTTTTTCCTCAGCCGTTGTGGTCGAAATCGGGCAGTAAAGTATTCCGGTCAGACCGAAGACCAGTAGGAAAGGCGTAAACGGTTTCCAAAACAGTTGTGGCATGGACCCACTCTTGACGGGGAAGGAATACGAACGAGGATGCTAATATATAAAGTAACTTAAATATTAGCAGGCATGGGAGTGAATGTCACTTGTGGATTGGGAGAAAACAAGTTTTGGGGCCCAGGCAATCGTCGTCTTCGCTTCCCTTGTGTGGTTTTCAAAGATCAAACAGTGGTTTTGGATGTCCCGATAAATTGACGAGCCCGCTCCCGTCGTCATAGTCAAGGGCCAGACAATGGTGCCAGAATTCACGGTCGAAGTCGATGACGCTGGCTTCGCGGACCGTTCCCATTGAGATCAAGCGATGGATCAGTGATTGAGCCAGGCTCTGCTCGTCCGTGACGACAGACCGCCAGCGCTGTGCTGTCTGCTCAGTCGGATGCGTATTCAGCCAGTTGACGCAGGCGGTCTCCAGCCGCGATTGCCAGTCAGTTGTGACAGAGCGAACAGCGGAGATAGACACTAAATCGGCATAGCGCTCGGCGATCAGTTCTGGTGGCGTTACCTGACCCGGTTTAAAGAGGATGCCAATCTCAAGGTAGTCAGAATTCATCAGCGAAAGGTCAAGCTCCAGTGACTGGGCAACGAAAATGGCTCCCCGTTTGAGAGCCTCCATGTCGAACGGCTGGCACTCGAGACCGAGACAGCCATCGTAGTAGCTGAAGCCTGACGTATAACCGGCAAGTATTTCGGGACGTTCAGGTACGGGGATTTCTACATAGATCGTACGGTCCATGAGTTGATATTCGCCGCGGTAGATGATTTCCGGCGTACCCAATGATTTGAGACGGTCAATGTTTGCCAGAACCTGCTGCCGCCCGCGTTCGAAGTCAACTGTGACCGTGGAGATGTGCGATTCGAGCAGCGTCAAGACTTCCTGCACATCGAGCGAAGGAGAGTCTTCCGAAGGGAAAAAGAGTTCGGCTGTGAGTTGAAAGTCAGGATCTGGCATTCGCTTTGCCAATCAAGGAATAATTGGTGATGACGCCCACGGGGAGTTCGGTTTTTCCGTCGTGAATACGTGTTTTTTGTTTCAACTGATGAATGGCAAGCTGGAGCTGCTCCAGGTTGGATGCGATGATTCTTCCGCCGCCGGGTTGAATCAGAATGAGGTAACCGGGAGTGGACGGATTGGGTTTCCAGGAGCCGACTTCGAGCCAGAGTGCACAACCGGGATTCTGGGTTACCTGCAAAACATTGAGCGGATTATTGAGAGATTTCGTCAGGCGTGCGGCTGCGGATATGATTTCGGGGGAACTGGTTTTGGGGATTGCGACGGGCCATGGCCAGTTGGTGTACTTTGTGTGTTGGGGAGCTGACTCAATTTCGCTATTGATTTGAGAACGAGCAGAAAAGGGGATGGTCAGGAAGAACAAAATAAAACTGCAGCAAATAAAACGGTTCATAAGTCCGACCTCCGATTGTTTGGTTAATGCAGGATAGAATTTATCCTATTTGATTTACTATGCTGAGTGCTAGATTATTCTTGTGACTTTGAGATTTTCTGTATGGCTGATAGAAACCGGGTGGCACCGAATGAAATTCGGTGTTGTCATTGACAACAGGAGGTTTGGATGATGCTTTCTGGTTTGTAACAACATGCGAAACTCTACTTTTACATCGGGAGTCAATTTTTGTAAGACCGAATTACTTGGATCGAGTCGTTATTCTGTCACCTCCTGCTCGCTGCGCTCGGCCCGAATTACATTTGGGCCTACCCTTTTTGCTTATTTTCGAAGGATTTTTCCCTGCTTCAGAACCATTGAACCTGTCATGGGTCTATGAGATAGGAGTATGAATCTGATGAGTCAAGATTATCGATACGACGCTGGTTCGCCGCCGCGATTATGGTACATTACAGCAGGAAGACGATATATAATTATGCTGCGCGGGAGTTGTATTCTGGAACTGTTGATGCTCGAAGAAGAGATCAGAAAGGCCAGACATGTGGGGACAGCGGATCAGAAACATTCTCAAAGGAGTGTTTGGCGGTGCCTTTGTGGGTCTGTTTTTAGGGGCTTATACAGCGAGTTTAACACTCGGCCATGTGATTCAGAAAGCTGATTTCGTCCATCCGACCCTGTTTGAAATAGCTGAGTTGCGTTATCGGTGGACCTTGATACTCAGTTATCTATTTGTTTTCTCGTTAATGGGACCGTTCATTGCTGCGGTTACATTTGGTCCCTGGCTGCGGCATGCCGTCTATGGCTTGCTGGGTTGTGTTGCGCTCGTTGTCGGTGTGGCACTACTGGGTTCTCTCATCTTTGGAGAGCAACCTTTTAATCATTTCAAGGGAGCAAGTCGAACCTGTATTGATGCGGCGCGACTCTATGGGGTTCCGGCATCGTTTGTGATTGGGCCGATCGTGGGGATACTGATTGGCAGGAATCGAAAGGCTGGATGTATAGAGGATTCGGGTGATCTGTCTGCGACAATTTCACATGATAATTCCTGAAGATCCTGTTTTGTCTCTCCATCTCAATCTGTTAAACTGATTTACACAGACTTGAATTCACTGGAAGTCGATTGATGGATGTCTGGCCGAGGCGAATTAAGATATGAGCGAAATCTTGTCAGAAAAGAGCTGTCGGGCTAAACCCTTGTATGTTGTTTTGCCATTTGTCGTTACGGTCTTCTGGATTGGCGTCAGTGTTCTCGCTATCAATTATTTCTATTCAAGAACTGGTCGTTTCACCAGCGGCTCCGTCCTGGCTGTTCTCCTTGTTGGTGTTGTCCTGATCTTGATCTCGGGGGCAGGTATCTGGCAGGGCCTGGCTTACTGGCGCCGGTTTCGACTAACTCTCTCACAAGAGGCGATCACCAAGGTTGTCGGTACTGAGACCAACATGATTTCCATGGATGAAATTTCTCACCTTAACTGGCGATCGATATCAGGTGAGATCATTATCAGTTCAGCGGCCGACAAAATAAGAATCAATCTGGATCATTTCAAGCGAAGAGATCAACGCGATATCATTGGATTTCTCCGCACTATGGTGCCCCTGGAGCAGCAGGAGAAATGGGAGCCGTTTTCAGCAGCTCATCGACACACCATTGATCCGCACGTCCCTCTGACAAGACGCGAACGGCTCGTAACAGCATTCTGGCTCATTGCGACAGTGTTGATAGGATATCAGTGGTGGATTGAATCAGCGTGGCCATACCTGATGATGGCATTGACAGGTGTCTGGCTGACGATCCGAAGCTATCGGGGGACTTAGGAACTAATTGCAGGAAATGCTTTGCTGAAAATCGAGCGGAGAAAACTGTTCTATGAATAATTCACAAGTGACACCGACAAAAAACAAATTGATTGTTTCTACGATATGCTTCTTGTTGTCAGGCATTTTTTCCAGCTATTTCTGGTGGTCTGGTGAAGGAATAATTTTTCTGTTGAATGCAATCGTCTGTCTAAATTGTGTGTTCGATGCGATCAGGAGAATCTCTCTGAAAGATTAGCCGTTTCACTCAGTTGAGAAAGACAAAGTTGAACTGGAAACCAATCGTGAATCCGATCGCCTGTGATACTCTTGCTGGATCAGCTCATTATATGGGCCTGAGTGAAGTCAAAAAATTGCTGTTCGTTTAACCTGTTCTAAATAAGGCGGTGGTGGATGTGGAATTGGGGTGATCGTTTAAGAGAGAAATCTCCTACAGAAGAGGAGATGTATCGTCCTCGAAACTTCTATCTGGGAATATTGATTAGTCCGATTGTAATTCTTGTAGGACTCTATTTTTTCACGTTTCATTTTCTGGCCGATCTCCAAAGTTTTTACAAATTCAAGGACTCGGCACCCACGCCCGTGAGCCGAGTTTTGCATGTTGAACTTGTCGTGGAGGAAGGTGGAGAAGATTCGACAGAAAAGGTTGTTGTGAAATACGAGTACAAATACAAAGGAAAAATCTATACTGGCGATCGTGCTTCCATTTATCGCGGCGGTGACAATTTTGGTTCTTTTCAGCGCGATCTGTATCAGAAAGTCAAATTGTTTCAACAAAACAAAGGTGGCCAACTAGCCTGTTATGTGAATCCGCAGAATCCTGCTGAGTCAGTGCTTGATAATTCGTTTCGCCTCAGTCGCTTTCTGGTGGTTCTGGTGTTCTCCTTAGTACCATTGGGAATGGGATTGTATATTTTTATCGGCGTCTTGATGAATAAGGCACGCTATTTTGAGTCGAAATGATTTTCAAATCGCTTTTACGCTCCAACAAAGTATATTCTTCACACAGGCTCTGATTTTCTTGAACAATTCACTTTAAAATGCCTGATGAGTATCTACCTTGAATCCGATTGTCTATCACATTGCCTCGGGGCAGGCTTTCTTTACGGGAGTTGCGTTAGTCATTCTCGCGGCCCTGTTGTCGCTGCGTGAGCAACGCATGCCGCGGCGGTTGATGGTGCTCTCATTTCTGCTGGGAGTGATCGCGGTTGCGGTCTCTTCGACTCCCCTGCCTTGGTGGTTGTATGGCATGGCGGGGCTGTTAACACTGGTCTGGCTGGTGCTGCTGTTTCGAAGACGAGGACATCGGAGCGCCGCGTTTCTACTGATTGCTGTCTGGCTGGTGGCGCTATTGCTGGAGGTTCCTTATCATCTGACGCCGGGAGTGAAGCCGGTCGCATCGCGCAGTCTGACGGTGATTGGGGATTCGGTGACCGCCGGTCTAGGAGACAAAGAGAGCGAAACGTGGCCACGAATTCTGGAGCGGCTACACGGCGTTTCTGTTCAGGACCTTTCGCATGTTGGGGACACGGTTGCCGCGGCCCGGAAGCAAGTGGCGGCGACGGAGATTGATTCCCCGCTGGTGCTACTGGAAATTGGCGGGAATGACATACTGGGTTCGACGACGACGGCGCAGTTTGAAGCGAATCTGGATGGACTGTTATCCGAACTGACATCGCCGGGCCGTCAGCTGGTGATGTTGGAACTGCCGCTGCCACCGTTTTATCATGAGTTTGGGCGCATTCAGCGTGAACTGGCGCGGAAACATGGCGTCAAACTGGTTCCGAAGCGGGTGTTTCTGTCAATCATCGCGGGTGGAGATGCGACGCTGGATAGTATTCATCTTTCACAGGCCGGCCATCAGAATATGGCGGAATTCGTCTGGCAAATTCTTGGCCCCGCTTATTCGTCTGAGTGATCTTGAAGACATTATCCCTGCATCATTTCCCAAACGTGACGACCTGCCGGACGGCGGCGCCGGTGGCGAGGGCGTCAAAGGCGGCGTTGATTTCGTCGAGTTGGATCGTGCGTGAGAGCAGTTGATCGACGGGGAGCAGACCGGCTTCGTACATGGCGATGAATCGAGGCAGGTCACGGCGGGGAACGGCTGAGCCCATGTAGGAGCCTTTGATGGTGCGTTCTTCGGCGACGAGACTGACGGCGGGGATCGAGAACATTTTGATTGGATGCGGCAGGCCGATGGTGATGGTGGTGCCGCCCCGTTTGGTGGCCGCGTACGCCTGTTGCAGGACCAGTTCGTTGCCTACACTTTCGAAGGCATAATCCACGCCGTTGGTGATGTCTTTGATCATGGTCACCGGGTCTTCTTCACCGGCGTTAATCAGATGTGTTGCTCCTGCCTGCACAGCGTGTTCGAGTTTATCGGGCAGGAGATCGACGGCGAAGATCGTTTCGGCGCCGGCAGCGCGGGCACCCATAATGGTACTTAAGCCGACACCACCCAGACCGAAGACGGCGACGCTGGAGCCGGGTTCCACTTTCGCGGTATTGACGACGGCCCCGACGCCGGTCATGACGGCGCAGCCAAACAGGGCCGCGGTGCTGAGAGGGAGTTGCGAATCGATCTTGATCAGCGATTCCTGGGCAACGACCGTGTGTTCTGAAAAGGCGGCGACGCCGAGGTGGTGGTTGATTTCCTGACCGGACAGACTGCTGAAGGGACGACGGCCGGAGAGCAACGTGCCGGCGATGTTGGCCTGGGCGCCGGGTTCACATAACGCCGGACGACCGGTGGCGCAGGGCAGACAGTGACCACAGAGGGGAACGAACGAGAAGACGACGTGGTCGTCGGGTTTTAAATCGTGTACCCCGGCGCCGACTTCGCGGACAATGCCGCTGGCTTCGTGGCCCATGACCATCGGCATCACGCGGGGACGGGAGCCGTCGATGGTCGAGAGGTCGGAGTGACACAAGCCAGCGCCCGCCATTTCAACAAGGACTTCCCCTGGCCCGGGATCGGCGAGGTTGACTTCTTCGACAACCAGCGGTTTTGACTCGGCATAGGGAGTCGGTTTTTCCATCTCATAGAGAACAGCGGCTCTGGTGAGCATAGTGGCATTCCTTTAACTGTGATCTGGTACCTGCTACTTCGGCACACCATCGTGACAGATTATGATCATGATGGCAAATCCAAAATGTGAGCTGTTGTCTGAAATGAGAAATGATGATTTCCAGAAGGATGATGGAAAAATATGATTAAGGAGCGATCGGGTAGCACCGAATGAAATTCGGTGTTGTCGCAAGACAACGGGAGGTTTCGGAACAATCGTTCTGCTTGAGTGGCAATATTCACTGCTCTTTTGTAAGGCCGTTTATCTATGATATGAGTGGTTGCTCTGAAACCTCCTGCTCGCTGCGCTCGGCCCGAATTGCATTCGGGCTTACCCTTTTCTTTCTTTGTGATCACTTTGTGGATCATGAAATCCCAAACTAGTTCATTCTGTTCTGTTCCGAATATTCACCCGTTTGATCGCTTATGAAGCGTTTATGAAGTCCTGAAATCGCTTTGTGATGTTGATAGATCGTTCTGCGAACGCGTTTGATAACGCACGAACATGCGAGGTGAATAGGGTGAACTATAGCGAGCAGCGAATTTGAGTATACTCTATGATTGTTGAGTCAAACGAATGTCGAAAACGGGTTTACCATTGTTTTCTCTGCTTGTGTTGCATTTTGAAACAATTGAGCTAACTGCTGAAAACAGAGGACGATAAATTTAGTAAGAATGTTGTGTCTCGCGCGCCCGACTTTATCTCCGCATAGCTTATTTCGTTTCGGGGTGCTGTCAAGCTGTTGATCGGGAAGTAAGTTCAGCGGCTGTGCACCGAGATTTGTTCCCTGGTTCCTGACGGTTTGAGTTGGCGCTCGTTTTCATATCAGTATGCTGTTATACTGCTGCATCAAAATTTGCTCACCGACCCTGAAGGAAAGTTGAGAGACTTATGGCCAGTGTGGAACCGACCAAATCGTACGTGCGTTATCGCGTGATTTTTGCCTGCATGCTGATGGCGATTCTGTTGTATCTGGATCGATTCTGTATTTCTTTCGCCGAGGTCTTTATTAAAGATGAGCTGGGATTGACCGATCATCAAATTGGGATCCTGCTCGGTTCGTTTTTTGTCTCCTACGCGTTATGCCAGGTGCCCTCTGGTTGGTTTAGTGACCGCTTTGGTGCACGGAAAATGTTGACGCTCTATATTCTCATGTGGTCGCTATTCACAGCTTTGACGGGATTTGCGACCGGATTTGTCATGCTGTTAATATTTCGATTGGGATTTGGACTGAGCCAGGCCGGCGCGTATCCCACGAGCGCCAATGTTGTCAGCAAGTGGATGCCTTTAACGGAACGCGGGTTTGCCAGCAGCATGGTCACCGTCGGCGGACGGATTGGCGGCGCCCTGGCGCCGGTATTGACTGCGTTTTTGATTATCCTGTTTGTGCCGATGTCGGAATCCTCGGATCTCAAATCCGGGGATATTATGAATCCTCACAATCTGGCAGAGACATTTCTGGAGCGTGTAGACGAGAAGCAAGAGTTTGAAACGAAGATCTTTGAGGGACTGACATCAGAAAGTAGAAACTATCTCAACGCGGAGGCTGTTGCCGCTAAGGCGGAGGCTGCTGCTGTAGCTGCGACTACAGCCAAGAAAGTTGCTAAGGATACGGCTGCCATAGCTGCAAATGCCAGTGGTGAGAATAAAGCTCTGGCTGAAACTGAAGCTAAGAATGCTGCCGATGCAGCGGAGTTAGCAGTGGCAGAGGCAGCTGCTGCCGCTGATGCTGAGGTTGAAGCTAAAGCTCTGGTGAAATCATTTACGAAAGCAGAGAGTTCTTTCCTGGTGAATTTGAATACGATCTTACAGAAAGAGATGCTGTATGATCCGGCAGACTTCGAAGGGTTAACGCTCAATCAGCAGGCAGAGCAGCTGTTGAACGTGAATCCGGGTGAGATGAATCTGGAGCAGACATCCCGGCTGAATCGATTGCTGTTTGAAGCTCGCTATTATTCCGATGTACGCAAGGTGCAAGGAAAAGGCTGGCGGAAAATGATGATGACCTATGGTGTGGTCGGAATATTGATCGCGGGAATTTTCTGGTGGATCATTCGCGATTATCCCCGCGCCCATTCCTCTTGCTCCAAAGAGGAACTGGAACTGATTGAAAAGGGCCGTCTGGATGAAGACAAAGATCACTCAAAACAGATCGGCGGAATTCCTTTCAAGGCGATTACAAAGAATAAGAGTCTCTGGCTGCTGTCTTTGTCTCAATTCTGCACGAATGTGGGCTGGTTGTTTCTGGTGACCTGGCTGCCACGCTTCCTGGATGAGGCATATCAGGTTCCGCTGGAAGAGCGCGGAAAGATGATCACGTTCGCGCTGGCGATCGGCTGGTTGGGAACTTTGTCGGGTGGAAAAGTGACAGACTGGTTGATGAAACGCATCAGTTTGCGCTGGAGCCGCGTTCTGCCGATTGCGATCTCGCGGTTCACGGCGATGGCCGCGTATCTGGTGTGTATGCTGGAGATCTCTCCCTGGTTCGCGGTGGTGATGTTTTCGATCGTCGCGTTTTCGACGGATTTTGGTTCACCCGCTATGTGGGCATTCAACCAGGATATTGCCGGCAAACATGTGGGGTCTGTTCTGGGATGGGGAAACATGTGGGGCAATCTGGGGGCGGCGGTGGCTCCTTCCTTAATGATCGCGGTGATTGGCGAGGAACATCACTGGAACATGGCCTTTGTGACGTGTGCGGTTGCGTTTTTGATCGCGGGAGTGGCATCGTTGTGGGTGGATCCGTCGCAGACTCTGGTTGTGGAAACGGATGAGGAAGAAGGATCGTCAGAGGATGAGGCAGAGGAGATTTAAAGTATTTACTTTATTGATCGCTTGAACTGCGACCTCCTGTTGTCTGCGACAACTCCGAATTTCATTCGGAGCCACCCGCTAGTTTTTTCTGTTCAAGAAGTCTTATGAACCACTTAAAGGGACTTCGCCCAGATCGCGCCGATATCAGAGAGTTTCAATCGCACGCTGAGAATGTACGGGGCTTTGCCTTTTTCCCAGTGGCCGTAGGTAGTGAGGATGTAAGTGCCATCGGGGAGAACTTCGACGCCAGGGTAGGCACAGTCGGCGCCTTTGGTGTTGTCTTTTAGTCTCACGTGGTACTGCCCTTCTTTTCTGTTAACGAGATCGTCGTAGGTGCCGACCCAGGCAACCCAGTCTCCTTCGGTGGGAGCGGTGTGACCTTTGGGGGTGTTACTACGGAAGGAAATCAGCAGCCGACCACTTATGGGATCGTATTTGCCGGTATGGCGATCTCCATTGAGCGAGCCGGGAAGATCGCGGGGGGCGGTCCAGGTTTTGCCTTCATCGTTGGAGAAGATGATTTGTGAGTTGTGACGACGGCTGTTTTCGCGGAGTAAAACGGCGAGCTGTTTGCCATCGGGAGAACGAATGATGCCGGGTTCGCAGATGTGGTAGTCGGATGATTTGTGGATTGCCTGGGGATCAGACCAGGTTAAGCCGCCATCTGTGGAGAGACTTTTATAGAGTGTGAACGTTACCGGCGATGTCTGTTGGGAATCTTTTGAGATAAAACGTCCGTCATCATGAAACAGGGCCATGTAATGCCCTTTGCCGGTTTTGAGGGGTTCGACACAACCCATGACGACGATGCCACCCCAGTCGCCGACCTGCTTGAGTTCGCTCCAAGTCTGGCCGTCATCTTCGGTGACCGCCATACGAGTGGGATAAAGGCCGGAGAACATAATGATTCGTCTTTTGCCGCTCGCATCAATGACGCGATGCAGTGTGGGAACTTCGCGGGAGGTCGCCCAGGAAGCGGGAGTCGGCAGACGATCGCTCCAGGTTTTACCGGCGTCGTTGGAGCGTTTATAAACGATGCCCCCTTTTCCGTGCCCTTTGGGATAAACGCAGAGCATGGTTTTATTGTCTTCCAGCAGAACGGTGGTGGGATGCCCCAGGTATTGCCCCTCTTCGCGGTCGACGATGATTTGCCGGTCTGATTCATCGTTGAGGTCAACGTAGGGAATAGTGAAACCAGGTTTTTGGGGTTCCTCTGTGAAAGCAGTGTTGATCGTGAAGCTGACCGTAGCAGCGAGAAGCAGGATTCGCGTTGTCAGAGCAGGTGCTTTCAGTAACATGTGAGGTCCTTCGATTTCGCGTTGACTAACTTGAGACAATGATGATTTCGCCGCCCTTCAGACTATCGAGGAATGAAAGTCACTGCAACATTTTCTGAATGATCAGGCAGTCGAAGTGGATTGTGAATGCGGGAACCTGAAAAGGGATGAAAGTATCGTGTGTCGTCGGGGGGCTGGAATTCATGGAAAAATAGGCTGAAATCGGGATGGAACGGGGCAAATCGACGGATTGAGAAGGCTTTTTTAAATATTATATTGTTATTCCCGGTTTTTCCCGATAGGATATAAAGCATACTTGATGTATCTGGTTGTGGAACAACGAGATACAGTTGAGTGATCCTCAGCCGGCGCGGCTTTATCCCACCTGACTTTTATCATCGCAGACATGACTATGAAAACTTTGCAAAAAGTGACCGCTGTCATCGTAATCACGAGCCTGTTCGGTTTGTTCCTTCCGGAAGTTTCAGCGAAGGAAGCACAGCCAGATCAGGCAGGGCTCGATTTCTTTGAAAAGAAAATTCGTCCGGTTCTGATTCAGCATTGTTACGAATGTCATTCCGCCGACTCCAAAAACCTCAAGGGGAGTCTGCTGCTGGATTCGAAACAGGGAACGCTCAATGGGGGAGATTCGGGAACGGCACTCGTGCCTGGAAAACCTGCCGAGAGTCTGCTGCTGGAGACAATGCGTTATGGTGAAGAGAGCTATCAGATGCCTCCCAAGGGGAAGTTGCCTGATGAAGTGATCGCGGATTTTGAAAAATGGATCGCGATGGGGGCTCCCGACCCGCGAAACGAAACAAAAAAGAAACAGGTCAAAGCCGAAATCGATTTTGAGAAGGCACGCGCGTTCTGGTCCTTTCAACCGCCAAAGTCTCATCCGGCTCCTAAGGTCAAACAGCAGAACTGGCCTGTAAACAAGATCGATGCCTTCGTTCTCGCAGCGCAAGAGGCGAAAGGGTTCTCCCCTGCTCCGGCTGCAAATAAGCGAACCCTCATTCGCCGTGTTTATTTTGATTTAATCGGGCTGCCTCCGACACCTCAGGAAGTGGGACAGTTTGTCAAAGACAAGTCCCCCGATGCGTATGCCCGTCTGATTGATCGCCTGCTGAAGTCGCCCCATTATGGCGAACGCTGGGGACGGCACTGGCTGGATGTCGCACGGTATGCAGAAGACAATACGAATATGGGACCGCACAACGGCCCGTATCCTCACGCGTATCGCTATCGTGACTGGGTGATCAAAGCGCTGAATGATGATATGCCTTACGATGAATTTATTATTCGTCAGTTGGCGACGGACTTTCTACCGGAGACAGGACCGGAAGACTACCCTGCTCTCGGTTATATGGGATTGGGGCCTTCGTACCATAAAGAAGTCGCGCTGTCACAGGTCACATTGGAAAATCGCTATGCAGATGACTGGGAAGACCGTGTGGACAGTTTGTGCCGCGGTTTGCTGGGGCTGACGATGGCGTGTGCCCGTTGTCATGATCATAAGTATGATCCTCTGACGGTTGAAGATTATTATGGCATTGCAGGTGTGTTCGCATCAGTCAGACAGACGACGCGGCCGATTATCCCCGATGAAGAAGTCGCGAAAACGCAGCCTGCCCGGGATAAAGCGAACAAACTCACAGAAGAAAATAAGACTCTGACTGATACGATTCGTGAGTTGAATAAGCGAAATGCACTCCTCAAACAGCAGATACAAAAGGCCGGAAAAACCGAATTCGCGTTAATTGCACCCCGTCCCGATTTGAAGAAGCAGGCCACGATTCAGTTTCCGATTCCACCAGTAGAGCTGAAACAGAATACGTCATTAATTGCTGCATACAATAAGACGATCAAAGATAACAAAGCGAAAGTGGAAGAGATCAAGAAGGCAACTCCCGGCTTTGATCTACCCCTGGCTGATGCATTGACGGAAGAGCAAGTACGCGTGGAAGAGATTACGGAAGACCGGATGAAGATTGTTTATTATCCAGACAAGCCCCGGGATTTGAACGTGTTCATTCGCGGCAATGCCGGAAACCTCGGAAAACTGGTGCCACGTCGGTTTGTGAAGGTACTGGCCGGCGAGAATCCTGAGCCGTTCAAGAACGGCAGTGGTCGCCTGGAATTAGCACGGAGCATAGCCAGTCGGGACAATCCGCTGACGGCACGTGTGATGGTAAATCGGGTCTGGCAGCATCATTTCGGCGAAGGTCTGGTTGATACGCCAAGTAATTTTGGCAAGACCGGTTCCCAACCCAGTCATCCCGAACTGCTGGATGATCTGACAGTCTGGTTTATGGACGAAGGTTGGTCGCTGAAGAAGTTACATCGTTTGATTATGCTGTCGGCGACGTATCGACAGTCATCGAACGTCGTGTTGACTGATGCACAGAAGAAGCAGGATCCGAATAATCGTTTACTGTCCTACTTCAATCGGCGACGTCTGGAAGCGGAAGTCTACCGAGATGCGTTATTAGCCGCGGGAAATAATCTGGATGCCACCCAGGCGGGGCCTTCGGGGGACGTTGATGATCCGACGTTCCATCGACGTGGGATTTATGCCAACGTTTCGCGCCATAAATTGAGTACGTTCCTGCAGTCGTATGATTTTCCTGATCCGGCGATTCATGCTGCCCGTCGTTCCAAGACAACAACGCCGTTACAGCAGTTGTTTGTCTTGAACTCTCCGTTTGTGAGACAGCAGGCACAGCAATTGGCGAATCGATTCGAGGGTGAATCATCCGAACAACGGATTGACGGCGTTTATCAACTGCTATTTTCCCGCGCTCCCACTCAGAAGGAAACGCAGATTGGCTTGCAGTTTATCGAACGGGCTGGTTTGACAGATGAACCGCAGCCTGCGGTCGAGCAAATCCCCACGTTTGCCGGCAAACGGATTAAAGCGGATGTCAAAGAGTTAGGCGATTCTTATTCGGTTGAGCTCTGGGTGAAAAATCAGATTCCCAATGACAAACGCATCATCACGGGATATTTCTTTTCCAGAGGGAAAGACTCCGCCGCGAAGGCCGCGGGCGACCATCTGGGGATTGCCGGCAAGTATCGACCGAATAAAGCGGGCCGCCTGTTTTTCTATAATGGGGATCAACAGCGACAGACATTGTTTGGTAATACGGTGATCAAACCGGACACATGGAATCATGTGGTTTTCATTCGAGATCAGCAGAAAATTCAAGTGTATCTGAACGGGAACCCGAAACCGGAAATTACAGGTGAAGCAAAGCCGGGATATGAATCAGGAGTTTCTGAAGTGATCATTGCCGGTCGAAACGATAATTTCTCGAATTTCCAGGGACAGCTCGGCGCGGTGGCACTATTTAATCGGGTGTTGAGCCCGAGCGAAGTTCAGAAACATTTTCATTCAGCGAAAATGGAGAAAGGTCAGTTATCGCATGCGGAATATGTGGCATCTATTTTAGAGTCAGATCCCCTGTCCTGCTGGCCTTTACGGACGGACAATCCGAATTTGGCACAGGCCGCGGATATTACAGATAATAAAAATAATGGCGTTTATGAAGGTCGAGAAACAACAGACCCGAAGCAGCTTACTCCCTGGCAGCGCTATTGTCAGGCATTGTTGTGCAGTAATGAAATGATGTTTGTTGACTGAAAATCAAATCGGTTGATGAACACAGTTTTCATTTTTCATTGATAAAGAGTAATCAAACATGATTAATTCCAATTCGCAGAATGTATTCAGCCGCCGAGAAATGCTCCAGAGTGTTGGGGGCGGTTTTGGGATGATGAGCCTGGCCGGGATGCTGGCGGCTGCAGAGGCCTCTGAAGCTACGAAAAAGAATCCACAGCAAACGCCGCATTTTGCTCCCAAAGCAAAGCGTGTGATTTTCCTGTTTATGAGCGGCGGTCCTTCCCAGGTGGATACGTTTGACCCGAAGCCGGCTTTGAAGAAATATGCAGGTCAACGTCCCAAGTCAGCTGATATTCGCACAGCTTCGAAAACGATGGGGCTGCTACCTTCGCCGGTCAAATTTATTAACGCCGGGAAGTCGGGGATTCCTGTTTCCGAACATTTTCAGCATCTTTCGAAACATGTCGATGATATGGCGATTATTCGTTCGATGCACACCGACTTTCCGAATCATGCCCCTGCTCTGTGTATGATGAACCTGGGAACGTTGACGCCGACACGGCCGAGTATTGGATCCTGGTTGACTTATGGATTGGGGACCGAGAATCAGAATCTGCCCGGCTTCCTGGCATTATGCCCGGGGAAACCAGTGGTGGGACCGAAATTATGGGGGAGTGCGTTCCTGCCTGGCAAGCATCAGGCAACTCACATCAATAACAAAGACCTGACTCCCGAGCAGATGATTCCCTATCTGAAAAATGAAGTTCTCTCTTCCAGCGAACAAAAAAAACAGCTGGACTTGGTGCAGGCAATTAATAAGCAACATCTTTCATCCCGCGCCGGTGATAATGAGCTGGAGACGCGGATCAAGTCGATGGAGTTGGCTTATCGGATGCAGTTTGCTGCGACGGATGCCTTTGATATTTCCCTGGAACCGGAGAAGCTTCAGGAAGCGTATGGCAAGAGCGAATTCTCCAAGGCCTGTCTGCTGTCACGTCGATTAAGCGAACGTGGCGTCCGATTCGTGCAGGTGTATTACGGAAATCGTCAACCCTGGGATACGCACAGCAATCATGACAAAAGCAACGAACGATTGTGCAAAGACATCGATCAGCCGATTGCCCAGCTACTGACTGATCTGAAACAGCGTGGATTACTGGATGAAACACTGGTGGTCTGGGGGGGCGAATTCGGTCGGACCCCTACCGCTCAAGGCGGGATTAATGGTCGCGATCATAATCCGTTCGGCTTCTGCATGTGGATGGCGGGAGGCGGCATCAAAGGGGGGACCATTCATGGTGCCTCGGATGAATTCGGGTTCCGGGCGATGCAGGATAAAGTTCACGTCCATGATCTGCATGCGACAATCCTGCATCTGATGGGAATCAATCATGAACGATTGACCTATCATTATTCCGGACGTGATTTCCGTCTGACGGATGTGGCTGGCGAAGTGGTCCATAACATCATTTCCTGAGCTTACAGATCAGCCAATATCGATGTGTCAAACTTCTTTTTCAGGAAGTTCCAGAACGCCCTCTTTTATCTCCTCAATGAATCATATATAATATACGTACTCTATTAGTCTGTTTATTATAAGCCTTTACAAGGCGGCTTGAGGAAAGAATATGTCGACGACCAATCTACCCGGATCATTCTCAATGGTTCCCCGTGGAAATATTCGCGAAGTGGTTGTCCAGAGGATTTTGACGGCCGTCATCCGAGGCGAATTTCCAATTGGCCATCGGATGGTGATTCAAAATCTGGCCGAGCAATTTGGAGTGAGTGCGACTCCTGTTCGGGAAGCCCTTGTGGAACTGGCTTCGATCGGGATTGTTGAGAACCTACCGAACCGCGGAGCTGTGATGCGTGAGTTTGGCGTCATGCAGATCCGTGAAATTTACCAGTTACGCCGGATTCTCGAAGTGGAAGCAGTCAGGACGGCGTGTGGGAAGATTGAGCCACGTTTGCTGTCTGAACTCGCGGATGAATTTGCTGCCATCGCGAAAGAGGCACGGGATGCAAGCTGGTCGCAGAAGGCGATGGCTTTGGATATACGATTGCATAGTCTGATCGCCGCGCATTGTGGGAGTGTTCGTTTGCAAGATGAACTGCGTCGCTATAACACGCTGATTCAGGCGATTCGTGAAGTCGTTGATAATGAGAGCCAGGCTCAGGAAATCGCGCTTTCGGATCATGAGGAAATCATCAAAGCCTTACAGAAAAATGACTGTGACAAAGCCGCTTCGGAAATGGAACAGCATATCCGGAAGACGGCGAATCTGGTTGAAAAACTGATGCAGGACCGATTGCAGACTAAGTAAACGCAAGTTTGCCGGCGATTAATTCAAATCAAACTGAAACTCGTTTTCCTGATCTGCGACAACGGTTGCTTCCAGTTCTGAGACTGTCACGTCAGAGTACTGACGTGGAATCAGTTGCTTCAATTCCGGTGGTGTTTGTGTCTGTGTGAGGACTCCACCCCCCGACACAATCCGATCTGCTTCTGTCACTTTGGCCTGGTACTCTGCTTCTGTCATTTTCCCCGGCGGGACCATTTTCAAAACGGTGACTTTGTATGTTCCTGGAATCACTCCTCTTTTTTCCGTGCGCGCACCAAAATAGGATTTAAGCTCGAATTGCCCTTTTTCATCCGTGATCGCATTGATGGTGGCATTCATTGAGGGTTTCGTGGCGGTAGTGGAAAAAACAATCGAAGCCCCTTTTAGCGGCTCTCCCTTGTAGGTGACGGTCCCTTTGACGGAGGCGGTGTCAGGAATATCAAGAGACGCAGACGAGCAACCAACTGCTAAGCCGAGGACAAGCAGGAGAAGCAGAAATTGTTGTCGGGCGAAGTATTGCGAGAAAAACATGATCATCTCTCACTGGAAGGAATGAGGTATAAAGTTAAGATCAACGAACGGTTCAGAGTCGTAGAATTAAAACTCGCCGATCGTCTCGCGCCCCTGTTTGGTACCGAGGGCACCCCAGACGCCATAGTTGCTGGGACCTGTGGTGGCAGGAGCTGCTCCCAGATTTCTAGTATCGATATTTTCACTGATGAAACGGACTGCACCATCTGCCATCAGGATATGGGCGCCGCCTTCGTGGTAGCTGCTGGAACTGGCGAGAGCCCAGCTGTCGCCGTGAGTGTTGGACATACAGGAAGGACTGTTCGGGGGGAGTACTGTGCAGAAACCGGCAAAATGAGGTTGTCCGTGTTGCCACATGCCACCCATGTGTCTGTCTCGCTGGACGCTTTGTCCGGCGTTGTAGAGTCCGCCACTGGCGGTGGCAAAGCAGGTGTTGGGGGCTGTCAAAACGGAACTGATTCCATTGGCGGCGAGTCCGCGAACGTCACGGTTATTTCCGGAGTAGATGCCCCGCTCTGCCAACATAATGGTGTTGCTGCTGCCATCGATAATATCACGCATTCGGGTGCTGGACTGAAATCCAAACAGACCGCGGGTGTTTCGGACGCCCCAGTTGTTGATGGTATCTCCCATACAGAAGACATAGCTCTGGGGAACTGTCCATCCGAAGTTGCGATACGTGGCTGGGGTAGGATTGGACGGACAAAGAATTAAAGAGAGCTTGACTTTCCAGGGGGCATAGCCACCATCGTCTCTAGATGAACCAAATGCCGGGTAACTTCCCAGAGGTGAGGAAATTTGATTGAACAATGGTGCCTGATCAATGTATGGCAATAACCCAATAAATCCGCTGACACGACTTTCGTTTCCAGTACCAAACGAACCCGTTCCACATCCATCCGTGACAGGAGACCCACCAAAACAGCGACCATTGGCAGTCCCTCCCATCATGTGGACAAAAACGCTAAACGTATCATGGTAGTTGTGTAACGCCAGACCTAACTGTTTCAGGTTGTTTTTGCAGGTCGATCGACGTGCTGCTTCGCGTGCCTGTTGAACTGCCGGGAGCAGGAGGGCAATTAAAATCGCGATAATGGCTATGACAACCAGTAATTCGATTAGTGTAAACCCGTGACGTTTTTGAGGTCTGGATATCCACATTTTTTAGCCCTCAACAATTAGAGTAATAGAAAACAACGATTAATTAGACATCTGGTATAATTAGATTAATTATATGATATATAATATATGATATAAAATGTGTGTTCAGGTCAAGAGGGATTGATCAAATCGGTGAAGATTTTGTGGAATCCCATTGCGGTCGTCTCCTGAAAAGTACGGAGCTTGAGTAGGGAATGGTCCGTCTACCGGGAACTTCGAATTCTTCCTTTGTGATTCAAAAATTATGAAATCTCATGCGAACTTTTTTTCAGTTGTTACGTCATAGTAATTAGCAGGAACGATGCAAATCGTTATTAAGTAACGAGTGAGACTTCTTTTTCTAACTACAGGCTTTCACGTGATTTTAAACGACATGGTGTTTAGATTCAGCATGAGTAATGACGATCTTTCGTTCTCCCGAGGAACAGAGGAAAGTCATCCGCTCCGTTTGTAGCACCTGGTCGTGAAAAATCTGTTTGTAGATCTGGCCTGGTGTTTTCACGACATCGGGCTTTTTTTTCAGGGATCGGTAGCTGAGATGGTATAGCGGCGATCTGAAGAATCGCAGACGAGGATTCGAGCACCTCCCGATCCACTTACGAATGGAGAGACCATTTTGCCCCGTTGGTCTAATGGCAAGGATACCGGCCCCTCAAGCCGGTGATGCTGGGTTCAATTCCCGCACGGGGTATTTGACTTGTATTAAGTAAATTTGATACGGAAGTCATCCGGCTGGATGAGGGCCCGGTCTTGAAAACCGGTGGTGCTGCATAGTGCTTGTGGGTTCGAGTCCCACGGCTTCCGCGTTGGATTCTGCAATCCGATTTTTCTGGAAATCATGCAGAAACCGGGTCGAATATGAGGAAAAATGGTTTGAGGAAGGTAGCCGGATATGGCTCGCCGGACCGCACTGCTAATGCGTGTGCCCGTTTGGGCATGTGGGTTCGAATCCCATGCCTTCCGCTTTTGGTGAGAATTCGATATGGTGTTCGTAGTGTAAAGGTTAGCACGTAACACTGTGACTGTTAAGGAGGTGGGTTCAATTCCCCTCGAACACCCTTGTTTTTAGAATTACAGGAATGGTGAAATCATGGTGGCATCAACGCTGCAGCGGCCAACGCTGATACTCAATCGGAACTGGCAACCAGTCGGTGTGACGACGGTGGCTCGTGCTGTGGTTAAAATCTGGAATGAAACGGCACGCGTGGTTGACCCTGCCGACTATCAGACCTATTCCTGGTCGGATTGGGCGAAGCTGCAGCCGGAAGACGATGAATTGTCGATCCAGAGCAGTCATTCCCGATTTCGGGTACCGGAAGTGATTACGCTGTTGAAGTACGATCGCGTGCCTCGCAATGTAGTGACATTCAGCCGGCGTAACGTTTTTAAACGTGACCGGTTTACCTGTCAGTATTGTGGTTGTCAACCCGGTAGTGAAGAACTGACGATCGACCACGTCTTGCCACGTTCCCAGGGCGGTGAAACGTCTTGGGAAAACTGTGTGCTGGCATGTGTTGAATGCAATTCGCGTAAAGCGGCTCATACGCCACGTCAGGCAAGGATGAAGCTGTTGAAAGAACCTGTGCGTCCGAAGTGGAAGCCATTTTATGCGATGCAAAGCATTCGAATTGACAGCTGGTCCCGGTTCATCAGTGAAACATACTGGAATGTAGAACTGGAGTCATAAAGCAAACAAGTGCTTCTGTTATTGAAACGGGAGCACTTGTTTTTGCATTTCTACTGTAACTTTTCCAATACAGGAATCGCTTCTTCCTGGTTCAGTGGCTTTTGCATCTGCTTCGACTGAACCTGCACTAAAACGCGAGCATCCCCTTTGTTTTGAGCTGCGAAAGAGAGCTCGAAGTTTAACGCCTGCTTTGCGGGTAATTCCTGAGCAGGTTCAAAGATGATGTAAGAGCCTGCCTGTTTATAGCGGACCGGACCTTTGGCTGCGAGAAAGACCAGTTCATTGGGGATCTTGACGCGAAATTCTACATTCGTAGCAGAGGCACTCCCCTGATTCACGAGCTGAATCTGCATCGCCATTTTTTCGCCGACTTCAAGAGGGCCCTTTAATTCGCTGGTCTCCACTTTCAGTAATGGTTGACCAATGACGGTGACTTCTGACTGCAGGTTAGCCGAATATTTTGTGTTGTTGTCGGTGACGACCTGGACTGTGCTGATCAGTTTACCAACTTCAATGGGCTCCAGTTCAACAGTCAAAACTCGCTGCTCACTGGCAGCTAACTCCGGGATGTCCCACTGGACGACATTGCGGACGGTATCAAACTGTCCGTTGGCCGAGGCTGTGACAAACTTCATCCCGGGAGGGACTGATTCGAAGACGGAGATATTTTGAATTGGCTTTTCTGTGTTGTTTGCGATTGTATTTTCATAGACACCGGAACGCCCTAGATACCTGTTTTTGGGGCCTTTGCGGGTTAATAGAAACTGTTCGCCGTTCCCAATGACTTTCAGAGGAACTTCGGTTTCTGCTTTGAGATTTCCATCTCCCATAACGCTGGAGATATTTTTGCCGGCACCGGGCTTGATGGCTTTTAGTTTCAATTGAACCTGTTTGGTTCCACCGGCAGGAATGACGCCGATATTGTATTCCAGGTCATCGCCTCCAGGGTGAGTGAATTGTGGAGGGATGATGCTGCGAATGTAAACGTTTTTGGCATCACCTGTGCCTGAATTAGTGATGGTGTAATTAACGACGGTAATCTCACCAGGTTTGACGGCTCCCGGCTGGTCCGACTGAATCACCAGTTTGGGAGAAGTGATTTTTGTTTCAGAGGCAACTTCCGTGACGAAATTCACGGTTGCAACACTGCCGATTTGTCCGGCTGTTTCAGGGATGACTCGGATGGATATTTTCTTTTCCATCCCAGGGCTCATTTCTCCCAGTCGCCAGATAATGCGATCTTTTATCTGTTCTGCACGAGGAATGGTGCCTGTTAATTTAGCCCCTTTGGGGATACGATCCTCGACAACGACGTTCTGGGCCGATGTGGTGCCACTGTTTTTGACAAGCACGTGATAAATGAATGGCTGCCCCAGAATGGCTTCGGGAGGCGCCACTTTCTGAATCGTCATTTTCGGAGATTGCGTCTTTTGCTGGGCTGACAATTTTGCCGGCTCTTGAGGAACAGGTTGATTTCCCTCGACGAGATTCAATGGCTTGGGTTCAGAAGCAGGTGCAATTTGAATCGGCTGTGGTGCTGGTGTATTCTGTGCTTTTGTTTTGCCTTCAATCGTAAAGAGTGGTGGTTCCTGTGGAGCAGTCTCTTTCCGTTTTTTGATGACGACTACATCAGACGGTTCTTCAGCCGGTGTCGGTTCTGGTTGAGGAGTGGTTTCCAGAGGAGCTGGTGTCGAGTCGTTCGCGGTTTTCTCTGGTTCTACCGAAAAGGGATTGGCTTGCTTTTCCTCGTTGTTCGCTGAATTTGGTGGAGTGCTTTCAGGTAACTTCAATTCGAGTGGCTGAGCCGGCTCTGCTGGTTTTGCAGCAGGTTCATTTCCAAACGGGTTGAATTCTTGCTCGACTTCCGGTGTTGGTAGTTCAGCCGGCGGTGTCGCAAGCGGCTTCGCTTCAGGTGTTTCCTCGGCCTTGGGGACCGTCATAAAGGGATTGGAATCGACCTTGGGAGTTGCAGGGAGACTCCCCTCCTTGATTTCAAACGGAGAGTCATCAGTCTCCAGTTTTGTGGCAGGAGACGTATTTCCCGAAAACGGATTTTCCTGGCTTTTCCGTTCATTATCAGTGGCCGTCGGTAACTCAGGGGTAGGAGACAGAGTTGGTTTCACCGGCGCTGCTTCCTGCTCAAAGGGGCTGACAGCTTCAGCCGATTTGGAAATGGTTTCCCGTGGTGGGATTTTCGTTTTTGTATCTTCAGGGGCTGGCGTGTTATCGAAGTTCGTATCCAGTCCAAATTGTGGGCCCGTTTTGAATTCTGATTCCAGGGGGGCTGTCATTGCCGCCTTCTGCTTTTCTGTCGTCGCTGGCTGTGCGGATTCAGCAAAGGGGTTTTCATCGAAATCTGGCGTTTTCAATGCGGGAGGTTCACGAAAATCCAGACCTTTGGCAGGAGGGGTGAAGGCATTTTTATCCTCAGGTTCGAACTCATTTTCATCCTGGAGGTCGAGGGCCGATTCTTCTGTAGCCGCTGTAAGTTTGATTTTGGAAGAACTTGGGGTTGTATTCGGGGCGAATGGCGGTTCTGATTTTGACTTGATCGGTGTGGCGTTTTGTGCTGTCAGTTCAGAGAGTTCGGTAGGAACCTTATCGCGAGGAATTTTGATCTCGCCTACCTGGGGTTCAGTCTGGTCGGGAAGCATTGATGTTTCAGGTTGTGAGCTTGCCGATTGGGAATCCACTGATTCCAATACATCCAGCTGTCCTATCTGGTTTTCAATATTACCAGACTGGATGCCTTTCTGTGCCTGGAGAAACATCAAGACGCCGAGGCCTACAACACCAGTGACGGCGATGAGTTTGATCGCTACATTCGACATGGGACTCCCTTCCCGCTGAACAAGCTCTTAAAAAACACAGAATTACCAGGCAGGCCACTCACTTTATGGTTCATTAAAGTCAGGTAAATGGAATGGCCCTGTCATCGTTCAGAGTCGTCATCAAAACGGAAACGGATCGATGTTCGCATTGTGCGAGAGTTTCATAGCAAATATTACAATTTAAGGGAAGAGAATATTTGGGAAAATCTGCGTATCTGCTTATAAAAGGCGATGATAGGTCCAGGGGTGAACCTGGTGAGGCTGTCGTGTTTTACTCAGATTGAGGGGGTTCGGTATCAAAATCGAACCATTTCATCGCACTGCTCATCGGCTCAATTCGCAGAACGACATAACCGTCCTGGAAGATCCGGACGGTTCCCGTTGATTCCGATACCGCAATGGCGATGGCACCGGTTTCTTTGGAGATGGCAGCGGCGGCCCAATGACGGGCGCCCAAGCCTTTCGACAGGGTTAATCCCTCAGCAGAGGCGTTTAAAATCCGTCCAGCAGACTGGACGACCCCATCTGAGCTGATAATGAAGGCACCATCGATTTGCGCCAGTTCTTTCATGCTCTCTTTGACGCGGGGGTTGCTCACCATCCGGTCTTTTTGTGAGTAGCCTTTAAAGGGATCGTGAACCTGTTCGTGCGACAGAGATAAGACTTTGCGATGGTTTCCGACGACAAATAAAGCGCCAACCGGTTTTCCTTCCCGCCCTTCCCGTCCAATTTCGACTGCGAGATCTACGACGGTTCTTAATGTCTGGAGTGGAACTTTGGTCTCAAGTCGCTGCAAATCACGTGAGGTCAGTTTGGCCAAGTGATCTGCGAGACTGACGATACTTAATGAATCGGCGTGTTCTCGTTCAAAGCCTGCATAGAGAGCAATAATGCGATCCCCGGATGCCAGGATTTCATCAGCAATCGCCTCCAGAATGGCCTGGCTGATCTGAACTTGCCGGGTCTGTGGCTCATGAATGAGAGGGACCAGAGCAATGCCGTCTTCTTGTGCGGCGCGCTGGACATCAGGCTTATCTGAGGAAACAACGAGTCGTAATTTCCCGAGTGATTTGCTGATTTCCAGGAAATCGTACGGGATATCGGCCAACAGGAAGACGACTTCAATCTCACAATCACTGGCCAAACGCTTGGCTACTTTCAGCAAGCTGGTTAATTGTGGAGAAAGCTCAACCCGTTTCATGTCCGTTCTCAATAGAAGCAGTGATTGTTAGTGACGCATCTTTCTGATTTAGTTGAAGCCTTGTTTGGCAACCGGCTCTTCTTTCGCAGCATCCCCGAGATTTTCCACGTCAAAGTACATGGAGCACGAAGATTGTTCAGGATGTGTTCACAGTTTCATGAACAAGGCCTGAGGGTGAAGAGAAGTGGCAGTCTGCAAGGGCTTACATACTTTCACGGCGATCTCTAAGTGTAAAATAATTGTTGTCAGCGTCAACACATAAGTACTTGTCAGCCTTCAAAAAAAGCAATACCGGGGCCAGAAAGGTCATGGTTGGATGCGAGATCATCGATCCTGGATCTGGTAGTGTGCTATTCTGCAAAGGAAGTTCGTTATTTTGTGTCGGATTCCGTATCTTTCTGGGCCAGGCTTGTTGGGTCGACCAGGGTTTCGACGCGCGTCGAAACAGCTCGCATTGCTCCCTTGCCCTGAAAGACTCCGACTTGTGCTTTATCAAGGGAGACGTCCTGTGAAAGGATGACTCCACGGTCGAGATCCAGTTTAATCGTCCCGGCCGGGGTCTTTTGAATGAGTTGGAGCCCTAATTTGGGGTCATTCAGACGGAGCATGATTTTGGTTTTGAAGGTGATGACTGCGGTCTGATTTTCGACGGAATCCAGCGTAAAAGTCCGGCGGATGGGGACTTTTTTCCTCAGGGTTTTTCCCACTGAGACTTCCACATCGTATTCTTCCTTCCAGCTATCACCAATTTTGACCTTGTTTTCAGGCAGCGGGATCAGAAATCCCTGGTTTGGAGTATTCGGGGTTTCCTTCTCCTCTTTTTTGTCGTTAGAAATGACTTTTCCAATAGGGGAATAGACGATACGAGAAGGCTTGCCGATACTGGCCTGAATCGGCTCGAATTGTTTGAGAACTTTCTGGTTCTTATCTGCAGAGTCAAAGGTGGCTGGTGTTTTATTGTCGAATTTGACACTCATTTGCACCCGGTCAATCATGGTTTCCAGTGTGCCATTTCCCTCTTCATCAACCCAGATCACGCGATAGTGTTTCAAGGTTTTCGTGCTGTTTTCAGTCTTTTCTTTGTTCTGGTTTAATTGAACCTCGATTTTATTCAGTGAATCCACATGATAATGGACAAATTCGTTGGGATTGAATTTATAGCGCAGCGTATATTCCGTTGCGTCTTCTTCCGCAAACGTGACCGGTAATGCTAGCGTTGACAGGCTCAGCACAAATGAAAGCACACAGAACACAAAAGACCGCATCAGGGACTCCTTCCCTCTAAAAATGGTTGTCAGTTCTCCATAACCTGTGGTGAGGTTATCAGATCGGAGATTTTATGGGGAGGCCATTTTTGCCGCAGAGAGGATATTTTTGAGTGAACAGACTACTCTGCCCCATATTTGGGCTGTCCACCCCAGCCTAATTTGCGATTGAGTCGGGAATAGTAGTTGAATCCCGGGATGCGCGCGAGCTTAAATGTGACCGACGCTTTGGTGATTTCCAGTCGGTCGCCGGCTGAATACGGGACCTTGATTTGTCCATCAATCACCAGCATGGCTCCCTCCGGAACATTCGCGGCGGTCAAAGAGTAAAGACAATTCGCGTTATCAACCAGCGGACGATTCGAGGGCGTATGTGGACAAATCGGGGTGATCACAAACGCCTGCAGGTCCTGTTTCAGGATCGGACCTCCTGCGGACAAACTGTGGGCAGTCGAACCAACGGGAGTGCTGATGATCAAGCCGTCCCCGCTGTAGGTTGTGACAAGCTCATTATCCACGGCCAATTCGACATCGATCATCGACAACGCTCCCGCCGAACTAATGACGACTTCGTTTAACCCAAGATAGGAATCAACGTTTCCATCTGCCTTAATATGCTTACATTCAAACATCAGATGTTCGACGATTTTGTATTTTCGCTCTAAAATCAAGGCGAAATTCTTACAGAATCCCTCTGGTGTCAGGTCTGCCAGAAAACCCAACCGCCCCAGATTGACGCCGATCATCGGTAACTGTTTGAGCCGCATTTGGCGGCACGCCCTGAGAATCGCACCATCGCCCCCGAGTACAACAACCAAATCAACCTCAGAATCATGGGGAGAAAAATCTTCGATGATTGAAACCGCAGAGACGTAAACCGAGGATTGTGCTTGAAGGTGATTATGAATCTGTTCCCACGCCGATTGAATATGCGCGCTTTGATCCCGTAACAGGAACATTAAATTAAGAGGCGAATCAGGCATGTTTTACTTTCAGCACAGAATCAAAGGGAGAGGGGCCCGGTCACATCTCAGGCATTATACGCGCCGTTCTTGTGAGAGCCAATGTCCCGAGCCCCGTTCTCGCGCAAGGCAGATCAGATTTATATGTAAAACCAGGATGAATCGCCGCTTTCCGGGCCTGTCCCTGATCACAGCGAAACGAATTCCAGAGATGTTTCGCGGAAACTGTAAATTTCTCGTAGGATCGGCTACGATAGAATTTTCACGCTGAATTCTCCTGACTTTCATCAATAAAGCGTTTTCATGAATTATTTTGCGCACGGGATGAGGTTTGTTGATCGTCCGTATTATCTAGTGGGAACTGCCCTGCCCGACCTGTTGGCGGTGGTTGATCGTCGTGTCCGACTGCGAATGAAAAATGTGATTCCGTTTACTGGGGATGACTCAACCATTCAAACCGAAGTCGCCTCCGGAATCCAGCAGCATCTGGAAGACGATCATTGGTTTCATTCTACTCAAGGTTTTCTGGAAACCAGCACCGATTTATCACTCCTGTTCCGTAAACTCTTTGCCGACGATGAGTATGCACGGGTTGGGTTTCTGGGGCATATTGTCACCGAACTCCTGCTGGACGGCGTGTTAATGGATCAGAACCCGGGATTGATTGACCAGTATTACGCAGCCTTCGAGCAGATTGATCCAGTGGAAATCGAACAGGCGACCAACAAAATGGCCACGAAAAATACGGATCAGTTGAAGCTCTGGCTCGTCCATTTTTCTAAAGAAGGTTTTTTAAGGGATTACCTGGATTCACAAAGACTGTTGGTACGCTTGAATCAAGTGATGAAACGAGTCAAACTACAAGCATTACCCGCGGAAACCATTTCCATACTGAAAACAGGCCGAAGAATCGTAGAAAAGCGTCTCGACGATTTATTGCCGCCTGAGCATTTTGAATCTCAATTGATTGAAAGAAAACAACTATGAAGTACGGCTTGAATATGCTGCTTTGGACATCCGATGTGAATGAATCGCATTTTGGACTGCTGGAACAGATTAAAGGCTGGGGCTATGACGGCGTCGAGCTGCCGATTTTCGAAGCCGATGAAAAGAAGTTTTCGCTGGTTGGCAAAAAACTGTCTGAATTAGGTTTAGAGTGTACTGCCGTCACAGTCTGCACGCCTGATGAAAATCCCATTTCCCCCGATGCGAAAATCCGTGAAGCCGGCCTCGAGCGACTGAAACGCATGCTTGATATGTGTGCCGCTTCAGGAGCCACTCATATCTGTGGGCCGATTCACTCTGCTTTGGGTGAGTTCACCGGCGCCGGACGGACAGCCGACGAATGGAATTACGGCAAAGAGACCTTGGCCAAAGCAGCCGACTATGCACAAACCCTTAACGTGACGCTCGTCTGCGAATATTTAAATCGCTTCGAATGTTATTTCCTGAACTGTGCAGAAGACTGTGCCCAGTTCACACGCGAAGTGAATCATCCCAATCTGAAAATGATGTACGATTCGTTTCACGCGAACATTGAAGAGAAATCGATCACCGGGGCCGTCAAAGCCTGTGCTGATCAGATGGTGCATGTCCACATTTCTGAAAACGATCGCTCCACTCCGGGTGAAGGCGGCGTGAACTGGGACGAAACGTTTTCTGCTCTGAAAGAAGTCAACTACGATGGCTGGTTGATGATTGAAGCCTTCGGCCTGGCACTGCCCGAACTGGCAGCCGCCACTCGCATCTGGCGGAAGATGTTCCCGACAGAAGAGCATTTAGCAACCAAAGGTCTGGAATTTATGAAAACCCGCTGGGAAGGATAACGTTCCCGATCTTTGAGTCAAAATGGAGTAAACATCGTGCTGAATGTTTACTCCATTTTTTTATAGCTCAACCAACCGCTTTTTCGACAATTTCCATCGCCTTGTTACAGAGCGTTTCCGCTTCTTTCTGCTGCGGTGCTTCGGCAATCACGCGAATGATCGGCTCCGTATTGCTGGCTCTGACTTGAACCCAGCGGTCATCCCAATCCAGTCGCAGGCCGTCACCCGAAGAAGCGGTAGCATCATCAAAATGGCTTTCGAGTGCTTTACAGGCATCATCAACCTGCTCGCGCGGGCAGGTGATTTTGTTTTTGACAATGCTGTATTGCGGCAGCGAATCGGCCCAGGCACTCAATGTTTGACCGGAAGCGGCTAAACCAGCCAGCACATAAGCCATGCTGACATAGCTGTCGCGGACGTAGCCCACTTTGGGGTCAATCACGCCCCCGTTTCCTTCTCCGCCAATAATCGCGGTTTCCTGTTTCATTTTGGCACAGACGTGTGCTTCTCCCACATACGAGCGGAAAAAAGGGCAATTGTATTTTGCAGCAATATCCGCGGTCACGCGACTGGTGGAACCGTTGACGACGATCGGGCCAGGAGTCCGCGCCAGAACGTAGTCGGCTCCCAACGCCAGCGTCAGTTCTTCGCCGATATAGCGACCCGTTTCATCAACAATTGCCAACCGGTCGGCATCCGGATCTTGTGCAAAACCAGCGTCCGCCTTGTGCTGGACGACCGCTTCAGAGAGCCCCGTCAGATTTTCCTTGAGCGGTTCCGGGGTATGCTCGAACTGGCCGTCTGGCGTCTCGCCCAGAACGATCACTTCGCAGCCGAGTGCTTCCAGTAATTGAGGCGTCGCGACCCCGCCCGAACCATGATTGCAGTCCAGAACCACTTTAAACTTCCGTTGCTGGATCTGCTCGACATCCACCAGTTCCAGCACGCGGACAATATGCGGGCCGGCGGCATTATCATAAACTTCCAGAGTCCCGAGTTCATCCCATGGAACATAGTTGAATTTTTCGTTGTTAAGCACATCCAGCAGTTGCTCGCCCTGTTCCCGGTTATAGACGGAACCTTCCGCCGAAAAGGGTTTCAGACCGTTCCAGGGAATCGGATTGTGGCTGGCCGTAATTTGAATCCCACCCGCCGCATTGAGATGCGTCACGAGCACGCCGCACGTGGGAGTCGTCGCAATGCCGGCATCAACCACCCGACAGCCCGTAGAAATCAGGCCGGCGATGACCGCGTGACGCACCATTTCTCCGCTGGCCCTGCCGTCTCGTGATAAAACAACCGTCCCTTTGTTGGCGATCGTGCCCACGGCTGCGGCGAAACGCGTTAAATAGTCGGGCGTCAATCCATTCCCCACAACGCCCCTTAAACCGGAAATACTGAGAATCCGTTCCGACATGGTATGTTCCTGCTCAAGAAAAAAAGAGTTGTCCTGTCACTTTGAGTTGATATGGGAAAACCATAATGCAGCCGCACTGAAATGACAATCCCGACTCGAACAGAAATCAGCGGATGTGTTCAGGTAGCAGCCATTCTTCGGCCTGCTGTTGGCATTCAGCAACACGTTGTCGGGTGAGTTCCAGTAATTCTTTTTCCGCACCCCGTTCACAATAGTCCCTGACCAGCGTCGAGGGAATTGGTTCGCCGAATATCACTCGCACCGGGCACGGACGCAGAAAGTAAGCTCCGCGTGGCAGTGCGTGAAAAGCACCCGCGATCCCAATCGGATAGATGGCACAGTCGGTTCGCTTCAATAAGGCTAAAAAACCAGGTTTAAAACGCTGGACTGCGCCATCTTCGGAACGTGTCCCTTCCGGAAAGATGCCAACAAAGTTTCCATCTTCAATATTCTGAATGGCAGCACGAAAGCTGGTTGAACTGGCTGCGCGACGGCTGATGGGAATCACAAACTCATAGCGCAGGAATGGTCCCAGGATTGGAATTCGAAACAGTGAGTCGCGGGCCATAAAACTGACCGGGCGGCTCAGTGGGAGGCCAATCAGCAATGGGTCCAGAAAACTCTGGTGATTGCTGACCATTAAGCCTCCCTCCTCTGCCGGCAATTGCTCTTTTCCACGCGACTGATAACGCAACCAGAACGCAAAGAGAACCTGCAGGATCCATTGAAACAGGATCCAGGGTAGGTTTCTGCGATTACGTTTCCGTGGAGAATCGGGATTCAATTCAGCCAATTGACTCTGCCTCTCAATCAATCTCTTTGAGTTGCAGCTTCGCAGGATCGAGGACCACGTGTTTGACTAACTCGCGTTTCCAGGTGTAAGTGATATGCACTTTGCCGTCGTCTGTTTGAATTACAGCAGGATAAGAGTACTCCCCTTTCTGGTTTTCCAGAACCAGACCCGTTTTCCAGTGTTTTCCATCGGAAGAAACAGCGACATGTAGCGGGCTTCTCCCTTTGGTAGTCGGGTTATAAACCAAGAGAGCCCGGCCATCTTTCAGGGTTACCGCATCGGTTCCACTGTTGGGGTTGGGGAGTGTCGTCTCGGTGACTTCACTCCAGGAGCGTCCTTCATCGTCAGACCAGGCTTCGACGATTTTTCCCCCTTTGCTGCGGCAGAGAATCTGCAGACGATCTCCATAGCGGAGTACCGAAGGCTGGATCGCCGCCACTTTTCGGCCATCGTTAAGAGGACCGGTGCGATGCCAGGTTTTGCCCAGGTTGGGAGTCCACTCCATCTGTAGCTGCCAGCCATCATGTTCGGTGCTGGCGGGACAGAGCAGTGTGCCGTCTGCTAGCAGGAACGGCTTATTCTTAACCGGGCCGACAAAGCCGTCCGGCAAGCGCTTGGCGGCGCCCCAGGTCTTGCCGTTATCGTGAGAAACTTTGAGCATCCCCCACCATTCGCTGGGATTCGGCCCCACTTTATAAAACAGCAGCAACGTTCCCGGTTTCGTCTGAAACAGAACCGGATTCCAGCAAGGCCAGCGTTTCGAAGCATCTTTCACGCCGTTGGCAACACTGACGGGAGCAGTCCATCCATTTCCCTCATTTCGAGACAACCAGATTTCCACGTCCGGGTTCTTTTCCGCGGTCCCGCCAAAAAAGGCACAGACCAGACCTTCGGGAGTTTCTGCAATCGTCGAGGCATGGCACGAAGGAAACGAGGCGTCATTATAAACGAATTCCTGCATCACCAGCCCCGGCTGGTCAGGTGTCGTTGCTTTTGGTTCTTTTCCCATAGAAACGGCTGTCGAATTCAAGCCAAGATACGCAGAGAATAATAGCAGGGAGAGCGTTTTAACGGTCAGCAGGCGTGGCATAGTTGTACTTTCTTCACCAAAGGTCTCAAAATGAAGTTTCAACCAACAAGTTTCGGTTCAAGATATCATTCATTGTAGGAAAGTGGAATTCGGAACGAAAATCTAATCTGGCCAATCAGGGGAAAATGTGCTCTTTTTCAGCGTAAGTCAGGTAATCACTCCAGTTTTCGAGAATGCACGGTTCAGTCAAGAGATCCCTGCGGGCGAATTGTTTTTTACGATCAACATCGATAGGATGGCAGATTGTTCTGAGGGGCTGTTTTCCTCTGCAAAATTCGCCTCGTTTGTAACTCGACTCGGATCATGACACGCGTCCTTTTCGCTTGATTTTCCGATGATTTGAGTTCTCTGAAATATCAATTGTGCTTTTAATAGCAGAATCATTCCCATTACAAAAAAGGTTTTACAATGGATGCCGAAGCATTGAAATTAGCGACTCTCTGTCTGCACGGCGGTCAGGAACCTGACCCCGCCACCAATTCGCGGGCCGTTCCGATCTACCAGACAACTTCTTATGTCTTTAACGATACTGATCACGCGGCCAGACTGTTCGGCTTGCAGGAGTTCGGCAATATCTACTCACGGTTGATGAACCCCACCTGTGATGTGCTTGAAAAACGACTGGCCCTTCTGGAAGGGGGAGCCGGTGCATTGGCCGTCGCCTCCGGTCAGGCTGCAGAATCGCTGGCGATTCTCAATATTGTCGAATCCGGTCAGAACATCGTTTCGTCCTCCAGTTTGTATGGCGGGACCTACAATCTGTTCCATTACACGTTTCCCAAGTTCGGCATCGAGACCAAGTTTGTCGATCAGAGCGATCCGGAAAACTTCAAAAACGCCATCGATGAAAACACCCGATGCGTTTACGTCGAAGCCATTGGAAACCCCCGTTGCGACATTCCCGACTTCGAAGCCATTTCCAAGATTGCGCATGATGCAGGAATTCCTCTGATTGTCGATACCACCTTGGCCTCCCCTGCTCTGATTCGACCTTTTGAGCATGGTGCAGATATCGTCGTCGCATCCTGTACCAAATTCATTGGCGGGCATGGAACTTCCATCGGCGGGATCATCATCGAAAAAGGGGACTTCCCCTGGGATAACGGAAAATTCCCCGGGATGACCGAACCAGATCCCAGCTATCACGGTCTTAAATTCTATGAGACCTTTGGTGGCATGAACGTTGCTTATGTCCTCAAGATTCGAGTTCAGCTGCTCCGCGACCTGGGACCAGCCATGAGTCCGTTTAACGCCTTCCAGTTCCTGCAGGGATTGGAAACATTGCACTTGAGAATGGAGCGGCACAGCGAGAATGCATTGGCCGTTGCCCAATTCCTGGAAAGCCATCCTAAGGTCTCCTGGGTCAATTACTGTGGTCTGGAATCACATCCTTCTTATAAACTGGCACAAAAGTATCTTCCGAACGGAAGTGGTGCTGTGTTTGGTTTCGGGATTCAGGGTGATACACCAGAACAACAGCAGGCCAACGGAATTAAACTGATTAACAACGTGAAACTGTTCTCCCATCTGGCAAATGTGGGCGACAGTAAATCGCTGATCATCCACCCCTCCAGCACAACGCATCAGCAGTTGACACCGGAAGAACAAGCCAGTTCCGGCGTGACTCCTGATTTCATCCGGTTGTCAGTCGGAACGGAAGATCAGGCCGATTTAATCAACGATCTCAAACAGGCTCTGGACCAGATTTGATTCCAGAGTTCTGAGTACGAGTTTTGATTTTGAAACCAGGAGCCGGCTGCGAAAAAAACGGCCGGTTCCTGATTTTCAAATAAGTTTGCCGATGTTTTGCGACTTACCTGACGATAAATCTTTAAACCAACACAGAGAAGGTCCATCGATTCGCTTGTCGGATGATTTTCAGCGAACTAAAATACCAAAAATCACAAAAGCCCTTGTAGCTCAATTGGCAGAGCAACTGACTCTTAATCAGTAGGTTCTAGGTTCGATTCCTAGCGGGGGCACTTTTAAAGCCGTAACTCAACCCGGGTTATGGCTTTTGTTTTTGGGGTGATACCAAGGCGAGTCGAACCCTGGTTACTCTCACATTGCAGTACCTTGCTCATGTGACTCTCATTCACCATTGCTGAACCTCCGCAACGGCACCTGAAAAAATCGGTCTTGACCACGCCGTGCCACCAGCGATAACCCTTGTTGCGCGTCGCGCGCGTGAGCACTGCTGGTTCAGGTGAAACTGTGAAACCGGTTTTAACCGCAACTGCAAAAAAACGCTTGTTTCAGACTGATTTTTCAAATGGAATCCTCCAAAAGTTATGCGGGTCGACACACATCGGCGCATTACCAACACCACACGGTCCACTCTCCGCCCCTTGAGACACACTCCCAACCCCCGTCCGCACCACATCAAAATTCCCTTTCCTCTTGACCCACTCACGCCGTTCGCAACAATCCGTTTCACAATCATGATGTTCTCTCTGGTAGCGACAAGTCTATGTGCTCGCCCGCCTCACGAGTTTCAAAATTTGACAAACGCTCATTTGAACCGGGTAAGCCCGGATGCACATCCGGGTCTCACGCAGCGAGCAGCAAACCAATAGATCGACTGGCAACACCAGA
Source organism: Gimesia alba (assembly GCF_007744675.1). Classification (NCBI taxonomy): domain Bacteria; kingdom Pseudomonadati; phylum Planctomycetota; class Planctomycetia; order Planctomycetales; family Planctomycetaceae; genus Gimesia; species Gimesia alba. The sequence continues at coordinate 3,758,623 of NZ_CP036269.1, forward strand.
TCACGAATTCATTCACCAAAAGTAGGGCGCGGCCCTATGTGGCCGCCCGCCTGTCGAATCACAATCCAAAATCACTGCTGAAATGGAACCAGAACCACCGCCCTGTCATGAGCAGCACGGCGCCCGCCGCCGATTTCAACCTGAATGTGAAATCAAACCAACGACAAACCAATCCTACCCGATCTCACCGAACGCATGAGAGATGAACAGGACGCACCGACCTGCAAAAATCATCATCTGAAAACAGCATTGATTTCCGAAGCCCGGAGTAAAGAACGAGAGCCGATGAAGAGACCATTCACATCAGGCCCTGCTCCATTAGCCGCAGGGCCTTAGATCCGGTTCAGCAGAGAAAAAGGTGGAAAGTCAATTTAAGGTTCCTAGTATCTCGGATACTCACCCAAGCCGGGCGCAAAGAGCAGGAAGTTGACAGATTGACTTACAAAAGCAGATCATGAATTCATCCAGATAAAAGTAGGGTGCCGCCCTATGTGGCAGCCCGCCTCTGTTTAGAATTTGACACTAGATATGTTTTCAGTGTACTATGCATGCGTTGTCAATTGTGCACATTTAATCCTGTCTCAATCATCAGACTCTTACGCAAATTCTTGCAATAACAAAAAAGAGGCTTGGACATGAGGGTGAAATCAAATCGAAGTTTACCTGGTTTTACTTTAATTGAGCTTTTAGTTTCAATGTCGCTGATTGCAGTACTGATCGCATTGTTGTTACCTGCTGTTCAGCAAACGCGAGAGGCTGCTCGCAGGATGTCGTGCCTCAATCATATGCGTCAACTTGGACTTGCTGTGCATAGCCATGTTGATGTTCAGGATCGGTTTCCGGCATCTGGCTATCTCAGCCTGGACAGTTCCGGAGATGTCCAGCCATTCTTCAACTGGGCTGTCGCCATCCTTCCGTATATTGAGCAGAACCCCATCGCCAATCAATGGGACTTCTCAGAGCCATCCTTAAGTACTGAAAATACAAAACTATCAGAAACCGTCATTCCCTTATTCACCTGCCCCTCAGACATCACTCTTGGTGGACGTGGCGATTTAAGCTATGCGGTCAATGGAGGCTTCGCATGGACATCGACCGTGGGGGGGGCGGCCGACTGTCCCATCGTTTTCCCATCGCGCAGCCCGATTGATTTGAATGGGAATGGGGTAATATGCTCACTTGCTGCGAGTGCCGATGGATCACCAAGTGATCGCGATTTATTGCTCAAAACAGGAGTCTGTTTCCTCGAAAGCTGGAAGGTGAAGGGCACGAGCCGACATCATCGATTTTCAACGATTTCGGATGGTTTAAGTCATACTTTGCTTTTTGCCGAAAATGTCAGGCTCGGTTATGATCCGAATAATCTTCAGAGATCATGGTCGTTTGCCGATCCGTTAGCAACCAGTTTTTTTATTCCCAGCCAGGTTTGTCAGGGAGATTCATGCACCCCCGGAAATGTCTCACTCGGGAAAGCGAACGGTGCACCTCACGGGATCAACTATGGTACCAATCTGGCGGAAGGTGAAGCGCCTTGGCCCTCATCATTTCACCAAGGGGGAGTAAACGTCGTCTTTACTGATGGACGTGCCACCTTCCTTTCTGAAAACATTAATGGGCACGTGTATTATTCAATGGTTACATCGCAAGGTCTAAGCTTGCCAGCACATTTAAAAGATACAGAAGCTTCTCCAACTCAGTAACCTGCAGATTAAGAGAAGCCAAATCACTAAGGCGTCAAAATATGAACATACAAACCGCTGTTATTGCAGTGGGATTCACAATTGTGATTGGAATATCCATTTCGTGGTGGGTCAACTCACCGACAAAATTTCCGGAGCCAACCGGAGCAACTTCAGCGCCAGCAAATGCCATCCGGGCTCCTAAGCCAAAAACGGCAACCTTGCCTGATCTCGTCCCGAATACAGCTGAATTATTGCCTGGTTTTGAAAAACGTGAGCCTTGTTTCTCTCCTGCACTGACGCCAGACCTTCTCTCCATCATTTTTTCTATGGCCGGGAGAGTTGGCTCTGGATTTGATTTGTATGAATCAACACGTCCCTCGATTGATGATCCATTCGGAGACCCCGTATTGCTTGAAACGACAGTCAGCCCAGAAACGGAAGCTTACCCCGCGATCTCTCCCAATGGCCTGGAATTAATCTATGTTAAATCCGACATCAATCCAACATTGTGGATCGCCAAACGAAAAAGCCGGCAGGAACCTTTCCAGGAAAATAAGTTATGGGAAGCTGTCGGAAAAGTAGATGCTTCAATCCGTGTAGGAACGCCACAATTTCTGGACGCGAATCGGGTCGTTTTCAGTAAACTTGAAAAGAATGGCTCTCGTTCGCTCTGGCTGGTACAGCGCAGTGGGACAAAATTTCGCAATCCCAAACTCTTTGTGCAGCAACAAGGGGCCGAGGCTTTGTTCCTGAGTAAAAATGGCCTACGTGCATACTATCCACATATCGAGGGCGGGCTCTATCTCGTATCTCGTGCTGCGTTGTCTCATCAGTATGGATTACCCCTTCCTCTGACCTCTAAAGAACAAACGGGCCCCATTGACGGAACGATATGGGTTTCTCCTCAAGAAGATGTATTGATTTATTGCTCACCTGGACTACAAAAAGAAATAGGGAGTTCACGTCGTCTCTGGCAAATCGCATTTTAGTCTTTCGACTTTACTAAGGTCGTTTACATGTCTGAAAGAAAACGATTTAAGATTCTCCAGTATTTATGCTCTGGCATTTGTGTTTTGTTAGTAGTTTATGTTTTGAGTATTAGGCCTGTAAATTTATTGGTTGTTGGCTCAGACAATATGGAGTTTGAAGATTATTGTGAATGGTTTTATGGTCCGTTACTTTGGTGTATGGATCAAAACGATTTATTTTGCGACCTGATCGGTAATTACATGGTATTTTGGTCTCGATTCGCGTAACCACTCGTCCGTGGAGCGTTCCGACGGAAACGAACAGACCAGGATTCTTTATTCAGAGACCGGTTTGATGCTTAAGAACAATCCTTTGGTTTCGAAAATCCTGAGACGGACGAGCTATTTCCTCATCAGTCTGGGAGTGTTGTATCTGTTGAGTGTGGGACCTGTGGTGGCGATCTGCCGTCAGTTGGTGAAGAATCCCTGGACGATTCCGCCAGGTCTGAGTACGATCGAACGATTCTACTCACCTCTGTTTGCGGTCCCCTGGATCACGCCCCTGATTGAACTTTATATCAATTTGTGGGAGAAAATATTGGGCTAAGCAGCAGCTCGCCATTGCCGGATCTGACACAGGCTGATCGCTTTTGAATAGAACGATTTGAACGAGCTTGAAACGTTGTCGTGAAATAAAAAGAGTGAAATTGAGATGCCAAACCAGCCGGCGTGGATTCTGATTTTTGTGGGAATATTGATCGTGGGGGTGGGAGTCGTGTGGTTATTGGCGCCGTCGATTCCGTGGCTGGGGAAGTTACCGGGAGATGTCCTGATTGAACGGGAAAACTTTCGGCTTTATTTTCCACTGACGACATGTATTCTGTTGAGTTTACTGCTGACGGGGATCATCTGGCTGGTGCGGTTCCTCTCACGGTAAATTCCCCCATATCCCCGAAACCCACTATGGAGAGAGGGGAGAGGGTTGGCTGGATTCGGCTGAAAGCAGACGGGTCAAGCTTTACAGATACACACTACCCAGTATAATACATGTGTCACGCCAGTTGTGACGAGCAGAGACAAGGTGCAGTTTAAACGCCTTCGGGTCGTTCATCTCTTCCCGCTTCATTTTACTAGCAGGGCTTCTAAGTAAGTTTCAGCTTCTGTTTTTTGTGGCTCTATCTGCTTTCATTTTTTGGGCTTCGGTTGCCTGTTTTTATCAAGGCTGTCGAGTGTCGTAGGTTATCATGTTGGAGAGCAGTAATGCCACAGGGTAAAATTAAAAGGTTGGTTACAGATCGCGGTTTTGGGTTCATCGAAGGAGAACGGGGTGACCTGTTTTTTCATCATTCTGAAGTTCAGGGTGTGACTCTCGAAGAATTACAGGAAGGACAGACTGTCGAGTATGAAGTAGGCGAAGGCCGTAAAGGGCCTTGCGCGACTTCCGTTCGCGTGGTCGAATAAGTTCTGCCCGCCTGAGACCTGATCGATTTTATAAAATCAGTCAAAAAAACGCCCGGATTTGTTCCGGGCGTTTTTGTTTCCACTCGCGGCAAATGACGCTTAACGTTCTTCTTTTGGTTTCGGTTTCTGATCGTCTTCCAGAATGCGATAGGCGGGGGTTTCAAGATCATCGTACTGGCCGCGCGAAACGGTCCAGACAAATCCGATGACCGCTGCCAGTGCTAACAGGATCGCGATCGGTAATGCGATATACAGAACACTCAAGAATAGGGCTCCTGAAAAGCACGGTTCATAAAGGATAAGATCAGGACCGTCAGGGAACTGATCGGCATCAGCACAGCGGCAATGAGCGGGTTAATCAATCCGCCGATTGCCAGCCCTGCCGCTATCACATTATATACTAGAGACATCAGCAAGTTGCGATAAATCACATGATTCGTCAGGTGTGCGCCATCAATCAGTTCCTTCAGCGGTGCCAGGCCCGGTCGATTCAGATAAACGGCGGCGGCCTGCAGGCTGGCTTCGGCTCCCCCATGCACGGCAATGCCGACCGAAGCAGCCGCTAACGCCGCGCTGTCATTCACGCCATCGCCGACCATTACCGTGATACCGCGTCTGGTAGACTCCTGAATGATTTTCAGTTTTTCTTCGGGGCGTACGGCAGCGTGCACCAGTTCAGGATCAATATTCAGGCGGCTGGCAATCGGTGTGACAATTTCTGAATGATCGCCGGAGAGGATGCCAACAGACCAACCTTCGGTTTTCAGTTTTTGAATCGTCGCTGCGGCATCGGGTCGTAAATCATCGCCGATCCCCAATACAAGCTGGGTTTCTCCCTCTGCGACAACGATCACCGCAGTTAATCCCCGTTGCCGGTACTCGGAAATCTTCTGCTGAAATTCCAGCGGGACGTGTCCGCCCTGCTCTGTGATATAGGTTTCGCTGCCGGCAGCGAACTGAGTCCCATCAAGGGCTCCTCGAATTCCCAGACCGGGGGAATAATCGATATCCCGCAGTGCGAACTCTTGTTTTTCGGTACCGATTTGCTGATCAATCCAGGTCGTCAGCGCACTGGCGATGGGATGCACCACCTGTTGTTCCATCGCACGAATCTGTGGAAAAAAGCTGCGATCGCCGTGCCATTCATGCACTTGCATTTTCCCGTAGGTCAGCGTTCCCGTTTTATCAAGCCAGAGCAAACCGGGTTTCGAAAGTCGTTCGATCACATCACCCGAATTAATCAAAATCGCCCGTTTGGCGGCTTTGCCTTGAGCGACGGCGAGCGCCAGTGGTGTGGCTAATCCCAGGGCACAGGGACAGGTGACGATCAGTAATGAAATCGAATTTGAAACGGCGATTTTGACGCCGCTGGACCACCAGATTCCCAAACAGACGATCGCCAGCACGATCACGGTGAGAACAAAAATGCCGGCGATGCGATTCGCCAGTTCCAATAACGGAAGCTTGGAGCTGACTCCCAGTTCCACCAGATTCATCAAACGGCCAATGCGCGTGTTTTCACCGACGCATTCGATATCCAGTCTGATTGGGGATGTCAGATTGATAGTCCCGGCGGTCACTTGGGCGCCGGTTTGAATGATGCGCGGCCGTGCTTCTCCCGTGAGGATCGATTCATCAACGGTGGAATCTCCGGAATACACAACGCCATCGGCGGGTATCACATCCCCTGCTCTGACTTCGACCTGATCGCCTGCTTTTAGTACTTCAATCGGAACGGTTGCAACTTCGTCATTTGAAATGAGCCGTGCACTGCGCGGCGTAATGCTTTTCAACAGGGAAAGATGGCTGAGTGCCCGGTGCTGTTGTCGGAACTGAATGTATCGGCCGACCAGCAGTAAAAAGATCAGAACCGTTAACGAATCAAAATAAATTTCCCCCGTGCCGCGAAGGGAATTGATCAGACCGGCGACACCACCAATGGTGATGCCCAACGCTACGGGAAGGTCGATATGCGGACTGCGCGTTTTAATCGCAGAGAAAGCGCCTTTGAAAAAGACATGCCCGGGCCAGACAATGGAGACCAGCGCCAGTGCCGCACTGGTCCAGCGAAACAGGTTCAAGTGCTCTGCCGCCATTCCGGTAAACATGCCGGCGTACAAGGCAAACGCGATCAACATGACATTGCCGGCACAGGCGCCCGCAATGCCCAGGCGAATCAAATACTTGCGGTTTTCCCGTTGATAAATCTGTTCTGCATCATTGTGCTGCGGCGGATGCGGACGATAGCCGAGCCGATCCAGGGTTCTGGCAATTTCAGACAGAGAGACGCTGGCAGAATCCCAGATTAAATCGACGCTGGTGTTCGTTAAATTCACCCGCGCGCTGATGACGCCCGGCAAGAAGTCGGGAAGTTTCTCAATCACAAACACGCATGATGCACAATGCATGCCTTCCAGATGAAATCGGATCCGGAACAGACCCGGTTCGATTTCATGGGCATAGAGCTCGCGAAAACGGGGATGGTCCATTTCCTCGTAGGAGAGGTCTGAAGAGGGGACGGTTTCAGAATTGTTGAGCTCTTCCAGCAGACAGGCATCCATGTCTTGCAGAATGGCATAGGCGACTTCACACCCGGCACAACAAAACCAGGGTTGTTCGTCTGTTTGTCGACTGGTGGGGACCGGAAGATTGCAGTGGATGCACGTGCCCTGTTGCTGTTGGGAAGTCGTTTCACTTTCGTGCGTTTGCTCAATCAACGGAGTGAAGCCTTCTCGCATACGGGAACGGGTTAATCGGTCTGTTTTGGCTGGCAACAGGGAAGCGGTTCGTCGTTGATGGTTTTCAGAATTTCCGACTTTGATGCTCCCGCGGCTTTTGGTTGTAATTCTCCCATATCTGCATGAGCACGTACACTCATGGTAAAGATGCCGCTGACGATGAGCAGGCTGGCAATCAGGGTGTTGCCTAGCAGGTTCCACTTCTGCGGGAACAGACGGCTGGCCAGTCCGGTCAGTGATAAGGCCGGGATGGTTCCCAGCCAGAAGGCAATCATCACCAGACTTCCGGTAAGCGGAGTTCGGGCGGCGACGGCCAGCAGTAAAAATGCATAGAGCCAGCCGCAGGGGAGACAGGCGGTGATCAAGCCGATTCCCAGCGGCCTGATCCCTTGCGGGAGCCGTTGATTCTTTTTGATGAACTTCGTTAGATATTTACCGACGGCAGCGGTTCCAAAATGCGGAATGCTCCCTTTTCTGTAAATGGTCAACAGAGAAAAACTGCCGAATAGAATCATGCCGACCCCAGAGACATAAGCGGCGATTTTCTGCAGGCCCGCCAGTTCGCCGCCCGATTCCAGCATCCAGCCCAGGCTGCCGGCGACAAGTCCCAAAATGGCATAACCCAGTAATCGGCCTGCATGATAGAGGGCTTCCAGACCGAAGGACTTTTTGTTTGAAGCGGAGTTGCGATTCACCGCCAGCAGCATCAACGGCCCGCACATTCCCACACAGTGACCGCTTCCGGCAATGCTGGCGACAAAGATCGTGGCCAGTAAGGGAATTGTCGAATGGAAGTCCGTCATGCTATGCCTTATTTCGCTGTCAATGTCTCTCGAATGTTAATCAGTGTTGTGCCTGGAGATTTTTTAACTCTCCCGACGGTTTGAGCAGAAATTGTTTCTTTTCCTGAAACGTGCCTTCACTGCCGGACGCAGCGATCGAAAGTTCCCAGAGACCTGGCTTGTTTATCGGAACCAGTGCTGCATAATGCCCTGGACTGGTTTCTTTAAAATGAATTTTGAAGACGTCCCCTGCCCTGGCATGATGAAACAACAGGCCTTCCACCTGGCTGTTTTCTACGGGGCTGTCGGCCTGATTCAGCAGAGAGAGTTCCAGTTTGGGTTTCTGGAGCATATCTGGAGCCGCTTCCAGAGTAACAACAGATTTCCATCCCAGCGCATCACTTTCTGCCTGTGTTTGACGTTGTTTGTCCCAGGAGATCGCCTGCTCGTAATAGCCTTCGACAATGACGTTTGAAGGATCGCTGGTCGCCAGGAAGACGGCAACAGAAGAAAGCAGAATCTGCAATCCAAGAAATGAGAAGATCACGCCGCACCAGGTCCAGCGGGCTAATGTTTCCGCAGATTGCTCTGCGTCGGTCGTTATGGTCCCAGCAACTGACATGTGACTGTCCTCTCTTCGGAATTTTTCTGGGAACGGATGGTGAGTTCCACTTCACGTAAACCGGTGACAAACGAATCGCGGGGGGCGGAAACTAAGAGTGGAATCGTTTTGGTTTCGCGTGCTTTCAGGTCGGGACTCGCCATGATCTCCATTTTGACGTCGGTGTTGTCCGGCAGTTTAAATTCATATTCGTCGGGCAGATCCGTTCGGTTGACCAGTTTGATCTGTAGGTTATTTTCGACGAAATCATCGTCGGTCACAATAAACGGGTTCCCATAATTCCGCATCACGGTCACATCAAAAGATTTTTTATTGATCAGAGTGACTGTAAACGCAGAAACGGACAATAGCAGTAGCAAAGGGTAGATGATCACGCGCGGCCGCAGCTTTTTGGTTGGTTTACCTTCAATTTCATCCTGACAAGAGTAACGCACCAGTCCGGTGGGACGTTCCACTTTCACCATGATTTCATCGCAGGCGTCCATACACTGGGTGCAGTGAAGGCACTCCATCTGTAAGCCGTCACGAATATCGATACCGGTGGGACAGGCACGCACGCATTGGCCACAGTCGATACAGTCGCCATGTTGTTCTGCGGTTTTTTGCTTGCTGATTTTGCCTCGCGGTTCTCCGCGTTGTTTATCATAGCTGACAATTAAGGATCGCCGGTCCAGCAGCACCGATTGAAAGCGGCCGTAAGGACAGGCAATTGTGCAAAGCTGTTCTCGGAAAAATGAGAAGTTAAACATCATCAGAACCACGGTGGCCGTCATCACCAGGAAGCCGGTCGGGTGCGTAAATGGTGACTGCTGAACCCAGCGATGGAGTTCGTCGACACTCACAAAATAGGCCAGGAAGGTATGCGCCAGCACCATGGAAATGATTAGATAGGTGCCATACATCATCAGTCGTCGGATAATGGGAACCGATTTATGCGGTTTGCCACCATGGCCAGTAGTCCCACAGAATAATCGTTCAATCGGGCGGTAAACAAATTCCAGGTAAATCGTCTGCGGGCATGCCCAGCCGCACCAGACGCGCCCGAATAATGCCGTTAACAGGAAGATCGACAAAAACAGCGAGATCATGAAAAACGCCAGCAAGAGCGTATCAGTCGGCAGGAATTTGAAACCGAAGATGGTAAATTCCCGTCTGGCGATATTCAAAAAGAAGGCGGGACTGGAATTGATCTTGATATGAGGTAACGCAATAAAAATGATGATCAGCAGGTAACCCACGGCGCGGCGTCTGGTCCAGTATTTGCCCATGAAAAGACGGGGGTAGATCCAGCGACGAGAGCCATCTTTCTCCAGTGTTGATAGAACATGTTCCTCGGGTTCTAGAAGTTGGTCATTCATCAAAGCTTACCGTTCAGTGAAAAGAAAATCTTGTTCATGAGGCTGGTTTCGTTTCTGGCGGTTTCTCTTTTGGTGTGTCGTCTGTTTTTGTTTCTTTTGGCTTCGAGTCATCTGCTTTGGGAGGCTCTGCTTTCGGTTTTTCTTCGTTTGCTTCTGGTGTCGCTGGTGCCTTCCAGTCGGGGATTTTCTTGGCATTCGGTTCCGGTGGTTTTCCCGTGCCGGGCGGTAATGAACCACGCAGCCCTGCGATATAGGAAGCTACCAGAACAATTTCATTGGGGTGCAAGCGATTTCCCCAGGCAGGCATGGCCTGGCCGTTGGCACCTTTTTCGACGACTTTGGCGATGTCACCGATTTCTTTCACATGAATCCAGTAGTCATCCGTCAAATTCGGGCCGACTTTCCCTTCCGCTTTAGCGGCATGACAGGCCACACAGTGCATTTCATAAACACTCGCTCCGACCTTGATCCACTTGGGGTCGTCCTTAAATTTATAGACGGTGGCGGAGTCCAGGCTGAGCTCGCCGATCTCTTCAAACTGCAACCGTAAATTGTCGGCGACTGCTTCATTGTAGTTATCATAGATCGAACGCCCGGGAACGCCTGACTCGTAATACAGCCAATAGGGAATCGCAAAAAAGATACATCCCCAGAAGAGCATCACCCACCAGCCCGGCATCGGATTGTCGTATTCCTGAATCCCGTCATAAACGTGGGTTCTTAACTGATCTTTCTCTATCTCTGACATGTTAATCTCCGAATCAGTATTAGTCGTCAGAAAGCGGAATTTCTGATTGGTGTTTGATTTCTTTTTTACTTGTGAACACGGTTTTGATGATGACCAGGATGAAAGCTATCAAAAACAGGACGAGTGCAATCTCGGCACAGTAATCATAATTCAAGAGTTCCATCACTTGTTTAATCATGGTCTTGGTCCTCGTTCACAAATTATTTTTGTGCCGTTTTATTCGCGGCCGGTGGCGGTTCCGTTGACTCTGATTTCTTCGGTGCAGCCGGTGTTTTATAAATATCAGTTCCCAGGCGTTGCATGTAAGCAATCAATGCAATCACCTGTTTGTCTTCCAGGCCTTTAGGCCCTTTCTGTTTTTCGATGTCATCCGCGATGGCTTTCGCCTGCTCTTTTGCCATGGCAATCGAATCGTCCAGGGCACGCGTGTAGGGCGCACCCAGATAAGAGGCAGCCCAGACACGGTCGGGAATCGTTTTGAAATTCAATTCCCGAGTTTCCAGCCACGGATAAGGCGGCATGATGGACCCGTCAGTCATCTTTGCCGGATCTCGGAAATGGACGAGATGCCAGAGATTGGAACGCTGTCCCCCTTCTCGAGCCAGGTCAGGACCAATGCGGCGTGATCCCCATTGGAACGGATGGTCGTAAATAAATTCGCCCGGTTTGGAGTACTCCCCATACCGTTTGGTTTCTGAGAGAATCGGCCGAATCATCTGCGAATGGCAGTTGTAACAGCCTTCCGCCACATAGATGTCCCGGCCCGCCAGTTCCAGCGGCGTGTAGGGAGTCACCGTTGCAATGGTCGGAACGTTCGATCTAATCAGGAAGGTCGGGATAATCTCAAACAGCGAGGCGACGACGACAGAGATAATCACCCAGATCGTCATCAGACGTGGTAAGCGTTCCCACCTTCTGTGCCAGTTCAGTTTTTCAAAGACATCGATTGATTTGGCAATTTCCAGTACGCCGGTCAGATCGGATTTGGGAGCCGGATCATCAACATAGTGACGTTCCAATGGGGGCGCGGTATGCACTTCTTCCTCGTAAACAGCGGGACGTGTTTTCCAGGTTTGGAAGAAGTTATACCCCAGTAGCAGTGAGCCGGAGAGATAAACCAGCCCGCCTCCAACACGAATCCAGTACAAGGGGATTAACACGCGAACGGTTTCGACAAAGTTGGGATACGCTAACTGGCCGGTTTCCGTGATGGCTCGCCACATCAAACCTTGAGTCAGGCCGGCAACGTAAATCGGGAAAATATATAACAGGATGCCGACGGTACCCAGCCAGAAATGCAAATTCGCCAGTTTCTGGCTCCAGAGCTGTGTCTGAAATAAACGGGGAAGCAGCCAGTAAATCATGCCGAATGTCATGAAACCGTTCCAGCCCAGAGCACCGGCGTGGACGTGTGCGATGGTCCAGTCAGTATAATGCGATAACGCATTCACCGATTTGATGGACAGCACAGGGCCTTCAAAAGTCGACATTCCGTAAAATGTAATACCGACCACGAAAAACTTGAGAACCGGATCGGAGGTCACTTTTTGCCAGACCCCTCGCAGAGTCAGCAGGCCGTTAATCATTCCACCCCAGGAAGGCATCCAGAGCATAACCGAGAACAGCATGCCTAAAGTCGACGCCCACTGTGGTAATGCGGTGTAATGTAGATGGTGAGGACCAGCCCAGATGTAAATAAAGACCAGCGACCAGAAATGCAGAATACTAAGCTTATAAGAGTAAATCGGGCGATTTGCCGCTTTGGGAAGAAAGTAATACATGAGCCCCAGAAACGGGGTCGTGAGAAAAAACGCCACCGCGTTATGGCCATACCACCATTGCATGAAGGCATCCTGCACGCCGGCATAGACCGAATAGCTTTTAAACAGCCCGATAGGGATCACGAGATTATTGAACACGTGCAGCAAGGCGACGGTCACAATCGTCGCGATATAAAACCAGAGCGTCACATACATGTGACGTTCGCGACGTCTGGCCAGCGTCATAAAGAAGTTCACGCCGAAGAAACCGACCCAGACCACGGCAATCGCGATATCGATGGGCCATTCCAGTTCGGCGTATTCTTTGCTTTGGGTAATCCCAAACGGCAGCGTCAGGGCGGCTGCCAAAATAATCAGTTGCCAGCCCCAGAAGTGAAGCCGCGATAGTTTATCGCTCCACATGCGGGCACGGCAGAGGCGTTGGGTCGAATAGTAGACGGCTGTGAAAATGGCGTTACCGGCAAAGGCGAAAATGGCAGCATTGGTATGCAGGGGGCGTAAACGGCCGAAGGTAATTAAATCAAACCCCATATTGACCGAAGGGGCCGCCAGCTCACTTGCCACGATAATTCCGACCAGAAACGCAACGGTTCCCCAGATCAGAGTCGCGAGAGCAAACATCCTTGCAATTTGGTCATCATAAGTGAATTTCTCCAGATTCCCGCTGTTTGTGACAGTTTCAATAGATGGTTCAGCCGACACGTGTGCTCCTCTGCTCCTGAACTCGAATGGACCGTATTAAAAAAACGTTAGATCTCTTTTATCAAGCAGTAGTTACGAAAAGGGGATATTCTAGCCAAATAATAAATTCCGCCTATCCGATTCGGGTGATGAGAGGCGGGACTTACTAATTTCAGGGATATACCCCACCTAGTGAACTGATAAACCGCAAACGACATCTATTGTGAAACCTTGCGGCTTACTGATTGTGCTTTTCGATAAATATATCACTAGGGTTATATTCGTCCTCACGCGCGCATTCTATTAGGGGCGAAATAATATTTGAAGATAGAATTATCGGAATTTGTAGTGCTGTCTCAGTAAAAAGAATAAATCATACCGGGCGAGGATCATTTTCTCATTAACGGTAAATAGAATCTCAGGGAGAGAGAAATGAATTTCAAGTTAATATTCAGTGCAGCGACGGTGCTGATGCTTAACTGTGTCTTATTACCGGTGAGCGCGGAAGAAGAAAGCACGGACGCGAATCCACTCGGAATTGACCTGGTGAGTGCAACGGCTGAGGATGTCAATGTAGAATCAGCTGACGTCAAAGATCAGGCTATTGTGAGCCCCGACGAAGTCTTTGTTTCATACGAGAGTGTTGCTCCAGAAGCGGCTTGTCAGTCTTGTCAGACCTGCCAGTCAGCTTGTAGCTGTGGACAATGTTGCAACTGCAACTCTTGCGGGGCATGCACGCTGTGTGACCGCATTCCCCTGCTCAATAAATTGCCCAGCGACCCTTGCTTCAAGCATTGGGTAATGCCGGTCAGTAACCCAGTCTGGTCAATCGACCCCCGTTCGTTGACATATGTGCGTGGTGTTTTTGTGAATCAAATGATTGATTCCACAACACCCGTTCTGGGAGCAGGTGACTTACAGGTTTATGCATTGCAGTTGGGGATTGCATTGAACGAGCGGCTTTCGATTATTGCCGTCAAAGATGGCTATAACACGCTGCAGACACGCGGAATTGGAAATTCGCGTGGCTGGGCCGATATTGCTCTGGGAGTCAAATATGTTCTGGTGCGGGACGTCGAAAATCAGTTCCTGCTTTCAACCGGACTTATTTATGAAGCTCACAACGGTAGTCTGCGTGTCTTTCAGGGAAATGGCCAGGGAGTCTGGAATCCGTTCCTGACCGCCGGTAAAGAACTGTATGGCGGCGGACACTTTATTGCCAACGCTGGTTTTCACCTGCCGGCTGACCGTGTGGATGAGTCAACATCGTTCTGGTACAGCCTGCATTATGATCATCCCCTCACCGAAAAGCTTTCTGCTATCGCAGAGCTAAACGGGATTGTTTACACCCGCAGTGGTGGTGCATTCCCTGCTAACTTTGAAGGGGGCGACTGGATCAACCTCGGTTCAAATAATGTTGCCGGCAATAACGTTGTCACGACCGCATTCGGAGCCGACTACAAATTAAATGATTGCCTGTCACTCGCGGGTGTCTGGGAATTCCCGATTTCCAACAGAAAGGATTTACTGGATAGCCGAACTACAGTGACGCTGACCCTGACATTTTAGTACGCGACTCATTCGAGCGAAACGTCACCCTGGGATCATACTCGATTTGAATGCCAGGGTGACGTGAGAGGAAGTCTGCACACAGGCTGAGATCCTTCTGAAACATCGCAACATCCTTGATCTTCTTGACCAGATGAACTTAGGAGGAGGTATTCTATCGAATTAGCGGAATCAAAAATTTAGACGCAGGTTCGCAAATGGGGGTCATTTGCGAACCTGTTTTATTTCTGATCAAGCAAAAAGATCGCTGACCACACGTCCTTCAACATCGGTCAGACGGAAATCCCGGCCAGCGTGCCGGTAAGTGAGGCGTTCGTGGTCAATGCCCAACAGGTGCAGGATTGTGGCGTGCATATCATGCATGTGCACTTTGTTTTCTACCGCTTCATGCCCGAATTCATCAGTAGACCCGTAAGAGAAGCCCGATTTCACACCAGCACCACACAGGAAGTGTGTGAATCCCTTGGGATTGTGGTCACGACCATCGCCATTTTGTAAAAACGGATTTCTACCGAATTCTCCCCCCCACCAGATCAATGTGTCTTCCAGTAAGCCACGCTGTTTCATGTCCTGAATCAAGCCAGCAACAGGTTTGTCTGTCGCTTTGGCGTGAAATGCATGTTTCTGAATCTTACTGTGCTGGTCCCATCGCGGGTTATTGCCGTTGTCGGCATAGTTGACTTGAATATATCGCGTACCCGCCTCTGCCATACGCCGTGCCAAGAGGCATTGTCGACCGAAATCATCGGTTTCCGGGGTCCCGATACCATACATGTCAAACGTGGATTTGGATTCACCCGAAAGGTCTGTGAGACCCGGTGCATGTTGTTGCATGCGGAAGGCCAGTTCGAATGAATTCACAACTGCCGCCAGCTCATCGTCTTCCTTATGCGACTGCAGCTGGCTCTGGTTGAGTGACTGCAAAAGTTGGAGTTGGTGGCGTTGTTTATTCAGCGACCTTTGCTCATTTTTGATATTATTAAAGCGGGCCTTGTCGGCGGGCTGCCCTGCTCTGCCGAGTGCCGTTCCCTGGTAATGCGAAGGCAGGAATGCATTGGAGAAATTTCGCGGGCCTCCATTGGAGGACGAGGGAGAAATCGTGATGAAGCCGGGAATGTTTTCGTTTTCCGTGCCCAGACCATAGGTAATCCAGGAGCCCACCGAAGGCATAATCAAATTGGTCGTTCCCGTATGTAGAAACAACGTGCTGGGGCCATGGGCAACCCCGTTGGTGTGCATGCTGTGAACGAAACAGAGGTCATCGACTTGCTTGCCAATTTCCGGGAACAGGTCGGAGACCCAGTGTCCGCATTCACCGTACTGGCGGAACTTCCAGAGCGACTGCATGACCTTCTCTTTGCCATACTTTCCCGTTTTGGCAATCGAGCGTGAGTCCTTGAATTCCAGTTCTGCGCCGTTTTTCTTTTCAAGAAGAGGCTTATAGTCGAACGTGTCTACATGGCTCGGCCCTCCCTGCATGAAGATGAAAATGACGCGTTTCGCACGGGGAGGAAACATTGGCTCCTGTGGTGCCAACGGATTCTGATGAGTGATGCTGGGAGTATTCGCTTTTGCCTGAGACAGCATGCCTGAGAACGCCAGGGAGCCAAATCCGCAGGCTGACGAGCGTAATAAATTTCGTCGCGAAACAAGACTATTTGTATCCAGCATGGAATTACTCCAGATTTATTTAATATAGCGAAAATCGATGCAGGCAATGACCGTCTGGCAGAGGGCCGACCAGATTTCTGTTTCGGACGGACCACCTTCAGTCTGTGATTGGTTCAAAAACTGCGCTGCATTTGCTTTTTCTGTTTGATCGGGCAACCGTCCTAATGTGGTTCGAAATAATGCGTCAATTCGTTTTGACTGATCGGTTGGAAACTCTTTGATCAGACGGCCTGCCAGTTCTTGTGACTGTTCCATCACAAAGGGATTATTCATCAGGTACAGTGCCTGGGTTGAAAGCGTACTGGTATTGCGGCGTCCGACAGAAAGGTTGGGATCCGGGAAATCAAAGACAGCCAGCAAATCATGTAAGCGGTTTCGGAAGACCGGAATGTAAATGCTCCGATAGTGTTTTTGAAAGACGTAACCGTATTCGGTTTTTGTATCAGGCCTGATGGTCTGCTCATGCTGTGAAAGATCGAGATTGCCACTGACGAACAGAATCGTGTCACGAATGGCTTCCGCATCGAGGCGTCGATGATTTTGATGCGTTAACAGCCGGTTATCCGGGTCGGCGGCGCGTTGTTGTTCGGTCGATTCGCTGGCGAGCTGATAGGTTCTGGAGAGAACGATTTCTCGAATCAAAGATTTGGTAGACCAGCCTTGTTCGATTAATTTCAAAGCCAGATGATCGAGTAATTCCGGATGCGAGGGCGTTTCGCCTCGGAAGCCAAAGTTGTCAACGGTGCGGACCAATCCTGAACCAAACAGGTGGTGCCAGATGCGATTGGCGTAGACCCGGGCGGTCAGTGGATTCTGGGGACTGGCAATCCAGTCGGCCAGTTCATGGCGTCCACTGGCAGTATCTGGAATCGAAACCGGTTTGTCTGCCGGCTTATTTGATTGGGCCACCGTAATGAAACCGCGAGGCACTTTCTTTCCCAGGTTGTGGACATCGCCCCGAATCAGAAGATGATAATCGCCGGGCGCTTCCCCTTCGTAAACAGACATGATCTCCGGGATTTGTGGCGGAGCCGATTTCTTCGTCTGTGCGATTTCCGATTTCAATTGTTTGAGTTGTTTTTTGGCCTGTGCGATTTTGAGTGAAGTCTGTTTGTAGTGCGCTACGGCCGCCTGCTGCTGTGTATCTTTTTCTGATTCAACGGGAGCAGAGATAAAACGGATCGCATCGACAATGACAAAACCATCGGTGCCTTCATTGGAGACAATGATCTCTTCATCTTTCGTGCCGTTAAATTCAAACTGACCCAGGGAAGAAAATGCACCATCGGTCGGTTCAACTCGCTGGTTCACATATACGGTATGTTTGCCTTTAGCCGTTTTGATCGTCACGGGAACACGTGAGGCGCGGGATTCTGCAGAATTATAGGCCAGTTGCACATCGTAGCGGCCTGACTTCAGCTTTGGGGGAACAAACTTGACCAGCTTCTTGCCTTTGGCCTGGTGCTGGTCGTGAATATAACCTTTGCCGATGTAGTCTTTCATGAATGTTGACTCTTTCCAGTCGCCCACCAGCGTGGCTGCGGAATCGTCAAGCACAATACTGTTTAACTGGAGTTCCAGTTTTTTTAGTTGCTTCTGTTTCTTTTTCTGTTGGGAAGTCAGGCTGGCCAGTTTCTGGTCATAGGCGTCGCGTTCTTTTTGTTGCTCAGCGGGAACCGGCAGCGCGCGTTTCGTCCAGCCGGAAACATTGCCGGGCGTTAAGACGTGTGTACTGCGAAAAATCCCAGCCAGTGCGTAATAGTCGCTGGCGGGGATCGGGTCAAATTTATGATCGTGGCAGCGGGCACAGCCCAGCGTCATTGCCATAAAGGCACGGCCGACGGTCTGGATCTGTTCGTCAATCACGTCCATCCGCAGCTGTTCTTTGTCCTGCTGCTCATAATTGGTGGGACCCAGCAGAAGAAAGGCAGTCGCGATCAATTGTTCCTGTTGTTGCCGGTAATCGTTTGACTTGAGTGTGTCGCCGGCAACTTGCTCTTTGATAAATTGATCAAAGGGTTTGTCTTTGTTGAAGGCGTCAATCACATAATTACGATAACGCCAGGCAGAGTTATAAAGCAGCGAACGTCCACCTCCGGTCGATTGAGAATACCGGGCGACATCCAGCCAGTAGCGGCCCCAGCGTTCTCCAAAATGAGAGGACGCCAGTAATTCGTCTACCAGATTCGCGACCGCATCGGGACGGTGATCGTTTAGAAATGCGTCGATTTGAGCGGGTGTTGGAGGCAGACCAATCAAATCAAAATAGAGACGGCGGACCAGGGTCGTGCGATCAGCGGCAGGCGCCGGTTTGAGTTTTTGTTGTTCCTGGCGGGCGCGGATAAATCGATCGATGTCGGAATGGGACCAGTCTGCATCAGTTACCTGCGGGACCGGTTGTTTTTCCATTGGCTTGAAGGACCAGAACTCTCTCCCCTTTTCCAGATCAATCGTCTGCTTGACGACTTTGCTTTCGCCTTCGCGTGGGTCGGGAGCACCCATCTTGATCCAGGTTTCAAAGTCCGCGATGATTTCCGGGGCCAGTTTGCCCGCCGGCGGCATTTCAAAACTCTCAAACCGAAGCGATTCCAGCAGCAGGCTTTCTTCCGGCTTACCGGGAACAATGGATGTGCCGGAATCACCGCCCGTTAATGTTCCGGCACGGGTATCCAGTAATAATCCCCCCCGAATCGACTTGGCATCAGCGGCATGACACTCGTAGCAGTGTTTGATCAGGACGGGGCGGATTTTGGCTTCGAAAAATTCAATCCCATGGTCTTTGTCAGGTGCGTCATTGGCGGTCGCAATCTGCGCTCCCCCTGTCATCATAACAGCAATGATGACAAGGACCCGCTTCATGATGCAACTTTGCTCAGACCGTTGCATTGAGTATGCTCCTCAGTGGAATGGATACTGAATTTGATTAAATTCCCCAGGTGAATCAACTTATGTTTATATCATGATTTAGGGGTGAAAACAACTCTTTTTCGGGCAGGATCAGGGGGAGGAATTGCCTGTTTTTCACTTCAGAATGACCGGAAAATAAAATACCCCCGATTCCAGGTTTGGAATCGGGGGATTTCGCGAAGATCGCTTAGTGACCACAGAACTCATTCAGCACACAAAAATGTATTTGCTGGCTGAGTTAGCTGTTTTTCTTCTTCTTGTTCTTTTTCTTGCCACCTTTGGCGGGTTTTTTGATCTTCGCAAGTTGATCAGCGGTGAGCACGGATTGCAGTTTTCCGCGAACTTCGCCATTCAGTTTCCGAATCTCTCCTGACACTTCTTTCATCTGCTTTGACTGTTCATCAGAAAGCTTCAATGCAGAAGAGACAGCTTCACGGAGTTCTTTGCCTTTTTTGCCAGCGTCTTTGGCTTCTTTCATTGCTGTGCGACGTGCTTTGATCTGATCGGGAGTCAAAATCTCACGGTTTTTCTTCTGCAAAGCGACGAACTTAGGTGAGTACTCTTTTTTCAGGGCGGCCACTTTTTCTTTCTGGTCTGCAGAAAGTTCAATGGTGGCGGGCAATTTCAGCGCCTGGATCTGGACTGTGCGCTGTTTGTTCCCCTTTTTCTTTTTTGCCCCTTTTTCAGCGGCATCAACAGTAGCAACACAAGCCAGGATTAAGGCCATGGTCACAAGCGCTTTCGTTACTTTCAACATTCTCATTCCCCCTCAGGAAATTACATGATATGCCAGATATACAACATCGATATTGGCTAAAAAAGAAGACTCTTCAGTTAGGAAAATAATTGGTCAATCACAGCTCCATCACGCACGATGGTAATCGGACGACCTGTATTGGTGTGATATTCTTTGGTGAAATCGATACCGAGGTTGTGATAGAAGGAAGCGGCAACATCATCGGGAGAACGTCCTTCATCAGCGGGCTCAGTACCATTTTCGGTACTCTTGCCGATGACCTGCCCCCCTTTGACCTGTCCGCCTGCCATCAACATGAACATACAGCGTGGGTAATGGTCACGACCGCCGCGCGTTGTGTTGATTTTAGGAGTACGCCCGAATTCTCCGGTGACATAAACGGCCGTCGATTCAAGCAGTCCTTTTTCTTCCAGACCGGTAAACAGTGCTGACAGACCTTCATCAAAGGGGGGCAGTAATCGGTTTTCCAGACTGTCCCAGTTGTTGCGGTGCGTGTCCCAGCCGCCCATGGAGACGGTCACAAAACGAACTCCGGATTCCACCAGTCGGGAAGCCAGCAGGCAGCTTTGCCCAAAGCTGGATTCGCCGAACTGTTTAGCAAATGCCGGCGATTCTTTGGAGATATCAAAGGCATCGCGTGCTCGTTTTGAGGTAATAATCGAATGTGCCTGTTGACCGAAGCGGTCCAGACCTTCGATGAGCTGAGAGTTCTTTTCGAGACCGCTAAAGGTCTGATCGATGTCTCGTAATAAAGACTCACGTCGTTCGATATTTTCCACAGTTAAACCGGACCGCAGAGAGATACCGCGGACATTGAAGGGTTGACCGGGACGTGGTGTCGCGCCAGTATTCAAAGGAGCATGTTTCACGCCCAGGAAGCCTGGCTTTTGTGTCGAATTGGGAATCGAGACATAAGGCGGCAGGTTGTCGGGTCCGGGATTTTCTTTGGTGAAGACGGCACCGTAGCCCGGATATTCCAGTGAAGGCAGAGGACGATTTCCTGTATTCACGTAAGAGCGACCCAAGGCGTGCGCTGCGACCGAGTGAGAGACACCTCTCAGCAAGGCGAATTTATCCATGCAGGCAGCCAGTTTCGGCAGGTGCTCAGAAATTTCAATGCCGTCCACTTTGGTTTTGATTGGTTTGAACTCGCCGCGATATTCGCTGGATGATTCGGGTTTTAAGTCGAACGTATCCATATGCGAAGGACCACCGGAAAGTTCAATAAAGATAGCGGACTTCGCCTTCTGTGGTTTGGCCTGGCCTGCATCGACCATTCGCAAATACGAAGAGAGCGTCAACCCTGTAAAACCGAGTGTGCCGATTTTGAGAAAATCGCGGCGTTTCACTCCATCGCATGTCATTGATAAAGCCATTTGAATTCCTTTCACATTGAAGTGCCTGGTTTGTTTAGTCAGGCGTGAGTTGTTTGTGTCTGCTGTTAAATAAAAGCTATGTTTTTAGTCGAGTTTAATGAACGAGCATGAATTCCTTCGTGTTGAGCACCGCCCAGATCAGGTCGTAAACTCCCGCCATTTTATCTTGAGATTCGTTCAGATATTTTCTGGCAGCTGTTTTTTCTGATTCTGTAGGATACCGGCTCAAGCTTCTCAAATACGTTCTTGTAATAATCTCCTCTGTTTTGTCAGCTGAGATTGGTTTTTCGAGAGTCTGGATCCGGGCCGGTCCTTTGCCCATGCGAGACGATAACTGCTTCATCTTCTTCAACTGCGCAGTCAAGGTGCGTAACCGTTTTTGAGCCTGTTGCAGCTGCTTTTTCTTGTCTTCCTGTTTTTTCAACTGGTTGACACGTTGTTTGGCTGCTCTGGCCTGTTCTTTGACCTGATCCATACGATCATTCATACGATCTTTTTGCTCATTGGGTTTTTGAACGGCACCCAGTTGCTGTCCGACCTGGAACAACCAACTGCTGTTAGAACGGTTGATCGCAGAATAGACGTCGTTGTCATTTTTAATGTACATTGTCTGTAGCAGGCTGGGATCGACAGAACGATCACAGTCACAGTTACTTTCACGCGTTGAGCGGCCAAAGATTGTCAAGGCGTACTGCTTGTCACGAGTTGCTCGATTACGGACACCGGAAGCAGCGATTCCGATCGCCCGGCCATCAATACTGTTTTTGAAAGAATTGATGGCATCATCAGAGGCGGTTGCCTGATGAATGGCATCGTATAACACTTCCGCAGGCATACGACGGGGAATAAAGTGGCTGAAGTTCACTTCGTCCAGTTCGTTTGTCTTGTTGGTTTTCCAGCTGCGTTGATAAGTATCGCTGTTTGTGATTTCGCGATGCAGCCACTTCATGTCGAAGTCGCGGCGGACAAACTCTCGAGACAGGTAATCAAGCAGTGGGCCATTGCTGGGAGGATTCGCCAGGTTCAAGTCATCCGCCGGCTCGATAATGCCACGGTTAAAGTAAGACGCCCAGACCCGATTCACGAACGCTTTGGCGAAATAGGGATTGTCTTCGCGGCGTAACCATTCCATCAGCGCCGTCCGTGGATCATCCATCTGGTTGATTTCCACGACTTCGGCTCCCAGCAGCTTGGCGGTAGCCGGGCTCTGTCTGTTGTTACGGCGTTTCTTTTGTTTTTTGTTTTTATTTTTATTCGCTCTCTGAGCACGCGCCTTGGGCACATACACTTCCATGAACGGTACTTCTTTGCCGTTTTTGATCTGTTTATTCAACTCGCGGACCAGTTGATTACCGCGTACTTTGTCAGCACCCAGTTCTTCCACCATGGCCGTGTATTCCTGTCGCGACTCGGGGTTCACACCAAAAGTCACCCGTGAAAAGAAGCCACGGAATTCTTTAAAGTCGTTTTGTGTCCATTGATCAAACGGGTGCTTGTGGCATTGGGCACATTGAATCCGGATGCCCAGGAATGTGTAGGCAAAACCGAGTACACGGTCGTCTGGATTACGGAAATTCCGTCTGGCCCAGTAGTACGGCATATGATCACGGTCGGCGAAATCCTTACCTGGCTTATCCTGGTAGATCTCATTCATCGACTTGGTGAATTGGTCGAAGTCTTCGCCTGACTCCCGGCTGGTTGCCAGCAGGATGCCTTCTACGATTTTATCATAGCCTTCGTTGTCGACGACACGTTTTTTTATCCAGTCATACCAGTGCTGGCTCGGAAGCTCGCGTATGGGAGCCACGTTAATCAGGTCGTCGTAGTTGTTTTGTGTAAAATCGCAAAGCTTGGTCGTCCACCAGGCAGCGTAGCCGGGGCTTTCGATCAGCTCGTCGATTTTTTCCGATCGCTTGTTGGGTGATTTGTTATTAAGGAACGCTTCAATTTCATGAGGGGCTGGCAGCGTGCCAGTCAGGTCGAGGCTGACACGACGCAGAAATTCCGCATCATCACAAGTTTCAGCAGGGACCATACCCAGTTTTTGCAGTTTATTGACGACCAGCTTATCAATTTTCGTGTTGGCAGCGATTTGCGGGTAATTCTTACCATATTGATCAGAAACCGGCTGCAGAACAGGGACCGGGATCACACCTGAGTCATAAAAGGCGACAACATGTGTGTCTCCGGGCTTGGCGGCGGTGACAACACCTGTTTCAGAAATCGTAGCGATCTGCTCATTGTTGGTCTGGTAGCGACAAAGAGGTGTGACATCTTCTTTTGTGCCATCCGACCAGACAGCGACAGCCCGCAAAGCAACCGTCTCTCCTTCTTTCTTGAACTGAATGGCATTCGGTGTGACTTCCAGTCGCTCAAATTTCGGTGCGTCTTTCGGGACCCCTTGTGCGCCATTTTCAATCCAGCGCGACAAGAGTCGATGTTGCCAGCTGTTCGGTTCAAAACGCTGCCCCCCTTCGTGGTCGACCTCTTCCAGTGCTTTTTGCAGGATTAAACTTTTAGCAGGATCTTTCAGATTGATCCGCGCGACATCTTTGGCCGTCATCTGTTTGTGATCCATTGCAAAGTCATAGCCAAACAGGGAGAGCCGAAAGTCCCCTTTCCCCTGGAAGGAGCCATGGCAGGCACGGCCGTTACATCCCAGTTTTCCTAATAAAGGAACCACATGCTGTTGAAACTGGGGTGTTTCCTTCGTTTCTGGTGCAGCGAATCTCTGGGTGACCGGCTGTTTGATGTCTGCGGCAGTCGCGGCTGCAGTCAGTGCCAGTAAACCGGCCATGAATGTGAAACAGTAACTTGTCATTCTGATTGATTTCATAACACACCTTGCATAAGGGACGACATAATGTCAGCCAAAGGGTAATCCGTTTACTTTTGTTTCTTGTCTTTTTGACCCGATTTTTTGATGCTGCGATTAATTTTATTAAATTCCGCATCAACGAATTTGTTTCGGTTTTGTTCGATCTCTTCGATGGATTTTTGTAGTTTTTGAACCCGCTTTTCTGCCAGCTTTTGATCGTGCTTTAATAATTCCAACTGCAGATCGACGCGTTGTTTAATCAGCGATTTTAATTCGGATTTATCTTTCGAACTTCCCATCACGGAAACACGGGCTGCCAGCAGACGAATGCGGGAATCAATTTCCCAACGTTCCAAAGTCAGCCGATAGCGTTCACCGTCCCGATTTTTAAAACGTTCCAGTCGGGTGAGCGTATTATCCAGATCACGGATGGCGCGTTTGTATTCGCGGGGTTTGTGTTTTTTGAGACGTTGAATCAGCTTTGCTAATTCCGGGTGATGCGATTTTGCAAAGTCGAGCGCCAGTTTTTCCCGCTCCGCATTGAGAGGGCTGGAATTCTTGCGAATTTTTTCGCTTGACTTGGATGGTTTGCCTTTGGATGAGTCGCCTTTCGAGACCGAAACGGTTTCCGACTGAGCTGGTTTTTCTGCACTCGCGAAAGAGACCAGTGAACCGCAGAGGCAGAATACCAGTCCGGCGATCAGGCAGGAAAGATTTCGAATTTTCATATGAGTTAATAACATCAAATCAATTCACACTTTCTTCCGGGAGAGAGACGGCGGTATAAAGCCATTCAGGAATATCCAGTGACTGGTTCTCTGCCAGGGCGTTGGGTTGATCGACGAAATCGATCGGTTCGGCACTGGAACTCAGGGCGACGGTGATACTGTTGTCTTCAGCAGATTCCGACCAGAGATCCAGCACATGTTCCAGGTCTTCCTGAGAGGGTTCTGTTTGAGCGAGCGTTGTGGTTGTTGTGTCCTGAGCCACTGGTCTGTTTAACAGAAACGTGGCTGCCAGCAAGAGAATTGCTGCGCAACTGACCAGAACCCATTGTTGGGTACGCGAGAAAACAGTGCTGCGTGTATGGGGGGCTGACTGCGTTGTGAAGGTGGTTGGAGAGCTGACGGTTGGTACGGGCCCCAGCGTTTTCAGTCCTGCCAGCAGTTGCGTCGCAGTTGCCAACGCTTCGCGGGCCTCCTGCCGTTCCGAGAGCAGCAACTCAAAGGCTTCTGACTCCTGCTCAGAAAGTTCATTCGACAGGTATTGAAACGCGACCCAGTCCAGATCGACGGGATCATTGTCAGGTGCTGCGTTGCTGGAATGATTTTTCATAATAACCAACTTAAATAATATGCGAGTTCAAGGATCCTCGGAGGGGTGATCAATTTGCTTCGACAAGGTCTTAATCGCGAGTCGCATGCGCGTCAGCACGGTTCCCAGCGGAAGCCCGAATTCTTGAGCGATTTCGTTAAACGTTTTATTCTGATAAATTCGTGCAATGACAACAGTCTGTTGATTTTCAGGCAGGTTACTCAAAGCCTGTCTGATTTGTTCTCGATGCTCATTCTCTAACAACCCCTGCTCTGGCGTCTCAGTCCAGAATGTATTGGTTGTGTGAGACAGGTTGTTCAGCGATTTTTTATGAATCTTATTGCGACGGAGTAACGCCATCGATTCATGATAAGCCACTCGAAATAGCCAGCCTTTACGAGTCTCTTCCTTTGACTGCCCTCCCGATTGGAGTGCCTTGGAAAACGTCAGCTGGAATACTTCATCAACCAGATCATGATTGCGTAGTAACCCCATCAAAAAAGCGCGCAGTTCAACCGCATGTGTTTCGACTAATTGATGGACGATCTCGGGGGCGAGCTTGCCATCCTTACCGGTGGCCAATTTCTACTCCCGTCTCATAACAAAACCACGGCTTTTAGTAATCATGATGCGCGACCTGCCTGAATTATTTTCAGAATCTCATCAAAATTTCTAAAAACTTCGATTGAGGAAAATGGGGTGTAAGTCTAGTGCAGACATTGTGATACGGCATGAATCAAGTGGCCGTGGTCACATAAATCCTCAGAAAGAATAAGCATCTGAAGGCCGTTATGCAAAAAAGAAATGAGGAAATCGGCATTGGAAGTGGCTAATTCCCCTGGACGAAGTGACGAATATACACTTCAAGTATGCAATAGAGCCATCATGAATGGCAGCTGAAAGTTCATGTGTGAAGTGAAAATGGCAGGCGGAAGAGGGACGTCTCTCAGACGCTACCGGCGGAAATAAATCGCAGGCACAATCGTTTCGGCGATTTCAGGGTGGCTATAGTAATTGGGGAACATGTGGCCGGCACCGACGCATTTGGAAACGTCAATGTCATGCACACGGTCAACTTCGTCACCCAGTGCCCGGCGATCAAGCCAGGTGAAACCAGTACGAGCCAAGGCACGCCGGGAGATCGGGGCCAGAATCGGATAGAACAGCAGGATGCGGTCTTTTTTATTGCGAAGATTGACCAGACAGTCGGTGCAGTTCAAGGCACAGCCGTAACGTTGTCCCGGGTTCAACCAGTTATGATTGATGGCAGCGGCAGCAAAAACCGCGCGGAACTGGCGGCAACGACAACAGATGTGAATGCCACACTCTGCGAGTGAGACGCCTTGTATTGAGCCGCCTCCCATCAGATGCAACGCCGAAGAAACGGTGCGTGCACCATGGCTGTGTCCCAGCAGGCTAATCTGGTGATGCGGCGGCAATTCGGAGATCAATCGTGCCAGGTAATGGCCGTTATATTCTGCCCGTTTCCCCAGAATATTGACATCAATGGGCAAGATCTTTGTTTTCAGGTCATCACTGGGCCAGGTGAAAAAGATCACATTTAATGGCGTGCGTGGTGCCGCGTTTCTTAACCAGAAATAGGTGTTATAAGCATCTGTCAGGGCACTTTCCCACTTTACAAAACTACCATGCACCATGATGCATATCGGCGCATTGGGATCGAGGGCCTGAGTCATTGTGTCAAATGTGGATTCCGTCACACAGCCCTCTTCGCTGGAACGATACACATCAAATTCACAACAGGGACAGCAACACTCACTTTTCTGAATACAACACCGGCTGCTGACAACCCAGTAATTGACCTCGGTTACACACGAAGTGCAATCGGGGACCGAAACACAGGGGCTTTCCTCGGTTACACAAACGGGAGGAGCGGCAGGTGCTTCTTGAGCAAACAATTGAGTGGAGCAGAGCAGCAGGCAGCAGCAGAAAAATGCTTTGAGCTGCATGGATTGAGTATTCAATAAATTCATTGGCCTGATTTATTCAATTCAATGGATGAGGGGGACAAGCCCGAAGTCGGGTTTGGTGTTGGCTTTTCAGAACCATTAGAGCTGCAACATGAAACCGAGACCGCGATCGATTTATCAAGAGTGCTCAAGATCATCTTTTCTCTCATGCAGCGCGCATTATCTGTCTGGTAATGCACGAAGTGCTTTTAAGGAGTATCGGTCTTCTACCTGTTGTAGTAGCGCAATTCGATACAATCTCCGGTTTTAGGGATTGCTGCCGAATTATTTTGAGGCTGGGCGGGGAAAAGGCATAATCAGACTAAAGTGCCAGGCGTGAGGTAGACGGAATCAGTCTGGGATAAGGAAAGGCAGGCAGTTTTGGAAGGTTCGTTGAGTTGTTTCTAATTCTTGACCACGCGAACAGCACAACACTTGTACGAGGGTTGGCTGGAATGCGGGTCGAAGACGGCGTCCGTCAGTCGGTTCGTTTCTTCATAATGCATGGGAATAAACAGCTGTTTCGGTTGGACCGACTGCGTTAGAAACGCCCTCGCTTTGAGGCGGCCCCGTTGCGATTCGACAAAGATCATCTCGTTCGGTTTGATGGAATAGTGTGCTGCATCCTGCGGATTCATTTCGACGTAGATTTGGTTGGGATAGAGCTTGCGCAGAACGTCGGAATTTTTTGTTCTGGTTTGGGTATGCCATTGAGACGCCGTTCCCCGGCCTGTGAGTAACACGAATGGATATTGCTCGTTTGGTGGCTCGGGCATTTTGACTGGATCCGAATACATGAATCGGGCCCGTCCATTGGAGTGGAAGAACTGGCCATCGGCAAATAATCGTCGCTGTTGTTCGGGCGGCTTCGCTGCCGTTTCAGTAAGCGGCCATTGAATGCCCCCCTGCTCTTCAATTTCCGCGTAATCTTCAATCCCGGAAAAATCACAGGGCTGACCAGCCGAGAGTTGTTTCATGATTTGAAAAACATCTTCCGGCGACTTCCACTCGGAAAAGAGATCCGCACAACCCCAGTATTGTGCGATCAATTTGAAGATCGAAAAGTCAGACAACGCTTGACCAGGCGCACGGGTTACCCGTTTGACTCGACCGATCCGGCGTTCGGCATTGATGAAGGTCCCCTCTTTTTCTCCCCAACCTGCAGCGGGCAGGATTAAGTCGGCGTGCCGTGCTGTTTCTGTGTTATGGTACATATCCTGAACCACTAGAAAGTCCAGTCGATCCAAAATATCGCGAATCTGTCCCTGGTTGATCCAGGAGTGCGCGGGATTCGTGCAGATGACCCAGAGTCCTTTGATTTTGCCCGCCAGAATGCCTTCGATGATTTTATGATAAGGCAGACTGTTTTCCGCAGGGATGCGATCTACGGGGATCGATAGAATATCTGCCACCTTGGCACGATGTTCTTCATTCAGGAAGTCATGTCCACCTAACAGATTGGTCGTATTGCTGAATAAACGGGACCCCATTGCGTTACACTGGCCGGTGATCGAATTGGGGCCTGTGCCTGGTTTCCCGATGTTTCCCGTCATCAGCGCAAGATTGATGAGCGACTGAGCCGTACGGACGCCCTGGTAACTCTGATTGACGCCCATCGTCCACCAGAAGGAAACGCGCTTTCCGGAATGAATCAATTCGGCAAACTGTTCGATGGTTTCCTGATTGAGCCCCGTCTCGGTAACAACCCGTTCAATCGGATAAGCTTTGACGTGGGTGACAAACGCTTCAAAATCGTCCGTGTGTGCCTGAATATATTCCTCGTTGATCCAGCCGCGTTCGATCAGAATATTCGCAATCCCATAAAACAGCGGCAGATCCGATTTGGGAGCAATCTGCAAATGCAGTGTGGACTGCATAGCCGTTTCGGTACGGCGTGGGTCAACGACAATGATTTCCGGCGAGTGAGGATTGCGCATGACCCGTTCCCACATAATCGGGTGTGCGATACAGGGATTGGCACCAACGAAAACGAGCACGTCTGACTCTTCCAGATCCTGGTACGTGAAGGGAGGCGAATCGAAGCCGAATGATTGTTTATAGGCAGTCACAGCAGACGCCATACACTGACGCGTATTTCCGTCGCCGTGAACCATGCCCATACCGAATTTGGCAAGTGCTCCCAGAAATGCCATTTCTTCGGTGACCATCTGGCCGGTACTCAGGAAAGCGACGGAATCGGCCCCGTGTTGTTCCTGGATTGCTTTAAATTTTCTCGAGAAGAGACTCAGAGCGGTATCCCAGTCGACCGGTTCCCAATGACTGGGTGATTTCTTGACTAAGGGGCTGACTGCCCGATCGGGAGATTTGAGAACCGATAACGCTTCCCAGCCTTTGGGGCACGCCATTCCCAGATTCACGGGATATTCGGTGGTTGGAGTGATGCAGACACCTTCCCCATCTTTCAAGTGGACATTCAGGTTACAACCGGTTCCACAAAATCCGCAGACCATTTGTGTTGTGGCATCGGGGAGATTTTTTTCAGGGACTTTACCGAGACCAAACCCGCCGGGAGAGAGCAGTAGCTCGCGGGTCAGGTGTCCCTCTTTTTGATGGATCAGAGAATTCAGTTTTGATCGATCGATGATTGACATGAAATCGATTCCAGTATGGCAAAGGAGTTTTATCGTAATACTCCGGGCATGCGGGGAGCGGCTACCGCGGAGAAAAAAAGGTATCGTTCTAAAAATTCGCCAATTAAACAGGCGATAAATAAAATGCTGACAATAATACACAGAGTGATATTGGGAAGCGGCTCTGTCTGATGATTCAACAGGAAGGCCGGCATCAGAATGCCGCCCAGAATACCGCAGGCAAAACGGGCGAGAGTGACGTTTGACAGTTCACCACTCATGAGTAAAGCAGAACGCTTGAGTTGTGAATTCTGTCGACGCAGCAGATAACGGAATATTGACGCTTCAAAGACGAGTTTAATCAGCGTGGTGATGATTAAGGCCTTGGAGAGAAGCGGTCCTGCTTCTGCCATGAGTCGATTTGACTCGGGAGAGTTGTTCTTCATGTCTAAAATAAACAGAGTTAACCAGGTCGATGCAATTCCCAACAGGATGGCCGTCAGAGAAAACTTAATCGCCGTCAATTCAATGCTCCAGAATTCGCGTTTGGTAAAGACGTAGATCATGACCGAACAGAAAATGCCAACGACGCCGACTGCCTCCGCCATATGTCCTGTCAGAGGCTGCCAGGATTTCAATTCCGGAAACGATGATGTGGAGACCCAGGTCAAAGCGGCATCTATCATTGCCAGATTTGCGAAAGCACCGAAGGCGAGGATTTCTCTGCTCAACCAGGAATGTTTCAAACCTAAGATACCACGAAAGGCATACAGAGGGCGGCCCAGATGTAATGTGCTGGCCCCCAATGCGACTAAGCCAAAGAACAGGGCACTTGTCGCTTGAATTCGAGTCATCACGGCTGTGGTTTCACCGCTGAGATAATATTCCAGCGCCGAGCCGGTAAGAAACGCACCGACCGAAAGCTGGGTCAGCACCAGCATGATCACCAACGGCAGGTGGGCATGCTGGGGGCTGGCAGAATAGTAATCGGCGGGTAAGACATTTCGGGGAAACGGTTTTTTCGATTTATAAGTCGTCGTTGGAAATGTGTGTTGTGGATCAGGAGCCGCCGGCAGAAAGGAATTGAGTTCTGAATCGGCAATGACCTGTTCCTGATTGACGATTTCAATGGAAATCGCCTGATGTGGACAGGCCTGCACACACGCGGGAGCTTCCCCGTCTGCCAGGCGTTGGCTGCACATATCGCATTTGCGCACAATACCTTTCTGGCTCTGGTATTTGGGGACATCATACGGGCAAGCCAAGGTGCAATACTGACAACCAAAACATTGATCGTCGAGATGCTTTACAATTCCCGTTTGCGGGTCTTTTTCATAAGCATTCACCGGACACGCATGCATACAGGCGGGTTCCAGACAATGATGACAGGCGGTGGTGACATGCTGATAAATGGGGGCCTGATTCGATCCCCCAATCAGTAAGCCGACATCGCGCCATGTCTCATGTTCGTCCAGTCCATTTAGTGAATGGCAGGCCGTGACACAGGCTTTACAGCCGGAACAGCGATCCAGATCGACTTGAAATCCATATTGTTCGCCTGACTGCGGCGCGCCCGATGGAATCAGGTCGGCATAATAGCGTGATTGAGCGGGGATGGATTGTGCTTCATAGCGTTTCGCAAATTGATCAACGGCTGTTAAAGTCTGCTGTTCCTGCAGCAGTTGTGCAATCAGATTCAGTTCTGTATGACAGGATGCATTTCCTTCTGGAAGTGTCGTCGCTTCGTCCAGGTCAAATGGAACGTTCTGATTGTTTCCCTCAGCGTTGAAATTCATGTCTGTTTATTTAGGCTTTCGGTTTTTGTGAAATTGCTCGCTGTGAATCATTTCATGTGGGACGCCGTTTTCTAACAGGCTGATTTCAAAGTCCTGATTGAATCGTCGGGGGCCACACAGGAAGAAACGAGACATCTGGACCTGGGGGATTTTTGACAAAACGAAATCAGAATTGAGATAACCACAGTAACCAAGCCAGTGTGGCGCGGGTTGGGAAAGCGTCAGGAAATAATGGAAGTCGGGCAATTCCGTAATGAGCGACCTGGTTTCTTCATCAAAGATAATATCGTTGTGAGTTCGGGCGCCATAAAATAAGTAACAGGGATTGTTGAGTTCTGCTTCTTTCAGATAACGCACCATGCTGATCATGGGAGTGATCCCAATTCCCGCACACAACAGCACGAGTGGTTCGGTATGTTCTTGCGGATCAAAATAGAATTTCCCCAGCGGGCCTTTGACAAGTATGTTGCTGCCGGGGCCGATGTGGTCAAAAAAATAATTTCCCACCTGCCCCAGTGGATTCCGTTTAATGGTGAGATCAATTCGTTCCGGGTGCAGCGGCGAAGAACTGATCGAAAAACTCCGCCAGACTTTAGCTCCATTAATGTTGAGGCAGATCTTCACGAACATGCCTGGCTTGTGAGGAGCAAGTTGCTCTGCCAGATTATCCAACCGAAACGTACGAACCTCTTCTGCTTCCTGAATGACTTCGATTACGGGAAGTGAAACCAGTTGTTCGTTTTGTTTTTTGAAATCTTGTTGTTGTGAATCGATCATCTTCAATCCTGTGCTTAGTGAGCGCCAGCACATTCTACCTGACTCAATAATTCATCAAGTACTTTTTCTTCGGGCAGTTCCAGATACACATTTTCCTGTTCATCTATTTTAACTTGAAACACATTGACTGAATACTGTTCTTCGCCGCCCAGGCAGGCACCATTTTCCAGAGAAAACGTTTTTTTGTGCAGCGGGCAGGCGACTTTGGGAATTCCCTGCTGATCGCCGATGATTCCTCGTGACAGTACCATGGCTTTTTTGTGGGGGCACATCTGCTGGCAGGCATACCATTCGCCGCGACTGGTAAAGTTAAAAACGGCAATTTGGGAATTCCCATATTTGATCGTCGAACCACTATCGGCAGGAAAGTCGCTGACGGTGCCGACGCGAATCCATTCCCGGGGTTCAGAGTTCAATTCCTCGTTGTCATCCTGGTGAGTAGTTTTCGGCGGTTTGAGGTTGTCAATCGGAATAAAGTCCGGCTCCCAGTCAACAGGACGCTGTTGACCGCGCTGCGGGATCAGTTCGATTGAAGGCTGATGCGCATCGGTATTCACGAATTGCTCGAACAGCCGCCGTTTCTCAGGGTTGTCGACGACTTCTTTCCATTCACAATGATACGTATCGACAAGTGACTGCATCATCGATTCCAGCTCGTCACAGATTCCGAGTTTGTCCTCAATCACAACTTCTCGCAGATATTCGATGCCACCTTCCAGTTTATCCAGCCAGGTTGCGGTACGGGTTAACTTGTCAGCGGTCTGGATATAATACATCAGAAAACGATCCAGATATTTGATACAGGTTTCTTCATCCAGGTCAGATGCGAACAGGTCGGCGTGCCGGGGTTTTGAACCGCCATTGCCGCAGATATACAGGTTGTAGCCGTTTTCGGTGGCGATCAATCCAAAGTCTTTACTTTGTGCTTCGGCACATTCACGCACACATCCCGAGACGCCCCCTTTGATTTTATGCGGGGCACGAATCCCACGGTAGCGTTCTTCCAGTCGAATTGCGAAACCAACCGAATCTCCGACCCCGTAGCGGCACCAGGTCGTACCAACACAACTTTTAACCGTACGCAGCGCTTTACCGTAAGCGTGGCCGCTTTCAAAGCCGGCATTGATTAGTTTTTCCCAGATTACGGGGAGATCATGCACTTCCGCGCCGAATAAGTCGACGCGTTGTCCACCCGTGATTTTCGTATAAAGCCCGTATTCCTTCGCGACTTCTCCCAGTACGATCAATTTTTCAGGTGTGATTTCACCACCCGGGACTCGGGGCACAATCGAGTAGAGACCGCCGCGTTGTACATTTGCCAGGAAACGATCGTTGGTATCCTGCAGGTTGGCATGCTCCACAATGTGATCATTCCAGAGGCTGGCAAGGATTGAAGCGACAGTGGGCTTACAGACTTCACAGCCCGAGCCCGAACCACATTCAGCGATCACAGCGGCAAAGGTTTGCAGCTTTTTGATTTTGATGATGTCGAATAATTCCGTCCGCGAATATTCGAAGTGTTCGCAGAGGTGATTATTCACAACGATGCCGGACGCCGCCATTTCTGCTTTAAAGACATCGGTTACCAGAGGCAGACAGCCCCCACAGCCTGCTCCCGCTTTGGTGCAGGCTTTGACTTGATCGACCGAGGTTAAACTTTCGTCTTGAATCGCCGTACAGATTTGTCCTTTGGTGACATTATTACAGGAGCAGATCTGCGCTTCGTCAGGCATGTCAGCGGCACTCCCACCAGGAATGCCACCTCCCGCGCCGACCACAAGTTCGTGAGGACTGCAGGGCAAAAGATCTTCCGATTTGGCTAGCATCGAAAGGCTGCCGTAATCAGATGCGTCGCCGATCAGAATGCCACCGAGTAACTTGGTCCCCTCTGTATTAAAAACAAGTTTTTTATAGACGCCTTTGAAGGGATCTTCGAAGGTCAGACATTTTGTAGAAGCCGGATCGGCTTCGTAGTCGCCAAAACTGGCCACATCGACGCCCATCAATTTTAATTTTGTAGAGAGGTCACTGCCTGTGAAGTTTGCTTCACCACTTTGGCATAAATGCGTCGCCGCCACTTCGGCCATTTGATAGCCGGGTGCAACCAGTCCATAGACCATACCGGAGTGCAGCGCGACTTCACCGACCGCGTAAATATCCGGATCGGAAGTTTGCAGATAATCATTTACCAGAATGCCGCCCCGCTCACCCACTTCCAAATCGCACTCGCGCGCCAGTTCATCGCGGGGACGAATTCCAGCCGAGACGATGATCATGTCGAGGTCCAGCTCTTCCCCATCCTGAAACCGAATTCCCGTGACTTTGTTTTCGCCCAGAACTTCGTCGGTGGCTTTATTCAGATGGACTTGAACTCCCAGTTCTTCAATTTTCTGAACCAGAATCTTGGAGCCCGCATCATCAATCTGACGAGGCATAAGTCGGGGCGCGAATTCCAGAACGTGTGTTTCGAGTCCCAGGTCCAGAGCCGCCTTGGCTGCTTCCAGACCAAGCAGTCCTCCACCAATGACGGCGGCTTTCTTGGAGTGGGACGCGTAGTCAATGATTAATTCCAGGTCGTTGATCGTTCGATAAACGAAAACGCCCCGGTTTTTAATTCCGGGGACCGTTGGCACAAATGGATAAGAGCCGGTCGCGATGACCACTTTATCATAAGGAATTTCGACTCCCTTTTGGGAGCGGATCTTTTTATTTTCGCGGTCAATACTGACTGCCCGGTCGGCCAGATGTAGGTCGATGTTATTTTCCGCATACCATTCTTTGCGGGCCAGCATCAGCTTTTCGGCATCGTTATGGGCAAAAAACTGTGTTAAGCCGACCCGGTCATACGCGGCCCGGGGTTCTTCGCAAAACGTGACAATTTTATATTCCTGTGATTGGTCTTTCTCGATGAGTTGCTCGCAAAACCGCAAGCCGACCATGCCGTTACCAATTACAACTACACTTTTCTTTTGTTCAGAATTTCGCTGAATCACAGAGAGGTCCACCTTTAAATCAGAGCACTTTTTTTATTATAACGCGGTATCGGTGGGGAACTAATTCCCCATTGATGCCGCCAGTTCTTTCTCTCCCGTTTTGAGGGTGATCGCGGATTCTGTTGCCAGACGAGCCTCTTCTTCGGTTTCTTCATTGAATCGAACGAGGAATGTCAGAAACGCACAACTGGTCACGATGGCACCCAGAATAAACAGAGCCGTAGGCCAGTTGATGGCCTGAGTTTTAAACAGGAATCCGGCCGCCACAGCCCCGGCATTTCCACCCGCACCCACAATTCCGGAAACAGGACCGAGGGCTTTTTTATTGATAAACGGGACAACCGAGTAGGTTGCTCCCTCCGACATTTGTACGAACAGGCTGAAGACGATGAGAGTTGGTAATGCCATGGCCAGCACATCCATCCGTGAAAAGACCATCAGAGCAATTCCTTCACAGAAAATCGCGATGAACAACCACTTGACGCGTCCGCTGAGCCCCCATTTTTTGCCGAAGCGATCACCAAAGGCCCCGCCCAGAGTTCGAGCAAAGATATTCATCAATCCGAACATACTGGCAAACAGACCGGCCATTTTAATGGCTTTCGTGGTATCCATATTCTTGAAGTAATCAAAGTAATCCAGAAAATAGAGTGCCGCGACATTGTTGATTGTGAGTTCAATTCCGAAGCAGGCTCCGTAGATCACAAACAATGCCCACACGCGATGGTCTTTGCAGGCACTTAAAAACATGCCCTTCTTTTCTTCTTTTTGTGGTAATTTCCCTGCTGCTCTCAGGTCTTTGAAATTCCCGTCGGGGGTGTCTTGTGTCAGAAAGAAATAAGCGACGCCCGTCAAAGCACAGACTAGCCCGGCTAAGAACATAGAGGCGCGCCAGCCAAGAGATTCACTGAACCCGAAGATGCCGATGAACATCGTGAAAATCAGGGGCATGATAATTTGAGTCACACCGCCACCCAGGTTACCCCAGCCGGCCGTGGTCGCGTTTGCTGTTCCCACACAATTCGGTGCGAACATGACGGAAGTGTGATATTGAGTGATGACAAACGAGGCACCGATCGCACCAATGGCAATTCGGAAAATCAGAAATGTGGTATAGTCATGGGCGAAACCAATGCCCATCACGGGGATGGCGCCCAGCACCAACAGCCAAGTGTAAGCCAGCCGCGGACCAATATGATCACAGAGCCAGCCAATAAACAGGCGGGCGATGACCGTGATGGCAACCGAGCCGATAATACACCAGCCGATCTGCTCTTTTGTCAGCAGCATTTCTTCCCGTACGACTTTCATCAACGGGGCAATTCCAAACCAGGCAAAGAAACAGAGAAAGAAGGCGAACCAGGACATATGAAATGCCCGCATCTGAGGCGTCGTAAAATTAAACAGATTGATTCTGGTTGCTTTGTTTGGAATGTCCATTTCGTAAAGGCTTTCTTGAGCTGGTTCTCTTTGAGGGGGCTGTCTCAGTGCCTTCTCTTCTAATAAATAGATTGAAATCCATTGCGCGCAATGCGATCACAGTGTTTTAAATCGAAAAAGAAGAAGAGCCGTTTGGATCAGCCTGGATCTCTTCTACAAGCTGAGGAGGGGAGCGCGGCTCGAATAGCTTGCACAAAAAATGGGTCGATTTTTTAGTGGCTTTCAGTTGTGAATGATAGTTGTGTTAATTCTCTATTTTCATGACTGAATCTCCTGAAAGCGCAGAAGAGATCAGAGTGGCCCACTCTCCAATGATGCATGATCAGCAGAGGTTGAATTTGTTGAAATAGTTGAAAGGCAAAGCACGTGCCAGAAAATAAGTCAACTATCTTTAGAAAGTGGGTTCGCCAGCCTTAGAAGGCGAAATTCACTCGATTTAGAGGAGGAAGATGTCTTTTTTGTGGCTCAAAAAATATTCAATAGACCGATTGTCCAGTCTGTTTTCCGGGCAGAAAAAAGAAGACCTGCTTAGTGAATAAGCAGGTCTTGTGTGCAACTGTGGGATTCGATGCCTACTGCAGCAGGCTGCGTTCCAGCACTTCTTTTGCTTTGTCAAAGTAGGGTTGCCATTCAATTTCGGGTTTACCGTATTTCAGGCAGTCACGGACTTTCTGCAGAGTATTCAGCGCCATGTGCGGGCAGCGGTTGCAGGCACAGGTTTCACCGGTGGAAGACATAATTCCGGGGACCGGGAGAAAGGTATGCTGAGGTGCCGACTTGTGCAGCGGATGAATCATATTCGCTTCGGTGGCAACCAGAAAGGTTCCGGGTTCTTTGATTGACATGACGTATTGTCGCAGCTTCTCCGTACCGCCGATGAAATCAGACACTTCCAGAATACGGTGCGGACACTCGGGGTGCGCTAACACGATCGAGCCGGGATTGTTCTTTTTCGCACGCAGCAGATCCTGCACACTGAAAATCTCGTGGACCATACAGGAGCCGGGCCAGAGAATCATCTTCCGTCCCGTGACTTCCTGCAGGTAACGCCCCAGGTGTTGGTCGGGAACAAATAGAATTTCTTTCCCTTCAGGAACGCGGTCGATGATTTCGCGTGCATTGCCGCTGGTCACGATCCAGTCGCACAGGCTTTTGACTTTGGCCGTGGTGTTAATATAGGCAACGGTTTCAAAATCGCGTCCTTCTGCGCGCAGTTTTTCCTGGAACTGAAGCAGGTCGCCATATTGGCAACTGTCTGCCAGAGAGCAGCCGGCGTGCATATCGGGCAGGAGGACCGTCTTTTCCGGGCTCAGAATCTTGGTCGATTCCGCCATAAAATGCACGCCCGAGAAGACAATTGTCGATGTCTCTACTTTGACGGCATCCCGGGCCAGTTTCAGACTGTCACCTGTAAAATCCGCAATTTCCTGGATATTGCCTTCAATATAGAAGTGTGCCAGTAGCGTCGCATCTTTTTCTTTTTTGAGAGCGTCAATTTCATCCATCAGATCAAGAGGATCTTCATAGACTTCTTCGTTGTTATCAATCGTTGGCAATGACATTGGCGCAGGCCCTCAAAAAATCAATCATTCAAATCTTAACTTGTTGTACGGACAAGAGGTCGCCATCAAAAGTTCAAGACATTGTTCGACTTATACTGGAGAATCTGAAACTCTTCCGGTACAACGTTAGTACTATTGTTGACGAAAAAAGATCCTCGTCAAGTTGCTATTATTCTATATAATTGTGTGAAGGTTTAGAACTCTATGGCAGATCAATCATTGCGAATCCTGGTT
This sequence comes from Gimesia alba, assembly GCF_007744675.1. Classification (NCBI taxonomy): domain Bacteria; kingdom Pseudomonadati; phylum Planctomycetota; class Planctomycetia; order Planctomycetales; family Planctomycetaceae; genus Gimesia; species Gimesia alba. The sequence goes on from NZ_CP036269.1 coordinate 3,797,219, forward strand.
TTTGGCGCTCACCCTGATGATTGCGACATCAAGGCGGGGGGCACAGCTGCCTTGTATCAACAAGCCGGGCATACGGTGAAATTTGTCAGTGTGACGAACGGCGAATCGGGCCATCAGCGGCTTTCCGGGGCTGAACTGGCGGACATTCGTCGCGCAGAAGCGGCTGCCGCAGGGAAATCGCTGGGAGTTGAATATGAGGTCATGCAAAATCGGGACGGGTATCTGCAGCCCACCATTGAAGCACGATTTGAAATCATTCGGCTGATCCGCACGTTTCAGCCTGATCTGATTTTGACTCATCGCCCCAATGATTATCATCCCGATCACCGCTATACCTCGCAGCTGGTCTGCGACGCGGCCTATATGGTCACGGTGCCTCCCATCGTGCCCGATGTTCCTGCATTGCGCACCAACCCCGTGATTGCTTACCTCTCAGATCATTTCACGCGCCCCTACCCCTTCTCTCCCACCGTAGTGGTTGATGTGGAACCGGTTTGGGATCGACTGGTCGATGCTCTGGATAGCCATCGTTCCCAGTTTTATGACTGGCTGCCTTATAATCATTTTTACGAAGAGGAAGTGCCTGCTGACGAGTCGAAACGGAAAGCCTGGCTCAGCGAAAAAATGAAGGCCCGTATTGCTCCTCTGGCAGACCGCTATCGTGATTTGATTATTCAAACCTACGGAGAAAAACGAGGCAACGAGATTCAATTGATAGAAGCGTTTGAGCCTTGTGAATACGGCTCTCCATTAACAGAAGAAAACACCAAGACGTTATTTCCATTCCTGCCCTGATCACATATGAAGAGCCATGCGTCTATGCGAAATCGAGTTCAGCTGATCTGTGTTTTGATGATGTTTTTGAGCTGTGTCTGTTCCCTGTCAGCGGAAGAAACCGCAGCCGAGCGCGGTTACCGTATTTTGACGTCAAAAGCCTATTTGCCGCCCGATTTTGATCAGGCGGTGTTAGAAGATCTCTGGAAGGTCTGGCCCCAAGAACAGCGCACCAAAGCAGAGCAGGCGTCTCCCGAAGAACGCCGTGAAATGATCTATTCGTATTATGGGATCATGCACCGCCCTGATTCGGAATCGTCTCCACTGGGATATGTAGTCACACCAGAGCAGAAATGGGTCATGAACTGTTTCAACTGTCATGGCGGAAAAGTGGCGGGAACCGTGATTCCGGGGGCCCCCAACAGCCATGTTGCTTTGCATACACTGACGGAAGATGTGAGTAAGATTAAGCTACAGCAGTTGAAAAAATTGAGTCATCTGGATCTGGCAGCAGTGGGCATTCCTCTGGGGACGACGCATGGAACCACCAATTCGGTGATCTTTGGCGTGGTGCTCGATTCCCTCCGTGATCCCGATATGAATTTTGATCGCACCCGCAAAGTCCCCCAGCTATTGCATCATGACATGGATCCGCCGGCCTGGTGGAATGTGAAGCGGAAACAGAAAATTTATGCCGATGCGTTCATGACCAAGAATCACCGCGTCTTAATGCAGTTTATCCTCATTCCCCGCAACAACGCGCAGAAGATCAAGCAGTGGGAAGCCGACTTTGAAGACATTCTGGCGTATATCGAATCACTGGAAGCCCCCCGCTATCGCTGGCCCATTGATGAATCACTGGCGCACCGGGGAAAACTGGTGTTCAATGATCATTGTGCACGCTGTCATGGTACCTATGGTGAGAATGCTGCCTATCCCGAGAAAACGGTCGCGATTGCGGAACTGAAAACGGACCCGGTGCGATTGCAATCGTTGCCGCCCGCATATCGGGCCGCCTTGAATCAAAGCTGGCTCTCGCGGTATGGAAAAGATCCCGTGGTAGAAGATCCGGGCGGATATGTGGCGCCTCCGTTGAACGGCATCTGGGCGTCGGCTCCTTATTTTCATAATGGATCGGTGCCGACGTTGTGGCACGTCTTGCATCCGGATGCACGTCCCCAAATCTGGAAACGGACCGAAAACGGCTACGATAAACAGAAAGTCGGCCTGGAAATTACGACGTTTTCCGAGTTGCCCGAGAACTTATCGATCAAGCAAAAGCGAAGCTATTTTGATACTTCGCAGTTTGGTAAAGCAGCGAGTGGCCATGACTATCCCAACGCTCTGGACCCGTCAGAGAAACGGGCTGTTCTTGAGTATTTGAAGACGCTTTGAGAGGGAAAGCAAAGACTGTATACGTCCACGATTGATGGTCGCTTATTGCAGCCCAAACATACCCATCGTCGCCAGGAACAGTAGATAAAGCAGTGCCAAGCCGGGATAAAAAGCCAGGGCGGCGGGCTTTCGTTCAAGCGTGACAGATGTTCCGGACGGCGGTCGTTCGTTCGAAATGTAACCGGGGGTCCATTCACTGCCCGTAGGGGTGACATATCTCGCGCGCGTCTTCCATAAGTAAACGCAGACGACCGCAATAAACAGTGCCGCCGTCAAAGTAATCAGGGGGTGGACGGCCTGTGTTTCATCGCCCAGTTTTGCGGCATTTTCCGGAAGCTCACTGATCATTTTGGCCATGGAGACGGCAAATGCATTATTCAGGAAATGGACCAGCACCGGCGCCCAGAAACTCCGTGTGACGTAGTACACAAAATGCATAAACATGCCTAAGGGAATGACTGCGAAGACATGTGCAGGGTGGACATGCACGATTCCAAACATGATCGACGTAATGACAATCCCCGGGATCAGTCCCCAGCGTGCTAAAAGTCCGCGACCAATCACGCCCCGAAAGACAATTTCTTCACCAATAGCCGGGAAAACCGCAATCACCAGAACCAGCGCCCAGAGAGGACTGTTTTCAGCCATCTGCTTGACCATTTCCATTGTTTGCAGTTCGTTGAACCGTTTCAAGAAAGGGAGCTGTTCGGAGAACGTACTCCAGGCTTCAAAGGCGATGCGGTAAAATTCTCCCGAGAGCATGGAAAGGGGTATGACAGAAATGAATAACAGGAGACCGGTCGAGATTGCAAAGGGCTGTAAATTGACTTTTGCTAAAATCCCTTTTCTCAATCGCAATCCAATGGCAGCCATGGCGATTAACACAAAAATCCCCTGCTCCACTCCTGCCATCTCTATGGGGTGACTTTCAAAAAACTGCGTGAGATTTTTTTGAATTGTGACAGCATCCTGCCCCAGATTGGTCGTCATCATCAAATAAATGAAAGCGCCGACGATAAAGAGCATGATGCCGGCGAAATGCGCACCAAAAACACCAAACATCCAACAAATGGATTCAAGCAAACCGGGGCCCGGTGGTCGAAGATGTGTGGGCAACTGCGTCTGATCTTCTAAGTGAGCGACCTGAATGGCATCCTGGAATACCTGCTCGATCTCGGTTGCGGCATTGTCTGAGTCCGAAGTTGTGCCTGCATTTTCAGAATCATCGCTGTCCAGAAATTCCAGATTCGATAATTCGGATTCCGGATCGTCAGAAGGTCTGTTTTCAGGAGCTGCCATAGAGAAACTCTGTTTCAGGGTAGTTGGTTGGTTGACTGTTTCGGCATGACTAAAACGGTGTAGTCGACGTAAGCTCTAACAGTCAAAAGGTATAGGGTCCCTGATATTATGAAATAGCACATCAGCCCCTTCCCGTTCAGTCTATGTCTTTATAGTCGCATTTCAGAAGTGCGAATTCGAGTTTTTTTCAGGAAAAATGAGATTCGTTGCGAATATTGGGTAATTCAGGACGAATGAGACAGTGCAGCAATCCCTTCTTGAGAAAACTCGTTGTCGCTTTTACCTCAAAACCGGGTATGATATTTACAGGGCCAAATCAATGAACGAGTCATTTACTACAGATGCTATCTGTTCTGTCGAGCAAGTATCAGAAGAAATGTTACCAGATCAAGATCTCGAAGCTGACACAGCCGATCACAACTGCCAGCTGCAGTATTGCGCCAATTGCAATTCGACCTTCTTTCAAGAAGCGGGAGTCGAGAGCTGTCCTGTGTGTGGTGCTAAAGTAGATGGAGTATCGGTTTCCGATTTAGAGGAAACCATCGTGACTCACGATCTGGCGGGACGGAATTCCGAGCAACTGCCAGATGAGAACGATCTGGATGATCCAATTTCCGGTACTGACTTGCATGTCTATCAATGCCAGTCGCTGATTGGTCGTGGTGGTATGGGAATGGTGTATCTGGCGACACACCATGATCTGGGAAGACGCTGTGCTCTGAAAATTCTCAAGCCAAGGCTGGCCGAACGTGATCCGGATTACGTCAGACGTTTTTTGCATGAAGGCCGTGCCGTCGCGACTTTGAACCATCCGAATATTGTCACAGCTCATGCGATTGGGGAAGAACGAGGTTATCGTTTTCTGGAAATGGAGTTGATTGCCGGTCGTGCGTTAGGTCGCGTGGTTCGCGAAGATGGGCCTTTGAGCCCGCTGCACGCGACATCGTTGATTGCACAGGTGGCGTCTGGTCTGGGAACGGCACATGCCAAGGGAATTATCCATCAGGATTTGAAACTGGAAAATATCCTGCTGACAAGTTCCGGCGTTCCCAAGATTGCTGATTTTGGACTCGCGAAGCGGATCACGGCAGACGACTGCGATTCATCACAACAGTATCTGGCTGGTACCCCTAATTTTATGGCTCCCGAGTTATTTCAGGGGAGCCCTGCTACCGCGACATCCGATGTGTACTCGCTGGGAGTCTGCTTTTTTGTCTTGTTGACCGGGCAACTTCCTCATCGTGGACAGAATTTTAATTCTCTGATTCAGAATGTCACTTCTCAGCCTGCACCAAGCGTGCGCGATTTCTGCTCTGAGATTCCCCTGGAAATATCAGAATGTGTTTCGTTGATGTTGGACAAGAGTCCTGCCAATCGATTTCAAAATGGTTTCATGGCGGCACTCTATCTGAACGCGGTACTGGGGCAGGCACAGAATATTGAGGCAATGCTGCATGAGGCATTTGGCAACAATAAGAGTGTCTCCTGGATCAGAGACGGGGCACAATACATTTTGGAAGTCAGACAAGCTGCGAAAAGAAAACAGACGGTTTTTATTGAACCAAGTGATCATCAGATGCATGAGCGGCTCCTGTTGATTTACAGCACCTGTTGCAATGCGCAACCAGAATACTACGAAGAAGCACTCAGGTTAAATGCAGAAATCTCACACGGCGGGATTTCCATTCGTGAAGTCAACGGCGAATCCAAGTTCGTCATGATTGATACCTTCCCCCGCTCTTCGGTCGATGCGGAAGATATCCGCAAGAGTGTGATGGCGGTGGCACAGCACGCCGATGAAATTGAACATCAACTGACTGGGCATGACCTGAATTAAGCCAGATGCATCGGGAATGGTGTGCCGCGTATCGGCCGTTTATACCAGTTATGCCGCTTATCCCTTTTTTCTCCGGCTCGATCAATGGGGCGTTGATTCGTCCTTTCGTTTTCTTCGGACTTCCGTCAGCTCCAGAAGGGCAAGAAATGGCCTGATAGGTGGCTCGAACCACAGTTCTAGCCTGATTTTGCCGATGAATTCACTGAGATCATAAATCAAGATCTTGACCACCCATTCAAACCACTGATATAGTCAATATTGGCGAATCAGACTTGATTGCGCTGCAGCAAGAACAGGAGTGTCTGTTCTTGTGTGCATGTTCAGGTTTTGGTGATCCGTATCTTGGCTGGAAGCCAAATTGTTTCCACTCTCTCTGAATTTCTCTTTGATTCGGCAATCTTTTGCAGGAATCTCGATCAGAGAGTCGATATACTGAGACTTTCAAAAACAATACACACTATTGAATCGTCAGCAGCCCTGGGGTAATTCATGCGTTTTTCTTTGCGACAATCTGTTCTGGCAGCCCTGTTTTGTGGTTGTCTGGTTCTCACTTCTGTCGGCAACCAGAGCTTTGCTCAACAACGGACTTTGACTCGTGGTTTCACGATTAAAGCCGACATCGCGGCCACTGGTGAAGAACGTGCCGCTCAGAAATCATTGTGGGTGCTGGATGCGACCTTCAAACCGATGCGAATGGTCCGCATGGATTTGACTAACCCCAAGACCGGTAAAAAAGAAAAAACGCTGGTCTGGTATATTGTTTACAAGTGTGTGCTGAGGTCGATTGAACGTCCGAGCGATAAAGATGAATTTACTCCTGAAAATGACGAAGTTCCCCCGCCAGGACCAGCACTGTTTGTTCCCGAAATTACCCTGATCACAAACGACAACGGCCAGGAGAAAATCTACCCTAACCAGATTCTGCCGGAAGCCGAAGCTATTATCAACAAGCGGGAACGACGAGAATTTAAGAACGCAGTCGACATTATTGGAGAATTACCCCCTGTCACTCCTGCCGACTCAAAAGAGGAACAGGCCATCTATGGTGTTTGTGCCTGGACGGGCGTGGACCCCAGCACTGATTATTTCACACTCCTGTTCTCAGGGCTCTCCAATGGTTACAAAATTGTGGATGGTCCCGATGGTAAGAAGCAGATCCGGCGAAAAATACTTGTGCAACAGTATTGGCGGCCCGGCGATGAATTCGGTCAACAGGAACGGGAATTCCGCCCTAAAGACAACCCTTATTGGGCTTACCTGTCTAATGACCCAGAAATGGCTGCTAAAGAGCTGAAACTCGATAATTCCACAACGTCAGCCCCCTGAATCTCCGGTTTCTTACTGGAAAATAGCGGGAAGTTGTCTGGAAAACGGATTATCTCTTGCAACTTCAGGCCCAATTCGCCAAGATACGGCCTCAAATAACATCTTTTTATTGAATTCGCCCCTTTAGCGGGCATCTTTTGCTACCTGAGGATAAAAGCAATGGCTCATAAGAAAGGACAAGGGTCCAGCCGTAACGGACGCGATTCAGAAGCACAACGCCGCGGAATTAAAAAATTCGGTGGGGAAAGCGTCCTGGCAGGAAACATTATTGCCCGTCAATGTGGTACAAAATGGCATCCCGGAAAAAATGTTGGTATGGGCCGAGACTATACCATCTTTTCTCTGGTTGAAGGCAAAGTTTATTTCGACAAAGAAGGTCGACGTATCAACGTTGAGCCTGCCTTGAACTAAACGGGTTCCGCTACGAGACACATTAAAGGTTTCCTGAAGTCTGCTTCAGGAAACCTTTTTTTATTGGCGATTTGTATGGCTGGCCGTCAATTTCACGGAGATTTTCGTCGGCGTTTGCTCTTTCCCTCTTAAAACGGTCACAAGTACCGTGTCGCCCGGTTTTTTGCTTTCGATGTAGTCCAGAAAGTCGGCCGCCGTTTTAATTTCGTTCCCGTCGACAGCAACGATTAAGTCGGCTGCGCCACGGTCAACGCGTTCAATCACAATCAGCCCTCTTCTCTGTCTCTCAATTTTTGGCCCTCGTAAGCCGGCCTTTTCAGCGGGGCCTCCTGGAGTCAATTTGGCAACGAGTAAGCCCTGCTCCGTTTCGTAGACACGTTGAATGCCGATTTCCGGATGGATCATATGACCGTGTGTAAGAAGTTGAGGAACAACCCGTGCGACCAGGTTTGAGGGAATCGCAAATCCGACGCCCGAGCTCTGTCCCGTGCTGCTGGCAATCGCTGTATTAATGCCGATTAATTGGCCATGAGAGTTGAGTAAGGGGCCGCCCGAATTTCCGGGATTAACCGCGGCATCGATTTGAATGATTGATTTGATTGTGCGATTCCCGCGCAACTTTAGTGACCGGTTCAGACTGGAAATAATGCCGCAAGTCATAGTGCGTTCCAGACCAAATGGGTTACCAATGGCAAAGACCCGCTGCCCGACTTTGAGCCGACTGGAATCCGCCATCGTAACCGGATGCAGGATTTGCGGTTCTTCTTCAATCTTGATCACAGCAATATCATTAATGGCATCGGCACCAACGAATGTCGCCGAGTAGGACTTGCCGTTGAATAATGTGACGTTGACCTGCTGGGCATTTTCAATCACATGGTAATTCGTCAAAATATGTCCTGACTTATCGATGATGGCGCCAGAGCCTGCTCCTTCCGTGTCATATTCCAGTAAGAAAAATCCATCGGTTTTCGTGCTTTTTGTCGTGATGTGAACCACGCTCTTATTTAATTTCTCGTAGACGCTGACATTGATTTCTTCTTCAGGTGACAGGCCGCGCTCATTGAAAAAGTTTTGCTGAGTTGCCTGCCCGGATTTTTTCGTGGTGGGCTTTGATAAAGTGGGATTCAGCGGTGTAGGAGGGATAATCCGCGGGCCCGTTGGTTTCATGGGGACTTGCGCTTCAGAAGAGGTAATCCAGAGCGAAGATGGTGATTCAATCGAAGCGACAAGCAAGCCGCCTAATACTGCAGAGAAAAAACAACCGATAACATATTTCATGTTATACCTCACATGACACGGAACTCAAAGAAACTGGGTAAAACAAGAAGTCAAGGTGTTTCGTGGGGAGCACTATTTGAGAAATGATTTCATGCAATTTCTCAAATAACACATGAATTCTGGATAGAACTAGATCATAATTCGATACCAGACTCCCAGAGTCGCTTCTGACTTTGTTATCTTAATCAGATAGCCGAAGTGACAGCAATCATTATCACTAATCTGCCTGAAGGGTAAATAGGAAATCAGGCTACGAGAAGTAAAAGCAAGGCTGCCCTGCAGAATACGGACACATTGAAAACAACGACGTTTTCTCTCACCAACCCGAAGTTCAGCATGAAAGGATCAATATGCGTCGGATTGCCCTCTTAACAGCAGGTGGAGATACACCGGCTCTCAATGCAACTCTGTTTGGAGCTGTGGAACGAGCCAATGAACTTCGGATTGAAGTGATCGGGATCATCAAAGGTTTTGGTGGCTTGCTCGACCCCAATGTCCCCCATCTTCGGCTCAACCCCCTGTATTCAACCATTCCCGAACTCGATCCACGTTGTGGCGGAACGATTCTCGGTTCTTCGCGGACCTACATTGATGATTCGCATGCGGGGGAACTGCAACTTGTCAAGAAACGCCTTGATCAATTAGGCATTGAAGGTTTGATCTGTATTGGCGGCGATGGCACGCTGAATGGGATGCAGCCGATTTCTCAATTCATGCCCTGTGTCCTGGCTCCGAAAACCATTGATAACGATCTGGGTTTGAATTATCTGGACGAACCCAATGAATGGGTGCGCGAGGTCGATTCTGAAAGTAAAAAAGAAAAATTCCGGAAGATGCCCAGCAAACAGGATCTGGATCTGGAAGACATCGTTAATTATGCCACTCCCGGATACGCTACGGCAGTCTATGTCTGTGTTCAGGGAGTTCAGCGAATCCGTACCACGGCAGAAAGTCATCGTCGGATTGCGATTGTGGAGGTGATGGGAAGAGAGTCAGGCTATCTTGCACTGGGGGCGGCATATGGACAGCCCGATATTATTCTGATTCCGGAAGTCCCCCTGGATTACGAACGATTTGAACGCCGTGTACGAGATCTCTATGATGCGCAGAAAAATGTTGTGATTGTAATCGGTGAGGGATTGCGCGATCAGGATGGAAAACGTTTAGGAGATATTTCCAAGAGCGTGGACCCGGCCGGGAATGTGATCTTCAGCGGTGCGGCGGAGGTGCTGCAGAACATGCTCGTTGAATCAATGGGCGATCATTATTTTGTGTCACGCAAGCGGCATGAACAGGCAGCCGCGGCAACATTCACACGAAAAATTGGTCATACGCAACGAGGCGGTCGGCCGATCCGGTTTGACCGATATTACGCAGCGCAGTTAGGTGGAAAGGCCATCGATCTGCTCGTCCAGCGCCAAAACAACTATGTGGCTATCCTGCAATGGAATGAGCAACAGGGGTTCCATGTCAGTTCGATTAATGGAAATGCATTACGCGATTCCTGGCGCGGAATTCATCCGCGATTGCTACATCCCTCATTTTATGACGAGCATCGATACCAGCCTTCGAAGCTTGGCATCAACTATCTTTCAAAAATTTTCACGAATGCAGTTGGTTCTGATGACCTGGAAATCTTACGGGAAGACCTGTTTGACACAGGACATTTAAAGTCCCGATATCAAAGTGTGAATGTGGAAATTCACAAACATATTCGATACCTGAGGTCGGATAACGAAGAGGGCCCGATTGATCCTTTTTAAGGTTCCTGTTGGGGCAATTCAAAAGCAGCAGGCTCAATCACTGGGGCTGCTGGGTTCTCCTCTTCAACCTCGTTGGAGATCGTAAAGGCTGCCTGGACTGTACTCTGCTTGAGCGTTCCGGGCGAAGCCGCCATTGCTAATCGCAGCTCTTTTTTAGCTGAGACATATTTGGACGCAACCTTATCGGAATGAACCATGATGTCATCGATGACATACTGATCATATTGTTTTTTCAGGATAACGGTGGCACCCCGGCGATCTGTCCCCAGCTGAATTCGTGCATACCCTTCGTTATCGTTCCGTTCCAGACTGGTTAGTTCTGAAATCAGCAATTCAGGGATCGCGAAACTGGTTTGAGGAACCTGATCCACCTGACGCCAGACCAGCTCATTAAAATCACGAGAGGAATGTCGTTGCAGGTGACGGATGTTTTGTTCGTGCATACTGTAGGCATAATTTTGGACCTGTACCATCAACTCCAGTGTCTCTTTGACTGAAGCAGGTCTGCCTTTGAGGTCAACGAATACATCGTCAACTAAGAGTTTGCCCAAATGTTCCCGCAGGATATAGGTTACGGGAAGGTTCCCCTGTCTCGCTGAGACTTTCGTGACGGATCCATTAAATTTGATGTTCAAGATCGAAAAGCCGGGCTTTGTGAGTTCCTGCACTGGTAACTGTGAAACCAGTTTAGGCTCTATTTTTTTCCAGACACGTGTGGAAAAGTCCGGTGTAGAGCTGAAATCGAGAATCGTGAGATCCCGATTTGAGAGAGCTTCGCTGAATAGCTGTGCAATAGCACGCGAAGAGAACAGGGAAGTCAGTGTGATTTGTTGATTACCTTGATCCTGGAACAGTGTGACTTCTTCGACGAGATATTTTTCAGGAACATCTATTTCATCGGATTCGATTTTAATTACAGACAGGTTGACCATTTTTCCCTGAATGTGTGTGACGAAATTCGCAAGGTTTCCTTCAATATTCAGTTCATAGTCGGCTGCAGCATCAAATGTTTGAGGCAATGGCGCAATTGTCAGGTCTCCAAAATCCAGACTGCCGCGGTAGAACTGGCTGGCGGTATATTTTTTGAGTTCCTTTTTATCGTTCTGGTTGTAAGCATCGAGAAAGTTGCTGATGGTTAAGAGCATCTTGGCCTGTTTGTGGGCTGAGTTCACATGCTTCCCGTCAGCCTTTGATTCGACAGCAACATCGGTAGCTTTCCATTTCCCCTCTTTCAGTTTCATGGAAATGATCATCTGGCCTGAGCGACGAGGCAGCGTGACAATGGCGATATCTTTGTCTAACTGGGCATCGGGTTTTTGTTTTTTCGACTTGCGTGATTCACCGGCGACTTTCTTTGAGAGCTTTGCCAGAAAGCTCGGATGCAGTTGTTCCAGGGTTTCTTTGAAATTCCCATCGGTTGTCGCCAGGATATCGTCTCGGTTTCCGGTATCCCAGGCGTCTACGAATTCACGCACGGTTAACAGCAGATCCATCTGCTCGGTGACCGATTTCATGACGTTCAAATTTTTCTGTTTTTGATTGATGTAAAGGTCATCAACCACCCACTCACCCGTTTTGGTCACTTTTTTCAGGTCGTATAACAGTTTCTTTTTGTTTTTCCCGACTTCGACGACCACTTTTTTATGGTTCTCGGAAACATCTTTGATTTCGACGACGGTGGTCTCTCCTGTTGGAATCTTGAGGATTTTCAAATCATCCAGTGAAGAAGGGTCTCTGAGAGCCACTTTTGAAAATTTCATCGTGCTGTGGTGTTTCAGCATTTTGAGATCGTCATTTTCGATTGCTTTGGCAAACTGTTCGATGGCTTGTGTTTCTACGAGAGAAGCACAACCAGTCATCAGCGTGAGGAGTACAATGCCGCTTACCAGAGAGAAACCGTTTTTTAACATCATGATCAGTCCAGGTAGGTCTTGGATTTGAGAGGAATGAGGATTGGTTGCTTCAAAAGGTCGTTCCCAGGCAGATCAGAGTCATTAACCTTGGGTTGAACGATTGAAACATCTGCAACTACTTTTTTGAGAGTGAAAAGTAAGCTGCCAGAGAGAGGATGCGTTTTTTTGCATTTTTTGGGAATTACGTCAAGAGTGTTCTTGGGAAATCAGGCTCAATTTTGAGTAACTCCTGATAAAAATAATTGCTCTTGGCGGATTTTTAAAAATAACTATACTTTCGAGCCACACCTCAAAGCTCATTTCGCAACGCCTGTTTTGGCATCCTCTCATTCAGCTTTGCTTCGATCTTAAATACCTGATTTCTCTGGTATGGAATAGCGGGATTTCTGTGAAACATATTCTAATACTGACCTGGGTCGTGTTTTTATGCTGCATGCAGGCTCCTGTTTTTGTCTGGGCGGACGTAAACGCACCTGTATCCGTGAAATTGCGAGTGGAATGGGGAGAGCGAACTCCCCGGCATTGGACTGCCCGATTTGATCTGGCCGACGGTGAATTTGACTCTGTGAATTCTCTGGGTGTCGATGCCGATGAAGCAGAAGTTGTCTCACTCGTTGATCAGAAAGTTGTCTATCAGCCACGAACCAGCCGGGTTTTTAACAGTCTTGAATTTCAAATACGTGGTAATCTTACAACTGTGCTGCAAGTTGTGATGCAGGCTCGGAATGATCCTAAAGTTGTGTTCAAGCATCAGTTTTCGCTGCAGGATATTCTCAAGCAAAAAGAGATTCTACCCATTCCTCAAACCGGAGCTCAGCTGGTCGTACAGCAGGCCCCCGGTGATGCCTTTGCATTGAAGATCGATCGCCCTCATCTGGTGTTTGAGCCGGACGAACCGATTCAGGTTCAGGCGTTTCCCAAGTATTTGATGAATTCAGCGGAAGCCGTTTCCTCAGAGTTGCAGTGGTCTCTCTCCCGGTCTCGTACTCGCGAACTGGTCGCGTCAGGTTCAAAACCCGTTTCACCACAGGACCGGAATGAACTTTTGAGACAAGGAGTTCCTCTGTCGCTACAGGCACCGGGGGAAGGAGTTTATGACCTGGCTGTGAAAATGGGGCCAGGGCATCAGGCGGTAGCGCAATTGATTGTGATTTCCAGTCAAACCAAACGGTTTTCTCAAAGCACCTTACAGCAAGCCGAACAGTTGCTTGTCGATGAAATTGAGCTTCAGGGAGAACAGGATCAACATGCGCTTGTCGTGCGAAGGCCTCGACAACGAATTCGGAATTCTTTGAAGTCGCTGTTCAAATCAGGGACGCAGGCGGGGAATTCAGATCGTGGTTCCCCTCCCTGGTCAGCCTACCATTTGAAACTCCAGCATCGAGGCCGGCCACACCGACTGGTGATCAGTTATCCGCGTCGTCCACAAGGTCACGTTGGGTTTAGTATTCTCGAGCCAGATGCATCAGGCCAGTTAGTGCCCGTTGGCGTGGACTCGGGTGTTTATCAATCCGCGACGCTTTTAGCGTCAGCATCCGCTGCGCAGTCCGTAGATTTGCAAACGGAAGTTTTGTTTTGGCCGAAGATCGAGAACCCGATACTCTTGTTTCACAGTCTGGGAACAGAGAACCCCGCCGAAGTGACTCGGGTGCAAGTTTACGAATTACCAGTACCGGACCAAAGCGTTGAAGTCGTAGCAGATTCAGGCTTGGAAAAGAAACGGCTGGTAGGGCCCTATTTACAAAAACCGCTACTGCCGGAAATATTTGGTGCTTCGCAAGTCCTGGATCATAACAGCAATCGCAGTCTGGATGATTGGCAAACGTTTTATGAAGCCGGCAATCGCCTGGCCTTTTATTTAAAGTATCATCATTTTAACAGTGTCTTATTAGCAGTGTCTGCTGATGGAAGTGCGATCTATCCTTCAAAGTACCTGGCGCCGACCCCCCGTTACGATTCCGGTGTGTATCATTCCTCAGGGCAGGATATTCAGCAAAAAGATGTACTGGAAATGCTGTTTCAGATTTTTGATCGTGAGCAACTGACTTTGATGCCGGAATTGCAGTTTTCTTCGATTCTAACCGGGTTGGAACAGACGATTCAGGGAGGATCAGAGCAGGCCGTCGGGATTGAACTGGTCAGTCAGAAAGGACAAACCTGGCGGCACGCAAAAGGAGCTCCCCGCGGGCAAGCCCCATATTACAATCCATTGCACCCCCGCGTTCAGGATGAAATAGCCGCGATTTTCAGTGAATTGGTGGCTCGTTACAGTCAACATGCAGCCTTTCAAGGTGTGGCTGTTCAATTAAGTTTGAATGGTTATCTCCAGTTGCCCGGCTTGAGTTGGGGGTATGACGATTTTACAGTGTCTCTGTTTGAAGAAGAGACCGGCGTCAAAGTTCCTGCCGCTTCCGGAGCACAAAAATATGAAAAACGATATCAATTTTTGACCACGACTGCATTTCCGCAGTGGACGCAATGGCGCTGCCAGAAAATTAAAACGTTGCATCAACGGTTGGCGGGAATCCTTTCAAAAGCGCGTCCTGATGCCCAGATCGTATTTGCTGCCAGAGAGTTGGTACCCACACATAGTAAAGCGGGTGATGTGATTTCTGCATTGAAAGCAGGAGCACAGTTACGGCCTGTGTTGATGGAGATGGGGCTCGATTTTTCCAGCTATGACCAAATCAGCAATGGAGTTGTCTTGCGGCCGGAGCAATTTCATTCAGATCAGCAAAAAACATCGACCGCCCATATACTCAATACACATCCTACCGTTGCTGATGCGTTTAAAACACGCGTGAATGGAACTTTGTTTTATCATCATCCGGTAGAAGTTCGGGTTTCTGAATTTGACCGTCTTTCCCCGTGGCAACCAGCGTTTACCTGGCTTGTGGCCCAGGCAACCCCCGCAGGCAGAACAAACCGCATGCGATATTTGCATTCGATCGCACAGCAGGATCCATATATTCTATTCGATGGTGGCTGGACCATTCCCTTCGGTCAGGAACAGACAACTCAGTCAATACGTACCCAGTTGCAGAAATTACCGGCGAGACCTTTTCAAACGATTCAAGCATCAAAGCAGCCTATCGTCGCCCGCTTATCGAGAGGAAAAGACAAAACCTTTTATTATCTGGTGAATGATTTTCCCTATGCCTGCCAGGTGACGGTTGAATTGAATGTGCCTTCGGGAAAGCCTGTGATTTCTCTGGCAAATGGAGAAAAAATCAAAACGAGAACGTCGCAGTCCGGAGGTGTCAACTATTCTGTGGAGTTAGATGCCTTTGATTTTCAGGCATTCGAAATTCAGGATTCACAAGTTCAAATCATTTCGGTTGATTCAAAAGTAGAGAGTCAGAATTTAGTAGATCTGCAGGCGATGATTGATCAAAAGAAACGGAGTTTGATCAATCTGCATCAGGCGATGAATGATGCCACTGCTGTTGTCCTGCAAGCTGATTTTGAAGGGCAACAATCCCGCGACTATATTCTCGCAGGTTGGGAGTCCAAGGACCAGAAGCTCCCTTCCTGGAATCTGGACCGTTCTCAGTCTCATTCCGGAAAGGCCTCTTTGCTGTTAGACCGCGCAGCGGGAAATAATTCGCTCAAGACAAATGTGATTCCATTACAGGATTGCCGTTATCTGAATATGAGTGTCTGGATGAAAACTAATACGAAAGGCATGCAGGTTCGGATTGCATTAGAAGCGGAGCAGAATGGAAAACTCAAAGTTCAGTCGGCAATCATCTCTGTCGATCAGCAATGGCGAAAATATCTGTTTCGTGTGAAGGATATCCCATCCCAGCAGGTTACCAATGCGCATATTCTGATTGAAAAACTCGGGGCGGAAAAATTGTGGATTGATGACGTCGATCTGCAGATCCATCAAATCTCTCCCGAAGACGACAGGCAGTTAACCAAGCTTGTGTCCACACTTTCGTTTGCCTGGGATTCTCAGCGTTATCTGGACTGTTATCGCTTGCTCAACAGTTACTGGGGGCAATTCGACAGCGAGCCAGCGTCGACTCAACCTGTTCCAGGTCAGGATGCTGAGCCTGTCAAACATGCGGAGCGTCGCGGTCTGCGTAAGCTGATCCGTCGCTAGTTCTGGAAATGGCTCAGGAATTGTGCTGTTGTTCGGCTGTATCATCTTGTAAATCAATGATTTACGAAAAACGCCCTTAATCAATGCCTGAATAATGTTATAATGACTATATGAAGTCATATACAGTATTTACGTTGATTTTCATTCTGCAAGGAAGGGGTTGATATGGCGGCTCGAAAAACAATTTCCAAGGCAAAATCAGGTACTGCGAAGTCGCGGACAGCGGCAAAAAAAACGACCAAACGTGCTTCTACCAAAGGGAATGGTAAAGTCCATACGATCGGGAGTTATCTGATTCAGCGTTTGCAGGATTACGGTATCAACGAGATGTTCGGCATCCCGGGGGATTTTGTTCTGCAGTTTTACGGGATGCTGGAAGAGAGCCCGATTAAGGTCGTTGGAACAACCCGCGAAGACAATGCCGGCTATGCTGCCGACGGTTATGCACGCGTCAATGGGTTGGGAGCCGTTTGCGTGACCTACTGTGTTGGTGGGTTGAGTTTGTGTAACTCCATCGCAGGTGCCTATGCCGAAAAGTCGCCCGTTGTGGTCATTAGTGGTGCTCCGGGTATGGAAGAACGGGAAACCGATCCCCTACTCCATCATCGCGTGAAAGATTTTCATACGCAACGGGACGTCTTTGAAAAAATCACCGTGGCAACCGCCTTGCTTGATGACCCGCTGACTGCGTTTCAGGAAATAGATCGCTGTCTGGAAGCCTGTGTCAGGTATAAGCGACCTGTTTATCTGGAACTGCCTCGTGATTGTGTGCACAAGAAAGCCATCATTCCACATGTACCCGATGATCGGCAGCCAACCAGCGATGAAAACGCATTGCGTGAGTCACTGGCGGAAGCGAAGAAGTTGATCCAGGCAAGTAAGAAGCCGGTAGTCATTGCAGGAGTTGAAGTGCACCGCTTTGGCTTGCGGGAAGAGGTGTTGAAGTTTGTAGAGAAAAACAAGATCCCCATGTGCGCAACGATCTTGGGTAAGTCGGTCGTGAGTGAGTCACATCCGCTTTACCTGGGAGTTTATGAAGGGGCGATGGGACGGAATGAAGTCCAACGTTATGTCGAAGACAGCGATTGTGTGATTCTGCTGGGGACATTTATGACGGATATTAACCTGGGTATTTACACGGCTCACCTGGATCCCGGTAAGTGCATTTATGCGACCAGTGAAAAGCTGCGGATCAGTTACCATCACTTCCACGATGTCGTATTCTCTGACTTTGTCCAAGAGTTGGGCAAGCAGAAAATGAAGGTGGTCGTGCGTAAAATCCCGGACAATGTGCGTCCTCAGCCAGTTGAGTTTCAGGTGAAACCTTCCCAGCCGATTACCACAAAGCATTTGTTTGAGAGTATCAATCAGATTCTGGGGAATCACACGGTTGTGGTCACTGATGTGGGGGATTGTCTATTTGGCGCCGTGGATTTGATGATTAGTACGCATACGAAGTTTCTGAGTCCCGCCTATTATACGTCAATGGGTTTTGCCATACCGGCTTCGATCGGGGCACAGGTAGCCAATCCGAATCTGCGACCGATTGTCCTTGTCGGCGATGGGGCGTTTCAGATGACCTGTCTTGAGCTCTCGACAGCACTCAAGCTGGGCTATAACCCGATAGTCATTGTCCTGAACAATAAAGGCTACACCACAGAACGTTTTCTGCAGGAAGGTCCGTTTAACGATATCCCGGACTGGAAATATCATAACATTACCGATCTGATTGGTGGCGGCTGGGGCTTTGAAGTCAGCACGGAAGGTGATCTGGAGAAGGCGATCAAAGCTGCTTTGGCGAATAAAGACAGTTTAAGCGTGATTAACGTGCATCTGAAGCCAACGGATGTGAGCCCGGCACTGACCCGTCTGGCAGATAAGATGTCGAAGCAGCTCTAGGTAGTGTTTATTTAATAGTATTGAGCGTGATTTTGCGGTCGACAGAGTGAGCTATGTAAGATCAAACCGTAGCCGATGGTGTGATATTGCCTTTGTTTCTTGGACTATGACCGCAAAAAAAGACACTAGCCGCAGGGCATTAGCCCCGGTTGGACGTCTTGGGTAGCCACCGTTCGAATTAATAAACGCTACCTAGGGGATTCCGGTTGTTGCTGATACGTAAAAAAGCCGGGCGAGAGTCCCGTTCTCTGTGCCCGGCTAATTTCCTTTCGCATGCAGTTCATGTAATTCCAGCGCATGAAACTGCAATTGAGAACGCGAAAGGAGTCCCCCCTGTTTTATTTGAGGGCAAGCAGAAGTGAACAGGCACACTATAATCAGGCGTGCCTGTTCGAATTTGGTGCATCGAGGATTTATTGATCCTCTTGAAGCTTACGCTCCAGTTTGTATTGTTCCAGAACTTCGCGTTGGTTGTAGAGTTGTTCTTCTGGGCCTGCGGGATAGAACTGAACGTCATCATTGAGGTAATAAGCGGAAGGCAACGTCTGGCCGCCGATACTGGATTGGCAACCGGTGCTGGTTAATCCGATTAATGCTAAACCCAGAACTCCTAAACTTGACCAATTTTTAAACTGGCGAATTACCATGATTTTCCTCGGAATTGAAAAGTTGTCGAAAGGCACCTGTTGGGGAGACGCGTGTAAACAGGGTAAGACAGGAGCCGGGAACACCTTGGGAACAGTCTGTCCTTTTACTGAATCCGGTGACTTGTTCGGGAAGTCACACGCAAGGTCACACATGAGTACAATGTGTGTACTTGGTTTATCGACACATAAAACCGGAATCTTCGGTATATTCTTCCTAATCGGACAATATTTTGTATAAAGAAAGTCCGCAGGGCATAGATATGGCAGGATGGGAAAATATGAACACTGCCGGAAACGATAGAGAGGCGGCAATGTTAACTTAGGGGGAATTCACCGTTAGCTAAGGTCGAGTAGAGCGTTTCTGCTCCCGCCGGTATTTTAACATTTCCTCCTGCAGTTTTTGCTCCTCTTCAGGGCTGGCAGGAAAGTACTGCACATCGTTCCCATTGCTGATGTATCTTGAAGGTGGAGAAGACTCCGATACTTTCTGGGGTTTGCTCTCGTAAGTGTACCAGATGGCTATGGTGATAAGTCCGAGGCAAATACCAGTCAGCTTCGCGCGCGTTAAATAAACCATGATCGTCAACTCCTGAAAAGACCGTCAGTCTCGCTACGGATCGTAACAGCAGTATCGAACGACGCCAATATTAATCGGACAGTCACATGTTAGAACACAGTTCGCCTATGACTTAAAGGCGCGCTGCAGTTCGTCCAGTGAGACTTTTCCCTCAGCGACCAGGCGAATTCCGTCTTTCTGGAAGCTGGGCATCCCTGCTTTTTTGGCGAAGGCCTTGATTTTGCCAGGATCGGGATCACTGATGATGAGTTTTTTCATTTCATCGGTCATCTCATACAATTCCAGCATCAGGGTACGTCCATAGTACCCCAGGCCATCACACTTCTCACAAGGCTCGATCTCGTTCCCATCTTCATCAACGGTTTGACGTGGGGGGCGGTAGAGCATTTTTGTGGTTTTAGGCAGGCCCATTTTCGCGATGAGTTTCGGGTTGGGGCGGAAGGCTTCTTTGCAATCATTACAGAGCGTGCGGATCAGCTTATGACCCACAACACAGCGCAGGGCATCGACGCCTTTTTCCACACTGCCTGCCAGTTTACAGAATTTGAGCAAACCGGCGATCGCATCTTTAGCTGAGATTTCTGCGATCATCGTAATTTCATCTTTGACATTCAGGATACTGCCGACATACGATTCATCGGTGATCGGATTCAGATAGATGATATCTGCTTCCATGCGAATGATTCTGCGAAGTTCATCGTCAAACGTATCCCCTTCTTTTTTATCAAGGGTTGCGATGTGGCTCAATTCGCGGTGTTCCGGATCTGCCAAAGCAAAGATGGTGTACTGGTACGCGTCAACAGAACGCACGACTCCCACCGTTGTCGTTGTGGTACCGGAACTGGGGGCGCCGCTCACCAGGATCAAACCGTGACGGCCTTTACTGAGCTCACGAATCCGTTCTCTCATCTCTTCGGTGATACCAATGTCATCAGCACGATCTAATTGCTGATTTAAATTGATGGCTTTCACAGACAGTCGTTCTCCGCCTTGCGCGGGAGCCGTTGAAACACGTAACTGGTAGGGAACTTCTTCCAGTTCAGCCAGGACGCCTCCTGATTGAGGTCGTTTACGTTCCTGAATATTCAGCCCTGAAAGCAGCTTGATGACCTGAACGACTGCCATCCCCTGTTGCTTTGAAAGTTTGGGGCCGGGATTGGGAACGCCGTCGACATAAAAGACAATCTGGTACCGTTCCCCTTTCGGTTCAAACCGCATGAGTTCGGCCCGCAAGGCAAGTCCGTCAGTAATGATGTCCTTGGCAGGCATCAGGCCCGCTTTCACAAGTCGTGCGTTATCTTTCAGATTCGCTGGTTGCCCATTTAAAGCGCCTTGGAAGGAGACCGGCTCAATTTCTTCTTCGAATTCTTCCTCTTCTTCCCGGGATTTTCCAAAACCAAATATCACTAGCGATACCTCTTTCAAATGGGGAACGTGTCTGACTTGAAATTTCTATTCTGAACACTCTCAAACAAGGGCGACTAGTATTTTTCTACCTTCGCAAGTCAAAAAATCTGAGCCGCGAATCGATTATAGAAGACCATAATCTTTTAATGTTTTCTCCAACACCTTCATTGAGGCACTGTCAAGTTGTGTCATCGGGAGCCGGACTTCACCATTATCGCGTCCCAGTAATTGCATGGCTGCTTTGATGGGAATCGGGTTTGTCGCCAGCCCCAGTAGATTACGGCAGAGAGCAAATAACTTAAAGTGCCATTCACGGGCCTGCTTCAAATCGCCGGCGTTGAAGGCATTCAGCATGCTTTTTACATCGCCTGGTACGATATTTCCCACAACCGAAACGACGCCTTTTCCTCCTAACGCCATCAAGGGCAATGTCAGGCTGTCATCACCAGAAAGAACAGCCAGGTCACAGGCTGAGAGAATATGAGATGCCTGGTCCATCGATCCCGTGGATTCTTTGACCGCTACGATGTTCGGAATTTCAGCCAGCTGAATAATCGTTTCGGGCTCGATATTCTTGGCTGTGCGACCGGGAATATTGTAGATCACAATCGGAATCTCAACTGATTCCGCAATCGTTTTGTAGTGTTGATAGAAGCCTTCCTGAGTCGGCTTGTTATAGTAAGGGGCAACGTGCAGAGCACCATTGGCGCCTGCCTGTTGTGCATATTTGGTCAATTCGACGGCTTCGCGGGTGCTGTTTGAGCCTGTCCCTGCCATGACCTTAATCCGGCCGGCAGCATGTTTACAAACAATCGAAATCACCTGCTTGTGTTCATCGTGGGAGAGAGTCGGTGATTCGCCCGTTGTTCCCACCGGGCACAAGGTGTCGGTCCCTTGTTCAATATGGTAATCGACCAGTGCACACAGACCTGCTTCGTCGATTTCTCCATTCTTAAAGGGGGTGATCATTGCCACCGCCAGACCTGCAAACAGGTCACTTTGATTAGACATGCTTATTCTACCTCAAAACAAATTCGACTGGCCCATCCTGTTGGCCAGAGACATGATTACTTCACCAATTATTTGATTGATCTGATGTTCGACTAGGAACGCTGTTCCCAGTCAACATTTGATAAAGACGCCAGTGCCAGTTGCAGCGCATGGGTTCCGTCACGGCCATGTCCCTGGGCTTGAACCGCAAGATACAATTGATGGCCCAATGCCAGTCCAGGCAGACTCAGGTTCATTGCTTTGGCTTCTGCCAGTGCGATGCCCATGTCTTTGATAAAGTGTTCGACAAAGAACCCCGGATCAAAATTATTATCCATAATCCGTGGACCCAGATTCGAGAGCGACCAACTGCCTGCCGCACCACTGCCGACCGATTCTAACACGGTGGGCAGGTCGAGTCCTGCTTTATAGCCATACAGCAGGGCTTCGCAGACGCCAATCATGTTTGTCGCGATCAGAATCTGGTTGACCATTTTTGTGTGTTGACCAGAACCGGCTTCTCCCTGATACACAATGGTTTTCCCCATGGCATCCCAGCAGGGTTGCAGTGCGTCCACCACAGCTTGGTCTCCCCCAATCATGATGGACAGGGTGCCGTTCTTGGCTCCGACATCTCCACCGGAGACAGGGGCATCAACGCTATGAACCCCTTTGGCTTTCGCTGCTTCAGCCACTTCTACGGCCAGAGAAGGATCGCTGGTTGTCATGTCGACCAGGATTTTGTCAGCAGAGGCTCCCGCTAAGGCACCCTGCTCTCCTAACAGGACTTCTCTGACATCTGCAGGAAAACCAACAATCGAAAAAATGATGTCGGAGGCTTCTGCAACTGCTTTGGGAGAGTCGGCCCAGCTGGCACCTTTTTTGATGAGAGGTTCTGCTTTTGATTTGCTACGATTATAGACGGTTGCTGAAAAACCGGCGTCCATCAGGTGTCCGACCATGCTGGCCCCCATGACCCCTGTTCCAATCCAGCCGACTTTGGTTTTTCCTGGTTGAATTGCTGGTATCGCCATTTTGATCAATCCTTTTAGCTCTCAGTTTAAGTTCGTATTTTTATTTACAATGGCTACTGGAAATCGTAAAAAAATGATTGTCAGATCTCAAGTTAGCACAATAGTTCTCTTTGGCAGTATATCGAGCTCTGACTCAGAAGTCATACCACTGGTTCAATTTTTTTGACAACAAAATCCGCCGATTTGGCCTTTTGTTGGGGGAATCCGAGAGTGGTGATCAACGAAACTTGCGATTCACACGCCAAGAGAGGAAAATCGTAAAAAACAACACTGCCTCAGTCCCGTTCCCGTTCTCAGTTTCGGTTGACTAATTTTCAGATAAAGAAGCGAGTCCTGACATGAAATCAAAACTGGTCATCCTGATCTTTTCAGTCTGGTTGCTGACTGGTGCAAGCAGTCAAACTTCTGTTTATGCCCAGGGATGGGGGTATCCTTGCGGCCCGGATGGTGCGCCGCTGTTACAGATGTTAACGCCTCAGGGATTCATGGGCGCTGACTTCCGGGGTAGTTGCTTCCAGCACGATCGGTGTTATGAAATTCCTGGTATCAGCCGGCGTTATTGTGATTTACAATTCCGACAGGAATTGCATCGCCGTTGCGATCATTCCGCCTTTCCGCTTGGCTGCCGCATGGTATCAAACTTCATGTACCTGCAAGTCCGACTCTATGGCAGGCGGCCTTATCTGAATTCTCAATATCCCCAGCATCTGGCACCTGTCCCCGTGTATTCGCAGCCGGTGTATTATGGTTACTAAGGTTGTTCCTGAATAAGCTTCCAGTTCTTCGTTTCAACGAAACCACTTTTATGATGAAAATTTCGGCATGACTGAACCACTGGCGTATCTCAATGGCGCCTTGATTCCTTTTTCAGAAGCAAAGCTGTCAGTCACTGACCTGGGGATTGTGTACGGGGCTGCTGTGACGGAGATGGTTCGCACCTTTGCACATCGCCCGTTTATGCTGGATGAGCATCTGGACCGTCTCTACTCTGCGATGGATTATGTTTGCATCGAATCTCCTTTAGCAAAATCAGAGCTCAAGCAAATCTGTGAAGACTTGATTGAACAGAATGCCGCATTGCTACCACAGGAGAACGATCTGGGCTTGACGGTTTTCATCACGGCAGGCCAGAACTTGCCCTATCTGGGACTGGCCGAACTTGAAACCTGTCGTACGCCGACGGTTTGCGTGCATACGTTTCCTTTAGCCTTTGAGCTTTGGGATCAAAAATACACGGCCGGCCAGCATCTGGTGAGATCTGAAGTGCAGCAGCTCAATGCCAATATTTTTGACCCCCGGGTCAAATCTCGCAGCCGTATCCACCTGTATCGCGCCGACAAACTGGTTCGCAAGACAGAGCCAGAGGCCAGCGCACTGTTATTTGATGTTGCAGGATTTGTCGCGGAAACCACGATTGGCAACTTTTATCTCGTGAAAGACAATCTCATTGTGTCACCTCGCCCGGAGAAGATCCTGGGGGGGATCAGCCAGCAGATGGTGGTCCGATTAGTGAAACAACTGGGACTTCGCTATGTAGAGGCTGATATTTCGGCAAAAGAGATCCTCGAAGCCGATGAAGCATTGACGTCTTCGACCGGGTATTGTCTGATGCCTGTTACCCGTTTTGGAGAATCTCTCATTTCAGAAGGTGTTCCGGGACCTGTCTTTACACAGTTACTCTCGGAGTGGAGCGAAACCGTCGGAGTGGATATTGTAAAACAAGCAAAGCAGATCGGCGCAGCGCGACGAAACGCACTTTCTTAAGTTCAGGTTTCAAATTATTCTTATTGTTTTGATGACTTACCAGGAACCATAACCGTGTCACACTATCTGGAATTTTTCAAACAGTTTCGTACGACCTTTGAAACCACCGGTGCGATTGCTCCCAGTAGCCGCTTTCTGGCATCAGATATGGCGGGACCGATGAAGCAGCATCAAGGGCCTAAGAAAGTTCTGGAAATCGGACCGGGAACGGGCGCTGTGACACGACAGATTGTCAAACAGATTCAACCGGGAGACCAACTGGATCTGGTGGAGTTGAACGACAAGTTTGTTGAGATTCTGCATAAACGCTTTGATCGCGAACAGGGCTTTCGAGCGATCAAGGACCAGACGTCAATCCACAACTGCCCGTTGCAGGAATATGGTGCAGGCGAGGAATATGATTATATTGTTTCCGGCCTGCCTTTGAATAATTTTCCCACGGATCTGGTGGGGGAGATCTTTGAAGCCTATTTCCGCCTACTCAAGCCGGGTGGAGTCTTGTCGTATTTTGAATATATGTATGTGCGGCCTGTGCGAAAAGTGATCTCGCGGGGTGAAGAGAATCAGCGGATTCGGCAAATTGATGACATTATGAGCCATTACACCAGCCTGTATCGCATTCAAACTGACTGGGTCTGGTTCAATCTGCCACCTGCCTGGGTGCAACATCTGCAAAAAGAAAAAGGCAGTCCTGCTCTGGTAGAGCAGACTGCCTCTGGGGAGCTCAATTCTTAAAGCCGATTACTCCGACGTTTTATTTCTCTGTTTCTAATTTCAGTTTTGTTTTTTGAATGCCATTTTCGATACGAACGGGATTGATTCTACCTCGCCTTTGTCCCACGACCTCATCTAATTCGAGATAGCCATTCCGATTTCGATCTAGTCTGTCGAAGACGCGATCAATATGATTTAACTCGTATTTACTCAATTTTCCATCATTATCCAGGTCGACCGTTCGAAAGAAATTGGAACCGGGACGACGCCTGGTCGAATCACTCGGCTGGTTTTTTGCTTGATCACGCATTTGCGGACGTTTCATCTCGTTGTCTTTTTCACGGCTGGGGCGACGTTGATCAGGACGAAACGAAGTGAACTCGTTCTTGAATTCTTCCTTCGTCAGTTCATCATCCGCACCTTTTCCGGATTTGTCTAAAAGTTGTCGAACAAAAAGTTTTCCTCGTATCGGAGCCTCTTCCAGTGTGAGTTTGCCATCTTTATTAGTGTCCAGCCTTTCGAAAAACTGCTGTGCCTCTTCCGGCAATTCACGACGCTTTGGCGAACGGCCTGAAGAACGATCGGCACGACGTTCGGTGTCCTTTTGCATCTCCGGACGCTTCATCTCTTTGTCGTCTTTGCGGCCGGGACGACGGCGATCAGGACGAAAGGCGGCTAATCCTTTTTGAAATTCCTCTTTCGTCAGTTCTGCATCTTCGCCTTTTCCGGATTTCTCCAGGATGCTTTTCAGAATTCGTTTTCCGCGCTCGGGCGCTTCGTCCAGGGTAAGTTTGCCATCCTGATTGGTATCCAGCATATTGAAAAAACGCTGTGCCCCTTCCGACATCGCTCCCGGCTTGGAGGGGCGATTTCCGGGTGGTCTGTTTCCCCGAAACCGGTTTCCGAATTTCTCAAATTCGTCCAGTGAAATTTCGTCTTTGTTTAAGCGTTGAAACAAAGGTTCCATCCGCGCTCGTAATGGTTCGGGAAGTTCCTCTTTGGAAATTTTCTTGTCACCATTGCGGTCCAGACGACTCAGAAACATTTTATAGTCAAAATTCCGGGGCCCCCGATTACGATCGGGACCTTCACCTGCAGGAAATTTCTGATCTTCTTTTTTCAGACCTGCTTCGAATTCCGCCTTTGTCAGTTTTCCATCTTTGTTCTGATCGCCCATACGAATCAGGTGATCAAAAAAACGTTCTTTTTCCTCTGGGACTTCTTCAGCCGTGACTGTCCCATCTGAGTTTTTGTCAAGTTGCTGGAAGATATTCTGAGACGGGGACTCGTCTTTTTCCGGTGCTGCGGCGAGATGATTGACCGTAAAGCCAAGCAGAGTCAACAAAGTCAAACATTGGTAAGTGCGCTTCATGACAGTCCCTTTCATGGGATTGCTGAGATAGAAAAAGTTCCAGAGATTTCATGCCCGAACACGTTTCCAGCACGCATTCCAAAGGCCCCTGACCGAAGGTTTTGATCAGGAATACCCTTACTGAGGTTGGAATGGGACTCCTCTGCCCCTGCCCGGTCTAATACATTAAACACGATTCCAACCGATAAGTATTGGTCAATTTTCGTAAAAATCGGACTGATTTCAGTGACTTGTCGAATGCCCTGAATCTGCTTCTTTAAAGGGGACGCATTATTCCGCTGTTTTTTTCATCGTAACCCGGACAGAGAAAAAGCCATGGTCATCAGGAACGGTATAACCGGCGGTAATCGGGAGGTATTTGATCACGCCTTCAAGATCCTGAAACTGGGATAAGATGTCTTCATCAATGTCGACGGAATCTTTGTTTTTCTGGAAGAGTTGTGTGATTGCCAGAATCGACGTATCTAATCTTTGGTATGAAATGATCGAGGTCTTTGTGGGGAAAATCTGCGATATTTTTTTGTAATTGGGATCATCGACTAACGAGTCTGTCTGGCGATCATTCCGGATGATTTTTTCCAGCGCTTTCACATTGGTTGATGCAATCAGTGTATTATCGGTAATGCAAAAAGCGGCAGGGATCAGGCCTTCGGGATATTCATACAAGGTGGTCCCCTGAAACTCTCGCGTCGCTATTTTGGAATCATTCCATTCTAGTAATGCGTGCATGATCTTTTGGAATGCTTCCGGGTTTTTCAGGCCAACTGCGACCGTATATCTTCCTAAGAGTTGTTCAGCAATTTCTTCGCCCTGCTGGGTTGCGATAATCTGAATTCTGCCAGTCAGGTTATCCAAAATGTCCTTCTTAAGATGAATTTTGGGAGAATCCTCTTGCTTCGAATAGTCATCGATGGCTTGTGCGAGTGCACCGGGATTCACACGAAAACCGTCATGCAATGATTCAACAGCTTGATAGGCATCGTCAATCGCCCAGTTGAAAGAGTAATAACTGGAACATTGATTCGAAACCCACCAGGGAGGTTGTTGCGCGACTGCGGGGCAGCGAAATATTTCGATCAAGCCATAGCCAGGCAGTTTCACATAGGTAAAGGTCTTTGAGATAAATTCGTAGTCTCTGGTAAAAAAATAAGCTGAACCACCCACGGCTTTCAAATTTGAAATTCCCAGTGAGGGTAACACTCCCTGGGCCATGCCTGCCATTGGTTCGGATTTTTTATAAATATCCAATGTTGATTGAATGGTACCGACCGGGTTCAGGTACCAGTGGGTGGAGGCAGCCGCATCTTTCTGGGCACATTTATTGAAGATATATTGAAACTCTTTGTTATCAGCCAGAGAATCTCCTTTACGCCCCTCCCAGTTAGTTAAAATGGATTCCAGCAGCTTGTCATCATTTGAAATAACCAGCGTATTGTCTTTTAGAAAATACGCGACTTTTCTGGCGAAGGGACTGGAATCTGGTGTTTGTCTTGTCTCTTCAAAGGAATAAATTCTGAAGATGGTACCTCGAACGCTCTTAATGGAACGACTGGCACCGCCGTTGGTCATCTCATCGGCAGCAAGCCCTAATAGTTTTTTCAAAACCACACTGCTTTCGCCTGCTCCATACTCCATGAGTGCGACACTACCAATGTGGTCATCTGAAGTATTGAAGGCGGAAATGGAAACTTCTCCACTGGGAACATCCCAAATGGTAGCTAGAGAATATCCCGTTTTTTGTTCGATCTCCCGGGATGCTTTCTCATAGTTCGTTTTCAGTTTCTGGTTAAAATCTGCAAAGGCGGGCTCGTCCAGCATCTGTAAAACAGAACGTTTTTTCCATTGTTCCACCAGATTTTTAATATCCGGCATGGTGAGATAAAAATAAGAATCAGCAGGTATGCGGCGTGCCATCTGACCACTGGCTTGCACGGCGCTGTCTTGAATACCCGGCAGTAAGAAGATTTGTGTCAAACAAAAAACAGACAGCAAAAATGACTTTCGCATTGGTCGATTCTCTTTTTTCAACGATGGTTCAAAAGTGCGCTGGTGGTATTCATTCGAATATATCTGGATGCCTGAGTTATGACCAGAATTCCTGCTTTGGAAATTTCAACTTTTGAGCGATTCACTTTCTCTGAACTCAGGGAATCGGTCTTTGCAGTTTGAAGTGACATTTATCATTCAAATGGCAAACGCTGGGACTGGGACAAGTTCTAGTCTGGCCAAAAAAATAACCCGGTGAGAGGTCTCACCGGGTTATTAAGCTCAAGCATGAGATTTAAATATTTTAGTTTTCAGACTTTTTAATACCAAAAGTGGAAGTGAAGAACCCTTGATCGTCGGGAACAGTATATCCGCCTGAAATGGGCAAATACTTTTTAATCACTTCGAATGAAGGCAACTTGGATAAATCAAGCCCTTGCAGATCGACATTGTTGTCATTTTTTCTCATTAATTCATAGAGAGCATGAACCTGTGCGTCTGCATTCTGATAAGTAATGATAGACGTTTTCTCGGGGAAGTTTTCCGAAATCCGTTTGTAATTGTCGCTATTGACCAGCGAACCAACGCCACGGTCTTTGCGTAAGACGTTTTCGATTTGCTTGACATCATTGGCAATGAAGAGTTGGTCTTCTGCAATACAGAAGGCAGCATCCGTGGGGGAACTCAAGATGGCCCCCGGGAGTTCATAGAGCGTAATTCCCTGAAACTCTCGAGTCTGACCCGGGAAGTCATCTCTGGCAGTCAGCGATGCAATGACTTTCTGGAATGCGTCAGAATTTTTGAGTCCGAACGCCACGGTGAACTGGCCCGACATTTTAGTCAAGTCAACTTGTTCCCCTTCGGTCAATTCCGTAGCGACCTGAATGCGGCCGCTCATATTATCGACAATATCTTTTTTGATGTGAATTTTCGGCCCTTCGGGTTTCTCAGCCATTTGATCGATGATGGCTGCGAGTGCTCCGGGACGTCCTTGGAAACCGTCAAAGAGTGTCTCAATCGAATCATAAGCACCGCTGATGCTCCAGTTGATTGAGTAATAGGTTGAGACTTTGTCGGAAACCCAGATCGGCGGTTGTTGAGCGACTGCCGGGCACTTAAACATATCGATCACACCGGAAGTCGGCATTTCAACATAAGTAAACGATTTCGAAATCGAGTCGTAGTTTTTCGTTGCAAGATAAGTCGAGCCGCCAACTGCTTTGAGGTTGGTAATCCCTAATGCGGGAAGGAATCCCGATACCATACCAACTTGCGGATTGATACGGCTGGCAACACCTAAAATAGACTGTAGACCACCAATGGGATTCATGTACCACTGCATAACGGCCGGATTTGTTGCATCAGCACATTTATTCTGAATGTACTGATATTCTTTTTTGCTCGCTAAGGTATTCTGTCCCTGGCCATCCCAATTGGCTAAAACCGATTCCAGAATTTTGTCATCGTTTGAGGCAACAAAGGTTTTGTCCTTGAGGAAGTAAGCAAATTTCTTTGCCAGCGGAACTTTGACCGGTGCATTGTCTTCGTCTGATTCAAAGGAATACACGACGATTTTTGTTCCATCAACACTGCGGATTGAACGCTGAGCGCCTTCTTTATCAAAGCCGTCAGCGGCTTTCTCCAGGATCTTTTCCAGGATTTCACCGCTTTCGCCATATTCCATCAGACCCAGGCCGCCAAACTTTCCTTCCTCACTTTTGACGAACGCGAGCGCGACTTCGCCGTTGGGAATGCTGAGAACATTGCTGAGGCTCAAGTCTGTTTCTTCTTCGAACTTTTCGGAGAATTTTTCGGAGAGTTTGATCAGATCTTTCTTCAGATCAGCAAATGCGGGATCATAAGTCATCTGACCCATGGAACACCGGCTCCACTTATCACCCAATGTTTCAACATCGGGAATCGAAAAGTAGAGCAAAGAATCTGCGGGAATACGTTGGGCCGCCTTGACACGGTCTTGTGCATAGCTGTCCTGAACTGTGGTAAGCAGGAACATCGCCTGCATCAGCATCAAAGTAAAAAACAAAAGTGGCTTTCTCATTGGAGCCTTCATTCTTTCTCTTATTTAGAAGGGATTTAAAAGATCTCACGCTCGCTTTGACTTAAAGGCCCTGTCGAAGCAATTGAGCACGACGATAATAAATACTGATTATTTGTAGCATTTCTGTTTTTTCTGACAACCCCAACCTGCCTTGCATCCTGCTCTGATACAAAAATATTGACGGGGGAAATTCATCAGGGTGTACCAGCAAAAACAGACACTGGTTGCAAAAATCTTCACTTACTTTTCAGAATTCACTGTTTTTCTGCGAGGCGCATCAAAATAGCGATAGCCTGTATTGGGACTCGTTTTATCGAATGCAAAGGCATCACGATTATCCAGAAAATGTTTCACATAGGTAATCGGAATCGCAAAGCCCAGGCCTTCGCCGAGAATCAACTTCATATTGGTCACGCCGATGACTTCCCCACGCGAATTGAACAAGGGGCCGCCACTGTTACCGGGATTGATCTGGGTTGTTGTCTGGATATAGACAATCCCCTGCATGTTGCGATTCCGAGTACTGACGATTCCACGCGAGACAGATCGTTCCAGCCCCAGTGGGTTTCCGATGGCAAAGACTTCTTCTCCTTCGCGTTGTTGATCATTTTCTGCCAGATACACGGTGCGAAATGAGATATCTTTCTGTCGCGGAATGCGTAGCAATGCCAAATCAAAAAATGGGTTCAACGCCACAATTTCCACATCTTTGATCTGTCGACGTTGAAACTCTCCGTTCGCGGTTCGATGAAAAATGGTAACGGCGATCCGCGTTTCTTTCTCTACCACATGATAGTTCGTGACGCAGTAGCCGCGGTCATTGATGATGAAGCCAGAGCCAAGTCCGCTGGGGGTCTGAACCAGAGTCACTGCTTCCCCATAAATTCGGGCCAGTTCCTTAATACTTTTCACCGGGAGTTCGGCAACGGAATAGAGTTTATCTTTGCTTTGGGAAATCGTTTTTTTGACATCAGACAGCTTATCGGACTTTGACCGTGAGCGTATCTGATCCACCGGAATTCGTAGAACCTCAATGCCGATATCGACGAGAAGATGATTATTGCTTTCCTTGAGTACGTCTCCCTGAATTTTGTGGCCGTTGACCAGTTCAATCCAATCTGCACGGACAAAATTGCCAGCTCCCAGAATCGTAATCAATAAGCAGGCTCTCAGCCCTGTATGGCACCAATTGTGTATCATTCCTTCGATTTCCTCTCTGCGACTTGCTTGCCGGTGTTGGTGTGTTTGAGTCAGCTAAGATCCATGTCGAATTGGTCTTACTCTTTATATTCGCTATGGCATTCCGTGCAGGCTTTATAGACTCGTGTTAACCCTTTATCGAATTCCGGGAAATTGTCACTTTTTGCCGCTGCAACCATTTGCAGGCTGGCTTCTGCCATCGGGTTAGCATGGTTTAAGAAACCCTCATCATCGACATAACCGTATCCTTCAGTTGTAATGATTTTTGAGATGGCAGCCAAAAGATGCGCTTCCTCAATTACTTTCTCTTTTTCCGATTTCAACGCGTCCGCACTACCAACATTTGATTTCAGCCATTTCGAGGCAATGTCAGCCCGCTTCATCAAATCTCCCATTGAAGCGACATCGGACAGGGGCTTCTTCTCATCCGCGTCCGCAATTCCTGCAGGCAGGCTGCCATTCATGATCACAATCATTTGTTCATAGGGAACTTGAATCTCACGAAACGATTTAGCGCCGCGCTTCAAAGGCTCTGCTGAAATCCCTGCTGCCAGATCACGCAGATACTTGGCATTTTTTTTCCAGCTGACGTCTTCCGAGTGTTCCGTAACAATGCCTGCCAGTGCAGCGAGGGTTGTTGTGAACGTTGGGATTTCCAGGTAGCTGTTATTGTAGGTACCAACCGACTGCATATTTTTGGTGAGTCGATTCCGAATTTCTTTCACGTGGGCTTCCAGAACCGGCATGGGAATGATGGTTTTCCAGTCGATCCCACCAGCGACTGGGGTACCGGGCGTGGCCGCGGTTTTCATTTCACTTGCGGGGGCGGGCGTCGTGGGAGTCGCTGTGACTGCATTACCTGGCAGCGAAACGGGGGCAACTGCCTGAGTATTTCCCGCCACTGATAACGGATTATCAAACCAGACATCATATGGGATGCCGTCAATCATTTTGCGGCCCTCCTTTTTCTTATCATTTTTTTGAGGCTCTGCTTGAGCCGTCTGAGCAGCAGGATTCGCGGGAGCCGGTGCGGGAGTGGTCGCTGTTTGAGATTGTGGCGGAGGCGTTGCCGGTGGGGTACTCCCACCGCAGCCTGTAAAGAGTAACAAAACAGATAGACAGGCATAAGACGCTACTGCTGAGCGCAAGATTGGTTTCTGTTTTAACCGGTTTGCCGGCTCGTTCATGGATATCTCCCTCAAGTCCTTGAAATTAAACCAATTAGATTATGTGTGATCTCAGCCGCTGATGCAACTCCAGCTTACCTCATTTGTTTAATTCCTATTCTCGTATTGCCGGGAACTCTTGAGAAGCTCAAATCGGCTCAATTCACAAAACCCATGTGTCGTGCATGACGATTTCCTTTGGAGATACTGCAATTCCCTGTCATTAAAGACTTTGAAATACAATGGTGTAAAAATATTCCGATCGGGCGGTTCGGGGTTGTTTGACAGTTTACGTAAAAAAAGTACAAACCAGCCTTGTCATCTCAAAGTTCACTTATTATCTCTGACCATTATCAGGCTCGTAACTGATACCGGTTTTTCATTACCTTGCTCGAAAATTTCAGCCGCCTGTTTCAGGTAGGTTATAATTTGGTGGTGGACAACCGCGAAAACATCCCGACTATTCAATTGCCTGAATTTTAACATTCTGGAGAATGGCCAGGCACGTCGTCAGGGAGAGACATTATTGATTTTTATCAATCCGCTACCTTCATGGAGTTCACCGTGGTAGCAAAAGGAGTATTCAGAGATGAACAAGATTGTTTGTTACACATTGGGTATGATGGCCCTTACCGTTACGGCAGCTCAGGCACAAGGTCCTGCATTTGATTTGGGACAGGGTGTTTATTTGAGTCAAACGACTGCAGCGCCCCCTGCGACTGCAATTGCTCCTGAGCCGATGCCAGAGTTGACACCGCAACCGTATAAGCATCATGTTGCTTCCCACGCGATTCCGCTGTTCGATTGTGTAAAATACAAGCGGCCTCGCAACATTGCCCCCTGCTCAAATCCGAAGTTGGTCACCATTGTTGATCCTTGTGCTCCCAAACGCAGCTGTTGTGAGCCTGGGTGTGTTGCTGTAGAAATTTGTGCTCCTGCTTGTGCTTGTGAGTGCGTTCGCTGCAGTAAAGATGGCCGTCGCAAAGTATTTGATTATGGTAAATACAGCGTCGTGGTTGAATCTCGACGCGGAAAAGTGACTGTGACTTATCGCAGTTAATTTAGAGTTAAGTAGCTTCATCACAATTTTGAACAGCCGGTAACATTTTTGTTTCCGGCTGTTTTTTATGCGCGCACTGAAAAGCGATTGCCTGCAGGTTTGAGTAGTTCCTGCTTGGCACAGATGAAAACCCTGACCGAAAATGAACACCCCGTGATCCCCTTTGATAGCCACAGAAGCTGTTGTGATCTACTTTGAAGTGCCTGTGAAAGCAATCGATAGACGTGTTTTTCAACGCTAACCAGAGCTCCCTGCGAACAGGAGAATTTATATATTGGTCTTGAATTCAGGTGTATTTCGACTTCTGATTCAGAATAACAGCGTCTTGAGTTTGTCAACCGGAAACAGGACGCTCCTTTCCTTAAGCGACTGCAGCGAGATATTTCGTCAGCCAGATGATCGCACCGACGGCGCACCAGGCCAGGATAAAACCGCCGAGATCCTCAAGCGTCGGTTTGGGAATTTCGATGTCCTTGGAATTGGGAAAAAGTTTTTTACCCACCGGTTCCGGGTTCTCCGGAAGGGTACAAGGTGACTCGATGACTTCGTTCAATTTGACGGGGGTATGCATCAAGTTGTAGAAATGGTCGAGTTTTTCCTGTGATTGGCGAGGCGTGAGGAAGCTGGCAATGATCCCACTCAGGATCGCCAGACTCATGAAGGAGAACATCTGCCACACGTCCCACATTTTGACTGATTCACCATCAACCTTAAACATCATATCCGGTAGCATTCCTGATTGATATAACCAGTCCGGATAGAAGGCAACCGCAATCCAGGCCAGAATTCCCGTCACAGTAGAAACCCAGACGGAGATCACATTCCAGCGTCTCCAGACGATCCCAAACCAGAGGCTGATCCCGATACAGGCGGGAGTTTTTACAATGACTTTCAAAGCCGCAATGATATCCGTAAACGTCGTCTGCAAAATGAGTGCAAGGATCACAATCACCAGCCCCGCAATACGCCCGACCCAGAGATAGTGTCGTTGCGATCGATTTTTCACCAGGCTCTTTTTATAGATATTCTCGGTAAACAGACCACTGGAGATAATCATCTGGGCATCGCTGGTGCTCATTACGGCGGCCAGCAGCGAAGCGAGCAACAAGCCGATCAGTCCCGGTGCGATCCGAGGCAGAATATCATGTGCCGCCATCCCGAAGAGTCGATCGGCGAAATTACGATCGGTGGTCTCGATTTTCGCTTGCTCTTCTGCAGGTAAGTCGTGGAATTCGGGACTGGCCCGCATGATCAATGATTGATAAATCGCCTGATCTGCTGGATCGGGTGAGGTCTTCAAAGGGCTGCTGTCTCCCATGTACCAGATAATGCATGCCAAGCCGGTAAAGGTCCAGGCGACCGTGCAGAATCGTTTGAGAAAGTTCCCTACAGTGAAACCGAAACGGCCTTCGAATTCAGTCTTCCCTGCTCCGCAGACCCCCATGATATGCGGTTGAATCACAATGCCCGCCAAAGCAGTCACCGATAGCATGAAGACATAAAATGGAGTAATTGGCTCACTCCCCAGGGTGGCAGCGATTTCTGGACTGGCAATCAGATCCAGCATACCCGGTTTGAGTTCTGACTGGGGATGAAGTTTGCCGAAGCCGCCGATCTCAAAAAAGACGAACGGCAACAGTAAAAAGGAAAAGATGATCGTCAGGATACCCTGAATGAAGTCGGTAATAATCGCTGCGCCCAGCCCGCCCGCCATTCCATAGATGACGAACATGACCGTCACCGCCAGGATTGCATACTCATACCCCTGCAGTCGGCGTTCTGTGATTTGAAATGTTTTCTCTTTCGCATCCCATTCAGCAGCAGGAACCATAATATTGGCTTGAATTGCCATGCGATCAAGTTCATTTCCGGTCAAGGCATCCACCATTTTACCAGTGCCGAACAAACCGCCGGCGATAAACGTGATTGAGATCGCAATCCCATAGAATGAGTACAGGACAGCCGTGGGGCCATTGAACCGGGTTTCAAAGAAATCGGCCGTAGTCAACGCGCGCATGCGTCTCATGATCGGAGCAACGATCCAGTAGAAAGGAGTTGCCCAGAGCCAGAGAAATTGCCACCAGATACCTGCCAGACCGGCGCGCCAGGTACCTGCCACCACACTGATAGCTTGTTCGCTGCTTGTCCCCGATCCAAAGGCAAAGAACATCATGAAGACTTTGCCGAACCGGCGGCCCCCCATGAAGAAGTCCGTCATATCTTTTACTTTTTTGATTGACCACAGACCAATCGCAAGAATGACGACAAAGTACAATGCCAGTACAATCCAGTCGGCAGGATGAAGCCCCAACCAGGTATTCTTATCAGCGGCGAGTATCATTGGCTGATCCTCTGAATGCGGGATGATTAATAAATTTTGTTCCGAAATCAGACTACCGCGGATCAACCAAATATGCAAACCTACTGATACAAGGCCCCTCCAAAGTCGGTTCTCAATTCATTGACTCGAGAAAGAGTCGCATTACGCTATGTCATTAAATCCTTATCTGATCCAAGATTTTGAATTGAAGGGACGTCCCGTCACTCTGCTGGGATTAGGCCGGTTCGGCGGAGGGATTGCTGCAGTCAGATATTTGGCGGCCCAAGGGGCACAGATTACGGTTGTCGACGGCAAAGACGAAACGTCGCTTACCGATTCCCTGCAGCAGCTCGAAACTCTGTCTCAGATCAAATATCAGCTGGGAAGCGAGCCACACGAACTGCCTGAAACCGATCTGCTGGTCGTCAACCCAGCGATTCCCCCCAGCCATCCTTTGCTGAAAAACGCAGAGGCGCATCAAATTCCTGTGACCAGTGAAATGGAGCTCTTCTGGCAGTTGAATCCCGCGAGAGTGATTGGCGTGACCGGGAGTAATGGAAAATCGACAACGACAGCCATGATTCATGCGATCATGCAAGCTTCAGGCGCTCGCTGCTGGTTGGGAGGCAATATCGGCGTCAGTCTCTTGCCGGTCGTCGATCAGATTCAACCTGACGACTGGGTGATTCTGGAACTGAGCAGCTTCCAGCTCGAAGCATTGAATCGGATTCAGGCCAGCCCGCAGATTGGGGTAGTCACCAACTTCAGCCCCAATCATCTGGACTGGCATCAGACGGTCGAGCACTATCGTGAGTCAAAGCAGACCATTTTTCGCTGGCAGACGCAAAACGACTTTAGCATCATCAATGCGGAAGAACCGGAACTACAGAGTTGGTGTGCCGCCGGTAAGATGGTCCGGTATGGAGCTGTCCCGGAGACTCAGCCTGATGTCTTGCTCAAGGGAGATGCATTTGAACTGACGAAGCAGAATGACACAATTCTGCCACACTTGAATGTTCCTGGAATGCATAATCGGATGAATGCGGCAGCAGCGATTGCTGCTTGTACTTGTGCCGGCGTGGAAGTTGCGGCGATTCAGGCAGGACTGAAAAATTTCGAGGGACTGCCCCACCGACTCCAGTTCGTCGGAGAATTTCTCGAGCGTCGTTTTTATAACGATTCCCTGGCAACAACCCCGGAATCTGCTATTTGTGCTTTGGAAGCGTTTAAGAATTGTTCCATCATCCTGCTGGCAGGAGGCTCAGACAAAAAAGTGGATTTGACGGATTTTGCCACTCAGATCCTGAAGCATTCGAAAGCGACTTCATTAATGGGAGAGACGGGGCCGGTGCTTTCTGAGCTGATGCATAATTTGAAGAAGCGGTCGGACGTGAATTCTTCGACAGTGATTTCCCCTCAGCAAACTTCGTTTGAAGCCGCCTTTGACTGGGCAATTCGGCAATCTGGACCAGGGGACCTGATTTTACTATCGCCAGGATGTGCCAGTTACGGTTGGTTTTCCAGTTTCGCCGAACGAGGAGAACGTTTTGTGAAACTGTTTTCTGAGCTGAATGCCAGAACGCGAGATTCAACCGAGTAACGAAACTTTATGCGATTCGCCGGCAATTTCTCGAACATACTGGGGGACGGCATAACCAGGCAGGCGTCTGCGTAATTCGTGGATGATCACTCTCCCCTGCTCTTCAGGCACTTCAAAGTGCGCAGCGCCGGCAACGCGGTCCAGTTGATGCAGGTAGTACGGAGTCACTCCCAGATTGATTAAACGCTCCGAGAGACTGACGAGTGCGTCAACAGAATCATTGATGCCTTTTAGTAATACAGATTGATTGAGAACCGGAATCCCTGCAGAAACCAGTTGTTTGAGAGCGGTTTCAACGTCCTCGGCGATTTCATTCGGGTGATTGGCGTGAATGACCATCCAGACGAGCGTCCCATGTTCTGCGAGTCGTTGAAACAGTTCCAGCAAGCCGGAGTGAATTCGATCGGGGAGCACCACTGGCATGCGACTATGAATCCGCAACCGCTTCACATGCGGAATTTCAGAAATTCGCTCGCAGAGTTCCTGTAATCGGAGGTCGGTCAAAAGAAGCGGGTCTCCTCCACTCAGGATCACTTCCTGGATCGAAGTGTCCGCGCTGAGTGCATCCCAGACGGGTTCCCACTCAGCCAGTGTGCGGGGCTCATCGCGGTAAGGGTAGTGTCTACGAAAGCAGTAACGGCAGTTGATCGCACAGGCGCCGCTCACCATCAAGAGGGCACGACCCTGGTATTTATGTAAAATCCCCGGCGTGGTGCGTACTTTCAGATCACCGACGGCGTCGTCAGAAAACCCGGGAACGGTTTGATTCTCATAATTTACAGGCAGGACCTGCTTGAGAAGCGGATCTTCTGGGTTGCCTGGTTCGATGCGATTCAAATAGCTCAGAGGGACCATGAGCGGAAACGATTGAACAGTATTAAGAGCCGGGGGCAGCAAGGATTCAGGGAGCCTGAGTTGGGAAATCAGTTGTCTGGGGTCACGGATGGCCTGTGCGAGCGACTTTTGCCAGGTGGATTCTGAAAGCGTTGAGGTCATTTAAGGCAATTTTCCAAATAATTCAGCAGTTTGAGGCCACGCGCAGTCTTTAATAGCGGGAAATCAGCAAGATCTGTTTTCAGCAAAAAGGCATCTCTACGAAGCGCAGGCGCCAGAAATTGGTCGACATTTCCCCTGCTCTCCGTTTGCAACCGGTTTAAGATATGTTATTCTCTCGGGCTTGGAAACAAAACACAAATGTCTTTTTCACAACACTTTTATTGTCAGAGAAATTAAGCGATGCCACAAATCAGTACAGGCGATTTTCGCAAGGGCGTTAAGGTGATCGTCGAAGGTGATCCTTATGAAATGATCGAAGTCAATTTCGTCAAACCAGGCAAAGGCCAGGCCTTGTACAAAACGAAACTGCGAAATTTGCTCAAAGGAACCATTCTCGATCGTACTTATAAAAGTGGAGGTGAGAGCCTGGAACAAGCTGATATCCGCAAAGGCGATGGGCAGTTTCTGTACAAAGATGCGAACGGGCTGCATTTCATGGACAATGAAACGTATGAACAATATAACATTGACGAATCGGTCTGTGGAAATGCCGCGGAATATCTTCTGGATGGGGCGATCTGCAGCCTGTTATTCTGGAATGATCAGCTGATTGGAATGGACCCGCCGCAGCAGGTGATCGTTGAAGTGACCTATACAGAGCCTGCCGCAAAAGGAAATACAGCGACCAACGTGACCAAGCCGGCCACGATTGAAACAGGGGCTACGGTCAATGTGCCTGCCTTCATCAATGTGGGCGAAAAAATCAAAGTGGACACGGCGACTGGTTCTTATGTGGAACGAATTCGCGAATAGTCAATGGGGGGGCTGGGGAGCGATCGGGGGCAAATCGCTCCTCAAACTCATAAATCAGCGTAGAAATGCCTGTTTTTTGTGATTCTTTTGTGTGGGTTTCATGAAACTGGCTTAAATGATATTGAAATATTAACAGGTGTTGCCAAAAATACCTGTTCAAGCCGCGTATCAGCTTGTGAGCGACGGGTTTAAGGGAGTTGTTAACTGTAGGTCGCAACTAAAATCACTATAAGTGCCACCATGGATCTCAAGGAGGATTGACATGGATGTCTGGAATCTAATCTTGTACGTTGTCGCGTCACTTTTAGCGTTAAAGTCTCTGGCTTCGTTGATGACGCATCACAAGAAAGTCGTGGTCCAGCAACTGGCCATTGAATATACGCAGGAATTAGCCCCCAAGGGGAAAAAAGCGTCCAGTAGTGATTCGTTAAATGCAGAGACAGATCCTGCTTCTGCAGATCAGCAAGCATCAGCAGCTTAGTCACTGCTATAATTTTTTAGACCCTCGAATATTCGCAGATCTGGTGGAACGGTTTTCCGCTTGAGATGCGTTTTTCTTTTTTTGATTAGTTGAATCAGTTCATGTCTCAGATTGATCAAACCGGTAACATCGATTCAGAGCAGATTCCTGTCGCTGAGACAGAAGGCCTGCCAGATGTTGTGACAGACCATAATCACAAGCTCTACATCGAAACCGTAGGCTGCCAGATGAATATGCTGGACAGCGAACTGGTAGTGGCTGATCTTCGAAAACGGGGTTATGAGCTCACGCAGGATGTAAAAGAAGCAGAGACCATCCTGTTCAATACCTGTAGCGTCAGAGAGCACGCCGAGCATAAAATCTACAGTTCATTAGGCCGACTGCGATACGGTGCCCGGAAAAATCCGAAGAAAGTTATCGGCGTGATGGGATGTATGGCGCAGAAAGATCAAAAGCTGATTTTTCAAAAAGCACCTCAGGTCGATTTTGTCGTCGGAACAGGCCAACTGGCACAAGTTTCCGGGCTGATCGATAAAGCACGCATTCATCACAGCAAAAGCGAACGGAGCCGCGAACTGGCTGTGGGCTTAGGCCGCAAAGATGGCAAGCTGGCTGAGATTACCAACAGTTTCCAAAGTTATGATCCCCTGCGTGATCCGGAAATGCGGCCCTCGCCTTATCAGGCGTTTGTGCGGATTATGATCGGCTGTGATAAGTTTTGTTCCTATTGCGTCGTTCCCTCAACACGAGGGCCGGAACAAAGCCGTTCCCCTCGCGAAATTCTCTCAGAAGTCAAAGTCCTCGCTGATCAAGGTGTGAAAGAAGTCACATTACTGGGACAGACTGTCAACAGTTATAAGCATACGCAGGATGGCAAGCTGTTTCGGCTTTCTGATCTGTTGTATCTGATTCACGATGTCGAGGGGATTTCACGCATCAAATTCGTCACCAGTTATCCCAAAGATATGACAAACGATCTTCTGGAAGCGATTCGGGATCTCCCGAAAGCGACGCGTTATCTGCATGTTCCCCTGCAGCATGGCTGCAACGATGTCTTAAAAATCATGAAGCGTGGATATACCGTTGAGGATTACCGCGACATGATGCAGCGGGTCAACGAAATTCTGCCGGGCTGTTCTGTTTCCAGCGACTTTATTGTCGGGCATCCGGGAGAAACGGAAGAATCACATCAGAAAAGCCTGGAATCCATTCGGGAGTTTCGCTTCAAGAACAGCTTTATTTTCAAATATAGCGAGCGACCGGGGACCAAAGCAGCAGAGCGGTTTCAGGATGACATTCCGGACGAAGTCAAGAAACGCCGCAATAATGAAATGCTAAAGCTGCAGAACGAGGTCAGCGAAGAAGATAACGCCGAGTTTATCGGCAAAGAAGTCGAGGTTCTTGTCGAAGGGCCCAGTAAATCAGCGCTGAAAGCCAGTGAAGACGCCGGTGACACTCTGGCTGAACAGCTGATGGGACGTTCGAATTGTGATCGTATCGTCGTCTTTGATGGCAATCCGCGATTAGCGGGTACTCTAGCTCACGTGGAAATCTTTGATGTGACGCCGACCACGTTAATCGGATCAATTGTCACCAAAGAGTTTCAACATAACCCAGGCTCATCGCTTCCGATTCTGCAGTAATCTTTAGCCTTTCTCAAACGGAATTCTGCTTAGTTTGCCAAAATGGCGCGCAGTGCGTCTTCCAGTTTTGGATACTGGAATTCGAACCCGGCAGACTGCAGTTTCTCAGGAGTAACGCGGGCACTACTCAACATCAGCTCTCGCCCCATTTCACCGAACAGGGTTTTAATTCCAAAGGTGGGAACCGGCAAGCAGGTGGGACGCGACAAAACTTTGCCTAACGTTTTTGTGAACTCCAGATTGGTCACTTCGTCTGGAGCAACAAAGTTGACCGGGCCCTGTATCGTTTCGTTTTGCAGGCAGAATAAAATCGCCTTGATGACGTCGGGTAAGGCAATCCAGCTCCAATACTGTGAACCCGAACCAATTTTTCCGCCGACTCCCAGCTTGAACGGCGTCAGCATTTTGGAAAGCGCCCCCGCTGATTGATCCAGAATCATTCCAAACCGCATGTTCACGACACGAATCCCGGCTTTGACTGCAGGTTGCGACGCATGTTCCCAGGCTTCACAAACATCCGCCAGGAATCCCTGCCCTTTAGAGCTGCTTTCATCGAGCCGGTCTGCTCCGCGATCTCCATAAAAGCCAATCGCGGAAGCACACAAAAACGTGGACGGCGGCGTTTCCAATGAAGCTAACGTATTGGACAGCAGGCTGGTCGATTGCACACGACTGTTATAAATTGATTGTTTGACATCAGGAGACCAGCGTTGATTCGCAATATTTGCGCCTCCCAGATGAATGACGGCATCGATTCCTGATAACAAATCGGGAGAAAGACGGTCCTGAGAAGGCTGCCAGATCACGGATGTGCCAATGCCTTTAGAAGAAGGAGAACGAACCAGACGCACGATTTCAAAAGCAGAATCGGAATCCAGACTCTGACATAACTGAGAACCAACCAGTCCAGAGCTACCTGAGATCAATAGTTTCATACAAGAGTCTTTTCCAGCAAGAGAGATCACGCTACCATAAAAGGAACAGTATTACATCCTAGAGCGCATCACATTTTACCATAGCATGCCTCAGTCTAATATACCAGGTCCAAATAGCCTTGGAGACGCTACAGTAAAACTGGACACAGTCTAGATACCAATAGTAATCATTCCAATTAATCTGAGAGGATCAAGACCAAATCATGGATCGTTCGCAAATCCGTAATATGTTACTGCAAACCTTTGCAGATTTTCAGATGACGCGCAGTGAACGTTCCGCATTGAACCAGATCTTTTCTCATATCACGCTTACGGACCATAATCTGGCGCTCGTTCGCAAAGAAGCGTTTGAGATCTTTCGGGAGCACAAGCCCGCCACTGTTCCTGATGAGAAAAGCCTGGCCTGGCTGGAAGATGTGATGAAAATTCTGGCCAATACCAAAAGTCGAGAGTCGGATTTAAAATCGGAAGCGCTCTTCAGTCCCCGCGATGATTGCTCGCATCGTATTTGTCGAATGATTGACTCTGCAAGAAAACAAATTGATATTTGTGTCTTCACAATCACTGATGACCGAGTCACGCGTGCCATTCAAGATGCCCATCAACGCAAAGTCAGCGTTCGAATTATCTCAGATAATGATAAATCTTATGATCTGGGTTCAGATATCGAACAGCTTTCCCGGTCTGGAATCCCCGTTCGAATTGATCAAACGGAATTTCATATGCACCATAAATTTGCCTTGTTTGATTCTGAATTCATGTTAACAGGCAGCTATAACTGGACCCGGAGTGCATCAAAAAACAATTCAGAAAACTTGATTATTACAAATGACCCTGCTCTATTGATACGTTTTGAATCTGAGTTTGAAAAACTCTGGGACGAATTCGAACCTTAATCCAGGACAAAACTTCAACGAATCATCTAAACGAAAGAGATCGAATCGATGCGTATAGTGAAAATGCTCAAACCGATATTATTTCTGCTGTCCGTTGTACTCTGGACCAGGTTACCGCTTCAGGCTGCAGAAAAGCCAACCAAGCCGAATGTGCTGGTGATTTTGGTAG
Organism: Gimesia alba; assembly: GCF_007744675.1. Classification (NCBI taxonomy): domain Bacteria; kingdom Pseudomonadati; phylum Planctomycetota; class Planctomycetia; order Planctomycetales; family Planctomycetaceae; genus Gimesia; species Gimesia alba. The sequence continues at coordinate 3,841,054 of NZ_CP036269.1, forward strand.
ATGATCTCGGCTATGGTGATTTGAGTAGCTATGGGGCCACCGATTTGAAATCGCCGCAGATCGATCAGCTCATTGGCCGCGGGATGAAGTTTACAAATTTTTATGCAAACTGCCCTGTTTGCTCTCCGACGAGAGCTGCTTTATTGACCGGGCGCTATCAAGACCTGGTTGGTGTTCCCGGAGTGATCCGAACTCACCCTGAGAATAGTTGGGGGTACTTATTGCCTACGGCAATCACATTAGCGGATGTTTTTCATCAAGCAGGCTATTACACCGGCATCATTGGGAAGTGGCACTTGGGACTTGAATCGCCCAATACACCGAATGAGCGTGGATTTGATTTCTTTCATGGATTTCTTGGTGACATGATGGATGATTATTACCAGCACCGAAGACACAACGTAAATTATATGCGACTCAATCAGAAAACGATTGATCCCCAAGGCCATGCCACTGATTTGTTTACAGATTGGGCCTGTGAGTTTTTGCAGCAACAGGCAACGAGTCCAAAACCGTTCTTTTTGTATCTGGCTTACAATGCTCCGCATACTCCCATTCAACCTCCGAAAGAGTGGGTTGAAAAAGTCGTTCGACGTGAACCCGGCATCGACCCCAAACGCGCGAAGTTGGTTGCGCTAATTGAGCACCTGGATGAGGGAATCGGAAAAGTCATTCAGACACTGGATCAAACAGGCTTAAGCGAGAATACGATCATTGTATTCAGCTCGGATAACGGCGGACAATTAAGTGTGGGGGCGAATAATGGGAACCTTCGCGACGGCAAACAGAGCGTTTACGAAGGGGGGCTGAAAGTTCCTACCGGAGTCGTCTGGCAAAATCGGATTGCGCCCCAATCCCAGAGTGACTTCATGGCAATGAGCATGGATCTGTTCCCGACGGTATGCGAAGCGGCTGGAATTTCTGTACCTGAAGGTTTAGACGCCGTCAGTATTTTGCCAACTCTTGAAGGTAAGACGCAGGCTCCGTTACGGCAGAACTGGTTCTATCGCAGACGTGAAGGAGGAACGCGTTATGGAGGAAAAACGATTGAAGCAGTCCGCAGTGGTGACTGGAAGCTACTGCAGAACAGCCCCTTCGCGCCGCTGGAACTTTACAACTTGAAAGCTGATCCGCTGGAGAAAAATAATCTCGCCGAGAAAAATCGAAAAAAGTTCAATCAGATGTCAGCACTGCTGCGGGCTGAGATCCAGCGTTATGGAAGTGTTCCCTGGCAGAAACCGATCTCAAGTACTTCTGATTGATCTTTGCTGCGGGCTATTTGTAAATTGTACAGTCGCGTAGATTCGCTTTGAGGTCCTCGATCGTTTGCGGTTTTACCGCAGTTCCGTACAGAAAGATCTTTCGCAATTGGGGAAATCGTGTCAGTTTACTGACCTCTTCATCTGTGACACGCGTGTAGGCAATTTCCAATGATTGCAACTTTGGTAAACCAGAAATATTCGCCAGGCCTTTGTTGGTCAGATTGGTTCCGTGCAGATTCAGCGATTCCAGATAGGGCAAATCGACAAACTTTTTCATATCAAGATCTTTAATTTTGGCATCTGTTAAATCGATCTCTCGAACAGCAAAATCTCCTTCCGGAATTTTGCCAGTTGTATCGATGGGGAGATCACTGTTGACCGGAATGACTTTCCCCCCGGCCTGCAGAACGAACTCCGTCACTGCCCTGCTGTTGGGGTCATGAGTCCCACAGCCACAGGTCAGCAGGCAGATCATTGTGATGAAACAAATTCCTGGTGAGAGCCTTCTGGCGAATGGTTTTATGGTCAAGTTCTGCATGTTACACCCAAATTCTTGAGGAGCCATTGACTCTGGCAGGATAGTTCTAGATCGCATCACATTTTACCATAGCGTGTTTCAATCTAATATACTCGGTCCAAATGGCCTTGGAAACGCGACAATAAAACTGGACACAGTCTGGCAGAAGGCGATCGAGATTATCTATAATCATAGACCGCCCGCTGTATCATAGTCGGATTATTTTGATCTGTGAAGCACGCTGAAAACACAACATGGCTTCTTTTGAAAAGTAAAGTGATTTGAGATGACTTCGGCCGATTCTGTGAAAACACTCTACGGAAAGGTTCATCCTGCTTGCCTCGATCAGGAGTTGTTACTCAAAGATTGTAAAATCCAGCATGTCAGGCGCTCAGGGCCAGGAGGACAGCATCGCAACAAAGTGGAAACCGGAGTTGTGATCAAGCACCTTCCAACAAATATCATCGGAGAAGCGTCTGAAACACGACAGCAGGCTCGAAATCGTCAGATGGCGATATTTCGATTGCGGGTGAATCTGGCAATCGAATATCGTTTGCAGGAGATTCCGGAATCCCCTTCTCCACTTTGGCAAGGGCGACTTAGAAATGGGACACTCAAAGTAAATCCGGAGCATGATGATTTTCCGGCACTCCTTGCTGAAGCACTCGATTCAATCGCCCATTTTCAGTTTGATGTGAAAGCAGCCTGCCAGTTTCTGGGGTGTTCTTCATCACAGTTGATCAAGTTTTGCAAGAAAGATCCACGCGCGTTTAACTCGCTTAATCAAAAACGGAAGGAGGCGGGACTTCACCCATTGAAGTAAGGACCGAAGTTCACTTTCCAGTCGAATGGAGAGAAACATCAATCCCTGTTTTTCGGTAGGATTCGCCATAGATCTTTCTCTGCTTGCTGATAAAATGAAAGCAGCACAAGAAAGGCTGTTGCATGTCTCTCTGATTTTAGTGGCGCTGTTATTAGATACTATGATATGAAGCATCGACTCAATGAATTCTGGCAAAGGCGAGCGGAATGGCGTCCGGGGCTGATTATCATGTTCGTCGCCGCCTTTGTGTTTACTTATACGTTTCAAGCACCACTCACACTCGGCCGTTTGCACCATAACTTGCCTCTGATACTCAGGATTGTTGCGGCAGGCATCTTTCTTTGGGGATTCCATCAAGTTCTGATTTCGTTTTTTCCGAAATTAAAGCGATTTCAGCTAAAACGGATTGGGCGAAATCGTGTCTCCCTCCCCCGAGATGGCGTCGTCTATTTATTAATCATGATGGTGCTCTTTGTCGGATCTGTGCTCTCTCGCGAAAACATGTTAATGCTGGTATTTGCGATGATGACGGGGCCATTTGTTCTCAATGGCTGGATCACATACAGCATGTTAAAGAACATTAAGTTAAAAAGAATCACTCCCCAAAGAGTAATGGTCGGTGAAACCTTTACCGCTGAAATCATTTTAGAAAATAATAAAAGACTCATCGCGGCTTATCTGATGGAAGTGAATGACAGCTTCTCCAATCGCGATGATCAACTGGAAGCATCAGTTGTCTTCAGACGCGTTGGGCCACGTCAGAACTTGTCGGCTCACTATTATGCGAAATTGAAGCATAGAGGGATTTATCAATTCGGACCTTTACAGGTTTCAACCCGTTATCCTCTGGGGCTGGTGAAACGTGGCGCCATTTTTTCTGAATACAGTGAAATCATCGTCCATCCTCAAATTGGCAGATTAAGTTCGCATTGGGCTGACGATTTTTTCTCGATCGCAGAAATGGCTCAGCAGAATCAAAGTCGACGTGGTGTGTTTGATGACGAGTTTAACCACATCCGTGAGTACCGATCTGGTGACAGTCAACGCGCCATTCACTGGCGAAGTTCTGCCCGTCAGGGAGAATTGATGGTTCAGGAATACCATCAAAATCGAAACTACGATTTAATTATCGGACTGGACTTGTGGTTGCCCTCTTTTGCGAACCAGGAACAGGCAGAACGTGTGGAATGGGCGATCAGTTTTGTAGGAACACTTTGCAGAGAGCATTTACGATACAGCCGAGATACAAAACTGACTCTGGTTTCTCAAGGCAAGTCTCTGGAGCTGTTGGAAGTCGGCATTGGTTCGATGGGGCTGGAATATTTATTGGATTTTCTGGCAACACTCGAACCAGGTAAGTCACAGACCGATGGCGAATTTGCAAAATTGATTTCACAAATGAGTTCCCCGCGTTCCAGAACGGTTCTACTCACAACAAGAAACGAAACTGGATCAAAAAAACACAACCGCCTGCAAACGATATTTGAAGAACAGGGAGTCGAAGTCCATGGACAATGGAGAATGATTGAAGCAGATCCTGAAGTCCTCTCTCGTTGGCTCGTTCTGGAAACAGACTGAATTCTTTTCTTATAAATTCTATTAGCTGAGTAACTCTTGTGAATTTAACTCTCACATTTCAAGTTAGTATCTATCTGCTTGTCACTTTATCCAGCATCATGTTTATGATGGCCGAAGGGGGCATCTTCCCACAATTGTTGACAATTCCCCTGGGGTTGCTGACGCTGTTCTTTACAGATCGCTGGGAGAAATTCAGTCTCAGTCCTCTCTGGGCGAACATTTTTGGTCTGCTGGCGATTCTGATTGTCTGTGCAGAATTTTTCTCGAATATCGAAGGACGTTTGCTTGCCGGTGCCCATTTTTTAGTTTATCTCACCTGGATCATTCTTTTACAGAAGAAAAGCGATACCCAATATTGGTGGCTCTGTGCATTGGGATTTCTGCAGATCGCCGTCGGGGCGGTCCTCACTGAATCGGGTTATTATGGTACTTTGCTTGTCATCTATCTGTTTTTAGCCATTTGGACGCTTTCCGTATTCTCGCTTTACAGAACACGAAACGCTTTTTTTCAGCAAGATGCGACGGTCGGCCTTCCCACTCTGAGCGTAGAGCAGACTACAGTTTCGCCATTTCAGCAACCCAGTCAGGTTCAAGGGGGAGTGCAATCAGACCAAAGCCGACGCTGGCTTACCGCGGAATTTTTCTGGGCGACGATCGGCTGCTCGATTTCAGCTCTATTAATTTCAATGTGTTTCTTCTTGCTGATTCCCCGTTTATGGGCAAATCGGTCTTTTTTCAATAATGAAACGCTTGAAGGGGGCAATAAACCACTGGTGGGTTTCACTGAAAAAGTACAACTCGGCGAAATGGGAGAGATTCTCGAGAGTTCTGAGCGTGTGCTGGAATTGGCGATCTATGATAATGAAACAAACGAGCCTGTTACAATCACAGAATTTGTTGAAAGGTATGGCTTAGACGAACCTCTCTTCCGCGGTACGGTGCTCTCAGAGTATCAAAATGGAAGTTGGAGTAAAGCGCGAAGACAACGACTGAGGGCTTCTGAATATCGGCCTACCAGATCGGATGAGCTTGATATAAAAGAACTTTATCGGCAGGAAATTATACTGGAACCGATAGGGACACGGGTCTTGTTTATGATGCAACCTCTTGTCGCTATGGATATGCTCAGTGACAGTAAAGACTATCTGAATCCGGAAACCGATGAAGTACGTCAAAAACAATTCCCGGGAAAAGAGGGGAACACAAAATACAATATATTTACGGCGAAGAATCCTGACGAAAATAGTGAGCTGGCGAAGTTGTATCGTGAGGGGCTTTATTTAAGATTGCCGAGCAGAGATCTTAAACGACTCATCCAATATTCCAAAGATTTAATTGCAGCTCACCCGGAATTGAAAACGGACACTGAAAAAGCCAGATTTATCGAATCACATTTACGCGATTCTGGCGAATTTAGTTACACTTTAAATATGTCGATTGAAGATCCCACGATTGATCCGGTTGAAGACTTTCTTTTCAATCGTAAGTCAGGACACTGTGAATACTATGCGTCGGCTCTGGCATTAATGTTAAGGGCCATTGGAGTTCCTACGCGTGTTATTACTGGATTCAAAGGGGGCGAACCAAAGTATTTATCAAATCAATTCGAAGTTCAGCAACGTCATGCCCATTCGTGGATCGAGGCCTATCTGGATGATCGTTGGGAAACGATGGATGCGACTCCCGCTTTACAGCGGGCAGAACTTGTCGCAAAGAATGCCGCTTCATTGGGTAGTTGGCGAGGAGCCAGCAAAATGCTGACCCAATTCTGGAACGATTATGTGATTGGGGTTTCCTATCAACGTCAAAAGCGTGCTTTTTATGACCCGATTATCAGAGCCGGAAAAAAACTGGGAAAACAGCTTTTGGATATTCGCGCTACCATTGCCGCTGCCATGAAAACGGTCAAAAGCTTTCTCTCTTCCCCCCGCCGTTGGTTTAGCTGGGAGGGAGGCGCAGCCGTCTTTATTCTCGCCGGTTTGTTTTTTGGTCTGAAATGGTTATTGAAAATAAGCATCAAGCTGTTCCGGTTCCTGTTCAATAAAGAAACAGATCAATCTGGGGCATTGCGCTCTGCGAATATTGCCTTCTATGCGAAGTTTCAAGCATTGCTTGAGAAGAAAGGGCTTGTTCGTGGTTGTTCAGAAACGCAGAAAGAGTTTTCAGATCACGTCAAAACCGACTTACGGACCGAACTGACTGATGCACAGATCACCGATTATCCAGACCAGTTTACAGAACTCTATTACCAGGTCCGGTACGGAGATCACACTCTAGAACCGCGCGTCACAGATGAAATTCAACAAAAATTGACGACTCTCGAATCTGTTTTACTGAAAGATGAACAAACACAAAATTGAATTGTGATTGTTCAAGCATCACGTAAGCGAGGATCAGAGGCTTCCTGAAGTCCTTCACCAATCAGATTATAGGCCAGCACTGCCAGGAAGATTGCCATTCCCGGAAAGACGATCAACCACCACATCTGTAAGTTTTGTCGCCCCAGGTTGAGTAAAGTCCCCCAACTAGGATTGGGAGGGGGGGCACCAAACCCCAGGAAACTCAGACCGCTTTCAATCAAAATAGCGGCAGCAATTCCAAATGTAATGGGAACCAATACGGGTGCTAGTGAGTTTGGCAGTATATAGCGGAAAATAATTCGGAACTGACCTACGCCTGTTGTTTTGGCAGCTAGAACAAAATCACTTTCTCGAAGCTTCATGAATTCGGCGCGGGCCAGACGGGCAATCCCCGTCCAGCCAGTACAGCCGATAATCGCCATCATGTGCCAAATGGTGGGGGAATCAATAATGGCGATGATGGCGAGAATTAAAATCAAAGTGGGAATACACATTACGACTTCAATCAGACGACTGAGTGCCATATCAATCCATTTGCCATAAAATCCAGCTAATGCACCGACAATGATCCCAATGACACCCGCAATCCCCATCGAGACAAAACCGACGAGTAAGGCGATCGTGGTTCCATGCACCATTTGCGCAAATACGTCGACGCCACGTTGGTCGGTCCCAAACCAGTTTCGCAGACTGGGAGCGCCGTTATCCTGAGTGGGATTGCCTGGCAGTCCCTTCCATTCATTGTCATAAACACGGCGATAGGGGTCTTGATAGACTAAAGGCCAGATCGCCCAGCTGTGAGGGTCTTTCTTCTTGAGATTTTCAGGAAAGCGATTTCGAAATCGATCTTTATAGAAGATCGGGTTTTCCCATTCGCGTCGAAAATAGCCCATGGCTGGAAAATAGATGTGTCCTTTGTATTTGCATATAATGGGTTTCGTACCGGCAATCGCAGGAGCAAAGACCGCGACAATTCCCAGGAACCCAATATAGATCAGAGCCAGCATTGCCATTTTGCGGCCCTTAAAACGTTGCCAGGTTTCAGCCCAGAAACTGGGGGACTTTGCCACAGCCTTCCGCTCTTTAGAAGAGGTTGTCTTTTCTTCAGATTGCTCTTGCATAGTTATTATGATTCAAAAGGAATGCGACAAGTAGGATAAATGATAACTTCATAATCTCTTGTTAATGGTCTGCAATCTTCACGCGCGGGTCTGCCATCGCATAGAAGATATCCGCTAGCAACTGGCCTGCTAACGTCAAAATGGAAAACATCAGCGTCAAGCCCATGATCGTGGGATAGTCTCGTTCCAGAATTGACTCGAAATAAAGCTGCCCCATTCCCGGCCAGCTGAAAATTCGTTCGATGATCACAGAACCGCCCAACAGAGATGGCAGAGTCAAACCAATTAACGTGACCAGTGGAATGAACGTATTGCGAAATGCATGTTTGACTAACACGTTAATCGGCCCCAGACCTTTTGCGCGTGCTGTGCGGATATAGTCTTGTCTCAGAACTTCATGCATATTCGCGCGAATGAAGCGACTATAATAAGCCAGACTGCCATAGGTGTAACAGATCACCGGCATCAGCGCATGTTTGAATATATCCCAGGTTTGCTGCGCGCCGGTCATGGATGAATAACCATCGCTTTTCATTCCATATAAGGGCAGCCATCCCAATTTGTTCGCTAAATAGATCTGCAGGAACAGAGCCGCCACGAAACTCGGAAATGAATACAGCATGTAGAGAATCGTTCCGACCGTCCGTTCATCCAGTTTCCCTTGCCTTGCTGACGAATATAAGCCGATCGGAATTGCCAGGAGATAGGTCAGAAACAGAGAACTTATCGATAAAATCAGAGTCGGGCCCATGCGCTCATGAATGAGACGGGAGACGGGCTGTTTTCGTGAGATAGACCGACCGAAATCGAGTCGAAAAACATTTCCAACCCAGAGGGCATATGCCTGCGGCCATGGCTTATTAAGTCCGTAAGCTTTCCTCATGCGTTCTATATCAGCCGGATTTAATTCTTTTCCCGGATCCACCATGGCCATCTGGGTCGAAATAGGCGACCCAGGCATGTTACGGATCAGTCCAAAAATAATGAACGTAATCAGAATAAGAGTAATCAGGCCGATGAAGAGCCTACGCACAAGATAGCTGAACATGCTTTTCAATCAATCCATTAACAGAATCAACAAAAATCGTAGCGACTGACAACGCAATTTGAAAAGAGCATTATCAGGCTATTTACTGACAGGCTTCCAGAGACTTCCAAATCCTGGTCCATAGCCATAAGGGCCACGAGGACTGAAGACATAACCTCTCAAATCCTTGTTAAATCCATAGAATGAATTACGGAAATAAAGCCAGGTATAGGGCTGATCTTCATACAGAATCTCATGGATTTTGCCATAAATTTTTGCCCGTTTGTCTTTATCGAATTCACGTCGCCCTTCTTCAAACAGTTTGTCAATTTCTGGATTGGAATATTGACCATAATTTCGAGGAGCGTCTGTTTTCCATAAATTGATTGAGGTATCAGGGTCCGTTCCTGTCCCCCATCCACCAAACATTGCCTGAAACTGATGATTACGTGCCTTATCCTGCATCACCGTAAACTCGGTTGGTTTGACTTCACAGATAATCCCAATCTGGTCCAGGTTTTCTTTGAGTAACGTACAGATAGAAAGGGATAAAGGCCTGTTTGCAGTCATGATCGTAAACCGGAATGGAATCATTTTCCCATCGAATTCCTTGTCTCGAATGCCATCTCCGTCATGATCGATCCAGCCTGCTTCGTCCAGCAGATCTTCTGCCTTGTTTAAATTCTGTTGAAACGGTTTGGTCATTGGTTTGGGAGCCATCCAGGCCGTTTCGTGATAAATGCCGGTACATGGCTGGTACAATCCATAGCAGAGTTCATTCAGCATTTCTTTATGATTAAATGCATAAGTCATTGCCTGACGCACTTTTTTATCTTTAAAGAATAAGGTTTCACAGTTCCAGCCAAAATAAAAGTAAACCCATTCCAGGCCATTCGCCTTTGTGCAGGTTTTATAAAAGTCTTCGTTTTCGGTTTGGGTTTTCCAGAGTTCAGGGTTGAGCGCCATTTCATCGATTTCCCCCTTTTTTAATGCGAGCAATGCAGTATTGGGGTCCTGAATAATTCTGAGTCGGACACGCTCAAAATAGGGCCGAGTACGAACTTCTTTTCCATCCTGCATGTACCAGCTTTCTCGACGCTTTAAAATGATTTCCTGCCCACGGACTCGTTTTTCAATTTCATAAGGCCCGCCGGTAACAGGTTCATTTTCATATTTTACGTGGTATTGGCTATCTTGCAGAGTTGGATCCGTTTCCAGTTCTTTCTCATAAATGTGCTTGGGGATAATGGGAAAGTTCAGGTTCCAGACGTTTGTCGGGAGCGCTTCTTTATGGAAAAAGACCAGAGTCTGATCATCATAGGCCTGAATCCATTTGAGTTGGTCGGTACCAGAGCGAACTGCAGGAACAGGAACTCTGGGGTTCATGATCGTCTTGAAAGTAAACACAATGTCGTGTGCAGTGATGGGAGTGCCATCTGACCAGGTCAAATCATCTCGGAGAACGACTTTGTCGTATAACATGTCTTTACTGGTCTGCCAGGAGACCACGGTGTCGGAAACTGCAAAAGGTCTAAAGTTCCAATCGAAACTGAAGAGGCCGAATCCGGTGAGAGAGGACACCTCAAACTCGACAGCAGAACTACCCATGATTGGGTTGGTGCTCTTCAAGTCAGCACCCACATGCCGATTAATGGTCGCATTCCAATCGACTTCTTCAGCATTTTCAGGAAGTCGGCCGAGAGCACTTAGAATCTTTTCGTTGATCTCCTGATTGGTATTTTTCAGCTTTAACGCTTCCTCCACACTAACCAATGGCTTTTCTTTGCTCTGACGTTCCCGTAGTAGCTCCAAACTATCCAGGACAGGCTGTTCTTCCCATTCAACCTCAGCATCCAGGTCGACTAAGCTGGGAGCATCAAATGGCTCTAAGAGAGGTTCTGGAGGAGCATCTTCTTTTGATGCCGTGTTTGAATTTTCTGATGACTCTTCGGTCATATCGGTTGAAGGTGATGGTCCAGGACATCCTGTGAGAGAGAACGTGAGCAAAATGATCAAAAGCAATAGATTCAGGCGGGGAACTAAATTCATGGATATTCCTTCAATTAACTCCATTGAAAAGTCGGAAAATTCACCGGAGGACGAAGCGGCTTACTTTGCATAAAACAAAATTTAATTATTCGAACGCCTCAGGCTAGATTGTGGCAGACTAAGCCAAATAGAACAAGGCTGATTTTGGTTTTAAACGCAAGTTGCGTTTAGACTTAACATCAACCAAAATCAGCCTTATCATAATCACTTGGCAGTTCTGCGCTCAAGTGTCAGCTCTACCTGGCTCATCTTATTGAAAGACACCGACCCAGTAGTATTGACCATTCAGGACCATGTAGCCAAAGCCAGCCTGTGTTCCTGTGAGCATAATCGAATGGTGGGCGGGAGAAGCTATCCAGCCATTGACGGCAGCAGCTGCCGATGTGGGGCCTTGGAAGATGATCTCAGGCCAAGGCAGGTTGCTGTGCTGGTAGTAGCCGGTTTGTGCCATCCATTTTGCGTGCTCTTGCGCTTTCAAACACATCTTGGTGTTCAATGTCAGCGCTGGTAATCCGTTTCTGGCTCGTTCTTGATTGTGCAGCTTCAACAATTTCAGAATAGTAGGGTGCTTGATCAGCCAATCATGCTCACCCGCTTTTGGTTTTGCTGCTTCTTTAGGGGCTTCTTCTGAAGAAGCAGGCTGAATGAGCATCAGACAAAACAGACTTGCTAAAACGACTCTCCATGATGGTTTTATTGTCATCATCTTTTCCTAATCTTTCCGTATAGGATGGTAAAATATTTCACCGGCATAAACTTTACCGGTCCCGTAGACTGTGAAGGAAAGGTTAGCAATGGCAATTTCACTGGTCTACTGTACGGAAAGCAGAAAATCAGGTCTTGGATCATATTGACAAATCTACATATTACCCCTTGTTTACGCTTTAAATGCCTGTTTTTTCCTATCATTAACCCTCTTCTTGATTTGCATCAAGTCATCAGTGGGAATGGATTCGATCAACTTTCTTGTATACCCCTGTTGGGGATTCTGATAGATCATTTCTGACGGTCCGAGTTCCACCAGTTTTCCCTGATTCATCACCGCCATCATGTCAGACATAAATTTGACAACGCTCAAATCGTGGCTGATAAAAATGTATGTCAGGTTATACTGTTCCTGCAAATCTTTGAGTAAATTTAAGACTTGAGCCTGTACTGAGACATCCAGGGCTGAGACAGATTCATCGCAAATGATAAATTCCGGTTCGACCGCTAAAGCGCGAGCAATTGAGATTCTTTGACGCTGCCCTCCTGAAAACTCGTGGGGATAGCGGTCCAGGTACTCAACGGGCAACCCGACTTCTTCCAATAGAGAGGCTGCCCGGTCGCGTCGATCCTGTTTGGATGCGCCTAAATTATGCGCGATCATCGATTCGGTAATAATGGTGGAGACCATCATGCGAGGATTCAATGAACTGTAAGGGTCCTGAAAAATAATCTGGACCTTACGTCGAAATGGTTTTCGGCCTCCCCGGCTCATATGGGCCAGATCGTTTCCCTCAAAGAGAATTTTCCCATCCGTGACAGGGGCGAGACCGACGATTGCCTTACCGGTTGTTGTTTTTCCGCAACCAGATTCCCCTACGAGTCCCAGTGTCTGACCACGATAAATATTTAATGAAATCCCATCAACGGCCTTCACGTGATCTACAGTTCTACGAAGAATTCCACTTTTGATCGGATAATAAACCTGAAGCTGGTCGAGACTCAAAATGGGGGCCTCCCCTTCTTTGACCAGTTGAGATTCGGGAAGCGCTTTGACATCAGCCGCCTGGTAACCCATTGTTTTCAACTCGGAAAGGGGATGCAACAACCTTTGGCGTCCATGTGAGGTCAAGTCATTGAACTGACTTTTATCAAATTCCTTTTCCTCGATGAGATACTCGCCTGTCTCTGTTTCTTCAAAATCCATGAAATCAGAAACGGTTGGCAGACGCTTAAAAGTCGTATCTAAAGCCGGTCGACAGGCCAATAAGCCTTTTGTGTAGGGATGCTCCGGGTTTTCGAATATGTCAAGCACAGGCTTGTATTCCACTAATTTGCCACGGAACATGACTGCGACATCATCTGCAATTTCCGCAATCACACTTAAATCATGGGTGATAAATAAAACGGACATTCCCCGTTCATCACGCAACTTCCGAAGCAGATTCAGGATTTGTGCCTGAATCGTAACATCCAGTGCCGTTGTGGGCTCATCAGCAATGAGTAATTCAGGGTTGCAACTTAATGCCATGGCAATCATCACCCGTTGTTTCTGTCCCCCCGACATCTCATGCGGATAACTCGAAAATCGGCGTTCCGGATCCAGAATCCCGACTTCGTGAAACAGTTCAATGGTACGTTGCTTTGCTTCAGCCGCAGTGACCTTCTGGTGCAGCATAATGGTTTCCATCACCTGTTTCCCAACGCGAAACACAGGGTTTAGTGATGTCCCGGGTTCCTGGAAAATCATGCTGATATCACGGCCGCGAATATTCCGCATTTCCGGATCTGATAATTTCACCAGATCTTTTCCCAGAAACGATATTGAGCCTGCATCAATCTTGGCAGCGGTCTCAGGCAACAGCTTCATAATCGATAGCGAAGTGACAGACTTTCCTGAGCCGGATTCCCCCACCAGTCCCAGAGTTTTCCCTTTTTCGATTTTGACCGTCAAATCCTCAACTGCTTTCACTAGGCCACGGCCTGTGTGAAAATAGGTTTTTAAACCATTGATATCGAGTAAAGTCGCGGTGTCTGTCATAAGAGTTCCTTCTGAATTCAATTTCAAATCACCTGGATCGTTTCTGAGTATTTAAATTTCATTTGTCTCACTTTGTAATTTTGAAAGTGATTTGCGTATAATAGCGAAACTTCTGTGAGATGGGAGAGGAAACGATCTAAACCTGGTGATTGGAAAAAAATGAATGGCATTGTTGCGAGTCCTGTTATGAGAGTACTTCGATTCAGTTTATTCCTGGCCTTGACTTGTTTGAGTACCAGCGGCTTTATTTTCGCGGAAGAAATCGCGTTTCCTAAAGTATTAACGCATTTTGTTCCTTATTCGAATAATCCGATCTTTACAGCAGAAGGTCCCGGTCACTGGGATGTGAAAATACGAGAACGTGGATGGATTCTCAAGGAAGGTGATTTTTACCATCTCTGGTTTACCGGCTATGATGGAACCCGAGCAGGACTAAAAATGCTGGGATATGCCTGGTCTTGCGACGGGATTCATTGGACCCGCTCTCCCTGTAATCCGGTATACAAAAAACACTGGGTTGAAGACATGATGGTTCTCAAACATGAGGGCACCTATCACATGTTCGCCGAAGGAAAAAATGATATCGCCCAGCATCTTATTTCGCATGATGCCGTTAACTGGAAACGCGTGGGCCCCTTGGATGTTCGCTTGTCAAATGGGACTCCGATACCTGAAGGTCCGTATGGCACACCTGTTGTCTGGTTTGAAGAGGACCAGTGGTATCTCTTCTATGAACGGCGCGATGCCGGGATCTGGCTGGCAAGGTCTCCCGATCTCAAAGTCTGGACTAATTTGAATCATGATCAGCCCATTATGAAGCCGGGGCCCCAGCCGTATGACCAGAAGATGATCGCCATGAATCAGATCATTAAATACCAGGGAACCTATTACATGATCTTTCATGGGACCGCTGCAGCGCAAAAACCCTCTTTGTGGACAACAAATATCGCTGCATCCAAAGACCTGCTACATTGGAAAAAATATACCGGCAATCCTCTGACAAAACCCGAAGCCAATCAATCCAGTGGGTTATTAATTCCCGACGGAAAACGCTTTCGCCTCTACACAATGCACAATCAAGTCGACCTGAATTTACCCCAGGATCCTTGATACCTGGATAGAACTGAATGGTCTGATCCATGAGCAAATCCTTCTCTCAGATTTCTGCACAGGCACTGGGTCAGGATCCGGCTCAGAACAAAATAGAACGTTCTCCCGCACTCAGTGTGCTGATCTGTTTTTCCCTGGGGATCTTAGTTGATTTCTGGTTTGCCTGGGAACTGGTCCATTGGCTCCTCTTTGGTTTCATCCTCTCTGTTGGCTGGGCCGTCAGTTATCGATCGCGAAAGTATTCCATTGCGGCGGTCTTTCTGTTGCTTTTGACTATATGCCTGGGAGGCATGCGGCACCATGAATTCTGGTTCTGTCATACTCCCAATTATATCACCCGCCTCTTAAAAACTTCGGGACATTCAGAAGACAATACCCGTCTTATTCGCGTGACGGGAGTGATCTGCAAAGAGCCACAGATCAAGACGCCTGCCGACGAGGAGCAGTTTAATCCGAAGCAGCCAGCACAACAGACGAATTTGATTCTTGACTGCAGGGAACTCGATACAGGAACGGCAACCATTCCTGTCACCGGAAAAATCTTTGTTACCATTTATGATCAAGTGAATTCACTGCAACAAAATCAGCCCCATTTATTCTCAGTCGGTGATACCATTGATGTATGTGGAAAACTAAAGCTGTTCTCACCCAAAGATAACCCGCATGATTTTGACTTTCGTCAGCATTTTCGAAAAGAACAAATTGATGCGATTCTGACTTTGAAGTCTTCACAGGCAGTCCATCTCATCGCCCAAACGCCGCCTTTCTCCTGGATCAGTGTGCGGAAACAGATCCATAATTCATTTGCACAGATCATCAGAGATAACACAAGTGAAAGCACACAGCCGCTTGCGATGGCTTTATTACTGGGAGACCGTTCTAAACTCAGTTCAGGAATTCAAAAGAAATTCAGTCAATCCGGTTTGATCCATTTTTTGGCGATCTCAGGTTTACATATCGGTTTTTTTAGCGCGTTTATCTGGAGTATCTGTCATCTAGTAAATTTACCTAGAACAGTCGCCGTTTCACTGCTGCTGTTTGCAATTCTCTTTTATCTTTCCATCATTGAAATCCGTCCTCCGATCCTCCGCGCCGCTTCATTTTGTGCGCTGGTCACACTGGGGTTGATCAGCTGGCGAGCAATTACCACTTTAAATCTGGTTTGTATTTCTGCGATCCTCATTTTGATTATCAATCCGACCGACCTGTTTGATGTCGGAACGCAGCTTTCATTTCTGGCTGTTGCCTCAATCCTCTGGACCGTTCAGCAGGACTTTTTCCAAAACCCGTTTCAACAAAACTGGATTCCGTTGCGTTGGAGAATTCTCGCCAGTGATCCAGTCTTGCAATCGCCGTTGCAATGGTGTTTGATTCGCTATTTTCGCTTGCTATACAGTGTGTTTCTGGTCACTTTTTTCATTTGGCTCGTAACGGCGCCACTTGTTCTCTATCACTTTAAATTACTTGCTCCGATTGGGCTTCTGGTCAACACGCTGATCTTTCCCTTTTTGTTTCTGATCCTCTTGCTGGGATACCTGCTGATCTTTCTGGGATCATGGATTCCATTTCTGGCGGGAGTGTTTGGCCTTATTTTTGACTATAGCCTGCGAGTTCTGTTGTGGATTGTCGAATTTGCATCGTCTCTCCCTTATGCGCACTTTGATTTACCAGGACCACCCGTATGGTGGTTACTGGTGTATTACTCATTGATTCTTATCGTGATCCGGCCTGGGAGTTTAAGATTCAATCGTTACCAGAACTGGTTACTGCAGAAGCTGCGTCTCGCACTGGTTCCAGCCTGGATGATTATCGGCATGTTGGTCCCTCTGCTGACAACAGAGACAAACGCTTTGCAATGCACATTTATCGCTGTCAATCATGGGATTTCTATTCTAATCGAATTACCTGATGGTCAGACGATCCTGTATGATGCCGGATCAATGTCTCCGGTCGAACAAACCTATGCAAAAATCAAAAATACATTGTTGGCCCATGGGGTTCGGCGAGTTGATTTACTGTTCATTTCCCATGCAGATCGCGATCACTATAATTCAGCTGCCGAATTGATCACCAACCACTATGTTCGTGAACTCGCATTTCCCCAGGCGTTTCTCAGGCGAGAACAGCCTGGGACACTTTCGTTGTGCAATACCGCAGCACGCAATCAAGTTCCCATCAAAATCATTGGCAGGGGGGATCGCTTCGATTTTGGTCCTCAAACTTCACTTGAAGTTCTCCATCCCAGATTTGCAGATAAGTATGAACAAGACAATCCGGCCAGCTTAGTGATTCTGCTTTCGCGCAAGGACCGAAAAATATTACTCACGGGCGATCTGGAAGGTCAGGGGTTGGAAAAACTGCTGACTGAAAATGCTGCCATGCCACTGGATATTCTACTTTCTCCACATCATGGCAGCGCAACGGCCAATACATCTGATTTGGATCGCTGGGCCAGACCTGACTACCTGATTGTCAGTGGCGGAAGGAAACAGACGATTCCCCAATTGCAAAGCGTCTTTTCGGCTAGCACTCAGATTTATTCGACCCGAAAGCACGGCGCAATCACCTGCCTGATCGACAACTCAGGGAATTTAGAAGTCATCCCGTTTCGCTCGGCAATGAATTGAACGAATGATTCAGGCCTGACGATTTTCAGTCCAGTCCAATGGAATTGATCAACTCTTCGTGCGCTCGCAGCTCAAGAACTCTGTGCCTGAGTAGTTTTCGCATATCACTTAGCGTCTTCACTGTCTTCTGAAAATTCTCATTTGCTTCTGCCAGTTCTGAATAATGTTTTTCCCCTTGCGAGATACAACGATTCAGATTCAGTAGATTGGGGGTAAACCCTTTTTTCAGGTCATCTACGATCGAAGATGATACTTCTTTGATTTCTTCACACAGCTGATGAATTTCCCCGCGATCCTTCAGACGTTCTTCGACAGATAACTGTTTGGTTGAAATCGAGGTGTCTTTTTTTCTCAAAGACGTTTCATCAACTAATCTGCCAAAGGGGTTGAAATTCTGTTTTTCTTTTGTTGTTTCAATATCCAGTTTTTTAAGTGCGTTAATTGCTTTTTTGAAATGGGGAGAAAGTTCAAGTGTTCGCGAAAAACTCGAATGCGCCTGGGTATGGTTTTTCATTTCCAGATAGACATTGCCCAGGTTGAAGTTTGCATCAACCATATCCGGGTCAAACACGATGGCCTGTTTATAGGCGGTGACCGCCATGCTTAACTGATTTAATCCTTTATGAGCAATTCCCATATTATAGAACGCGTCAGCCGATTTTTTATCTTTCTGAACAGCTTTACGCAACACATTGAGCGCTTGCTTGTATTCTCCCATACGGTTATAGATCGCCCCGATATTAATATAAGGCGAGGCATCGGCAGGCGATAATCGAGCCAGTTGTTCAAAATGCTTGATGGCATCCTGGTACTGCTTTAATTGAAAATAAGCAGCAGCAATTCCCGCGTGTGCTTTTTTTTCGGCAGGTTTGATGCTCAAAATTCGCTGGTAGATTTCAACCGCCTGAGAAATGTTGCGGTCTTTTATTTGCTTGCGCGCCTGCTGGAATAGTTCTGTGATTTTTGAGTCACTCATGATCGAGTTCCTCTCCTCCAGGGCGCTCCAGGGAATATGTAATTCTGTCTCCCTGATAGCAGAGACGTGCCCTGCTCTCTGCTATCAGGGAAAAGAAATGGCAAACTATCCTCAGTCATTCACAAGTGAAATCAATTTACTTCGAGAACCTTGGTGAAATTCAATTTTCCCTTCTCTGCCAAGCCAACCGACGGCTTGCATCACGAGATCGCGAGGCGCTTCGATTTCACGAGATAATTTACTTAAAGTAACGGGTTCATGTTCACTCAAATATTGCCAGACAATCCCAGCGACAACTCCAATGCTCTCGACTTGGTGCGACTCAATTTCCGCTGACATCAACTTGCTCCTGAACTATAAACCTGAAGAATTCGGTAATAGAACGTGTGTTTCTATTTTGTTTTTGACGCGCTTGATATCCATATACACAATACAAAATAAGTTAACTGGCAGATGATCCCTATTATAGAACCGAAGAACTTTGGGAAGCAATCATTGATTTCCCAAGTTTTGTTCGTCAATGAAGATTTTCATCATACAATGTTCAAATATCCCTCAAAATCGTTGTCAAAACATTCCAGACTGGTCGAAATCGCTTCCAGGTCTTTCAGAGTTGTTTTCAAGTCTTGATCTGTCCCCTGGTATAAGACAAATGCGGTAAACAATTCTGTTTTAAAGACACGCAGGTAAGCACTGTTGATCAATTCTGAGCATACAAATTCGATGTCATGCCCCACGCATTCTTTGCCTGCCATTGTCCCTTTGAATTCGTAAATGTCGAGTTCATTGTATTCATCTCGAAATACTTTGACTGACTGAGCCAGTAACTCCTCTGGGGGGATCTCGACAAAATATAACGAGATCAACCAGAATGAGGAATCTGCTCCATAAACACTGACTTGGATTTCACCGTTGGTTTCATCAACCTCTTTTGATAGCTCCCACTCACTGGGATATTCAAATGAGATTCCATATTCATTAAAAAAGTTCATTGTTTCAATTTGATTCTTTGTAGTAATACTTTGAGTAAATCACTCCCGTAATGTTCAGCATAATATGCTGAGCAACACAATTGATTATAACTAATTCAGGAGACTCTTGAAGGACTCCGGGTTCTTTCTTTTTTAAGGATCTACTCACCTGTGTGTTGAATTCGAAATGAAATCATTCAACATTTGGCCCGTCTGGCCCGTTTTTCGTACTGAGATCTCTTCTGGAGTTCCTTCATCAAGAATGATGCCGCCGGATTCACCTCCTTCAGGACCTAAATCGATCATCCAGTCAGCGGCGAGAATCGCTTGCGGATGATGTTCGATCATCAGAACAGAATTGCCTTCCTGGACCAGCCGATCCAAGACTGATAATAAACAATCAATATCGGCTGCATGCAAACCTCTTGTTGGTTCATCCAGGACAAAAAGTGTCATAGCAGTCGGGTTTGAGATCAATTCCGTAGCGAGTTTGATTCTTTGTGCTTCCCCACCAGACAACATGTTTGCTGGTTGACCTAATGCGAGGTAACCTAATCCCAGTTCTTTAAGAACCTGTAATACTTTTTTAAGTTTGGGAATCTGATCAAAAAATACAACGGCTTCGTCAACGGGCATATCTAAAATATCACTGACCGATTTTCCTCGATATTTAACAGCAAGTGTTTGTTGATTAAAACGCTTCGTCTTGCATTTTTCACAGGGGAGATAGAGAGGCGGTAGAAATTGCATATCAACGCGTCGATACCCTTGCCCATGACAATGTTTGCAGCGGCCCTCTTTAGCGTTAAAGCTGAAACGCCTGGCGGTATAACCACGCATTCGGGATAATTTTGTTTTCGCAAACAGTTTCCGAATTTCATCCCATATTCCACAATAGGTTGCCGGGTTGGAACGCCCACTTTGACCCAGGGGGGCTTGATCAATGATTTTGATCTGCTGCAGAAATTCGCTCCCTTCAAGAGAATCATATTCCAGGTCTTGTCTGGATTCACTCTTGAATTCTGCTTTCAATGCGGGGACCAGTGTTTCGAGGACCAGAGAACTTTTTCCACACCCGCTAACACCGGTGATACATACCAACTTCTGTAATGGAATTTTGAGAGTGACATTTTTTAAATTGTTAAGCTTTGCCCCTTTAAGCACCAACTCCGGCTTCGCTCCAGACTGAGGTGTATCAGGGCGTGATTTGATCTCATATTCGGCATTCAATGCACGGGAGGTAAACGAGCGATGATTCTGAATGACATCCTGATAACATCCCGAAACAACAACCTCTCCCCCCTGTTCTCCCGCCTGAGGGCCTAGATCCAATATATAATCACTCGCTTTAATGACATCATGATCATGCTCAACGACGAGGATCGTATTCCCAGCCTGATTGAGTCGTTTTAAAATCTTTAACAGTTTTTCTGTTTCGTTCGCGTGTAAACCAGCCGTTGGTTCATCCAAAATATAGCAGGCTCCCGTCGTTTCCGCTCCCAAAAACGATGCCAGTCTGGCTCTTTGATGCTCGCCGCCTGATAACGTATGAGCAGGACGGTTCAATTTGATGTAGTTCAGACCAATTTCAGCTAGATACTTCAGCCTGCTTCGAATTGGAGGCAAAAGTTGATCCACGATTTCCTGGTCCTGAGAATTGTGAGACGTTAGCTCTGAACGTTCCCAGTCATTTAACCACACGAGAATTTCAGGGGCTGTCTGATCGACTAGCTGGTCGATGGATTGGCCTTTTAGTTTTACAGAACGACCATATTCATTGATTCTTGCGCCCTGGCATTCCGGGCAAACCTGTTCTATTTTCTCATGATTGCTTGCCTCGATAACGCCTAATCCCTGGCAGTTTGGGCACGCACCATAGGGACTGTTAAAACTGAAGGTACGTGGCTCAGGATCAGGAAAGCTCAGTTGACATTTCCCGCAGGCGAGCCTTGTACTCAGAAATCGATCTGACCAGCATGTTTCTGTTTCCTGGCTGACGATACAGACACCATCACCATGTTTTAATGCCAGATCGATTGATTCTTTGAGACGGGCATCGATTCCTTCTTTTACGATGATTCGATCGATCACAATGTCAATGTCATGGAAGTCGCTCTCCTTGAGATCCTGTGACTGGGAGAGATCTACGACCACTCCATCTACTCTGGCTCGAACAAAACCTTCTTTTGCAATTTTGTTCAAAACCGCAGTGTGGTCTCCCTTTTTTGCCGTGATCACTGGAGAAAGAATAATCACTTTCTTCCGATCCTCCAAAGCGAGAATCAGATCAACAATCTGTTCCGCAGACTGTTGATGAAGCGGTTGATGACATTGGGTACAATGAACTGTTCCGCGTTGCGCAAACAGCAGGCGGAAATAATCGTAAAGCTCCGTCATGGTTGCTAAAGTACTACGGCGGGAATGAACTCTTTGCGTTTGTTCAATACTGATTGTGGGGGGGAGTCCGCTGATCTGGTCGACGTCAGCGGGCTGCATCTGGCTGAATATTTGGCGCGTCCCAGGAGAAAGATTTTCCAGAAAACGCCTCTGCCCTTCACTGTGAATTGTGTCAAATGCGAGACTGCTTTTACCACTGCCACTGACGCCTGTGATGACCGTCAGCTGGAGATGAGGGAGATCCACATTGATATTTTTGAGGTTGTGGGTACGTGCTCCCCGAATGCGAATATAGTTATCAGACTGGTCTTGCATAAAACACTTCAGAAGATCAAATGAGGTTCGCCTGGGGGATGTAGTGCAGAGTGGCAGTTACAAAGATAGTTGTCGCCGTTTAATGGTATGAATGATTCACAGTTGTTATGATTTTAACAGCCTCGTCTATTTTTTATAGTTCCTTTTACAATAATCTATTTTCTATTATGTCGATCATTCCTCATTCATTTTATTTCCGCCATTCTGTTTCTGTGCCAGAAATAAAGGTAATCCCTCGTAAACGCGGTCAATTATTAAAACTCCCCAAGTCGGCTTTGATTCCAGATTTAAACTTCAAAGCAAAAACAGACCATTGGGGAGAAATCCGGATCGGCTGGAATAATAATGGCTTGGGAATCAGCCTGAAGGTTAAACAAAAACAACACCCGACGACTGATGCGGAATACTTTAATGTCTGGATTGATACCCGAGATACGAAAACAATCCATCGTGCCAATCGTTACTGCCACTTTTTCCAGTTTCGGCCGGTTGTAAATGCCCCAAATCAGTCTCAACCAGGTTGCACCCAACTCACCATCAATCGGGCGCAAGCAGATGCACGTCAATCTGATCTTTCAAAGATACAGCTCTGGTCGAAGATTGAATCAACTGGATATGAGCTGGAAGCCTGGATTCCGGCAAGTGAACTGACCGGTTTCGATCCCGGTTCCTATCCGCAAATGGGGTTTTACTACACGATTTTCGATTCAGAATTGGGAGAACAATTCATGACCGTTGACCAAGAATTGCCGATCGGACAAGATCCCAGCTTATGGGCTACAATGCGATTAGAAGCTTGAAATAGAAAAACAGCGATGGCAATATCATGTCATCGCTGTTTCGTATAAGCATTCGTGTGTTGTGTGTTTAGCGGCGTTTCGGTAATGCGGCAGCGTAGAGCATCGTAACTGCGCCAATTGACATCATGCTGAAAGCAGCCCAATCAGGGGGATTGAGGACTTCTTGTTGATCTTCGTTCAGCGTAGTCATTCCCAGAAAACCACGGAACTCCGGCTCACGCACAGGCTCTGGTTCTTCCAGTACGACTTTATGCGTCAGCACCATTTTGTCGACAAAAAGAAATGAAGTTCCCGTCAGTAATACAAATAAGCCAGCAGCAAAAAAAGATGAGCGAAACATGCGATGTCCCTGTCCTGTAGCATACATCGATTTCTATTTCGCTTGCTCCTCCTGAGCACAGCCCTTTTTCCAAAGTACCTTCCTGATCTTCAGGGCTTTTATATGCGAATCGACGACGAATTTAAATAATTAGCCCACTACTGCAATACAATCCGAGGAGAGCGGGATCTAATCTTTTTATCGGAATCTGAACCAAATCTCTTGATTTTGCACCGCTAAGAATAATCTTCCCCCCTTTCTTACTGGCCGGTTGTAACGATAATGCGGCTCTCACTTCTGGTACTGAACATATAATGAAATGCTGCTCTAGCGGGTTTCGGCTCCTATGTAGTTTGGCTCCATTTAAAAAAGTGACCTGATGCCGACTGGAGTTTTGGCTATACAGACGCTAAATTGGCCATTTCGTAGTTTAAAAATACCTGATTGTCTCTGACATCGAGAAACCAAGCGAGGAAATGACAAGTGGAAGCTCGGATTACATTATTACCCGGCGATGGGATCGGTCCTGAAATCGTAGCAGAAGCAAAACGGGTACTGGATACAATTGCTGACAAATTCGGTCACCAGTTTGAAACACCATCCTGTCCAATGGGAGGAAATGCCATTGATGAATTTGGCGACCCTCTTCCACCTCAAACATTAGAAACCTGTAAAGATTCGCAGGCGATCTTGCTGGGAGCTGTAGGCGGGCCTAAATGGGATGATCCCTCAGCCAAGACGCGCCCCGAGGCAGGTTTACTTAAAATTCGAAAAGAATTGGGCCTGTTTGCGAACTTAAGACCGATCAAGCCTTACTCCGAGTTATTGGATGCATCACCTTTAAAACGTGAAATTATTGAAGGTACCGACATCCTCTTTTTCCGGGAATTAACAGGCGGGATCTATTTTGGTGACTCGGGAAGAATGGAGCATCCGGATGGAGAAAAAGCGTTTAGTGTCATGACTTATACGACATCGGAAATTGCCCGCATTGTGCGTCTGGCAGCAGAATCGGCTCGCAACCGGGGGGGGAAATTAACATCTGTCGATAAGGCAAATGTCCTGGAAGTCTCAAGGCTCTGGAGACAAGTGGCCGAAGATGTTGTGAAAAACGAATTCCCCGATATCGAATACGAAGTCGTGTTGGTCGATGCAATGGCGATGCACTTGATCTCCCGCCCTTCCGATTTTGATGTTGTTGTCACTGGAAATATGTTTGGCGACATTCTGACTGATGAAGGATCAATGCTGCCCGGATCTTTGGGATTGCTTCCCTCTGCTTCATTAGGTGAATCGGGACCGGGCCTTTACGAACCCATTCACGGATCGGCTCCCGATATTGCCGGAAAAGGTATCGCGAACCCATTGGCCACAATTCTAGCAACAGCCATGTTGCTGCGACATTCGCTGTCGCTGGAAACTGAAGCCGCTGCTGTTGAAGCTGCTGTCGCAAGTGTGCTGGCTGCCGGTCACCGAACTGCGGATATTGCCGCTGGTGGTACCAGTATTTCAACAACAGAAATGGGTAATCATGTGATTGAGGCACTTTTAGCCTGAGTATCAACATTCGGAATCGTTGAAAAAAGCGGGGACGAATTAAATCGTCCCCGCTTTCGTATTTATAAAATACTGTGACCGGAATTAGACGTCACAGAGCTCTACGGCTTGCTTCAGCCCCTGAATAGGATCGCGTGTTGGTATAAACTCCTGACCAACATAACCCTGGTAACCAATTTCCTGTAAAGCCAGCATGATGGCGGGATAATTGATTTCCTGTTTCTCGTCCAGTTCACCTCGTCCGGGATTACCGGCTGTGTGAACGTGGCCAATGTAATCTTTGTGCTGTCTGATACGCCGAATCACATCGCCATCCATAATCTGGACATGATAGATATCAAACAGCAGTTTCATCCGGTCGGAGCCAATCTGTTTGATGATATCGATGCAATATTCAGTGTGATCTCCCTGATAGCCGGGATGTCCTTTCATGGGATGGCTGTCATCACGCGAGTTCAGCATTTCCAGACAGAGATTTACTTTATTCTTCTCTGCATAGCCAATGATTTTTTTGAGGCCGGCAACACAGTTTTTGGCCCCTTCTTCATCACTGATGCCGTCACGCATTCCAGTGAAAGTGATTACATTCTTGACTCCTCCAGCCGCACATTCATCAATTCGCTTGCGTAGAATTTCAGTGCAGTGATCCCAGTTATCAGGATTGTTGAAGCCCACCTTAAAACCGTGGCTGGAAGCAATTGCGCAGGTTAAACCATGTTTCTTGAGTGTCTTCCAGTTTTCGGCAGGAGTCAATTCAACGCTCTTGATTCCCAACTGGCTGGCAACTTGTGCTGTTTTTTCAATATCCCAATACTTCTTAAAGCACCAGTGAACTACTGACTGGTTGATATTACCTTTCAGAGGTTGTGAGGAACCCACTTTACTCTCGCCCGCTAGAGAGGGTTTCATTCCCAGTCCCAATGCCGTGGCAGCGGCCACTCCCGAGTTTTGCAGGAGTTTTCTTCGGCTGATTTCTGATTTCATGGTAACCTCTGTTTGGTTTTGGTGCTATTTCTAGTGGAATACTCTGGAGCAGTACAATATTACCAGCGCGTCGCACTTTATGATACCCGATCCCAATCTGGCCTTGGAGACGTTATCATAAACTTGGGCACGGGCTAGGTAGTGTTTATTTAATAGTATTGAGTGTGATATTGCCTTTGTTTCTTGGGCTATGACCGCAAAAAAAGCCACTAGCCGCAGGGCGTTAGCCCCGGTTGGACGTCTTGGATAGCCACCGTTCGAATTAATAAACGCTACCTAGCGTGATGCGAGATAGACTAAACGTTCCCTGATCAGGAAGTGTGAAATAATAATACCGACTGACATAGCCAGAGTAAATATGATATTGAGTGCTTCCAGGAATCCAGCCCCACCGCCGCGGAAACCGAAGCCAAGCGAAAGCAGCGCGATACAAAAATAAAAGAACATATTCCCGACCCACATTAATACAAATGCCAGCGGCAAAGCCCCCCACTTAATATAGGTCGAGAGCAAAGCGGTTAAATGCCAGAAAAAAAGCACTTCAACACAGATTGTCCAGAAGCTTGGTTCTGATAGAATCAGACCGATGTCGTAGGCCATTTCGTTAAGGCTAAGCAGAGTTCCAATAAACAGATATAGAGCAGCCGGAACCAGGCCAAGCAGGCATCCGGATACTTTTGAATAGGCAATGCTTGACATCGACTGCGGCAGCATCGCAGTCGAAACCAACGTTTTCCACTGAACTTCAACATGAAAAACGCGTGCAGAAATCAGACTGATTTCAATCAGAAGTACAATCAGCATGGTCCAGAATATTGTGAGACCAATTTCCTGATAGGAATAGCTGCGAGATGTATATTGAATAAAAGAGCATAATCCCAATAAGGCAGCCCCATAACAGATGAATTTAATCACCGACATCCCATAGCCACCATTGACGAAAAAGAAATCCTTCCACATCAGTGCATTGACCCAGGCGCGACCCGGTGAAAAAAGCCAGCTTTTCTTTTTAGAAATCATTCCCCGCGCCGGGCTGGTAGACACTTCAGTCAATGCAAAACGGTTGAAAAGCAGGCATGCCAACAGAAACAGGAGTATGCCCACAATCAAATTACTCCAAAACTGAATTCCCCAAGGGGACTCACTGAAACCTGACGTGAGAATGGTGTGGACCTGTCTCAGAACAGACGATTGACTCAGCCAGTCCAGAACTTGATTTGTTGAGGTGACAAAGAAAGTCCCATCTGCCACCCATCTGTCTTGAACCATGATATCGAAGGCCCATTTACTGAGAGGCACACCCCAGAAAAATGCTGCCAGAGAAATCACAACAAGCGTTGAGGCAGCGCGGGATCGTGCACAAACAACGGAACAGAGCAGTCCCAGGTTGGAGAGACAAAATAAAAAGACTGCCAGGGAAGCGTATGCGGCAATCACTTGTGAGAATGTGACGCCGCCCAGAGTGATGGCGAGTAACGTAAATGGGAATTGAACTGATAATAGCAGTAACGCAGTGACTAGTCGCGGCAATGATTTCCCCAAGAGCAGGGAAATCGGATTGACGCCTGCCATTAACAGTAAGCCGATCGTTTGTTCTTCTTTTTCTTCCGTGATCGCTGTGGCAAAAAAACTGACTCCTGCCATTAAAATAAAGACAAAATTGAGATAAATGATTTGTGTAAACAGGATCAACCCGGCTGCGCCGATCACTCGGCTGGACAGGTTTGCAGAAACTAAGCAAAACAAAATCAGGAGGGCGAATAGAAAGCGAAACAAATGCGAACGCGTCAACCGAAAGTCGACACTCAAAGCGCGATTAAAAAGTGCAAACGTGCCTTGAAACATTAACGAACTCCCTGCTCTGTTAAATCTAAAAATGCCTGGTTTAAGTGCTTTTTATCTCGTTGGAAGGCTTCAATCGAGCCATGCAGCTCAATGATCTTTGACAGCAGGTTTCCAGTGGAAGTGACTGTTGCATCGAAGGAAACACGGAACTCCCGAGACTTTTCAGTTTTACTAACAGACAGAATTCCGGTCTCATTTTCCAGCGATTGTAGAAGCCCCGCATCCACTTCTGATTCCAGTGTCACTTTATAGCTGGGGTGTTCCTCTTCGTGAGTTAAGAGCCCATCCATTGAGCCGCTATACTTGATCAACCCCCGGTCAATAATTGTGACGCTATCACATAGCTCTGCCAATTCGCTGAGAATATGGGAACTGATAAAGATTGTTTTCCCCATACGTTTCAGTTCTTGAAGAATTTCCATCAGTTCGATTCGCGCGCGAGGATCGAGCCCTGAAGCTGGTTCATCCAGCAGTAATAAATCAGGATCGTTCACTAAGACACGAGCTAAACTAACTCGCTGCTGCATTCCTCTGGAGAGACCACTGATCAGAGTATCTTTACGACCATCCATATCAGTCAGCGTGAGTACATCGTTGATCACCTGATCTCGCTGTTCGACCCCCAGACCATACGCGGCTCCAAAAAAGTCCAGATATTCAAACACCGTCATTTGCCTGTAGGTACTAAAGTGATCTGGCATAAAGCCAATTCGTTTGCGAATATTCTTGACGGCTGACCGTACGTCATTTCCAAATACTTCGACTTTGCCACCCTGAGGATGCAGAAGCGTGCAAATGATTTTTAACGTTGTCGTTTTACCCGCGCCATTCGGCCCCACAAACCCATGCAAGGATTGAGGCTGGACCTGAAAACTGATCCCTTGCAGCGCCCGATGTCCTTTAAAGGAATGGGAAACATTTTGAATATCAATGACAGGTTGATCAAAAATTGGCTCAGTCATTTTTATCGTTCTTTTTTTCAGGGAGAGGTAAATCATAGGCAAAGAGTACGCGCCCTTGTTGAACGCCTTGCACGTTTGTCTTCAACTTGAATTCTTCTGGTATATCAGAATAAAGAAACAGCTTAATACGCGACTTCTCACCCTGATACTGGTTAAGTTGACTGGGACGCGCCAGATTCAGGTATTTCATGACCATTCTTTCATACAGGGCGTCATAAATTTGGGATGTGTCTTTTTTTTCTGTGAGATATTCATAGCTTCGCCTGAATCTTGACTCAACTTCCAACCTTGTGTTCCACGCAGAAAGAGGCTTGCGACCATTTCCCAGTACCCAGTATGTACGCCCGTCTTCTTCAGATTGTTTCAGATCATAGATCTTGCGATCATAAATCAAATGAACTTGAGAGATGTGATCAGGCAGTGTGGCGCGGGACTCAATCAATAATGATTCCAGTTGTGAATTGGCGTCGATCTTACAATTGATCACTTTAAGATTGTGCTCTTTATAAGGGGCTTTGATACGATACATGAAACGTCGTGAAGAAAAGGGCGGAATGTCCGAGTAAAATATCCCATCGAGTCCGTTAAAAATCGCCCCACGGACTTTTTCCGCTTCTTGAGCAGTTGTGAAAATAACTCCATTACCTGTTGATGAAAATTGATATTCAGCCCCACTTGTAACAAAGGAATTAACCCAGCATGTTAAGTCGTATTGATCTCCCTTGAGAGGGCTTGCGATAACCAAACTGTTGATGGTTGTGGTCTCTCCATACCCGCGTTTACCCACACTCCAGAATATTGTGCTGAAGATCATTACTGTGAGTAGGAGAAACAATAATGAATTGCGATAGTGATAGTGCTTCTGCTTCTTATTGAATAAATAGCATCCTGGAAATATCAAGAATATATAGAGCACGGTCAGGATATAGATGATGGTCCAGTTATGATCGGGACGCGTCATTTCTGAAATGGCACTCAGAATATTTGCATTCGCATCTCCATAATAATACGAATCATCATGTTGTTGCGTTACTGACTGTTTTTTCTCACTCTCAGATGGTTTGGGGGCTGCTACCATTGCCAGCTCTTCTGCGAGGGCCTCTTGCAGACTTGAAACAACGAGACTTTCAGTCAATTGGTTCAGTTTCCCCTGGTGACGAATCACAAGACCTGTCCCCACACGAAAATGATCTTGCGGTGTGTTAAGCTCAATCATGCTTGTTGTGAAATTCAAGTTTGCTCCGGATGAATCAGAAAGTAAATGGAGCGTGCCTCCCTGGTACAGCCAGTCCATAAAAGACTCTTTACGAGCAGCATCCCAGCGAGGGACGTGATCTAAAATGACTTCGTCAAGGGAATCCGTTGCCGTTACTGAAGGTGGAAAAAGCTCTTCTGGATAGCTTTTGAATTGACTCCCACTTTGAGATAGCGCGGTTGAACTGGTAAGAATAATTCGTGAGAGTTGCGCTCCCGATTCCTGTTTTTTCGCGTAATTCCCTGCATTTCGGGAAATTTTACGACTGTAAATAAAACGGGGCCCCCAGTTGAGAGACCAGTCACCTTGTCTTTCGTCAATGACATAAGGATAAAACTGTACCCATTGAGAACTGTAGGGAGCAAGGAATATTTTTCGGCAAAGTGGCGCACCGACTTTGTTACCACTATATTGAATACGACTTAACTGCACCAATTCATCAAAAACCTCCGGCGTGTTATTGCTCAACTTGAGAGAAAGCGGGATACACTTTCCCGTCGAATTCTGGTTATTAAAACCCCAGATGGCTTCTTCAATATCAATGGCAAAAACAGATCCGGGAAGCACCATCATCATTCCGATCCAGAAGACCAGACTTAAATAATGCTTTCGGTTTGCTGTCGATATGATTTTCACAAGTTGACCAGTCATGATTCTGAACTCAATAGAGATTGATTAATCGATGAGATGCTTGGTGAACGAGAAATGTCTGCATCATCACCACCCAGTCTACCAAGTTTTTCATCAATATGGTTGCGGCATTGAGAACGAAACAAAAGATAGCAACCACCATAGATAAACGTATTGACAATGAGCGGCCCCCATGCCGAACCGAACTCGTGAAATTCCGCAATTTCATTGATGACAATATAGGACGCTGGGCTTAGAAATAAACCATATATGATTGAGTCTTCATCAAATGAGGGACTCAAAATAAAAATCGGAAACGCTAAGATAAAAGGCAGGATACACCAGACGATGATCGCTCCTAATGCAGTCAGAATAGCCTTGGTTTGCGATTTGATTTTCATCCCGATCCAGCAGAACATATAGACTAACATCGGCAGATATATGCTGATCGTCAGTAGTGATCCGATAAGATAAGGCAACCATTGTAACGCATAGCGATTCCTGTTTGTTGGATTGATCTGTGCATATTCCCATTTCCACCAGGTTTCAAACAACACAATTGTTAACAGTGGAATCAGTAGCACCAGGCACAAACGTTTCACGCCAGCAAGTTTTTGCTCCAGCAATCTATTTCCGGAAATGGGAGTCGTTAACAATACGTCCAGGGTTTCATGAGAACGCTCACCAGAGATCAGGCTGGTTGCAGAAACAGCAATCAACAGAACAGCCAGCCCCCAGATCAGCCAGTACAGCATGACGGCACCAGGTACAACGGCATCGGGTTCAATAGTTGCAATAAATACGCATAACAGCAAAACCGGAACTTCCAAGGACACAAGAATACGAAACAGATAACGGAACGTTCCCAATGATTTTTTCGATGTTTCACGCCATGCAATTGGATCATTGTCAGGAAGGCGAATCTGATCTTTTACGAGGACAACTCCTCTTGTAATCCGGTTGTTATTAATTTTTGAAAATAATCGATCGAGATTTTTGAAAACGTTTAATAGAAAATTTCGAGCAGGGAGAAATGCGCGTCGGACTAAAAAGAAATGTGCGAAAATCAAAAACAGAAATGTAATGAGGAGTATGGGTACACTGAAAACAATCGTCCCGATTATTGCTGCTGGCCCGGTTCCAGCAGTCCATGTAAATCGGTCAAACCAGTATGGACCAAACAACATGAAATTGAGTTCAAAGCCACCTCGGGTAAAATAGCTACTCCAAAAAGGAGAGTCTCTAAAAGTGTGAGAAATCATCCGAATGAAGTCGCCATAATAAAACAGATTCAACTCGTATGCGATAGGAAGTCCAAATATCATCAAAAAACCGAAAATATAGGTTGCGATAAAGGAACCCACAGTCGTACGAAAGAAACTGGAACAGAGTACACCCAGTGCCGCAACCTGGAACATGGTGATGGTCAGTAACCAAAGCCCATTGATGAACATCGCGGGCGAAACACCACCCAGTGAATAGGCAAACGCCAGAATGGGGAGCCCCAGCATCAGGAACGTGATCATTGTGATTAAACGTCCCAGATATTTTTCCAGTATGATCGTAGAAGGACTTAAACGTGTAATGAGCAATAAGCCCAGACTGTTTCGTTCTTTTTCTTGAGTAATCACACCACAGGTAATCGCGGGCAGGAACAAGTAGATGGCAGTAAATTGCAGATACACCATCGATTCAAATAATTGTCGGCCTCGTCCTAGAATCGCCATCGGATTATTGCGAAGACCTGACATCAGATCAATGTATATGAAGCCGACACACCCTAAAAAAAGCAGTGCATAAATTGTTCTGATGATATAAGTTCGTTTACGGTTGGCCAGCTCAGTCAGTTCTTTGGACAGCAATGGGAGACTGAAATGAAATTTGCGCAGTTTCATGCCGTCTTCCCTTCCGTTAACTTCATAAACACGGTTTCCATATCCATCGCTTCAGCCTGAAACATGCGAATTTTTGCACCGCTGGCTGCAATTTGTGCGTGCAATTCTTCCACTGCCAGTTGGTCTTCCTGTAATTGGATTGCCAGGCGATCTGCCTGCACG
Source organism: Gimesia alba (assembly GCF_007744675.1). Lineage (NCBI taxonomy): Bacteria > Pseudomonadati > Planctomycetota > Planctomycetia > Planctomycetales > Planctomycetaceae > Gimesia > Gimesia alba. The sequence continues at coordinate 3,873,342 of NZ_CP036269.1, forward strand.
GTGACCGATTTCACTCCATTGATATTCTCAATTGTCTGACAGATACCATTCATTTCACCTACGATTTGGACATGAATGATTCGACTCAATTCCAAACGTTTGTAAATATGATCTAAGGAACCCTGTGTGACAAATTGTCCGGCCTCGATGATACCGATACTCGTACAGAGCTGTGACAGTTCATGCAGAATATGACTTGAGATGATAATCGTTTTTCCCATTTCCTTGAGAGCGACTAATAGTTCACGAACTTCAATCCGAGCACGGGGGTCCAGGCCACTCGCCGGCTCGTCAAGTAACAATAAATCCGGGTCGTGTAATAAAACACGCGCCAATGCCAGACGCTGCTTCATGCCGCGTGATAATGAATCTACCGGTGAATCAATTTTTTCGGTTAAATCTGTCAATTGCAGTACATCGTCAACGATGACTTTACGACGACTTTTATTGATTCGATACGCGGCTGCAAAAAAATGTAAATATTCTCTGGCGGTCAGGTCTTCATAAACCCCAAAGAAATCGGGCATATAGCCGATCATTTCTCTGATCAGATGAGGAGCTTTATTAACAGAAATACCATTTATTTTAACAGCGTCACACTCATACTCACGCTGTAACGTCGCCAGAACTTTGATCGTGGAAGATTTTCCCGCACCATTCGGACCGATAAAGCCGAACACTTCACCTTTAGGAATCGAAAAGGAAATCCCCTTTACGGCTTCATATTTTCCGTAACGGACCCACAAATTATTCACTTCCACCATTGGGGGTTGTATGCTCATAGGAATCGGTATTCTTCTCGTAAATTAGCGAAGTAAAACAGGGATCATGTTTTTGAAATAATAAGTTGTCTGTATATTGTATCTTGCTCATCCCCGGGGACATAAATCACAACGAGCCATTGTCTAGGATCAGAAGGATCCAGAATACTCAGGTCTTCATAGTTTCTTCCACCCGATGGTGACGTTTGCGAAATGATCTGAAATAGCCCGCCCTGATTTCTGACACAGAGATCATCCATAAAACTCCGCTGGCGCTCTTGATTCACAGAACGTCCCTGGTAGGGAGGCGCGATCGGATTGACTAAAGCATATGCCTTCGAATAACGAGTCTGGGTATGTGGGACAGAGCTAAGGTATCGATAATTTTTGACTTTTCCATTGCGGACGCCTTGGTAAATTAATAATTGAGCCTGGTTACCAAATGCCTGATAAACTTGTTTTTGGATTTTTTGTCGTCCTGGCTCAGATTTCAATTCTGCAACCTGAATTGAAGACCAGTTAAATTCTGTCTGTAACTCAGCTGGATAATTAGAAATAATTCGATTGAGCTGAGGTGTCCACTGAGGCATCCGTAGATAAACGGAATATTGAGTAGGAATTGATCCTGAATAAAATGGGGGCTCCACCAGTGCCGGGGTTGTATTTCGATTATAGACGTTGTAGTTCTGAATCATTCCTAATTCAGAATGATTCAAGGTAGCAAATAACCCCGATTTCACATTGGTTTCAATTGTCTGGTAGGAACCAGTAAATAACAACTCGATCTGATTTTCCTTTACTGGTTTTCCCTGTGCATCAAGATCAATGATTGCCAGGTTCTTTCGTTCATGTGATGTCTGCATGAAATAATCAGAAATCATAAAAACGAGAAATGCAAAGCAGATCGAGATTGCAGGAAACGTAATCCAGGTAAAGCGTCTTAGCTTGAATTTCCCCAGAATAAAGTACTCACCGGGTCCAACCAGGAGCACATATCCAAATAAAATCGATGCAATAAGCCAGGAAGGAACAATCCGCATTTCTGACGGCATTAAGTCAGTTACGACGGCCCCTCCAGTAAAGATAGGCCGATAATTTAAATTGAAAATTTCACTGGCTATATAGGGATTTCTATATCGGTGGTTCACAGTTTCCTGACTTTTGACAAACACCTTGACCATTTCCTGATAATCCCACGTTTTTTCTTTCTCATAGTAGTTTCGTTGTGATTCTCTTAATTTCCAGAGAAAAAAGGGAATCTGAATTAATTCCTGTTCAGAGAGAAGCTCCTTTTCAAGCGTTTCAGACTGGACGATCACACTTCTTCCCCAGCCTGTTCTCTGGAACCAGATTTGATTGGCTGGATCGACGTCGAGCTTGCCTTCCGGACTAAGCAGAAAAGGGGATCTCGTATCGTCTCCTGCAAGTTGATTTAGAAACTGCAGTTGTGTTGTTCCAGGAGTTGCCCCCGTGATCAGGCATAAGCTTCCACCTGATCTGACCCACTGATAAATTGCCTTGAAGTGACGTGATTCCAATAGTTCAAACCCACGTGGCGTGATCAACATGAGATCGTATTGATGGCATTCAATCGGTAGCTGCGGGAATTCATCCGGAGTGATCTGAATGGAAACCGTTTTGCAATTCAGTGACATCGGTCGATTATTAATTATATTGAGTAACTGTGAATTTGCCTGAATGACAGTTGGATCAAGTTTGACCGTAATTGGGCTTTCTGGACTAATTGATTCGAACTTTAATTTCTCCAGGAAATCTTTTGTTTTGGGTAATAAATTACTATCAAACGGATCACAGATTCCCAAGGCAAAAGTTCGCAGAAACGTTCGTCCAACTCGTAACGTAAATTCATCTTTGAAGTCGTGTCGTTGCTCAGATGTTACAAAACTCAGCTTTAGTTTGACTTCGGAAAAAGGATTATCAACCTTGATGGGAGGTAACATCATGGGAACTTCGTGGAATCCCGAGTGAAGCGCAACCTCATGCGATTTATATTGTCCAAACTGTTCTGAACCATCATGAACAGTGACGAGAAAGTAGCCTTCCAGTAATCCCGTTGCTGAAACCGAACACTGCCAGACAAAATCAATCGGGCCGTCCCCTTTGGGAAATTGAGTCGGCTGGTAAATATCAACGGTCATTGGGAGTTTTTGTGCGGAGACCACTCCTGGAATCAACATCAAGCACAGCCAGGCTAAATAGAAAATGTTCCGGAACATCTTAAATAATTCCAGTCTATATTTGTGACTCAGGAAGGGATACCGGCAGGTCGGCGTTGAAAATACCACCACTCTGCCAGCAGTAATACAAAAGCAATGAGCGCGAACTCGCTCCATAAAGGCTTGTCGCTATCTATTTGTGTTTGGGCCGCTGTAACGGGCACTTCACTAAATTGGATCTCTTCAACTGAAACGAGAGACGTTTCTAAAGGGTTCAATAAACTGACACTTATCTCGTCTGAATCTGCTCCCTCGCCACTGATAACATATTTGCCAATGTGCAAAGCGGCGATCCCCGAAACAAGGCCATATTTATTACTTTCGGTACTCAACTCTTTGCCAGTCGGCGTTTTGATTTGGTACTTCTTTTCCGGGAGATATTCGACAGCCGGTAAAACAGGAGTCGCCGCTGCTTGAACTTCAGCAATCCCTGCTTCCTGCATCGTCAGTTGGATCAGATTTGAGACCATAATCGGAAATCCGACTCGATACGGCATCGTCGAGCGGTCTGTGTTGAACAGAAAATAAAATTCCAGATCGCCGGCATTCCGTTTTTGCAATAATAATGGGCCCAGACGGCCATGGACTACGACTTCGTAACCTAATTCTTCCAGATTCTCAACGCTGGCGTTCTCGGCCCAGACTGGTTGTTCTGTGATCTGCACGTCGTTCAATTCAACGTGTCTTAAGAATGAAGAACTACGATTCCAGTCAACAACATCAGTTAACTTAGTTTCGATGTTAATATATTTCTTTAAATCCTCTGGAACAAAACCGACTCCCAGTTTTACAAGAGCCTGTTTCTCAAAATTCTTTTCTGATGCTGAAATAATTAAATCATATTCCGGGGGGCCAACTGTTTCTCCCGCTTCCGGGTACAACTCCAGTTCTTTATTGTCGGCGAGCGCGTATCGATAACTCGAAAGATCAGGATCGATGAACACAAGCAAGGAACGTGCCCGAGGGATTTTAAGAAAAGCGCGATTATCAGAAGACAAACTGTCAAAAGCGCTTGGCGTTAAGACAGCTTCCAGCGAAGAAGCATTGTCGGAATTAATTGAGAATTCCAGTCGTTGCGAATCCCCAGTACCTAAGACCACCTCTTCTTTAGCAACACTCTGACCATCCTGAAGTAATTCGACAGTCGCCGGAGTGTCAGAGTTACCAGAGTTCTCAATCCGAATAAAAATATCCCAGTTTCCAGTCTGATTTTTCCGTGCGTTAAAAGAAGTAATTCCAAGATTTGATCCTGCGGGGGGAAGCCGCTGATAATTCAGTTCAAATGGCAGCTCAAAATTCACTTCTTTCGGGAAATTGCCATCCGAATAAAAAAGAACTGTTTTAATCGGTGCGGTTCGAGAAAGCGCCTGTGTCATCCGTAATGCATCTTCCAGTTGACTTGGCACATCATCTACGGTTAAGCCAGCCAAAGCCTGTTTTAAGACCCGCTGGTTGTCGGTAAAGTCGGTTAATCTACGGGCTGTTGAGCTGACAGCGACTAAGGAAACTCGTTGATCTGGAAGCAGGTTTTCAATGAGTTCGGTCACACGTTCTTTTGCCAGATCAAGGCGTGTTTGTTTTGTTGCTGGATCTTTGGCTCCCATGCTGGCAGAACAGTCAATCAGAATCGGTAAATACTCCGCACGCTCTGCCCCACTTTGGATATATGGCTGCATCAGAGATAACACTAAAAAAAGCAGTAATAAAATTTGCAGTAATAGCAAGATGCTGCGTTTAAATTTCTGGAAGGGAGAATTCACGCGGCGGTCGTTAATGACCTGGCTCCACAGCGCCAGCGAAGGAACACGCTTATGCGGCCGTTTCAACTTCAGAAAATAGAAGATAATCAAAGGCAGCAACAGCAATAGATACCATGCTCCCTGAAGCGAATAAAAGCCAGGCCAAAAATTCATAAGACCCACCCCTTTCGCCTTAGCTGATCAAATAAGACATGCTCCAGGGAATCGCCACTATTGATGGTCAAAAAACGGCCGGAACGCTGGCGACAAAGCATTGCCAGATGCTCTTCCAGTAACACCCGATGCTCATGATACAAACCGAGTAAGTCACCAGCAGATGAGATATCCAGAGTCTGACCGCTTTCGCTGTCAACCAGACGTAAATCACCATTGATTTCCGGGTTAATTTCCGAAGGACCTAATATCTGAACACCAAACAGCTCCAGGCCTGCGCTATACAGCATGTTAAAAGGGCGTTGTAAGTCGCCAAAAGACTCATAATCGGAAAGCACGACGGCAATCCCTCTTCCTCGATGTGTGCGTAAGACATCTTCCACTGCCTGTTCAATTGGAGAATCGCCACCTGCTTCAATTTGAGTCAGAAAATCAAACAGGCGCTTCATACTGATGCGACCAGTCGCAGGTGAAAATTTATCCGGCCGTCTCCCTTTTTGATTACATACGTAAGCACTGACTTTTTCAAAGTTTAACAGCCCCATTACGCCAAACGCAGCAGCCAACTGTTTGCAGCGTAAAATTTTGTCTTCGTATTCCATTGAGGATGAGGCGTCCAAAATCAGGACGACATGCATTTCTTCTTCATGCTGGTATTGTTTCATGAAAGGACGGTTTAACCGCGAGAAAATATTCCAGTCAATATAACGCACATCATCGCCGGGAACGTAGTTTCGATAATCGGAAAACTCGGTACTGGTGCCGCCTTTACCAGAAAGATGCTCGCCGCGACTTCGATTTGTCAGTCGGCGCGTGGGGTTTAAGCGCATTCTCTCCAGCATCGATAACGTCTTGTTATCAAAGAGCGATGTAAATTGATTGAATTGAGTTCCCTCTGACACTGACGCTTAGTCCTTCTCTGGTAGTTCTTTGCAAATCTGGGTAATCAAGTCTTCTACAATAATGTTTTCTGCCTGACCATCGTAATTGAGCAAGACACGATGCTGAAGCACTTCGTTTGCAAAATAGCGAATGTCTTCGAAGGCGACATGCGCACGTCCCTCACTGAGGGCACGGACGCGCGCGGCTTTTACCAGTGATTGAGCAGCGCGCGGACTGGCTCCCCAATGCACAAAACGACGAATTTCTTCTGTTGCAAAATCGGTCCCGGGATGAGTCGAAAGCACCAGGCGAATGGCGTAGTCCCTGATCGGTTCCACCACAACGACCTTTTCCAGCACACTCCGCAATTCGAGGATTTGCTCGCTGTTTAATAACTTTTTCAATTCAACGGGTTGCTTCAAAATCGTTTGCTGCACAATCGTGTTGAGTTCATCACGGTTGGGAAAAGGAACATTCACTTTAAACATAAAGCGGTCTAACTGAGCCTCAGGTAAAGGATAGGTCCCTTCCTGCTCGATCGGGTTCTGTGTAGCCATTACAAAGAAGGGTTGATCCAGTCGATATTGGGTCCCTCCCGCTGTAACCGTTCCTTCCTGCATTGTCTCCAGTAGTGCCGATTGAGTTTTGGGAGAAGCCCGATTGATTTCATCGGCTAGCAGTAATTGCGTAAAAATGGGCCCCTTCCGGAATTCAAATCGATAAGTACCCGTTTCATCAGTACTCATGATGTTGGTTCCAATGATATCAGCCGGCATTAAGTCAGGCGTAAACTGAATTCGCTGAAAATGCAGGTCCAGCACTTTTGAGAGCGCTTTGACGAGTTCGGTTTTTCCCAATCCGGGTACGCCTTCCAGCAAGACATTACCGCCACAAAACAGTGCGTAGAGTGTTGATTCAACGACCCTTTCCTGGCCAATGATCATCCGTGCGACTTCAGACCGCACTTCATTAAAGATCTTTTTGAAGTGGTCTGCTTCAGCCTGCAATACAGTCGGTTCTTCAGTCGTTTCTGGCTGGTTCATATTTGTTGTCTCCGCGGTATAAAAGTCTATTGTTTTTCGTCGTCTGATTGTCGTTTACGTTTGAGATCCAGTAAGCGCCCCGTAGTCGATTGGTTCTCAGTAGAATCGGTCGGTGGTGCATTTGAAGACGTATTACCTGATTGTGTCGGTGTTTTTTTTCCGGTTTTGTCTGGTTGACTCTGTCGAGATGAATGCTGTTTCTGTTCTTGCAGTTTGGAAATTCTTGATTGTGTGTTTTGTTGAGCGGCTGTGGTGGAAGCCGTTCCTTTTCTCTGGTCCATTTCCTCGGCAACCCCCTGTTTTCGCTGCAAGAGGGCTCCCATCGTGGCTGTGCTGGTTTGTTTATCGGAACCAAAGCCGAACCAGCTTCGAATGACATACCAGTCCAATTGAACGCGCCGGATTCCCACATCCAGTGGTACTAAAATTGCCAGCACAATCAGTAACCAGTCAAATACCGGATTGGAACTCTGTTTGGGATCTCGGCGACCATAGATGACTTTGGCTGCGTTCTCTGGATCAAGCCTTTGCCCCCCGGTCCGTTCAGCGATTTCTTCCAGAACAATCGGATTCGAACGGAAACGGAGGAATTCTGGTGAATAAGGCACGATAAATCCACCGTTTGTATGATCTTCACGGTCCCCGGCTTTTCCAACAGCCATCACCTGATAGCGCCCTTTTCCCCAAAGTGGGATCGAAGCCTGGTACCGTCGGGGGCTGACCTGCTTGAGTACGACTGTTTCTTCCCGATCATGTGGACCGGAGATTTTAGCGGCGACATTCAGGAACGATTCTTCAGGATGAAAATCTTCCACCATAATTGTGGCATTATTACCAGAGGTATGGCTCCACATTTTCAGATGTTCCTGTTTTTGCACGCGAGAGATCTTGATCATTAACTGCTTGATGAATGCACGATAATGCTCCCAATTCACCCAATCTGCTCCCCAGTTGGGTGATAAATCAGACGTAAAGGCAGCCGTTGTTCCCAGACCATAACGCCAGAAAGAGAGTACCGGATCAATTTCACCTTCTGCTTCTTTCTTTTCAGGAGCGTTTAAAATCCCCTCTGCCCTTGGCTTGATCGTGGTTAATACATACCCATGCAAGGGGGGGATTTCCTGGATCCCTTTCAGTACCGGAGAAATCATGCCGACTTCAGGAGTGATGGTTTCGTTTTGAATCATACTCCGTTTCAGAGTTTTCGATTCTTTAATAAAGATCGAAGGTAACTGGTTGGGGTCAGAAGGAAAATAATAGCGTCCCCCGGTTGCGCCGGCGATCCCTCGCATCGTCGAGATATCACGCCCTCCGTGAGGATAGATCGCGACCATCGATACACTGACTTTGTTGTCCTGAAACTTTTTGATTAAAGCGGGAGACGGTGGTTGGGGATCGCCGTCCGAAATGATAATCATATGCTTTGTGGATGCATCACTTTTGATCAGCCCTGTTAGACCTAATTCCATGGTGTTCGCAAAGCTAGGCATATCTCCAATTTGGGCGCCATTGATCTTGGGGACCATTTTTTCATACTCATCGGCGGGAGTCAGTTCAAATAGCCATTTTTCCCCTCCCATGAAATCATAAATCAGGACGCCTACTTCGTCCTGGGCTCCTAAAACCTTAATCGCCTGTTTTGTGATCCGTTTTCCCCAGGTATTGCCTTCCGGAAATTCACACGTATGCAGAATGATCGCCAGAGCGCCCTTGGGAAGTATTTTCTTCTTGGTGATGTCCATGGTCACGGGGAGCGCGTCTTCGATTACAGTACGATGGTAACCTCCGGGACCATAACTGTTCTCCCCCCCCACCATCATGAAACCGATTCCCTGATTAAAAATCGAATCATGGACGGCTTTCAGTTGAACCACATTGAACGCATCGGCGGGAACATTGACGAATACGATCGCGTCATAGGGCATCAGCGATAAAGAATCACTGGGAAACTCATATGCTGAAATCGTATCGACGTTTCGCTCTCCTTCACGAATTGCTTTCACCAGAGACTGCCAATCACGATCATCTCCCACGGGATCGGTTACCACCAGGACCTTGCCTTCACCGGCGACATAGATGTAGTTCAGTACGGTATTATTTTCGCGAATCTGGTCATCGTCCCGCTTTGTTTCAATTGTTGCTGAATATTCATAATAGCCAGCATCTCTCAAGTAAATCGGCACCACGAACCGATTCTTTCCTGCTTTGAAGGAAACCTCTTCTTCATAGATTGGCTCACCATTCTCTCGCAGCACCAGTTTGCCGGAGCCATCCTGTAACGAAGAGAGTACAACAGCCGCTTCGTAGTTTTCTCCCAATTTAACGAAACGGGGAAGTTCCAGATTTTCCAGCCAGACCTCTTTGTCGTATTCGTACTGAATGGGTAAAACATCAACGGCAATATCCCGCGACTTTAACTCTTCCAGAATTTGTGAAATCGAGCCTTCGGTTTCTGTGCCATCACTGATCAATACGATCCGGCCACGATTCTCCTCAGGCAGCATGGCAGCCGCCAGGGACAGAGTCTGTTGCAGATTGGTGGCATCACGATCGATTCGCGAGTTCAGAGCCTCAAATGGAAACGAAACTCGTGGCGGAAGTTCGACAGCGGAGTTCCTGCCGAATACCACCAGCCCCGCTTCGTCAGTTTGTGGTTTTTCAGTGACCGTCTTTGTGACAAATTCCAGAGCAGAATCAACAGAAGATTCACCAATCGAATCAGAAAGATCGACCGCGTACACAACTGAGATGACATCACGAACCCGAACGGAGCGTGGTTCTGCAATCAACATCACAAACAGTCCGAGCATCAATAAGCGTGAGATCAATGCAGCCAGGGCGCGGCCTCTACTCAGACCACCATATCCGGCAACAGAAAGCCACCAGACCCAGATTGAAAAAAGGATCAGACCAAAAGCCCAGGGACGGGCAAATAGCAGGACGTTTGACAATTCAAGACTGATACAGACGATCGCATAAAGAACCAGAAAGACGATCAATGGCATCGTTCGTCGCCAGGTCACAGCGATGCGCGGTCGTGGAACGAATTGATGATAGAGTTCTTTGATCTTCATGGTATCAATTTTACGATTAAACGATTGCCAGTGTCAGCGACGATCACTTGATCTTTTGAATTTACAGTAAGTCCCCAGGGAGTTAAAAACTCCCCTTGTCGCATTCCTGTTTTTCCAAATCTGCCTAATATTTTACCGGTTAAATCTGTTTTAGTGACCCGACCTGCTCCATATTCCACGATATAGAGCACTTCATTCGTCCGGTCGATGGCAATGTCATAAGGGTAATAGAGTGGAATTCCCCCCGTTTTTGTGCCCAAAATTTCTAAAAATGTGCCCTCATCCGAAAATACCTGAATTCGATTATTGTCCGCATCAGCGACATAGATTTTCCCATTATGCCAAACCATTCCGGCAGGTCGCTGAAATTCCCCAGGGTTGGTGCCGACTTTTCCAAATTCCAGCAGAAATTCTCCCTGCTCGGAAAATTTTTGAATCCGATTATTCTTACCAAATTCACAGACAAAAATGTTTCCCTCTGGATCCTGGACTACGGAGACCGGGTAAATAAATTGTCCCGGTTCAACACCATATTCGCCAAGGATTTTTTGAACATTTCCTTGTTCGTCAAAAAATATCACCCGGTGGTAATGTGTGTCAGCAACTGCAATTTGACCATTTTTTAAAAAGCAGACCCCCTCAGGCTTTCCTACATCAGATTCGGGCATCTTCCACTGTCTGATTAATTCATTATTCGAATCATAAATCAGAACGCGACCAGCATTGTCAAGTACATAGAGTTCGTCATAGGGCCCGACATTGACGCTGCGCGGCGCGGGAATCATGATCCCTTCCGATGGCACCGGCCACTGCGTAATCTTGGAGAAGACGAGTTCCGGTGCTGAATCAGAAGAGCACCCTGAATTGAATAACAGGCACAAGAACAACATTAATAAGCGAATCGAAATTCGATCCCCTTTTTGCAGTTCTGGCCTGACTGGACGATGGTACAAGGTCTGGGTGGCCTGGGACTCTCTGTGAGTCACAATGACTTCTTCGACCGAACCACTGAATAGAGTTGATTTGACTTCCCACAAACTCAGTTCATCTTTGTCTAACGTGATCTGCTCAGCGCGAACCAGATTGGATTCATGGTTGTCTTGTTGACGTTTCGACGGAATATTCATCGAGACAAGATCGTTGACTGGACCCAAATAAGTAGCCGCTTGATACGAGTGAGGAGTATCATACAATACGCTTACTTCGCCAGAATAAATAACCTTACCTTGGTCGAGACAAATCACGTATTCCGCTTCTCTCAACACAAGCTCTGGCTGATGCGTTGAAAAGACAAGCGATGTATTATTTTCCTGACAATGTTCCCGGATTGTATTCCAGTATAAAGGCCAATGGGTCTGATCGACATGGATCAATGGCTCATCCATCACTAAGACTTTTGCTTTACTGGCCAGTGCCCGGGCGACTGCTAAACGTGAAGCCTCTCCCTGTGAAATTTGTCCGGGGTATTGATTGCGAACCTCTGTCAAACCCAATGTGGTGAGTAGTTCGTCCACAGTTTCCTGTCGAGAATCAGGGTTGGGGTGAACCAGCATTAAGTGGTCCTGAACTGTATATTGCGGCCACAAACCGAGATTATGGGGGACCCAAAACAGATCGAGATCAGCGTTAGCCTGAAACCCATCATTCGTGCGAGTAATGTTTCCCCGATCGGGAACTTCATAAGCGATCAGTAAATTCAGTAAAGAGGTTTTTCCCGCGCCAGAATATCCCATGATTGCAGTCACGCCTCGTGGGATCTCAAGATCAACCCCATCTAAACGGACGCCGGACGCAGACATCAGGCTGACATGATTCAGTGACCACAACAAGGTATCTGATTGTAAGGTGTCAATAGTCATCGTTTTATTAAGTCTCAGTCAGACCCGAACGGTTTGAACTTAAAATCCACAGTTTTTTGACAAGCGGGAACAGCAACAGACTTACGCAAACAGGAATGCATAGACTGAGAAAGGTGATTCCAGACAACATTGAATTCTGCCCGTAATGCATCAGATTATAAAGGCGGACAGTTGAAGGTTGCGCCTTATTTGGCGCCAATATGGAACTGAGGGTGACATTCCAATAGGCCCAGAAGGCAAGGATCGCAATTGCCCAATATTGCATTTTTCCATTCACTGACCAGAGTAATTGGACTCCCTTGAGTGCTTGTGTTTTATGTTTTGACCGACTCAACAGCCGCGCCAGATAGAGGGCATCGTTTTTGGTTTGGGGCAGAAAGATCAATTTCAAAAAAACGGCTCTGGGAAAAAGAAACAGCACCATCGCGAGAATGATCGCCAGAGGAGTATCGTACAGCCAATAACCGTAATTCGTTAACAATAATGAGGCTATCAAAAGCGCCAGAGTCAAAGCACCACAAAGGCCGGGTAGACAGCAGAGACAACCCAGGATTTTGATTTGGGAACTCTGCTTTGTGGCAAAGAAAATGTTAGCCAGCCCCCAGGCGGCAATACCAGAGGTCAACCCATACACGAGCCCCCAGGCGGATTCCTGTAGGGTCCCCCTCAATTGTAATTGATTCTGCAGAAGACTCCCTAATGCATGCACACCGCCCCATCCAATGAAAATAAACGGCACGAACCCGATCAGGAAAAATGCAGCAAGTACATAACCCCATGACAAGATTGTGGAAACACGTGAGATGTTGGGGCGCTGAAATGGTTGATTCAGGGCAGGTTGATTCTTCAGCCGCGACAGGAGCAAGATGACACCAGTAATGAGAATTAATTCAATAAGGAGCGGTCCTGATATAAATGACAGAGTTTGATTCACAGGAACACCTCCTGCTTGCGCGTCGAATATCCAGACTGTCCATGAATCCTGGTAAAGCAATGACGCCATCTCAAATTCCTGAAATGACAAAAGAAATAACAACGCTCCGATCGGAAATGTACGAATCACGGTCTTCCACAGAAAGAAATTCCATTGTGAGCGAGGCTTTGTAATCTGCGCTACAGGTGATCGGACTGATTTTCTGATAAAATCAGCCTCTGGAGAAATCGCAGAGGGAGGGGATAGACAAAAACAGATTATTCCCACAGGAACCACTTTCAGTAATACCAGGCTTGAATAAAGCAACTCGATTAAAAAGGGATAATGCACCAATTTGAGGGAAATGAGTTGCCAGGCATAAGCCACAATCAATTCGGGCATCAATAAAGGGACTAAGATCAGTGTAAATAGAAATAGGGAACGACGTGAATACCCTGCCTCAACGATCCGTGATACGTGTCCGGATAAAAAGACTCCTATGATAGAAATGCAGAAACTGCGTAACACTGTCACGCCACAAGCTGTGGCCAGGCTCATTTCAAGTACTCCGATTTAAGCCAGGCCAGCGTTTCTTCTCGCTGTTTTACCAGATTTACTAAAGGGTATGCATTGATAATGTAGGGTCGATATTCTTTGACTGTTTCAGGCACCTCGTCCCAGTTCACAGTCCCTATAGGGATTTGACGGGACTGTGATTGCGCCAATTTTATCTCAACTTCTTCAGAAAGTAAAAAATCTACCAGCGCTTCTGCTTGTTTACGTTTTTTTGTTCCTTTGATGATGGCAACACTATTCGGAATGAGGATTGCCTTATCGTTCACTGTGATCGGCACCGCAGCAACTGGTTTTGCTTCATCAACGGCGACATAATAGTCGTCGGTATCAGTAAATCCTAAAACACAGGTGCCATTCGCCACCAGATTTTTCACACTGGCGTTTCCAGAAGTTTCCTGAATCCCCCGTTCCTTCAGGGAGTGATACCAGGCCTTCAATCGGTCCAGTCCCCATGCATCACAGAGCACGGTAAAGTGAGTCAAGGTTGTGCCATAGAGCGGCTTCGCAATTGCAACATCAGTCAGAGATCCCGCTAACTTCTGCTCGATACTCTCTTCGGATGCGTTCATCTTTTCTGTATTAGTAATATAAACGCGCAATCGCGCTGCAAAACCGGTCCAATAGCCTTCGGGGTCTTTAAACTCATCGGGAATCCTGTCATAACCATCTCCTTGATACGCTTCCAGCACCCCCTGCTCTTTGAGAGCAGCTGTCCCCAGGGTCTGGTTATTCCAGAAAACATCACAACGTGGATGGTCTTGTTCCCGGACAATTAAGTTTGTCAAACCCAGCGACTTGGTTGCTTCCGTATCGAAACGTGGTTCAACTTTGATTCCCGTTTTTTGCTCAAACGCGTTTAATATTTCTTCCGAAAATACGGCGTCATGTGCGCAGTAAACAACGAGAGCATCGCTTTGTTGCTGGTAAAAAAAGACTAATCCAACGGTCAGAATGGCAATGCCTTCAATGATTGCCAGCATACCCCAGCCGGAAAAAAGCCCTCCCCCTGATTTTTGATTCATTTCTTAGTTGCGTTTTCTTCAGTTTTTTTCTCAAGAGAATTGAAATACTTTTTGATTCCATCGTGATATCCAGGAGGAATCTGTTCCTGAATAATTGCCTCACTCATACCTTGTTTGAGGTCCGTGAATAATTTGTTGTATTTTTTCTGTGCTTCTCCGCGATCGCTCAACCCCTTTGTTTTGAACGACAGCAGAACTTTTCCCGCAGTAATCGCTGATTTTGATTTCTCTGTTTTAAATCCTTTATCACCGGTGTCTTCTTCATCAACTTTACCGCCCTTTCCTTGCCCTTCGCCGCCCGTTCCGTCACCAGGCATGTTGCCCATCATTTGTGCGTACAGTTCTTCATAATCTTCAAGTGTCATACAGTTTTCACATGCTTCACCATCCAGGCCCGATTTGTCATTAACTTTTTTGGCCATCTGCAGCACTTTCAGGGCTTCTTCCAGTTTTTTCATATCTTTGGCAGATTGTGCGATTTCTTTTAACTCCATTTTAGCAAGATCCATCGATTGCATTGCTTCCTTGAATGCTTCATCAGGTTTGATGCCCTTTGACTGGGCCATTTGCATTTGCTTCATCGCCCGTTTTAATGCGGCTGCCATCGCTTTGGAATTGGTTTGTTCGCGAGCAAATGATTCCATTTCTTTCATTTTCTTCTGGATTTCATTCTTTAGCTGTTCGCGTTTCACCGGATCGGTTTCTTTTGTTAATCGTTCCAGCTGTTCTTTCAGTTCATCCATTTCTTTCATCAATGACTGAGTGGAGCCTTCCTGCAACTCCTTGTTCCACTTCTTCATGCCTTCGTTTTTCGACATCCCACCAAATTTTTGCGATTGGTCTGCCTTCATCATTAGGCTTTTCATTTTCTCTTCTGCAATTTTTCGCCATTTCCCGCCAAGAGATTTTTGATGCCCCGCCAGCGTTTTCGTGTTTTCCTGTTTTTTTCCTGGCGTCATTTTTCGAAAGTCTGACTTCAGATTTTCAACAGCCATTTTTACATCTTTCGATTCTTCATCACTTTGACCCGTGTCTTTATTCTTTAATTCCGCCAGCCTCGCATGAGTTGCTTTTTTCGTACTTTGAAATTCTTTTGCTTTTTCCTGTTCCACTTCCGCAGCCTGAACTTCACCGAATGGGTCGAACTGTGGTGCATATTCCAGGACTAAAAACAGTAAAACTGCCCCAGCACAAGAGGTGGCTAATCGCTTTTGCCATTGATATCCGACAATCGTTGCCGGTTTAATCTTCGTAGCCTTCTTTTCCGCATCCTGTATTACCAGCGGTTTATAATTGCCAATTGCTTTTTCCAACATGATGACTGTTAAAAACAGATCCTTGGTTCCCTGGTTTTGATCGATTAAGCGTGCAGCCTGTTCTTTTTCGGGCTTCCGAAACAGAATGAATGACAGCACCAGCGATCCCAAAACAACAATCCCAAGAGATTCAGGGGGAAACCACTCTCTCAAGTAGCCTGAAAATCGGCTGAAAAGGAGCAGTGCTAAATAAGCCGTCAAGACACACACAAAGGAAATAAACAGGGATCGACCCCATAACGCCAAGGACAGACGGCGCTGGACACGTTCAATTAACTGTGTGGATTTTTTCATGTCTTCCATGTTCATTACCCTCATGTGCTGGAGGATGTTTAGTTGTTGGATTGATTTTTCTGAAAAGCGTCTGCTTCTGCTGGATTGATCAACTGATCATGATCTTGGTCTAGTTTATCAAATAATGTGGCATCAAACAAAAATTCTTTGCGTGAAATATCGCCATCCCGATTACGATCCATTCTTTGAAACCAGAGCGGTCCGGAGATCGTTCGTTGTACCGGTTGATTCTGATTCATTGCCATGGAGTTGACGCGGGGATCAAAGACAAACAATTCCGGTTTTCCCAATTCAACTGTGATCTTAAAGTGACCTCTTAACTCGGAATGATCAAGTGACTGGTCCTGATTACCATCAAATTCCTTCACTCGTTGGCGACTTCGTTTCAGTTCACGTGGACTTAAACGGCGATCGAAATCGGTATCGAGAATTTCGAATAATGATTTGCCGTCATTGTCAACGGTCATCACAACCTGATCCTGAACCGTTGCCGTGTCTTTAATCAGATACTGTGTGAGCTCATCGACTACTAACATTTCATCCTTGTTTTGATCTACCTTTTTGTAATCCGTGTTTGGCAGATTCAGCTGAGCAAATTCGGCAGGGCTTAAATATCCATTCTTATCACCGTCCACCACTCGAAATCGTGTCTGATAAAATCGAACCGTATCTGCAAACATATGGCGGGAACTCTTTACTCTCAACTCCATTAACAAACTATCAACTCGAAACTCTAATTTGGAACTGGAACTGACCTTGATTTCGTTGACGCGGTCTGACTGCTGATCCAGAATTTTCAAACTGGGGCGAAATGATTGCTTTCGAGGCAGTGAAACCTGGAGTCGAAGGTCCACAATCGGGTCTTGCAGGTAAGCAAATAATTCATCCCGATCTAAAAAACCGTCAGCATTTTGATCATATTCTTGAATGTCGGTGAGATCAGAGCGTTTTTGTTTGAAACAGTCCAAGGAGATTGCATTTTTTTCTGCGTTACTGAATTCCACATACTTCTTGAATAACTCATCAATCACACCATTGATCGAACGATCATGATCCAGACGGCGGAATGGTGTCTCAACTGTTTGCCTGGAAACAGGCTGGTTAACAGCTGCATTTGGTGCAGACATAAAAGGTCGTAGTTCGACGAGATTGAGGACTTCATCCTCGTCACGATCATACATGAATAGTGTCTCAGAACTCACACGGAATTCTGCATCACTTACTGAGCCATCCCCATTCTGGTCCAGTTTTCGGAACAACTCAATTACCTGAGAACTCCGAGTCGGCGCACCGGCAATTCGAAAAGCGGTCCCTTGTGCACGATTAATATACGATGCAAATTCGGTGAGACTTAATCGGTTATCTTGCGGTGCTGTGTCGAGCAATTTGAGTCGCTGTACAGGGCTCCCCTGATCTAATTGTTTTATTCCAAATGCGGGGACATTTTTTATTTCCTTCAAGTCAATATATTCGTCTTGATTCCCGTCCAATGATTGAAAAAGCCGTTCAATATAATCGGTCGTGTTGGTGCAAAAATCAGCATGATCGATCTGTAGATTCAATTCAAGAATAAAAGGAGCGGATGGGGCCAGCAGGATCAACCGTTGACCATTCAGTTGGGTGGGAGCGTCTTGATGTACCTCTCCCGCAAACACACGGAAACTGAAAATGCTTCCCAGCATGCACGCAGCAAAAAAACAGGATCTGCAAACAAAATGGTTCATCATCAATGATTCAGCAAAAACTCACTACTGTTTAACAACGCCCAAAAAAGATCGGAATAGGCATGCGTTCTCTCCTCGTCAGAATTTCCCGCTGAGATATAAGTCTTCAGACGCACGACCTCTGCTTCAGTTGGAAATCGAGACAAAGTAGACAGGTAAAACGCCTCTATTTTTTGTTCAACAGAAAGCGCGGGAAAGTCAACGATCGCAGTAAAGACGTCTGATTGCTCAAGGGAAGTTGCATTCGTAATAAAATTACCATTCATCAGTGCCAGTGCCTGAAGAATGGAAGCCTTGGGGTCCAGTTGATTTTCTGAATCGGACTTAAATAATTCATAAAATTCTGCTTGGGGAGTATTCGCTCCAGGTCCAGTTAATAACGCATTTGATTCCGTTGTCTGTCGGAAGAAGCCCGTTGCCTGAACCAGATTGGCAAAGATCTGCTCAGCCGTTAATCCTCGTGTCGGCATTTTTCCATACCATTCGACACGGGTCTGGCTCGGATCGGTTTGTTTACTGGTGAGTTGATAGGTCCGACTGTTGGTAATTTCACGAATCAGATATTTTAAATCATAGTGATGTTCCTGAAACCGCTGAGCGAGCAGTTCCAGCAATTCTGGATGTGTCGCACGATTCGTCGAGGAAAAATCGTCAACCGGATCAACGATCCCACGACCCAAAAAAAGACTCCAAATTCGATTCACTGTTGCTTTCGCGAAATAAGGATTTTGAGAAGATGTCACCCATTCCGAAAGTCTTGATCTGGGATTCACCTGCTCTGTGTCCCATTCAGGCTGAATTCCATCAAGAAAAATCGCATCGACCAACCGATTTGTATCGGGAATTTTTATTTGTGGTTTTCCTGAGACTTCCCGGACTTCTGGTGAATTCAGTTGTCGTTGATCAATATTCGAAAAGAATGCCGCATATTGCCAGAATTGATGCTGTTTCCAATTGTCAAAGGGATGATCGTGACACTGAGCACATTCAATTCGAACTCCCAGGAAGGCACGTGAAGTTCCCGCGGCCAGATTTTCCGGTTTTAGTTGTTTTGTGATATAATACGCACGGGGCGTCAAGTCCTGAGAGTTACCAGTCGATTGCCTGTTCCGATTGGTATCGAGTGGGGCATTGATAATTGTTTTGACCAGTTCGTCATAAGGCACATTTTCTTGCAACTGCGATCGCAACCAGGCGTCAAACTCGGGAACCTGTGCCCGGGTTTGGAGGTCCGTCACTGCTTCCGGAAGCAGAATGTCGCGCCAGGTATTTGTAAAATGCACAACAAACCCTGGTCTCGCTAATAAGCGATCAATCAATTTCTCCCGTTTTAGAGGATCTTGATTGGAAAGAAACGAGCGCAGTTCAGCAACAGCAGGAATTTTTCCTGTCAAATCGAGGGAGACGCGTCTCATGAACTCGGCATCGGAAGCAAGCGGTGCTGAAACGATGCCTTCTCTCTGTTTAGCTTGATCGATCAAGTCATCAATTTGATCGGAAAGACGGCTGTTTTGTGCTTTTGTTGTGGAATCTGCCGCAAATACTGGGGCGTAAGAAAGGTGCCCTAAGGGTGGCAATACGACGAGGGTGTACGCCACAAGGATTAACCAGGATCGATTGTGAAGATGTCGGAAAACACTCAACACTTTGCTACAGTCCTTTAGATAGGCAACCTAGTCCTGTTTACTTGTCTGATAGAGATGCAAAATCAGCCACAATTGTGACTTAAGTACGTTCGGTATATAGTCAATTGTACAACGTCAGAAAATCAATACAAGAGTGATCTACTATACCAGATTGCTGCATTTAGTTGTTAGAATCGAAATCCTGATTGTAATCTTGTCATTTTTCCGCCATGTTTGGGCACATTTCCATTAATCCTTATAAGATAAGACGATTTAACATCCAGTTTTTGCTTATCAACCTGGAAATAATTTCATTTTTAACCAGAAAATCAGGTCTTGTTGTGAGTAACAGGATCAGGACTACGGATGAAAAAATATAAAGATGACCTGTTTGCCATTATTGGAGGCTGGAGTTGCCTTTACTTTGCGACGTTGGATAAAGAACTGTCGTGGTTTTGGAAAATTGCGGGGTATTCAATGATCGCCTGGGGGATTGTGACGTATTGTCTGCACTTCAAAAAAACGGGGAAATAGATTAGATCGTGAGACACTTTTGTCGTCCCGAACTCAAGTGAAACCGACCATACTCTAAACATGGGAATAATTCATGCAAAATCGAATAGATCGATTTCGACTATCTCTATTTGTCATCATGATTCTGCAATTGACTGGAACATCTGTGATTGCAGGCGACTGGCCTATGTGGCGTTATGACGCAGGTCACACTGCGTCCTCTCCAGACAGTTTACCCGATCAGCTCGTTCCGCTTTGGACAAGGGAGTTTGGAAAACGTGAACAAGTCTGGGATGACCCCCTCAACAACGACCTGATGACATACGACAAAATATTGGAACCTGTGGTCGTTGGAAAACGAATGCTGATTGGGTTTAACGATTCCGATAAGTTGATGGCGATCAATACGGAAGATGGAACAACCCTGTGGACGTTCTACGCAGAGGGGCCGATTCGTTTCGCTCCCGTTGTGAATCAAAATCGAGTATACACTGTGAGCGACGATGGCTATTTGTATTGCCTGGATGTGACCAATGGAGAGCTCGTCTGGAAATTCCGTGGTGCTCCTGCAGCGCAAAAAACACTGGGTAATAAACGCGTCATTTCAGCCTGGCCTGCCCGTGGAGGCCCCGTCCTTTATGAGGATACTGTCTACTTTGCCGCCAGCATCTGGCCTTTCATGGGGACCTTCATTTACGCGCTGGATGCTGAAACCGGAAATGTGATCTGGGTCAATGATTCGACCAGTGCCAGCTACATCAAACAACCACACAGCGCGCCCTCCTTTGCCGGAGTCGCTCCCCAAGGTACTCTGGTCGCGACCGATGAACTGTTACTCGTTCCCGGCGGCCGCTCTGTGCCGGCTGCACTGGATCGCAAGACAGGTGAATTAAAATATTTTCACCTGGGAGGCAAAGGAAACGGCGGTTCTTTTGTCATTGCTAATTCTACTGAGTTCTTTGTTCACACGCGCTATAAAGGCGTTCGTACCTACAGTCTGAAGACCGGCTTGCCCACACTGTTTGTCCATAATGAGCCTGTTCTGCATGATAACATTCTCTACTCAGCGATTCTCAAAGACAAACAGCCACTCATTCAGGCTTACAGCGCAAAACATCAGGCGATCTGGTCTCTGAATGTGGATGGACAAGGAGATCTCATTCGAGCCGGTAATCGCTTGTATGCTGCAGGAGAAAAGACGATTTCTGCTATCACGCTTGCCACTGACAAACCTGAAATTGCCTGGCAGTTGCCTGCTGAAGGAAACATATTACGTTTGCTGGCGGCAGATGACAAATTATTCGCCGTGACATTAGAGGGTAAAATCAAAGCCTTTGGCGCCTCTGGGAGTACAGCAGCAAAGTCTGACCAGAAAAAGAAAACAGCGTTCCAATACCGTTCTGATTCCCATGCCATTCAACTCACAAAGCAACTACGCGATTTGTCGCAGGCAAAGACCGGTTATGTCATTTGCTATGGAGCGGACAATGAACGTTTCTTCGATGCCTTGTTGCAAAAATCAAAACTGAGACTGATCGTTGTTGAAGAGGATGTAAAAAAAGTTCAAAAACTAAGGAACAGATATGATTCATTAGGCGTATATGGTTCTCGCATTTCAGTTCATCAGGGAACGCCGCATTCCTATCAGCCCCCCCAGCATATCGCCAGAATCACGTTACTCAGTTCTGCGTTTGCTGATTCATTAACGTCAAATCAACTCAAACAAATCTATCGATCTGTTCGCCCCTATGGTGGGGTGATCTGGATACCAATCGACAACCCAGCCCAATTCAATCATACAAAGTCGATGGTCGAACAGGCAAACCTTCCCAAGGGGAAACTGGTATCACAGTCGGAGGGGATTCTAATTCAACGTGTGGGGGCATTACCCGATTCGGCCGACTGGACTCACCAGTATGGTGATATTGCCAACACGGTGAAATCGAATGACAAACGAGTCAAACTTCCCCTGGGAGTACTCTGGTTCGGCGGAAACACACATGATGATATTCTGCCCCGCCACGGTCATGGTCCCCCCGAACAAGTTATTGGCGGCCGCACCTTTCTGGAAGGCATGAATAGTCTCAGTGCACGTGATGTATATACGGGAGAAGTTCTCTGGAGAAGAGAATTTGAAAACCTGGGGACGTTTGGAATTTATTTTAATACCACCTATGAAGATACGCCGCTCAGTACAAAATATAACCAGAAGCATATTCCCGGCGCCAATGCACGCGGCACCAACTATATCGCGACATCCGACGAAGTCTATCTCGCCATCGGCTCTGAGTGTCATGTCTTGAATGCCTCGGACGGAACGACGAAGCAGGTGATTAAACTTCCCGATCCTCAGCAGGATTGGGCATTTATCGCTGTCTACGATGATATTCTGCTGGCAGGGAATGGATATGCTCATTTTGGAAAACGTGTGGATGAGAAACCGGGAAAAGATGGTCCAGCCGCAACAGACCTTTCCGCCAGTCGCGGATTGATTGCCTATGATCGCCATTCAGGTAAGGAATTGTGGCGTACTCCCGCCATTCATTCATTTCTGCACAATGGAATTGTCGCTGGCGCGGACCGAGTCTATTGCCTGGATAAATTACCCGCCAGTGCCGAAAAGAAACTGTCCCGGCGTGGCCTGGCGGATCCAGCTCAATATCGGATCGTTTGTTTTGATATCCATACCGGGAAAGAACTCTGGTCAACCAGGGAAAGTATCTTTGGGTCCTGGTTAGGCTATTCAGAAAAACATGATCTGCTGCTTCAGGCAGGTGCGCGTGCCAAAGATCGTCTGAGTGATGAAATTGGACAAGGCATGATTGCCTATCAGGGGCAAAACGGCGCCGTCATCTGGCACAACAAAGACCGAAAATATACCGGCCCTTGTGTAATTCACAACGACCTCATTATTACATCTGCAAACTCTTACGAAGTATCAGGTGGTGCATTTAATATCTTAGATGGTACACCCTACACAATTACAAATCCGATCACACAGCAAAAAGAAGAACTGAAATTCTCGCGTACTTATGGTTGTAATTATGTGATTGCCAGTGAGAACCTGCTGACGTTTCGTTCGGGAGCAGCCGGGTTTTATGACTTGGAATCAAAAAGTGGTACTGGTAACTTCGGGGGATTCAAATCGAGTTGTACGTCCAATCTGGTTGTGGCGAATGGTGTGCTCAATGCACCCGATTATACCCGTACCTGCAGTTGTTCCTATCAAAATCAGACATCACTGGCACTGATCCATATGCCTGAAATTGAAATCTGGACCAATAGTCAACTGGGAACCGACGCAAAGTCATCAACAACTGTCAAACAGGCGGGCATCAACTTTGGTGCGCCCGGCGATCGTCGTGCCCAGAACGGTACTTTGTGGCTGGACTACCCGAGTGTAGGCGGACAGTCACCAGACTTGGAAGTCAGTATTTCCAATCAGGAGTATGATCGTTTCCGGCGTCATGCACTCAAGGTGATAGAGCCTCAGCCTGAGCATGGTTTGAACTGGGTTGCGGCTTCGGGAATCATCGACCCCGGGAAAATTACGATCGCAATCAACCAGCACAAAAAACAGAGTCACCCTGAAGGAATTCCGATTGCCGGTGTTGAAGATGATGCGGAAGAAGATTCAAAGGGAGAAGTAAAACTGCATAGCAGCGATCTGGAATTGGGATTGGATAAAGGCGACCCGCAAGTCGTCGCACTGCGATTTTCTGATGTTCCGTTGTCTGCAGCTGATGTGCTGGAGTCCGCGACGATTCAATTTACGGTTGATGAAACAGGTAAATCGGCAAGCCATTTGAAAATCGAAGCAGAAGCTTCGGCGAATGCCAAACCACTCACCGAAACAAAACAAAATCTTTCAGCGCGAAAGCGAACAAAAGCTTTTGTCGAATGGACTCCCCCTCCCTGGACAAAGGTGGGAGCGCATAGTTCAGAACAGACAACTCCCGATCTGACTTCGATTCTGAAAGAAATTCAGTCTACGAAAAACTGGAAAGCAGGAAATTCAATCTGTTTTTTGATTACGGGGACAGGAACCCGAATCGCAAAATCATATAAAGGAGCCAAATCGGGGTCTGCTCGACTTATCCTGAAAACGAAATCTCAAAATGAACAAGGTGAATCACCATTAACTCATCCGAAAGCAAGCATTCCCCCAAATCGCTATACGATCAAGCTCACGTTTACAGAGCCTGATGAACACGTCAAGCCGGGGCAGAGACAGTTTCAAGTAGCCTTGCAAGGACAAACAGTATTAGGAAACCTGGATATCGTCCAGGAAGCAGGACAGTCAATGCGCTGCCTGGTCAAAGAGTTCAAGGGGATTCCTGTCACCGATCAAATCGAACTGGAATTCAACTCCACTAAGGGGGCCAAATATCCGCCTGTCATTTCCGGTATTGAAATCATCAGTGAAAATTGAGGAGATCCTCGCACTCCCGGTTCAGGATGTGACCGGGGTTTTTGATTTTTCAGAAACCCAGTCTTTCAATTGCAGTTGCACACTTTCAAAGCCGCGAAAGCGATTGATCCCCGGTGCAAAACTGATTGAAAACGGACCTCCGTCCTCTTCCATCTGGCTGGCCCATTCCCCTTTTCCAAATGCAATCGCTCGAATTTTTGTATTGTGCTGTTGAAAGACCAGGGAAAGGTGCCGCCCCCCTTCTCCCATAGTTCGTGGGGGCTCTGCCAGTTCAACACGCGTTGCCACAAATTGAGGCCGGGGATTCTCTTGACCGAACGGCCCCAGACAATCCAGTTCCCGCACGGATTGTTTTGTGATCTCATTCAAGCAAACTTCTGCATCAATGCGTACCTGCAGGTCATGGTCAGATGGTTGGGGCGCACTAACAGCATACTCAGCAAATGCTAGCCGAAAATCATTGACTTTGTCTTCTTCAATTTTGAGCCCAGCTGCAGCCTGGTGACCACCATAGCGGATCAAATGCGCGGCACAGGATGAGAAGCCGGCATGCAGATCAAAGCCGGCAAATGATCGTGCAGACCCCTGTCCGGTTCGAGAATTGGCATCCAAGGCAATCAACACGGTTGGTTTTTCGAAATGTTCTGCCACTCGATTGGCGACAATTCCGATAACTCCCGGATGCCAGTCCTGATGTGCCAGAACTAATGTAGGGTGGTCATTCCACTCCTCATTCTCTTCCACCATCTCTCGCGCTTGCTTCAAAATTCGGCGTTCAACGGTTCTGCGGTTTTTGTTTAACTCATCCAGATAAGCGGCTAATTGAGTGGCGCGATCCTGATTATTTGTTGTCAGCAGTTCCACAGCAAGTCGGGCCTGCCCAAGTCTTCCCGCTGCATTCAATCGGGGCGCAAGTGCGAAACCAATGTCTTCGGTATCAAGCGTTTGGCCAGATTTAATCTCTGCGACTTTCATCAACTCCTGTAAGCCCAGTGGGGCAAGTTCAGCGAGAGCCCCCAATCCATAACGGACGAGAATCCGATTTTCGCCCAGTAAGGGAACGACATCAGCAATCGTCCCAATAGCTGCCAGTCCGACGGCACATTTTAAATACTCACGCATTTTGGGAGATGCCTTCTGACCATCTCCCAGTTTTTGACAAACTGCCCAGGCCAGCTTCAAGGCTACCCCGGCACCACATAGATGCGGAAATTCATAATTACTGTCTGGTAAACGCGGATGAACCAGGCAATCCGCATCCGGAAACGCTTCTCCCATCTGATGATGGTCGGTAATAATCAGCTCCAAGCCTAATTCTTTGGCAAGTGCCGCCTCTTTCACACTGGTGATTCCACAATCCACGGTGATCAGTAACCGCTGGGGATCCTCTTCGTATAACTCCCGAACAGCGTCGCAGTTCAAACCATAACCATCATCCAGACGGTTGGGGATGAAATAGTCACACTGCCCATTCGCCAGAGTAATACATTGCAGTAAAATGCTGGTGGCAGTCATGCCATCCACATCGTAGTCGCCGTAGATAGTTATTCGACGCTTCTCATTGAGTGCTGCAATGATTCGCTCTGCCGCCTGTTCCACACCTGGCATGGAACAGGGCTCCAAAAGCTCGCTCATCCGGGCATCAATAAAACTCCGTGCAGACAATGCGTCTCGCAGCCCTCGCGCTATCAGGACCTGAGCCAGAAGCGGTGAGATGCGCATTTCAGAACTGAGGCCGCGTATTTGAGATTCATCGTGGGGAGCAAATCGCCATTTTTGAGTCATCCGTGCTCTCGATCAGATTCAAAAGGTTTGAATTCAGCATTTCGTGTTAAATAATTAAAACAGAGTTGAGCCTGACTGTCAAAAGTTCTGTATTACCTAAATGTACAAAATGAAAGACTCAACCCGATTTTCAGCGAAAACGAACCTGGTCGACCCGTGATATGTCAGCTCAAACAGCGTGACCGTTGTATAATCGCTCTAACCGACCTGATCATAAGCAGAGCGTCCAGAGATATCGGCTACGGGACTTGTCTGTGCTTCACATCAAGACTAGACTGTATGCTTCTATCGCTTTACACGGTATTTAGATTTCTGATTGAATTACAATTTAAGGTTTTGGGATGAAACACGTTCTTTCTGCTCTGGTAATGAACCAACCGGGTGTATTGGCCCATATTTCGGGTATGCTTGCTTCGCGCGCCTTCAATATTGAAAGCCTGGCTGTCGGCGAAACCGAAGAGCCAGAATTCTCTCGAATCACCTTTGTCGTAGGGGATTACAACAAACTGGATCAAGTCAGAAAGCAACTGGAAAAGCTGGTCACTGTTGTGAAAGTGGTTGACTTTTCAGGCCAGGACTTTGTTGAACGCGACTTAATGCTAATGAAAGTTGCGACTCCCGGAAAAACACGATCAGAAATTCGTGAATTAGTCGAAATTTTCCGTGCGAAAATCGTTGACGTGAGCTCTGAAAACGTGATGATCGAGATCTCAGGTCAGGAATCCAAAATCAATTCATTCATTGACGTAATGAGACCGTTTGGGATTCTGGAGATCGTACGTACAGGAAGAATCGCGTTACTACGCTCAGAAACAGTGAAAGCAGACGTAAATACAGAGCCTGTAGAAACTGTGAAATAATTCCGCTAGAACGAACAGCAAAGAACTGAATCATGGCTGTTTTGTTCTCCCCGAGCAGGAAGTTGCTTCTTAAGTTCACTTTGAAACAACTGTTGGCTGCTCAAGTTCTAACGTTCTAATAGAAGCAGATCAGGTTCTACTTCTTTCAGCCTTACATCAAAACAAGAGATCAGGATTATGGCAGTTACAATTTATTACGATGATGATGCAGATTTGTCTTTATTGAAAGACAAGACTATTGCGATTCTTGGCTACGGCAGCCAGGGGCACGCGCAAGCTCAGAACCTTCGCGACAGTGGCTGCAATGTCATTATTGGACAACGCAAAGGTAGTGAAAATTACGATTTGGCTGTCAGCCATGGATTTGAGCCTGTCTCTCTCGCCGAAGCAACAAAACAAGGTGATCTGGTTAACATCCTGCTGCCTGACGAAGTTCAGGGAGATCTCTACAAAAGCGAAATCCTCCCGAACTTGAGCAAGGGTAACCTCTTGTTATGCTCACACGGATTCAATATTCACTTCAACCAGGTTGTTCCTCCAGCAGGAGTCGATGCTGCTCTGGTTGCTCCCAAAGGCCCTGGACACCTCGTACGTAGCGAATACGTCAAAGGTGGCGGTGTTCCTTCCCTGATCGCACTAGTCGATGGTGCAGCAGAAAGCACTCGCCAACTGGCTTTAGCCTATGCCAAAGGGATCGGCGGAACACGTGGTGGCGTGATTGAAACCTCGTTTGCGGAAGAAACAGAAACAGACCTGTTCGGCGAGCAGGTTGTGCTTTGCGGTGGAGTCAGTGAGTTAGTGAAAGCGGGTTACGATACACTGGTCGAAGCCGGATACCAGCCAGAAATGGCCTATTTCGAGTGTATGCATGAATTGAAACTGATCGTCGACCTTTTCTACGAAGGCGGCTTGAACTACATGCGTTATAGTGTCTCCAACACTGCTGAGTACGGCGATTATTCCAGCGGGCCCCGCATCATCACTGATGAAACCCGTAAAGAAATGAAGAAAATTCTGACAGAAATCCAAACGGGTGAGTTTGCGAAAAACTGGTTACTGGAAAACAAAGCCAACCAGGCCTCATTCAAAGCAATCCGACGCCTGAATCGGCAACATCCGATTGAAACCGTTGGTAAAGAATTACGACGCATGATGAGCTGGATCGATTCAAAAGAAGTCTAAATCGATTCGATCACCAGAGACTATAAGCACAAACGCGGCAAAAACTTACCATTGTTTTTGCCGCGTTTTTTCATAGCTGGCTTATACTCTGTTGATGAGTGGTTCTTTTTATCAAGTGATAACAAATCAGGCACCACTTGTCTTTCAGGGTGAGCAGTCATATAAAAAGAGAGAGACAATTACGTCCCATTGGAATTGAAGCAATGCCATCATCATCACTACCTCTGCACTCACAGCATCAGCGAACTTATCATGATAATAAGTTTGTCTATCCGGTACTGTCTCGACGCAGTAAGGGAATTTCGATCGGCGTTAATTTGAACCCGGACAAGATCTGCAATTTTGACTGTATTTATTGTCAGGTCGATCGCAGGGAAGAATCCGAAACGCGTTTTGTTGGACTCGATCAGCTTTTAGATGAGCTGGATCATATGCTGAAATTTGTCCTTAGCGGCGAAATCTATCAAGATGCAAAATTCACTGAGGTGCCTCAGGAACTACGACGTCTCAACGATATTGCCTTTTCTGGTGATGGAGAGCCTACCACATATCGCAATTTTGATCAGATCGCCCAAAAAGTCGCTGACCTGAAGCAAAAGCATCAAGCTGACCAGGTCAAAATGGTCTTAATTACCAATGCCAGCATGCTGCATCGAGACAGTACACAGGCTGCATTAAATGTCTTTGACAAAAATCAGGGAGAGATCTGGGCTAAACTGGATGCCGGAACGGAAAGTTATTTTAAAACCGTCGATCGAACCAAAATTCGATTTGAGCAAATTCTGGAGAACATCGCTCTGGCAGCCAGACAGCGACCCATTGTGATCCAGAGTCTATTTATGCTGATCGACCAGAAGCCGCCCTCAGAAGCTGAGATCGACGCATATTGTGCGCGATTGAACGAGGTCCTCAAATCCGGTGGTGAAATCAAGCTGGTTCAGGTTTATACAATCGCGCGCAGAACAACGGAAGACTATGTTTCTTCGCTCAGTTCTGCACAAGTCGATCAGATTGCCTGCAAGGTAAGAGAACAAACGAACCTCAAGACTGAGGTTTTCTACGGAAACGCCGACTGACAGAGAAGCGCACTCTGTCAGTCATCTGGCGTTGCGAGCGCAATTTCCTTACTCATCGAGTTGAACGGGTTCCAAGTCTTTTGTGTTCCGTTCAATCGCTAGTACAATCGTCTGTTGACGTCGTTTATTAGACGATGTATTGACTGCGGGAATCACCTGTCTGCCATTAGGCAGACTCAAACGAAGTGCAAACCGCCCTTCTTTGCTGACGGGGATTTTTTCGCCGAGTAACGTCACTTCCGATTGCGGATCGGAAGTTCCATGGATCAGTAATTCTGTTTCCACGTGGAATTCTTTTTTTGCCTTTTTGCTTCGAGACCCGTTTGAATCGCCATTCGCATCAAGCGTCAGAGGAAGTGCAAGACGGGAAACGGGGGTTCCACCGTTTTCCGAGCGAGATGTATAACGCCTGGAACGTGTTGCCGAATAGTTGCTGTCGAGAGCACGCTTGGTTTTTCCCCCTTTTTCACACACTTCAGGCATGGGAGGAGTAAGTTTATGGGAATAAACCAGGCCAAAGAACTTGTTCTGTGGAGTTACAAAACCAAGCTGCAGTTTATAAGAGCGAGCTGGTTGATCGATCTGCACATACCACAGTCCGGAATCAATCTTGATTTCCACATCTTTGACATAGGCTTTACTGGTTCGGCTGTTTTCATTCGTCGTAATATCATAGACACGAATCACAGGGACCGCCTGATACCAGTAGGCACCTAATGCTGCTTTGGCGCGGTCCAGGCTCCCCTGGGTAATGGTCCAGGTAGCCAGCAACCAATGGGAATCTTTGACCTGAGCGTTTAATTTCGTCTCAGTCGATTCTGTTGTCGGATGCAGTTTTTCACTGTGCGAACTCTGCCCATTGAACTTCAACAATTTTTGAATTCGTGCCTGATGCTCGGTTGGAGTCATATTGGACGAAGTTTGTGAAGGGAAGGCTGGAACAGCAGCAGGGTTGGGAGTCTCAGGTGGTGGAGATGACTTTTTGGCAGACGAAGTGTTCTTGCGTTTGGGCTTTGATTTGGCCATCTTGATTTTTGCGATGGCTTTAACCAACTCCTGCTTTCTCATGCCATGCCAACCGGCAATTCCATGAGATTTCGCCGTAGCGGCTAAATCACGACGAGTTTGACTCTCGAGAGATTTTAGAATGGTTGGGGACATTAGGAATGACTCCCAGATATCGATCAAGACAATGGTCGGTGTCTCAATATTGCCTTAGTCGTCCATGACACTCAGGATAAGTTTTAGCACATCTGCCCCGTTCCAACACATTTGCTTGATCGCAGAAAACTGAAATCCGTTATTTCAAACGATCATAATGCAGTGAACAATATGTAAACGTCAAATCAAATTTCGACCAGGACGCTACTCTCCCCAGAACAGAAAGCCACTAATTTTCATTCTCAAATTCAGGAACATGGGCTGGCTTTATAACACCAGACACAGTGATTCCCTTCATAAAATATGCACGTTCAAACAGATGGTTTAAGCTGACTCAGCATCAGAATTTATGTGCAACAAACCACATTTCGCCTCCGATTCATACTCTCCAGATTAGGATCAAACACATGAATCATTCTTGAAACGTGAGATTACTTTTACCATGCAATGAAACAAAAATCAACTATTGCGGCGTTCTGATTTATTCGAAAACCAACCACCAATTGTCTTATCACCTTACTGTGATAGCGTTTATAAATTTAGCCTCATCAAAATTTCATCTTCCTCTTCAGAAGGGCAGAAAATTGACAGGCAAGTTGTTTTGAACTCCCTTTCTTCACTTATCATGAAGAATTTGGTTCGCTCTATCCATCTTGCAGTGACCGGGTTTGGTGTGCCCGCTCCACGCCGTTGGACCAGTTTCTTAACACAAATAGGACATGAACCTACTGAATTTCATTTTTGAGAATAATTGGATTCACTTAATTCCAACCGTAGATACTTTGACTCTTTATTAAGTTGTCTTTACAGTCTGCAGCAGCTTTGTTTGATTTTCGTCATGCAGGCTTTTGTTTTGTGTTGCTGCTTACTCCCTGAAAGCATCTGCCATGCCGCGACCTGATCGGAGGAGCCAGTCACCGTTTGTCGAGGCTCATCGCTGGGTAAGCCGTTTGACAACGGTCAGTCTCGAGATGGCATTACCCGCTTTTTTGGGACACTGGCTCGATGAAAAATGGGGGACATCCCCCTGGCTCACCGCATTGGGCGCTTTACTCGGATTTTCTGTCGGCATGACACACTTATTACGAATGGCTAAAGAAGCAGAGCTAAAGAAACGAAAGAAAAAAGATCAACCATCACAAAATGCTGAGAAGCAGGATGATGGCCTCGAATAAGTAGATTTAAGAAAAAAGTTCAGGCTGAATTGCTTCAGCCTCGGTTGATTGCCCAAGATTCAATAAATAAAAACCTTCTCGATATCATGCTTGCTACTTCGCATTCACAAAGCAAAAATCCCCTGAAACAATGTGGCATCCTTACAGGTGCTCTTCTGGGGTTATTTTTGATTCTTTGTGTTCCTGCATATTTGACGGCTGGAAAGACGTCTGTTGAAGGTCTTGTTTATTCGGCATTACTCTGTTTAGTGCCGGGGCTCATTATTCTGCTGATGACAGGATACTTCTTTCGTGAAGCGCCTCCCGCATCAGTCATGGCTATTTCGACCCTGACCAGAATCATGATCGCTGGAGTGGGGGCATTGATCATTTTCAACATTCGTCCTGACTTTGGATTAGCTAATTTTTCGATTTGGTTATTGATTTGTTACTTTGCCTCTCTATTGGTTGAAACCTTGTTGATCATTCGGTAATCTGCCGAAGCTGTTTGTAGTTAACGATGTATTGATCAGAAACAATTTTGAATCGAGCTTAAAAAATGGCCGCTGGTCACGCTGATAAATTTCATCATGTTCGCGATTTCCCGCATTTCGAACTTCCTGGTCAATTTCACTTGGAATTGCCCGAGTTATTCGGTTTCCAGGTTTCGAAGTTCATGTTATTGCAGTTGGTGGCAGTCGTCTTCCTGTTTCTCGTCTTTCGCGGGTTAGCCAAACGGGCAGCTGGTGGACAGGTCGTGACGGGACGCTGGTGGAACTTTTGGGAATCCATCGTCTTGTACATGCGAGATGAAGTTGTTCGTCCTACGATCGGTTTTGGTCATCATCATGATGACGATCACAGCCATGATCACCACCAGGAACAAAAAGTCGGGCATCCTGCTGACAAATACCTGCCGTTTGTTCTGTCGTGTTTCTTTTATGTATTGATTTGTAATTTGTTGGGTGTTTTCCCCTGGTTGGGGTCAGCAACTGGTGAATTAAATGTGACGATAGCACTGGCATTTACTACTTTTTGTGCCGTTATCTTTTTTGGATCTAAAGAGCAAGGCCCTGTTCAGTTCTGGTTGTCACTCGCACCTCCAATGGAGTTGCCTCTGGCATTGAAACTGGTCTTGGTTCCAATGATCTGGCTCATTGAGCTTGCTGGTTTTTTAATTAAACATGCTGTGTTGGCAATTCGTTTATTTGCCAACATTATGGCGGGTCATACCGTGATCGCAGTCTTTCTGGGATTCATCGCGATGACTGCTGACTCCGGAATGTGGGCCATCGTGATGCCATCCAGTATCATTGCCCAGATTTTGGTTGGCTTGCTGGAACTCTTTGTCGCGTTCCTGCAGGCATATGTATTTGCGTTTCTTGCAACTCTGTTTATTGGTGCTGCTGTCAACCCTCACTAGAGAAACAGACAGTATCGTTTCAGACTTGCTTAGTATATTTTGTTTGAGTGTTCCTCGTTGAGAAAGGTCAGGGGATAATAACAATGATCCATGCTTTACGGATTATCTACATGACATGCGTTGTTGTATTGGCCACAGCTATTCCTGCAATGGCACAAGAAGCACCTGCAGCTGCTGATGCTGAGGCCGCTGTTCAAGAAACTACAAATGCGCTTCCGTTGGGGGCCATCGGTGCTGGTATCGCAATTATCGGTGCTGGTTTCGGTATTGGTAAAATTGGTGCCTCTGCAGTAGAAGCCATTGCACGTCAACCAGAAGCAGGCGGTGCAATTCAGACTGCAATGATTATTGCGGCAGCGTTGATCGAAGGTGCAACATTCTTCGCACTTATTATCTGCCTCGGTAAATAGTGTGGGTGTGCTTCTCTAAGAAGCCTTCACATACTATGAGTTCGAATTTCATTCCAGTTATTCTGATTACGATGTGAGAATATTTGATCATGTTTAAAAGTCTTTTTACAAGCCGATGCATCATCATGCTGATTATTTTCAGTGGTATGATCTTGGGAAGTGGGCTGATTGGTTCCGAAGCATCCTTGTATGCTGCTGATGGCGCTGCACACCCTGAAGGGGCGCCATTGCAGTGGAAAACCGACTTGGCACTATGGTCATTTATTGTTTTCATTGTATTTGTGATTGTTCTCAAATCAGTTGCCTGGGGCCCTCTAATCAAAGCTCTTGACGAGCGGGAATTAAGAGTCGTCACTGCGATTGAGGAAGCAGAATCAAAACAAAAAGAATCAGAAGAACTGGTCAAAGAGCACACTCGTAAAATTGAGTCTGCTCAGGATGAGATTCAGGCAATGATGGTGGAAGCCCGTTCTGATGCAGATCGGATCCGGCAAGACATTCTCGAACAGGCTCGTAATGAAGCTGAGTCCATTAAGGCTCATGCCATTGACGAAATTGATCGGGCTCGTGAACTTGCTTTGAAGGATCTGTTTGATCAAATGAATGGACGGGTTGTCGATGCGACTGAGCATGTCCTGGGACGTGCTCTCAATGAATCAGACCGCGAACGACTGATTGAAGAGGCTCTGTCTCAGATTTCCAGTAGTTCAAACTAAATAGTAACACGACATTTATTCAAACGTTATTTTGTGAAGTTTGAATTATTTATCCTTTAGCTGTGAGTTGTGATCAGCGTGAACGATCAGAAGCAAGTAAAGACTCATATTCCAAGCGTAATGGAAGACCCCGGTGCAACGTCAATTGCCAAGGTTTATGCCAAAGCGTTCCTGGGGGCGATCAACGAATCTGAAAAAGATTCTGCCATCGATGAGTTTACCGAATTTCTGAATGTCGCCATCAGTCAGAACCCAATCTTTGGTACGATGCTGACATCAAGATCGCTTAACAAAGAAGAGTCGTTAAGCCTGATTGACCGTGTTGTAGCCCCCCATACATCAGAAGTTCTTGCGAACTTCCTGAGAGTTCTGGTGGAGCATGAAAGACTGGATCTGCTGGAACAGATTTTCTCACAAATCACACGCCTACGTGATGCAGAAACCGGCAAAAAAGCGGTTGTTGTACGCTCGGCCTTTGAGCTGTCGGATAATACTTTAGCAAGCATTAAACAACGCTTGAGTGATACACTGGGATTTTCTCCCGTAATTGAAACATCGATAGACCAGTCTGTTATAGGTGGTCTGGTTATTCAAGTTGATGACACAGTATATGATGGTTCTCTTCGGACTCGTTTAAAACAATTACGAGGACAGTTGAGCAATAGGAGCATTCATGAAATTCAAAGCGGACGAGATCGCTTCAGTCATCCAAAAGGAAATTGAAGACTTTCGCGGCGAAATTGAAACCAGTGAAGTAGGACGAGTCCTTGAGGTCGGCGATGGTATCGCACGCGTTTACGGGCTTTCTTCTGCCATGGCTGGTGAAATGGTCGAGTTTTCTAACGGGGTTCGCGGTCAGGTGTTCAACCTGGAAGAAAACTCTGTTGGTATCATTATCTTTGGTGATTACTTATCAATCGCTGAAGGGGATGAAGTTCGCAGCACAGGAACCCTGCTTTCAATACCTGTTGGTGATGAATTGCTGGGTCGAGTTGTCGACCCACTGGGGGTCCCCCTGGATGGTAAAGGCCCGATTGTAGCAACAGAATCCAGACCTCTGGAAGTTGCCGCTCCCGGTGTTGCCGCCAGACAACCTGTGACTCAACCTATGGCGACCGGTATCAAGGCGATCGACGCCATGACCCCCGTTGGTCGAGGCCAGCGGGAATTGATCATTGGTGACCGTAAAACGGGTAAGACCGCAATCGCCATTGATACTATTCTGAACCAGAAGGGCAAAGACGTCATCTGTGTTTATGTTGGCTGTGGTCAACGTGCCGCCACGATCGCAGGCGTCGTCAATCAACTGACAGAACATGGCGCAATGGATTACACCGTTGTTGTCAGTGCTTCTGCCAGTGACCCTGCCCCACTCCAATACATTGCCCCCTATGCTGGTGCTGCTATTGCAGAGCACTATATGTATCAGGGTAAACACACATTGGTCGTTTATGATGACCTTTCTAAACAGGCACAAGCTTATCGTCAGTTGTCATTGTTGATGCGACGACCTCCCGGACGTGAAGCATATCCTGGAGACGTATTTTACTGTCACAGTCGGCTCTTGGAGCGTTCTGCCCGTTTGAGTGACGAACTCGGAGGCGGTTCCATGACGGCCCTTCCCATTATTGAAACGCTGGAAGGGGAAGTCTCGGCTTATATTCCAACAAACGTGATTTCCATTACAGACGGCCAGATTTATCTGGAACCGGATCTGTTTTTCGCCGGTATTCGACCTGCGATTAACGTGGGGATCAGTGTTTCACGCGTCGGTGGTAATGCTCAGACCAAAGCGACTAAAAGTGTTTCCGGTAGTTTGCGTTTGGACCTGGCGGCCTTCCGTGAACTGGAAGCGTTCGCTCAAATGGGTACCGAACTGGATAAAGCGACTCAAGCACAGCTTGATCGTGGGTATCGAATGGTTGAATTACTGAAGCAACCTCAGTTCAATCCGATGCCCATGGCAGATCAGGTCGTAAGCCTCTATGCCGGAACGAAAGGTTTCTTTGATTCAGTTCCCATTCCGCAGGTTCAAGAGGCTGAAACAGAAATGTTGCAGTTCATCCATGATCAGTATCCGGAAATCACTGACAAAATCACGGAAACCGGCAAACTGGAAGAGGACACGATCGAACAATTAACGTCAGTACTGAAAACGTTCGTCGATCAGTATCTTCGAAAAAGTGCGTAATTGATTTATTGTTTGAATAGATAATCGAAAACAGGTTCAGGATCTAATGGCCAAAGCACGTGCCATCGTAAAACGATTAAAAGCGGTAAAAAACATCCGTAAAATCACGCGGACCATGGAATTGATCGCCACTGCGCGATTCAAGAAAGCTATGGACCGTGCATCGGAAGCTGCTGCTTATACCAAAAAGATTTCG
Organism: Gimesia alba; assembly: GCF_007744675.1. Classification (NCBI taxonomy): domain Bacteria; kingdom Pseudomonadati; phylum Planctomycetota; class Planctomycetia; order Planctomycetales; family Planctomycetaceae; genus Gimesia; species Gimesia alba. Next base: position 3,909,680 of record NZ_CP036269.1, read on the forward strand.
GAACTGGTTGCGGATCTATCTCAAGCAAATCTTGAGTTTCATCACCCACTACTGGAAAAGCATGAGTCCGAACAAAATTCGGTCCTGTTAATCCTGACATCAAACCGGGGCCTTTGTGGCGGGTATAATTCAGGCGTCTTAAAGCTTGCCTTGAAACGTTACCAGGAATTAAAAGCCGAGGGACAGAATGTTCGTCTGGAAGTTTCGGGGAAACGCGGAATTGGCTTTTTAAAGTTTCAGGATATTGCTGCCGCAGAGACATATACCCACTTCGAAGATCGTCCCACATTTGAAGAAGTTGACCAACTGGCAGCCCGATTTATTACCGAGTATATTGAGGGTAAAATCGATCGTTTGGATGTCGCTTATACCGAATTTGTTTCGTCATCCAAACAACAGCCGGTCGTACAGTCACTTCTTCCGATTGGTGCGTTAGAATCTTCGACTGAAGCAGCCGAAACATCACAAAAATATGACTACGAGTTTCTCCCTTCAGCTCAGGAGATCCTGGAGGAAATTGTTCCGACTGCGTTTAAAGCACGGTTGTTCAAATGCTTCCTTGATGCAGCGGTGAGCGAGCAGATCGCACGAATGGTAGCTATGAAAGGCGCCACAGAAAATGCCAATGAAATGGTGGGTTCTCTTTCCGCTCAATATAACCGTGCACGACAAACTCAAATCACCTCGGAAATCCTTGAAATCATTGGTGGTGCAGCTGCCTTAGAGTAATTTCCGGAATGCCTTACGTAGGCACTTTATGGTTTTTTACAAATTGATAAATATCAGAAAGTAGAGACATATCAATGGCGACAACGGAAGCCAGTACATCGACTGCAGTTGGTAAAATCACACAGATCATTGGTTCAACATTTGATGCAGAATTTCCAGAAAATCAAATGCCGGAAATCTACAATGCTCTGGTTGTAAACGAAACAATCAAAGACGTTGTCATCAAAGTTACCGGGGAAGTTCAGCAACACCTGGGAGGCGGTCGTGTGCGTTGTGTGGCTCTAGGGTCAACCGACGGAATGGTTCGCGGAATGAATGTGACCGACACGGGTGCCCCTGTTTCTGTTCCCGTTGGAAAAGAAACACTGGGACGCGTCTTCAACCTGCTGGGAGACCCAGTCGATGGTCGGGGTGAAGTCGAATCCGATGAACGCTGGCCCATTCACCGTAAAGCCCCTGCTCTGGAAAACCTGAGTGCGAAGACCGAGTTATTCGAAACCGGGATCAAAGTGGTTGACCTGTTAACTCCGTTTGTCCGTGGTGGTAAAGCGGGTCTGTTCGGTGGTGCCGGTCTTGGCAAAACTGTGATTTTGACCGAGTTGATCGCTCGTATCGCGAGTGCTCACGGTGGTTACTCTGTATTTGCTGGAGTAGGTGAACGAACCCGTGAAGGTAACGACCTCTGGTTAGAAATGCAGGAAACAAAAATTGGTCAAACAGACCGCTCCGTCATCGAGCAAACCTGTATGGTCTTTGGTCAGATGAATGAACCTCCAGGAGCTCGTTTGCGAGTCGCTCTGTCCGCTTTGACAATGGCGGAATGGTTCCGTGACACAACAGGGACAGACACCCTGCTCTTCGTTGATAACATCTTCCGCTTCTCACAGGCAGGAAGTGAAGTGTCTGCACTTTTAGGACGTATGCCGAGTGCTGTGGGATACCAGCCAACTCTGGGAACAGAGCTTGGTGAATTGCAGGAACGAATTACCTCGACGAAAAATGGGGCAATCACCAGTGTGCAGGCCGTTTATGTGCCGGCAGACGACCCAACCGACCCTGCTCCTGCGACCGCATTCTCTCACTTGGATGCCTTCATTTATCTGGAACGTAAGATTTCAGAAAAAGGGATTTATCCAGCCATCGATCCACTGGCATCTTCCAGCCGTATTCTGGATCCACAATATGTGGGTGAACGTCACTACAAAGTGGCTCGTGAAGTACAGCAAACGTTGCAACGGTATCGTGAACTCCAGGATATTATCGCAATTTTGGGTGTTGATGAATTGAGCGAAGAAGACAAACTGATCGTGCATCGTGCACGACGCATTGAACGTTTCTTGTCTCAACCCTTCCTCGTGGCTGAAGTGTTTACTGGTAAAGAAGGTAAAATCACACCGCTGGCCGACACCATTCGCAGCTTCGAAGAGATCTGTGCCGGTAAATGGGACCACTTGCCCGAAGCCGCATTCATGTATGTTGGTTCTGTCGAAGAAGCAGAAGAACAAGCCAAACGGATGGCTGAAGACTAAAGCGTCACAAGAGTATCGACATTATATTGTGAACGGACCACATTAGATTCGCTCACAGCATCAATCTGAATTCCTGTTTTAAATGTGGTTAGAGCACCAATGGCTCAAGAATTTCGCCTCTTATTAGTGACTCCGGAAACGACTCTGTTAGATCAATCGATCCAGAGTCTACGCTGTACTTTATTTGACGGGCAAATTGGGATTCTTCCTGGCCGCATGCCAATGGTAGGACGTTTGGGGTATGGCGAACTTGTCTTCCGCTCTAATGATGGCGCGGAAGTCAGTTATTTTGTCGATGGTGGCTTTCTACAAGTTCAGGGAAATGTGATCTCTGTCTTAACAGAACAGGCAATTCCTGTTAGCGAGCTAAACGCTGCCGATGCAGAAAAACTCCTTGAGGAAGCTTTGGCTCGGCCAGCCATCGGCGATGATCAATGTAATGCCCGTGAGCGTGATCAAAACCGGGCACGGGCCATGCTGATGCTCTCGCACCAAAAATAGCCTCATTCATCGTTAAGATCAAAACCTCTTGATTTTAATCATAGATTTTCCTAAATACGCTGAAATTGCTTCGTGCATTTCAGCGTATTTTTCTATGGAGTCACATATGGCTGATCAAGATGCCTCACCAAGTCCCCAGCGGCCATCTGTTGGTGTTCATTTTAAGTGCTGTAACGTGTATTCCCGTATTTATCTCAACCATTCCGCTACCGCTTATACTGGGCATTGCCCCCGTTGCGCCTGTCCGATTGAGATCCCCATTGTGGAAGAAGGTGGTTCATCCAGCAACTTCTTTACCGGATCGTAACCTTTTGATATATAAAATCTTACAGCCATGGAAGTTTCTTGTTTTGATCATCAAAAAATGTCTGATCCCCTTATAATCACCTTGAGCTAAATCCTGTAATAGTCTAGGATTCGCCCGCTGTGAGTAATCAAGTCTCATTTTTGAACCAAAATCAACCGTCAGAATTCCAATTTCGAGTTTTTTAAATGGATTATCATTTAAAACCACTGGGAAAAGCCTGCTCTTCGACTGGAAAAGAATTTACTCCAGGCGAAACGGTTCACTCTGTCATTATTGAACAAAATGGCCAATTGCTTCGTCTCGATTTTTCACAGGATGGTTGGACTGGACCTCCTGAAGGCGTTGTTGGTGAATGGAAATGCCAGGTACCAGAGCCGGCTGCTCAGGGAACGAAAAAAATCGACCCCGATGCACTCATGCAATATTTTGAACAATTGTATGAAGCTCCGAATCAGGTACAGGAAAAATTTCTCTACGTGCTTGCTTTATTTCTTGTCCAGAAACGCCGACTTAAACTGGAAGGGTCGCGAGAAGAAGACCAGGTGTTCTATCTCCAATTGTCAGGAACGCATGGAGAAGGATCTTTCGAAATCCGTGATCAGAATCTGGAAGAGTCTGAAATCGAACAACTACAGAATCAACTGAATAACCAATTTTTTGAAGAGTGGGAATAAGGGGCGTGCCCCATGATGGATCGTTAATATGTTGAATGTTCATGGAAGAACAACACACAATCAATCCTGCATCAACTTGCACTGCCTTTATGTGGTCACGAAAGTGACACTCGTGCTCCTGGCAGTCATTCTGCTACCTGCTTGCGCTTCCGTTCGAACGTTCCTCCCACAGCAGCCCCCTGTTTGCGTTCTCCCCCCTAATGCCAGCTATACGCAAATTGTTACCCACTTGAACTCACAAACCGAAGGCGTTTACGGTTGGCAGTCCTCGAATGTAAAAATTAGAGCGCGGCAAAAGGGAGGCATTCCGGTGAGCTTGAATGCGATGCTGGCGGTCGAACAGCCCAAACGCTTCCGCTTACGCGCGAGTTCTCCTCTGGGAGCAGAAGTTGATTTTGGCTCGAACGATGAACGGTTCTGGTTCTGGGTCAAACGAAATGAGCAAAAACGAGTTTTTACCGTCCGCCACGATCAATACCAGGCGATGGGGTCGCAGTTGAATATCCCGTTTGAACCCGGATGGTTACTCGAAGCTTTGCGTGTCGTCCCATTAAACGAAACAGAGCTTTCCATCCAGAAAGAAGGCCAGAACTCACCGAATGTGAAGTTGATTTCTGACCGCCTGCTACCAAATGGCAAGCTTGTTCAAAAAATTCTGGTTGTCAATCTCTGTACTGGGCATATCATCGAGCAATCTTTGTATGACAGCCAGGGACAGCGGATCGCCACAGCCACCTTGGGCGAATATCGCGTCTGCAGTAATTCCGGTGCCACTCTGCCGCATGTCATTAAGCTCGATTGGCCGCAAGCAGGCATCGTACTTACAATGACGATGTCAAACATCGAGGTGAATCCGGCAGGAGTTCCGCCTGAAGTCTGGGGACTGCCACAAATCCCTGGCTATCCTGTTCTAGACTTGGGATCCTCATTTCCAGTTCAACGGGAAGCGTCGATCGGTCCACGACCAACACGAATTGATTCTCGGATCGCCGAACTGGAAGAACCTGACTGGTCAAACAGTACTCTCAGCGAGGAGCCACAATGGAAGCCAGCACAAACAGGGTTTGAAAAATCAGAAACGTTCCCGGTCAATGAGCTCCAGCCACTGCCCCGCGATAATCCATTTCGCCCCCCCGGTTCATTTGACGAACCGGAAGAGGCTCCTGGCCGTGTCCGACTTTAGATCCCCAAAGCCCGCATAGACTATTGATTGTTATTCAGGTCGACTACATTGCCATCGTTGATCTGAATTAGATTGTTCAATGTCGTTGGGTCAGTTTTCTCTGAAAGAAATCTAGCTGCCCCATCGCAGAAACCGACATTGAAGCCCCCTGGATAAAATCCCCCTAGTTTCGGCAACTGCTTGCCGTCATAGATGATGTCTTCCGGCTTCGTCCAGGGGATTTCTCTTTTTGTTTCAACGACTGCAATCGTGTTGGATGTACCATCAATAACATCGCGAAATCTTAAACCACCTTGAGTCCCGTCAGCAGGTTTCTCATCTATTCCAAATCCAGAACCAGCTGCCAGACCATTATCACCAGCCGCCATACCATCATCCAGCAAACCTGATAGAGCACGATTTGTGAGCTTGCCAAAGGCAGTATTATTACCAACAATCACAAAATAAGAGGTATTGTTCTCCCCCCGGTTATCTGCGGGACAGCGATAGACGTCGGGCATTTTGGCAAGTACTTTTTTATTATGCTCACTATCCCAAGGCTCGTTGCGGTTGTACTCATCATATAAAGCCTGTTGGTCCAGAAAAGGCAGAAGCGCCACACGCCAGCTGTAAGGTGTTTTTCCATCTGGCCCCAGTAAAACTGCGGGTGGGAAATGCTTGTGCTTATCGTGATAAACATGCAATGCCAGAACTATTTGTTTGATGTTATTCAAAGAGCGTGAACGACTGGCTGCTTTCTGTGCCTGCAGGAACGCCGGCACGAGCACAGCGATCAGCTGACCACCAGAATTATTCGAAAGAGCAGAAGTCAGTGTGACATCTTCACCACTCTGGGTTACCTTGGTCGATTTCATCATCTTTTCTGCGATATTGAGTAGAGACATCAGCGTCAACCGTTCTTGCACGCTGTCGCCTGCCATACCTCGTTTCATTTGATCCAGCATGTTGCGAGAGAGTGTAAGCAAGGCGTCCAGCGTATTCTTAACGCTCTCACCGTTCTGATCTTGTGACAAGCTGACATTCAATGATATTTCCTGCTTAATATTTAATCCCAGTGACGCCAGTTCCGTGTTCTCCCAAATGGGGGAGATAAGTCCTAACATCGGTGCATTCGCAGCGGCAATTCGGGCTGGTTCATCGCCCACGATGGCTCGCGCTACACGCAGGTCAATCAGCCCAGCCACCGAATCGTTCTCAATCGATTGCCACTGTTTTGACCAGCGCGATGTACTGCCGCGCTGAATAGTATCGATGATTCCTTCCATCACACTTTCACGACCGGTGTAAATGACTGTGCGGTCATCGAGATACATTCGCATTTCAGGGTATAATCCCGACGTATTTTTCAGATAGTCCTGGCCTTTGTATTCGACCTCGACATTTTTGCCAAAACTCTTTGTCATGGCTGTTTTTCTGTCAATCACCTTGTTTGCATGAATCACAATCGCAAAGCCAATTTGTTTAGGTGGTTCAGAGGCGACGAATACGACAGTTGCGGTTTCAATCTCATTTGGATTTAAACCGACAACCCCAAATGGTTTGTTCATACTTAATTCTTGCTTTATCAGATTTCGGAGTGGTTTCATCGAGTCCTGTGTAAGGATTTCTGCAGGTCGAAGTGCAATTACAGCCAAAGCGTTCGGGGGGACAAAATCAATACGAAATTTTTCTGATGCACTTTTAGTTCGGACTGAAATCATAGCACTGGGTGAGGCATCTTGAGCAACGCTGATACTCTCTCCACGAAGCCCCACCGCCAACAGACCAATCATCAGGATACATGAAATTGCAATGGCCCGAGCACTGCGAGACACGGCGCCACGAAATGGTGTTTTGTCTTTAAGCATGTCTATTCGCCTTAAAAAAGTGGAATGCGTGGGTAAAAAAGCGCGGGCGGGGCCACGAACGCGTCGATTGGACTGTGCCATTGCCATCTCTGCCAGAATAACCAGATACGATTCTGACCCACCTGCGACCCTGGCAGCAGCAGCATCAGCAGCCAGCTCCTGCTCCAACCGTAAGCGGGAAACCAGCCAGTGCATCAACGGATGGTAGAAAAAGATCGACCGACTGATTTCAGCACAGAGATTTGTCAAAAAATCACGTTGTTGAATATGGGCTAGCTCGTGCGTCAAAACGGCTTTTAACTGCTCTGCCGACCATGTTTGCCATGTTGCGGGTATTAAGATTACTGGACGCCACCAGCCGACAACTGCCGCCGTCGCCAGCCGTGTTGTCTCTCGCAAATGGATTATATTTTGATAGTCTTGCTCCATTAAAAACCCATCCAGGTACTCCTGAGCTACGGTATTTTCCAGAATAATCGCATGTTTTACTTCTCGTCTCAACAGAATGTAACCGACACAGAGACGCAGAAAGCCCAGTACTATTCCCCCCAGAAACAGGAAGGCAATTATGACGGGCCATGCCAGGGATGCATCCAGAGAATCGACTGGCTGCTTGTTATCTAGCCCTGCAACAAACCCGGCCCAGGCTGAACTCCACACCGACTCCAATTCGACTGGTTCTCTTTGAGACGCTGGGGAGTCTTTCAACTCAGTGGTTTTATTGGAGAGCAGGCTTTTCTCCACAGATACGAGTTCTTGATTGCTCTGTTGTGTTCGATGAAAGTTCCAACATGGCCAGGGACTCAACATCAGTGATGCAAGCATCAGAGTTACGATGAGAGAAGAAGAGATGACGAGCGATCGCAACAGTGGCCCCTTGTTACGCACACACCAGTAAAACAGAGCTGCACCGACAGCAACGATCGTCACCTGCAGGCTCAACCAGACAATGCTGACACCGAATTCATGCATCAGGACTTCTCCCGTAAAATGTCTTCCAGAGCCTTCAATTCCTTTCGTGTTAATTTGCGTTCATCCATGAGTCGCAACAACAACTTTTCACGCGATCCGCCGAAGACTTTTTGAATCATATCACCCAGCAAATTGCCGGAAACTTCATCAAAGGATCGAACAGCGCGGTACAGAAAAGGACGTTCCTCGTTCGTCTGTTTCAGGAAATCTTTCTCCACTAAGATTCGTACCAACGTCGCGACAGTCGTGTACGCCAACTCTCGTCCCGACTTTTGCAATGAGTCACGTACATCGGAAACAGTCAGCTCTATCCCTGATTCAGCCTGGGTTTCGTCCCAGAATACATGCATCACCTCTAACTCACGCTCAGTAAGTTCTTTTGCTCTCGGCCTGGCCATTGGACCTCCCTGGTTTATTCGTAGATTGGATGCCTAATGTTTGGTTTATTAGATTTGGTTTTATAGTATTCGTGACAATGCAGTTTGTCAAACACTAATTTGAAAGATATTTGAGAAGCTTTTTACTAGAAGATGGGACCCGATTTTCACGGTTAAAAAGCTTGATTCTGTTCCAAGCAGAAAATAACAGATAGAAATTTAATAGTTTTCTACATAGTCCTCAAACTCAGTATTACCATCTAACGATCAGCGTACCAGACCGAGAATTTATTCCAGATCTCGTAATCAAATACACCACCTTCATCAATAAGGCCGGCTGATCGCGCCATTTGTTCCCAATGAATCGAATGAAATGATTCTGGAAGTCGATTCGCTTTCATCAGCTCAATCAACAAGCCCTCGAAAGCCATTTCCGGTTCACCATGATTCAGGTAGTGGTCAACTCCGCTCATCGCTTCCAGGGCAAGTAGGGAACGACACGAGGCAATCAGATTAACGACGTCCTGATCGAAAGAATCATCTTGCATCGTTGCTTTCCCACTGATTGTTTGAGCAAGCTGCTGAAAAAAGCCCAACACTCAATTAGAGAGATTCAGCACTTCTACATCATCTTTGCATTCTGTCTCGTTGACAGAATGCAATTGCACCAACTCGTGGTCGGCCACTGTATAGTGCGGGGCGGGAATATTTTCTTGTGATGGCTGTGGTAATGGCTTGTGAGAGTCCCGGGCTCCAAATAACGTCAGAGAAACCACTTTCAAAAAACCCTTCCATGAAGAGAAGGTTTGGTCGACGGCCGTCGGTTCATGTCCGCAATGCACCATACAATCTCGGCACTTTTCATTTCCACTTTTCCGTCCGTAGCGCTCCCAGCTGGTCGAATTCATTAATTCAGCAAAGGAATCAGCATATCCTTCTTCGAGCAGATAGCAGGGTTTCTGCCAACCGAAGATGTTATACGTGGGGTTGCCCCAGGGAGTACATTCCAGTTCCCAGTTTCCTTTGAGGAACTCAAGAAACAAAGGGGAATGATTAAACTTCCACGCCTTCTTGGGAGTCGCCAGGATCTTGCGAAACTTTTGAATTGTCTCATTGCGCTTTAAAAAATGCTCCTGGTCAGGCGCCTTTTCATATTGATATCCGGGCGAGAGCATCATGCTTTCAATGCCCAACTCGGCCAGCTCATCAAACATTTGCCGGACTCGTTCCGGTTCGGCATTCTCAAATAGCGTAGAATTCGTTGTTACGCGGTGCCCTGCCTTCACAGCGGCTTTGATCGCGCTGATCGCTTTGTCGTATATACCGTCCCGACAGACGGCCGCGTCATGATCTTCGCGAATTCCATCCAGGTGAATCGAAAACGTGAGATACTTGGATGGTGAATAATTCTTAAGATGTTTTTCCAGCAGGATCGCATTGGTACAAAGATAAATGTACTTTTTACGTTCCACCAGTCCAGCGACAATCTCCGGCATTTGGGGATGTAGCAATGGTTCACCGCCAGGAATGGAAACAATCGGGGCACCACACTCATCAACGGCCTGAAAACATTGTTCCGGGCTCAGATGCTGCTTCAGAATATGGGCGGGAAACTGAATCTTTCCGCAACCGGCACAGGCCAGATTACAGCGAAATAGCGGTTCGAGCATCAAGACCAGCGGATACCGCTTGACCCTTTTGGCTCGTTGTGTCAGAACATACTTTGCTACAGTCCACATTTGGGAAAGGGGAACACCCACAATCGCCTCCATATTGCGAAAAATTCTAAATCCGTTCAGAATAATGGCTTCATAGCATTTTTGCGAAAGCCTGTCACCCCCAATATGCACGTATGTCATAATCCCGCTTAGAGTTAATGAAGGTAGAAATCAGGCATAATGAGAATCGCCCAGCTTTCGGCGTATCAGGTCCGCGTACCGTTACGACGAAAAATCACCCATGCATCCTTCAGCCGCTCTGAATCTCAGTCGATTGTAGTTCGCTGTCAGTTAACCAATGGAACCGTAGGCTGGGGTGAATCGGTACCGCGAGAATACGTGACGGGTGAAACCGTCGATTCGGTCTTTTCTCAATATGAAAATACCAATTTCCAGTCAATGCTAGGGGACAATTGTGATTCTCTCGACGGCTTGATCGCACTCAGCCAGCAAATAAATTTACCCCAACTGACAGATTCCCCTGAGGAATATCTGCAACGAGGTTGCTTTGGGAATGCGGCCCGCTGTGCATTGGAAATCAGCCTGCTTGATGCGGGGGCTCGTGCAGAAGAGACTTCCTTTTCTACAATCTTTCAACATTTGAAGCCATATCAGAATCTGATCGAACCACAGCAAGCTGTCCGATACAGTGGTGTGCTGACTTCGATGAAACCTGTCAAGCAATACATGCTGGCTCTCGTTTACCGTCTGACCGGCTTCCAGCATTGCAAAGTGAAGGTCGGTCTGCCGCAGATCAATGATCGACGTCTCTTACAAAAGTTACGACTGCTGACGGGGAGTAAAATGAACCTGCGTGTTGACGCAAATGAAGCTTGGACGCGGGAGATTCTGGAAGAAAAAGATCATGAATTCGCTCCCTTCAAAATCAGCTCCATTGAACAGCCGGTCGCTCATCAAGCCATTGCCAGCTTGCATGATATTCGAAATCAGATTGCAACTCCAGTCATGCTCGACGAGTCTCTCTGCTGCCAACAAGACGCCGAACAAGCCATAGCAGAAGGCTACTGTGATTATTTTAATCTCCGCATCTCAAAGCTGGGGGGAATCATCCCTGCTTTACAGTTGGCCCATCAGGCACAGCAGGCGGGGCTCCAGTATCAACTCGGTTGTCAGGTGGGGGAAACGGGCATTCTTTCCGCTGCGGGACGTCACTTCGCATCCTCAGTCAAAGACATCGCTTTTTTAGAAGGAAGCTTTGACCGGTTCCTGCTCGTACAGAATCTGATCAATGAGGAGATTTCGTTTGGATGGGGGGGGAGTGCGACGGCATTAAAGGGCCTTGGGCTGGGAATTACTGTGAACGAACAACGACTCAAGCAATTCACACAACGAGAGCAGCACTGGAAACTCAGCTAACACGATCAGGGAATCAGGAATACCAGACCGGTAACGGTCAGGCTTTCGAATAAAACGCCTCGTGTACTGTAAGGCAGTTTTTCAACCTGATACGGCGGACAATCTCCAGGTCGAGCATATCCGAGCGGATAACGACACTCATCCATTGGATAAGCGCCAATCATGTAGGGGAGCACTGGAATACGTCCAAAAAAGCGCCCCGCTGAAAGGAATGGCTGAAGAGCACCATAATTATAACCATAGCGTTCCAGGTATGGCTCTTCAAAATACAATGGATTATAGGCAACACCGGGAGCTTCCCACTCCATTGTGCTTAACTCCCAGTTCCGAGTTTCTCCCATCGTAACCTGGCGAGTCGGGAGTTTCTCTAATTGTTCTGCAGCCGTGTTCTTTGGCAATTCGCCCGCTGGTGGCTTGGCACTGATCGACAATTGAGTGATTGGCTTCAGTCCCAGTTCTACCAGATGTGGTGATTTCACTGACGGAGCTTTCTCCTGCTCAGTCTGGAAAGTAACGTTGTTCTTACTAAGTACAACTTCAGTGGTCGGGGGAAGCTCCATCACGAAGACAGGTGGTACATCAGAAAGATCTGGTTTTTGCGCTTCAACTGGAGGGTCGACTTCATCTGCCTGATAAGAGTCAGTTTCAGTTAGCGCAATCGAGTGAAAATCTTCAAACTCGTCGAACTGCAAAGCAGACTCGTTCGGTTTTTCCGTTTCCAAGGGAGCCGGTTGTGTCTCGACCTGTTTGTTTCGGCTTTGAATCGTTCGCTTATTAAAGCCGGTAACCCTTATTTGGTCAGATTTTACGCTTTCATTCGTCTTGTTATTTGAATTCTGGTGACGGACTGCAGCAGACTTGGAAATCGCGTTTATTTTGTGTTGATCAAATTCAGGAGCGATTGAAAAGTGCGCAATCTGTTTTGAAGCACAACCCTGAAATATCAGGCAGCACAGACAGGCAATGATCCAGGAATGGACAGTTAGCAACCTCATAAGTTCAGGCGCTCCAGTGAGATAGATTGCCTGCATTGGTTAACAGGCGGCAGTCAGCATTTTCGATATCGTTTGATCAGAAGGACTCATAATCATATATCGGCAGAGGTTATGACGGCAGCACATCTTCGACATACTAAACAGCAAGGTCTTTGTAATGCCCCTATCTAGCCGGTTTACAAAATTTAAATGGCAATCACCACAACAAGCATGTACGCAAGAACACTCTCATGGTTCGGATTTATTGATTTCCTGTTTTATTGAGCGGATTATTGAAATGACCAGGAACTTGGTTCGTTATTTAGTTGTATGTCAGCGTAGGAGAGTTGAAATGATTGTAGGGACAACAGGATGGTAATGTTCACAACAGTAGGAATCGGATTAGTTAGAACGGGTATGACGTTTGTGTAACCGCAAGCTTTACATTTTTAGCAGATGTTTGTCCCACGTTAAAAATGATTGACATACCTTTTAGAGAGCAAGGATAATATGGAGGGATTTTCAGCAAGACTGCTCCTGTACCATTATGTATACCGGTTTGATGGTCGTGGATCGTTTGAAAGGGTGTCGGTACGTAGTCATCCCATTGCAATGCCTTCATGCGTTTTGCTGCACAAGAGTCGTCCTATATTTTATGCCATTTGAAGTTTGAGCATATCAAGAAACTCGAAGGAGCTTCTCAACGTGAGATTATTAAAATGGCTGAATCAATGCTTCGGCAAAACAGACTCATCGCCTAATCTTAAGTACAAAAACTTTCGAGAAGACAGCAATGCGAGCCTGGAATTGATTCGATTGGAAGATCGAATTGTGCTCAACGTCAGTGCCGCTATCGGTGGCACTTCCAGTGATGTGCTCCAACTCAACCTCGATGCAGCTAACGATGAAGCGACTGTCTCTGTCGTAGACAGTGGTGCCACAATTCAAGTCGATGACGGGCTGGGCTTGCCCGGCAGCATATTACAGTTTGATGCCAGCCAGATCTCATCAATTCTAGTCACTGGTACTGATCCTTCCCAAACCGTCCAGTTTCTTGGTCAGCAGGATTTGGTCATTAACGGACCTGTCGACCTCACCGGTTTTTCAGGTGACGTCAATATCGGGATCGAACTTCAAATCGGCGTGGGAGAGCCTCCGCAATTCAATCCGGCCTCTACAGTGACCTATCTGGGGCAATTCGAACTGACGGGGGATCAGCTCAATGTGGTACTGCCCAATGAGCTGAATGCCGATGATGCTTTTGTGATTCAGATCAATGGTCCTAACCTCGAAATTCTAGATCCCGATCGTGCCAATCCCCTGCTCTTTTCGGCTCCTGCAGCAGGTCTGAATTCAATCCATGTCACCGGTGCCGATGGAGAAACGGATCTCCTGACGCTAAATTACGCAACGCCTGGCTTAAACGATATTGCTATTTCATTTGAAGGCGGTAGTGGTGGCAATGACGCTCTCGAATTTACGAATGGCACTTTTGACACTCTGACGCATAACTTAACCGGACCGGGAACGGGATCGATTGATTTCAGCGGCAATGGTACAACGGAAATCAGCTATACCGGTCTAGAACCCGTGTTGGGTGGGACCAGTACGGCCAACAACGTCGTCATCAATCTCCCCACATCAACTTTTGATGCCGTTCTGGAAAATTCAACAATTCCAGGAGAAATGCAAATCCGTAGCCTGAGTGCCGCATTTGAGTTCACCACGTTTGCTGCCCCCACGGATTCGCTTACCATCAACACATCCGGCGGCAACTCAGTGGTTGCCCTGGATTCGTTCGACGTCGCGTTTGCTCCCACAGATTTAATCATCAGCGGAAAACCGGGAGACACCTACCAGTTGACTGGAAATGATCTGTTAGCAGATTCGGTCTCGTTGACGTTATCCGGAGGCGCGACACTCGATCTGAGGACGTTTAACGAAACGATCAACGGATTTGTCCTCGAAGACGGCACCGTAATCGCTACCAGCGGCGTTCTCTCTGCCCAGTCTGATCTGGATCTACGCTCGGGCGCAGTCAAAGCCCAATTGAACGGTAACAACTTAATCAAAAATGGTATGGGCACCGTCATTCTCGACGCGGCCAATGGTTATACAGGCCAGACCATCATTAATGATGGTCTCTTGCAACTCGCACAGTCCTTCGCCATTCCCAATACGTCCAGTGTCGAGTTAGCATCCGTCACCAGCGTGCTCGACCTGAATGGCTTTGAAGCTTCGCTCACTTCACTCACTGGGACCGGCAAGGTACTTTTAGGTGCCGCGACTGGCATGCTTGATGTGAACCAGGCCACCGCTACGTCATCCACTTTCGCAGGCAGCATCAGCGGCGATGGTAGCCTGACCAAATCAGGAGCCGGTGAGTTTACGCTCTCCGGAAACAGTTCCTTCACTGGTTCGACGACGGTTCAAGGCGGTTTACTTGAAGTAGAAGGAACACTCAAAACATCAGACGTAATCGTTTCCAATGGAGCGACGCTTGGGGGCTCTGGTAATATTGATGCCCCAGTGACCATTAATGCCGGTGGCGTTCTGAGCCCGGGTTCGAGCCCCGGAATCCTCAGTACAGGAAATCTGACATTCGCAGCCGGTTCAACCCTGAACGTCGAAATTGACGGCACCATAGCAGGGACCGAGTACGACCAGATTCAAGTTGCCGGCACTGTTGATCTCACCGGAGCCACACTCAATCTGATCAGTACATTTACCGCCGCTGCCGGCGATGAATTCCTGTTGATCGATAACGATGATGTCGACGCCATCGCTGGTACATTCGCTGGACTCGCAGAAGGTACACTGCTGACGTTCAATGGCAACCAGGTTTATATCACCTATCAGGGAGGCGACGGCAATGATGTCGCTTTAACTGTCAACACTCCCCCTGCTGCAGCTAACCAGAACTTCAATGTCGATGAAAATACTGTTGATACGACGTCTGTGGGAATGATCGTTTCAACAGACCCTGACGTTCCCGCAGACAGCTTGACTTTCAGCGTTACTGGTGGAACCGGACAAACCGCCTTCAACGTCAGTGCATCCGGGGAAATTACTGTCGTCGATCAGAATCAACTCGACTACGAAGCTACGACTTCCTTCGACCTGGACATACTGGTCACCGATAGTGCAGGTGCCACGGACACAGCCACGATTACCATCAACCTGAATCCAGTGAATGACAACGCTCCCATCGTCAACAATCAAATTCGTAATGTGGATGAAAACACGCTGGACGGAACGAACGTTGGATTGGCTATCATCGCAACCGACGCCGATCTTCCCAATGATCTGCTCACATTTTCCGAAACAGGTGGAACTGGTGCAGCTGCCTTCGACATCGATTCCAGTGGCCAGATTACTGTCGCTGACCAGAGCCTATTGGACTATGAAACAACAGCGTCCTTCACTCTGGATGTCCTTGTTACCGATGGCGCCGGAGCCACAGATACGGCGACGATTACCATCAACCTGAATCCAGTGAATGACAACGCTCCCATCGTCAACAATCAAATTCGTAATGTGGATGAAAACACGCTGAACGGAACGAACGCTGGATTGGCTATCATCGCAACCGACGCTGATCTCCCCAATGATCTGCTCACATTTTCCGAAACAGGTGGAACTGGTGCAGCTGCCTTCGACATCGA
Organism: Gimesia alba; assembly: GCF_007744675.1. Taxonomy (NCBI): domain Bacteria; kingdom Pseudomonadati; phylum Planctomycetota; class Planctomycetia; order Planctomycetales; family Planctomycetaceae; genus Gimesia; species Gimesia alba. The sequence continues at coordinate 3,925,533 of NZ_CP036269.1, forward strand.
TTCCAGTGGCCAGATTACTGTCGCTGACCAGAGCCTATTGGACTACGAAACAACAGCGTCCTTCACTCTGGATGTCCTTGTTACCGATGGTGCCGGAGCCACAGATACGGCGACGATTACCATCAACCTCAACCCGTTAAACGATAACGCACCAGTTGTCGCGAATCAGACTCGCGACATTGATGAAAACGCTTTGAATGGTACATCCGTCGGTGTTGCCATCGTCGCCTCCGATGCCGACGAACCGGGTGACACACTGACCTTCACCGAAACCGGCGGAACCGGAACAGCCGCCTTCGACATCACCTCAGGTGGACAGATCGTCGTCGCAGATCAGAGCCTGCTCAACTTCGAAACCAATCCGACCTACACCTTAGATATCCTTGTCGACGACAACGCCGGCAGTACCACCGCAGCAACCATCACCATCAATCTCAATGACCTTATCGAAACGCTGTTTGTTGATGCAGGAGACTGGTCGGTCAACGACATCACCATCGTCAGAGATGGAACGCAACTCCGTGTACTTGAAACAGGGACCATGAATGAAATTGTTCCCTCGCACAATTTTGCCAGTGTTTCCAGTGTTTCAATTACTGGAAACGGCTTAGATAACACACTGAGACTCGACTCGAGTGGCGGTAGTTATATTCCAGCTGGCGGCATCAGTTTCGACGGCGGTGCAGGAACAAACACACTGCTTGCAGCGAATCAAACCAATGACTGGTTAATTGACGGCGCAAACGCGGGCAGCCTTCTTTCGGGAACAGTCACGTTCACAAATGTAGAAAACCTGACCGGAGGCAGCGATGTCGACACATTTACGATCACCGGCTCACAAGCCTTAAATCTACTGGGAGGATTGGGCAACGACATCTTCCTGTTCAGCAGTGACGCTTCTCTATTGAGCGGAACCATTGATGGTCAGGGAGGTTCCGACCATCTCGATCTAACAAACTATACGACGAATCTAGCAGTTACCTTAACCGCCATCGGCAGTACGGATGGTTTTGAAGGAACTGAGTCAGCTAAATCCGTCACTTTTACAAATATCGATCAACTAACTGGTGGTTCAGGTATCAACTCACTAACTGGCATCGACAGCGTCGCCAGCTGGACCCTCAACGGGGCCAATACATACCAAAGCACAAACTCGCTCGGATTCAGCAATTTTGTGAACCTCAATGGGGGAAGTGACGCTGACACGTTTGATGTTACACCTGATTCAGAAGCATTCCAGATCACAGGCGGCAATCCTACTTCGAACCCGGGGGGAGACACGCTCAACGTAGACACCTCGGCAGCCGGGACCGCACTGGTTTCCAACGGCAGCAACGGTTCGGGCAGTGTCACAGGAACTTTTCCTACAATTAGCTACAGCGAAATCGAAAACTTCGCCATATCGGGTGTCGTCGATATTCAACTGGAAGGAACAACCGGCGACGATGTCATCGAAGTTCTTGTTGTCGGTCCCAACATCGAATATCGTCTGGGAGGAACGCTGATCGGCACCAGTTCGCTGACTGACACCAATAGTATTACGGTCAATGCCGGCAATGGAGACGATAGTTTGACCGTCGATAGTGCCCTCGCCGCAGAAGGCATTGCTGTTGACTATGACGGCGAAGGGAACAACTCCACAAACCCGGGAGATGTATTGAACCTGCTGGGGACAACAACTTCTGTCGAATATTATTTCACAGACAGCAGTTCCGGTTCCATTCGCATCGACGGCGCGATGAGTGACTTCATCACCTATACAGGCCTGGAACCAATCACATCAACGATCAACGCAGTAGATGTCACTCTTTATTACAGTGGTGTTGCTGAAACGATTTCCATCACTGATGCGGGCGGCGGCCAGACCATGATTACCTCCACCGCCGGTGAAACACTGACATTCACGAACCCCACCGGCATCGTCACCATCAATACCGGTGATGGCGCTGACGTGATCAATCTCAATTCACTGGCGACCAGTTTTACGGCATCCCTGGTGATTAATGGCGACGGTGACGTAGATACCCTGAATTCCAACGGTAGCATTTCTCTGGATACTGGGAAGATGCTGGAATGGAACATTGAGACGATCAACGTCGCCAATAGCATTACCCTGACTGCAGCAGGGATCGCATTTAATGCAAACGAAGTGAATCTGGATGGCGATCTTGTTTCCACGAACGTATCGGGCAATGCGACGGCAGTGAATGTCCTCGGTTCGGCTGGCGGTGCCGATATTCAGGACGCCGTTGACGTTGCCGGGACCGGCGGCATCATTAATGTTGCAGCGGGAAACTACCTCAACACAGGGACTCTCGACATTGATGAATCCGTTTCGATTCTGGGAGCAGGCAAAGAGGTCGTCGAAATTCGCAAATCGGGGGCACCGACAAACAACTTTGACATTGCCGTTAATATTTCTGCCAGTGACGTGAGCATTGCCGGCGCCCAACTCGGCTGGGAGACGCACTCTTCCACCACCGATTACCAGGGCTATGTCGTCTACACAACAGCCGACAACACCACTCTAAATAACCTGTTGTTTGGTGATAATTATCGCAGCGCCGTCGTTTTTGAAGGTGCCAACAATCTCGAAGTGTCTGATTCGATCTTTGAAGGAAAATTCGGTCGAGCCGCCATCCGAGACGGAGACGGCGGTAGTGGCGAAAATTTCCTGATCACCCGCAATGAATTCCGCGCCGACCATTTCCGCTGGGGGCCGATCGCCATTGGTCCGCAAGGCACATTCGGCGATCCTAACAATTTCGCTTTCAGTGGTGAGGTTTCCTATAACTATTTTGGCAACGGTCTTGAAGCAGGCTCGTTCCAGGAAGCCGGCGATCAGAATTATACGGTTACGATTACGAATGGCGGTATGACTGCCGACGGGTTGGATATCATCCACAACACCTTCGACTGGCAGGATTCCTCTACAACCAACGGCAACGGCATCTATGCCCAGCCTGGTGGCGTTTACTTTGATCCATCGCTCTCTGTGGCTGTAGGTACTGTTAATATCACCGACAATATTTTCAACGGCTTTAGCTACGAAGGTCCTCAGCCGACGACAGAACCACTCTGGAATCCAACCGGTGGTGTCTTTGGTGGAGCACTAGAATTTGATGGTGTCGACGACTTTGGTTTGTTCCAGGATGCTAACTTCGATGTCGGCGAATCCGGCACACTCAGTTTCTGGGTGAATATGGATGATCAAGGACGCCGCAATCAGTTCTTTGAAGGCCCGAATAATGGCGGCATGGAATTTCAATACCGCACCAACGGCGGCGGTCAGTTTTTCGGCAGCCCGAACCGAAATGACGGCAACGGAAACACCTATGTTATCCAAGACGGCTCTGCTGGCGGCACAACCGGCGTCTGGCAAAACATTCAATATACGTGGGATTTCAATGGTGGCGTGAATCCCGAAATGCATCTGTATATCGACGGCGTCGAAGTCGGCTACCTCAGCTCCACTTACGATTCTGATCTCTCACAGTGGACCGCGACGGTCAGCACCGTAAATGAGCTGATGAATGTTGGCCGCGATCCTGGAAGCGGTCGTTTCTTTGATGGATTGATGGACGATGTGGGCTGGTTTGATCAGGCTCTGAACCAAACCGACCTGGATACGATTCGAACAACGGGCGTCGCGACTCTGTCCGCTGATGCCCGCCTCGTTGCCCACTGGGACTTCGATCAGACTGCCGGTGATATAGCCATCGACAACGTCAACGGCATTCAGATGTTCCTTGCTACAGACGGCATCGTCCCCTTCGGTCCGGAATTTCAGACAACAGCCGGTCAGTTCGGCGGCGCGCTGGAATTCGATGGTCTCGATGATTTCGCCACTTTCCAAGATGCGAGTTTTGATGTCGGCCGCAAAGGGACATTGAATTTCTGGGTTAACATGGATGATGTCGGCAGACGGAACCAGTTCTTCGAAGGCCCGGATAACGGTGGCCTGGAATTCCAGTATCGTACCAACGGTGGTGGACAGTTCTATGGTCGAACGCAAGATGGTGCCGACTTCACAATTCAGCAGGGTGGCCAGGCCGGCGTTGCGGGAATCTGGACCAACATCCAATATACGTGGGACGCCGACACCGGCGAAATGCACATCTACATTAATGGTTCCGAGGAACCCTATCTTTCCTCGTTTGATGAAAACCTGGCTGGCTTCGACAGTACTCACTTTACTGATACGATCAATGGCTTGATGAACGTCGGACGCGATCCGGGTGATGCAGGACGTTATTTTGACGGGCTGATGGATGACATCGGCTGGTTTAACGATGTCTTAAGCGTCTCCGAGCGGGCTGACATCATGAACAATGGTGTCGCCGCCCTGGCAGGCGATACTCGCCTTGTCGCACACTGGGATCTGGATGATGCAGCAGGTACTACCATCGTCTCAGGCGACAGTGGCACCAATATTACCCTCTATCTACAGGCGGAACCTCCTCTGCCCCCTATTGAAGGCTTTGGCGTCATCGCACCGCTAAATGCAAACGTCACATACAATGCCTTTAATGGTAACGATCTCGATTCCAATGTGACCTTAAACTCGACCAATGTCTTCGGCGACCCGTTGTTCGCTTATGCCAACGATCCTCTGTTTGTCAGTACCGACTCTCTGGAAGAACAGTTCACAATCGGCTTCGGTTCTTCGGCCGCCTACACTTCATCTGAGTTCGCCAGCGACACGAACACGACAACGCCGCATATTGGAGCATACCAAAATCCCCCTACTCTGTATCCGGGTCTGTATGGTACCGGTGATATCGTCATCTTTGGAACCGGCGAAGACGACCAGCTAGAATTGACTCTCACTGGTGAAGACACAGCCACGTTTGTACTGACGCGCGATATCGGCGGCCTCGGTGAGACGATTCTCGGGACTGTCGCCATCACTGACGTCACCTCAATCACCTTCAATGGACTGGGTGGCGATGATGTCTTGATTATCAACCAACCCGACAACCTGTTCTTTAATGCGGAAAATGGAATCATCTTTAACGGTGGTTCACAGAACAACGACGGTAATTCTCTGGGAATTGCGGGTATTGACGGCGATACACTGGTCATCAATCACAGTACGCCGCTCGAAGCCGACTCTGTCGCTTACGTCTTTACCCCCGACAGTGTTACCGCCGAAGGGGAAGACGGCATCATTACAATTTCCGATGCCACCCTAAGTGACGGTTCAACCACGATCACGTTTACTGGTCTGGAACCAATCATCGACAACCTGCTTGTCGCTAACCGTATTTTTGATTTCACGGACGCCACTGAAACAATCTCCCTCTCAGACGATGGCGTTGCCGGCGATAATTATTCGTATATTGACTCCACACTCAGCGAATCAGTGCTCTTCCTCGATCCGACGAGTTCGATCACGATTCGTACTGACAGTGCAGGAACACCAACAGGCATCGATACGATTCTGATTGACAGTCTCGACAGTTCCTTCAACGCCAGCTTGACAATCCTGGCCGGCAGCGATGATAGCGTCACCTTTCAGTCAGCAACAAACCTGGTCACAGGAGACCTGTTTGTCACCGCAGAAACCGTTGACATTCTGGCCAACATCGATGCGGCCTCGGTTGAGATCAGCTCTTCCGGCGTCACCAGCACCACATTCAACGGGGGAACGGTAACAACCACCGGTTCTCAACTCTATCACGATGCGGTCAACTTTGTCACAAATTCGACACTCACCAGCACTGGTGGAAGCAATATTGAATTCGAATCAACCATTGATGGTGCCATCGATCTGATCATTGACACGATCGGCAATACCATTTTGGGAGGTGCTGTTGGTACGTCAGCACCTCTGACCAGTCTGATAACCACTGCCGGCGGTACTACTCAAATCAATGGCGGCAGTATCAATACGACGGGTGCTCAGATTTTTAATGACGATGTCACTCTGGGAATGAATACCATTCTCACAAGTTCCGGTAGCGGGGCCATTACATTTGACCAGACGTTAAACGGTGCATTTTCACTCGGTCTTAACACGGATGGCACAACCAACTTTAATGGCTTCGTGGGTAATACAGATGCTTTAACCGGTCTTGCCACTGACGCCAACGGGTCTACTAACATTAATGGTGGCAGTATCGCAACGACTGGATCGCAAATATTTAACAATGCAGTTCTGCTTGGGGCAGATGCGACTCTCAGTAGTGCTGCGAGCGGCGATATCGCATTCATGTCCACTTTGAATGGGACTTTTGCTCTGAACGTCAACACAGGCGGAACAACCCTGTTTAACAATCAGGTGGGAAATACTGCAGAACTGACCAGCCTGACCACTGATACTACTGGAACCACCCAGATCAATGGTGGCAGCGTCACGACTTCCGGAAGTCAGACATTCCATGATGCAGTTTCTCTGGGGGTAACAACGTCCTTTTCGGCCACCACAGCAGGTGATATCACTTTTGACTCAACACTGACTGGTGGCGCTGGTATTTTGATTACAGTCAAAGCAACCAACGATGTCGTATTCAACGATGCAGTCTCCACCGACGGCAATGTGACCGTCCAGGCGGACTCTGACACCTCGGGTGCCGGTGATTTCACTATGCTATCCGGCTCCAGCCTGGATGCCGGCACGGGAACAATTAACATTGATGGTGCCAACGTTACCGCGCGTTCTTTAAGTACAACCAATGGTTCTGCAACCTCTGTCACTATTGACGCGAATAACGGGGACGTGACCACCAGTGATACCGGCGTGAATTCACTCGGTGATGTTACGATCAACGCCACGGGAACCATCACCCTTGAAGATGGCGGTATCAATACCGGCGAAGGGGGAAGTGTTCTCGTTCAGGCACAAAGTGATGTCTTATCCACCGGCACTGGAATCGATACTACGCTGGGTGCAGCCTCTGGTGGTACGATTACGATCACATCCAATCTGGGCAAAGTCGATATTTCAAACGGCAGCCTGCTTACGGGCGATGGGGGAAATATTGATATTGATTCCCTTACCGAATTCACTGCCGTAAACAGCAGTTTCAACACAACCTCAGGCACTGGTGGCGGTAAAGTAGACATCAACACGTCCGCTGGCAGCAGTTCTATTACCGATGGCGGAATCAGTGTCAACGGCGCGGGAACCATCCTGGTAGTAGCGAAAGGCGTCACTTCGGACGTCCTGATTTCTTCAGAACTTACCAGCTTGGACGGCAGTATCACAGTTCTGGCTGACAATGATATTACACTAACATCTACGGCAAAGATCATCAGTCAGGCCAGCGGTTCCATCACGTTAACAGCAGACAATGACGGTTCCAGCGCGGGCAGTATCACCATGGATTCCGGCAGCACCGTCGAATCACAGGGCGGACTCGTTCAACTCTCAGCTTACGACAATATTGCTGTCTCTTCCATCACGACCACCGGCGGTCGTGTCGATCTTACATCCACCAATGGTAGTATCACAGACAATGACATAACGCCGGCCAAAAATGTGACCGCAAATCAGTTGGTCATTAATGCCAACATGGGAATCGGACAACTGGCGGATGCCATCGACACCTCCATTTCGTTTCTGGAAGCCGACGCTGGCACGGGCGGACTCTTCCTGGACAACATGGGCGACCTGACTGTTGGTGGTATTACAGCTCAGGTCGGTCTCGATGCCGACCTGGAGATCCTGGTAAATGTCATGGGGACGCTCGACATTACTGAAAACGTCCAATCGACGACTGGCTCCGTCACGTTTGACGCCACTGACACACTAACTGTCGATCTTGCAACAACAATTACCACTTTCGGCACCGGTGCCCTGCTGCTCACATCCACTCGAAATATTAAACTTAACAGTGGAAGCAACCTGAAAACGGTTAATGGCGGCATCACACTTCTTGCCAATAATGGCGGCATCACGACTGGTGATTTCACTGGTATCGAAGCCGACAACGCAGGTATTCAGACTTCGGGAACCGGAAATATTTCGATCACGGGCTTTGGTGGAACAGATGCCCTGACAGGCAGTCATCATGGCGTATACCTGCATTCCGGCACCACGGTCATTTCAACTGATACGGGAGTCTCGGCCGGTACCATTACCATCAATGGCACGGGTGGGACAGGACTGGATACAAACCAGGGCGTCCTGATTGAAGGGGCATCGACCAATGTGACTTCCACCGATGGGAACATCGAGATCACAGCTGACGCCAGTGCCGGCGCTGGTTTCCAACTGCTTGATCAGGCAACGATTCTTTCCAATGGAACCGGTGCCAACGCAGCCACAATTACCATTAACGGTACGACCACATCCGACCATACTGGAGTCACGATTCAAAGTCTGGTGCAATCAACAGACGGAAGTATTTCAGTCACGGGAGCATCAACTGGCGGTGGTTCTGCTTCAACAGGAACATCAATTCAAACATCCGCCGGACAAATGATCTCCACCAACGGCGATATTTCGATCAATGGTACCTCAAACGGCGATGATGGAATCGAAATCTCGAACATGTCTGATGTCTCTGCTTCCGGCACTGGTAACATCGAACTGATCGGTGAATCCACTGGTTCGGGTAGTGGAATTAACTTGGACACAACCATCAAGAGTCAGACCGGAACCGTCAGCCTCACAGCGGAAGATGACATTCTGCTGGGAAGCGTCGCGCTGATCGACTCGACTTCAGGAACAATCACTTTAACCGCTGACAATGCGGCAGGAAATAACGGTGATTCAATCACAATGACCGATGGGTCTTTGATTGATGCCGGAACCGGTGACATTGGCCTCACAGCTGATGGCGATGTCCTTTCAGGTGGCCTGCTGACAACAGGTACCGTCAACATTGATTCTCTTTCAGCTTCCATCAGTGATAACGGCGACAGTCATACAGACATTGTGGCTACGACGGCTGTTCTCAATGCCGTCACCGGGATCGGTGATGGAAATCCACTGGAAACAGAAATCAGCACGCTCTCTGCCACGGTATCCGGCATTGGCGGCCTCTTCATAGAGAACACGGGGGTCGTTGAACTGCTTGATCTCTCCTCTTTTGATGGTGAAATCAGCGTCAACGCCACAGGCAGCATCACGGCAACCTCCGTTGTCTCGACAAACAACTCAGCCAACGATGATCACGATATCACTTTAACAGCAACGGGCACCAGCAGTGATATTCTAGTGACCACAATTACGACCGTCGGGAATGCAGATGTCATACTGACTGCGGACGACGGTATTCTCGATACCAATGGAGCTGATACGAATCGGATTACCGCTGACAATTTAATGCTAACATCCAGCAGTGCTGATGGGACTCAGGATGGAATCGATGTTGACACCGATGTCAACTCACTCACCGCTAACGTGAATACAAACGCCGGCGGAATTCACATTGATGAAGTGGACGGCATTACCCTTTCGCAACTGATGACTTTCGATGGTTTTATTACCGTTAATGCTGCCGGAACTATTGAAGTCCTCGACGTCAATTCCACGAACAACTCCGCTTCCGATATCAACAACGGTATCACACTGACTGCAACCGGCGCTGATAGTGACATCATTGTCACAACATTAACAGCCCAGAACACCGCCGACATCACTTTGAATTCAGATCGTGATGTACTCGATTCTGACAGCACCGACATGAATATCACGACCGGCGATCAATTGACGATTGTTGCCGGACGTAATATCGGTGGCATCACCAGTATCTTTACCGAAGCTGGTTTTGATCCACTGCAGACAACCGTAAATCATCTCGACCTGACCAGTGATAACATCATCGCCATCCACAATACAGGTACCTCGCCTGAATTGATCAATCTGGACGCAGGCACGGGCTCAGTGGGAACCACATTCATCAAAGCAACAGGTGGCGCACTGGATGCCTCACTCACAACGGGAATTCACAATACACAGGACACCATCGGTTTTGTTTCCGATGTTTCGATCACCGTACCGACCGGATTGCAAACAGCAAACCTGCGTCTGGATGCGCCTGATATCATCGATGCTGGCGGTGGAGACCTTGATATTAACGCCGTTGATGCAATTCTGTTCCAGTCCATGTCTGCAGAAACCGTTACGATCACAGCACAGCAGTTTGATGGTACCGCTACTGGCAGTGATTTTAATATTACCAACGACTCCCCTGCCCTGGAACTCGTCGACCTGAATACCGATTCGATGGCTTTGACCGGAGGCACAGACACAAATATCTCGCTGACATCAGCCGGTAGTGTGACTGTTACGAATCTGGTCCAGACATTAGGAACCGGTACTCTATTCATCGAAACGACAAACACCGACGCCGACCTGATTCTGAATCAGAACATCCAAAGCGAGACGGGCAGTGTTACGATTGAAACCGCCGATGACATTGTCTTTAATGGTTCGAGCCACCTGATCAGCACTTCTGGTGATGTTAAACTGACTGCAGATGCCGACAATGGCGCCGGTGGACTGTTTGGCGGGATCACAATGGCCGATGGCACAGTCATCAATGCCGGTGATGGTGCAGTCACTCTGACAGCAACAGATGACATTACTATTGGTCAGATCATCACAACTAACGCCACCGACTTCGCGATTCACCTGGAAACCGAAGGTAGTGTAACCGACGCCGGAGACAACGCCGGCGAAGACCTGATCGCCAATGCATCCGGCGCCCGCGTCACGATCATCGCTGCTCTGGGAGCCGGTAAGGTCGCTGATTTGAATGGGGAAATCGAAACACAGGTCGACCAGATCAATATCACCAACCAGACCTCAGGCGAGATCCGGATCATTGAAACAGACGCCGTGGTAATTCACGATATTCTACAGACCACGGCGGGTGACATTCATGTTTTCGCAGGCGGCAATATTCTGTTGTCCGGTCTGATTGAAACAGCCACCGACCATGTCTTGCTCGACTCCCAAGCTGCAATCACTGATCAAAACGATGGTGTTCCGGGGCAGCTCAATATTAATGCGATGAGCCTGGATCTGAACGCAGTTACCGGAATCGGCGTGGGAGACACACTCGAACTAAGTGTTGACTCTTTCTCAGCTGACACCACCGACGGCGACATCCTTCTTCACAATACCGCCAGTAATTCTGTCATCGCCACCAGTATTACCACCGGAACCGGTAATATCGCGCTGGCACAGATTGGCGACGAAGCATTAACCATCGACCTGGCAACCACTCAGGATGGAACCATTACCATCTCCAACGAAGGAGATGCGCAATCCGATATTCTAGAGCTGACCTCAATCTCGGCTGGAGGCGCGACTCCGGAAATCAATGTCTCAACCATTAACTTCGGAAACATTCTGCTCGGAGATCTCGCCGCATTGGATGGAGTCATCTCCATCGTTTCAGCAGGAGAAATCAATGACGCGTTCAACGATCAGATGACTCCGGAGATCGATCTGAACGCCGCTTCCGGTTCGATCATGCTGCAGGCAGTTAACGGAATCGGTAATAATCAAGCGGTCGAACTGGCCAGCGGAACCCTTTCCATTGATTCCGGGACAGGCAACATTGACGTTTCCAACACAGCTTCAGCGGCAACAGGCTCTGTTCGGATCACACTACTGACCACAGGCAGCGGCTCAATTGACTATTCACAAATCGGTGGAGAAGATGCCGCCTTCGAAGAAATCACCACAACAGATTCTGACATCACCATTCAGTCAGATGGTGCAGCTCTGTTTGAAAATCCTGGTGCATTGACGAATGTTGTTTCTACCGGCGGTGCAGGTACGATTCAAGTGATGGCTACCGGCGTGAATTCATCGATTGAAATCAATGACGGCTTCAGCACAGCTGGTGGCACCATTGATCTGACCGCACAAAACAGCCTGATTTTTGGTGGCAACGGTGATATCAACTCATCGAATGGGAAAATCACACTTCTCGCCGACTCGGCCTCGATGGGAGCTGGCGGTGGTGGCATCACCATGTCGGACGGCACAGTCTTTGATGCTGGAACTGGAACTCTCGATTTGCAAGCTGGCGATGATATTACCATCGGCCAGTTATTTACCACCACGTTCACCAGACTTACCAGCACCGACGGAGGCGTCGTAGATGCCGGTGATACGGGGGGAAGAGACATCACATCTGACGAACTCGTCATCCGCTCTGCAGGCGGTGCTGGTTCTGCGGATTCACTGGAAACAGCGGTTTCGCTGCTTGCCGCATTGAATACGGATTCCGGCAGCATTCAAATCGCCAATGATCTGGGAGGTGCCCTGTTAACCATTGGCACCGTCGACGGCATTGCTGGTATCACGAACTCAGCGGGAGTCGCCGGAGACATCATCATTACGAACGCCAGCCCATTGACTGTTGACGCCGCCGTTATTAACAGTTCGGGGGGTAACATTGGACTGGAGTCAACGGGACCTGGCGACTTAATCTTGAATGCATCGGTTCGTGCCTTCGGAGGAAACGGAAATATTAACGTCGAAGCGGGAGACGGGATTCTCGACATCAATGATACAGGAGCTGCTTCCGATCATAGTGTCGCAGGCACAGGCGTATTCTCGGGACATGGTACGAGTGGCGTTTTAGTCGACACGAATGCGACACTGACGTCCGAAACCGGCGCTATCGCAGGTGTGCCTCCACTATTGCAGAATATATTAACACCGCAAATATCGGCCACAGGAGATGCAACCGTGACTGGCGACTTCGGTCGTTTTTCAGAGCAGAATTTCTTCATCACCATTGACTGGGGTGATGGAACCGTGGAGACATTTAATTTTGCCGATCCGGGATCATTTGTATTTGAGCATACCTATGTCGCGAACCCGAATGTACAAAACCCGGCAGCAGATATTCCCATCCTGGTAACGATGCAGGGAGACTTGCAATTCACCTTTTCTGACGGAAGTGGCAGCCTGGACTTCACCAGTGAAGCCGGAGTACTGGAAACCCCGGGGGAAGGATTGGCCAACGTCGCCATCGACACGACTCCCCAGGTTCCACAGCTACTGTTCCCCGAAACAGAAGTCATCCTGGATGCCACATCGAATCAGCAGAGTATCTTTACGACAAAGGACACCCTGTCACTTGAATCGGCGATCGAAGAAGCCAATAAAAATGTCGAACGTCTGGTATTTCTGAGGATTTTAGCTCCCAATGGAAATGTCATCGAAGATGTACCGCTTGACGAATCGGATCTGGATAACCTACCCCAGTTATTCAAGACACTGCCTGATGGTCGCTACCAGATCTACTTGAAAGAAGCTGGGGAAGAACGAATCCGACTGCTGATGGACGTTGATATCCGTAACGGCAAGGCCAGCGATGTCACAGAGGAGCAGGCAAACCCTCCCACATCAAACGACGTGCAGAACACCACGGAACAAAACAACACTACCTTGCTAGAGGAGAGTGAAGATTCCGATTCTCTGACAACGGTCATTCTCACAGAATCGGGTATCAAAGAATTTTCATTGGAACCGGTTCTTTCGGAAGAATATCTGATTCACAGCCCATCGGAATTCCCTCCGAATATAACCGAAAATACAAAAATACTTAAGAATTCCAGCAGGGAATCAGACGCCTCTCTGGAACAAGCATGGAGCAGTGCCACATTACTTTCGGGCTATTTCCATGGAAAATCACTACTCAAAAAACCGGTTTCGGCTGAGGAATGTGAATCAGCAATGGAAAAATATGGCAATCGTCTGCTGAATCGCCATTACAATCTTTACCGAAAAAACCAATAAGCTGCCCTACCCGGGCCGCATTCATGATATAACTAAGACACATTTTCAGCTTTAATTTATTTTTTAAAATGAAATGAGACCGTCGTTAATCTCACATCAGAAATCAACGACAGCATGCGGGTAACATTATGAACGACATTCCAGACAAAGATCAACGAAATGATGAATCGTCTGACGATGAGAATCTTCTCAACGATCAGACGCAATCCGATTTCGAATTTGATTCCGAAGACCACGCACCTGAAAATGATCAGACCATCATTTCCGATCAATGGGAGTCTGAAACGATCTCTGCCGATGGGAATGAAATACTGGAAGATTCCAGCTCTGAAGACATTTATCAGACCCAAAACGATTCCGATTCGGAATTGGGTACCGCAGACGACTTCTCGTTAAACGATCAGACAATTGTCGAAGACAATGCCTCAGAAGACATCAATGCTACTATCGTCGACCCCGCAGCTGTGGACCTTGAGCGAACAATCACCGAAGAAGATCATGCGGAATGGGCCGGCGCGCAAACCATCAGTGAAAGCCCTGAAGAAGAACGCTCTGAATCTGTAAACGACCAGACTCTAGTGCTCGACGAGTCTGAAAACGCTTCCGAGATTGGTGCAACTTTAGTTGAAGACCACAATACACCGCAGGATATAGACGCCACAATTGTCTCTGATGATGTCCCTCCGGAATTGGTGGCCACAATGAATTCGGCCTGGGGTGATGGCATGGCCACGATGCCTGAAGGCCCGGAGATGACCATCAAAGCCGATGATATTCCGGGTGAAGATCTGACAAACCAGACATCACTGGTCATTAAAAAACGAGACTTCAGTGATAAAACAAAGTCGGAATATTTAAATAATGCCGAGTACGAATTACTGGAAGTACTCGGTCAGGGTGGTATGGGCGTTGTCTATACCGCGCGACAGACGTCAATCGACCGGCAGGTTGCGGTCAAAATGCTGAAAGCCAAAACGGCCAAAAACCGTGATCAGAGACACAAATTTTTAGCAGAAGCAGTTGTCACGGGTGAATTAGATCATCCCAACATCGTTCCCATTTATGACGTGGGTAGCAACAATAGCGGCGCTCTGTACTACTCGATGAAAAAAGTCGAAGGCCGCCCCTGGCTGAAAACGATTCGTAAGAATTCGCTCGCCGAAAATCTCAATATTCTGATGAAAGTCGCCGACGCTGTTGCGTTCGCACACTCCCGCAGCGTTGTGCATCGCGATTTAAAACCAGAAAACGTGATGCTCGGTGAGTTCGGCGAAGTTCTGGTGATGGACTGGGGGCTGGCACAATCAACATCCGGATTTCGCAAGTCCAGCAGCATCATCACGACATCCAGCATGGGCGGGACACCTGCTTACATGGCTCCCGAAATGGCAACCGGGCCCGTCGATAAAATCTCGCCGCTCTCTGATGTGTACCTTTTAGGGGCGATCTTATACGAAATCCTCACAGGACGCCCACCACATACCGGTAAAACTGCCATGAAATGTCTGATGGCGGCGGCAAAGAATGAAATTGTTCCCACCGAGAAAAAAGGCGAACTCGTTGATATCGCTATGAAAGCGATGGCCACGCAACAAAAAGACCGCTACCCCAGCGTGCAGGCGTTGCAAAAAGCCATCATGGAGTACCAGTCTCATTCGGAAAGTATTTCACTCGCCACGAGAGCACATTCCGATTTAAAAGGAGCGAAAGCATCAGAAAATTACGAACTGTTTTCGCGTGCCTTATTTGGATTTCAGGAAGCACTGTCTCTCTGGCCCGAAAATCATGCAGCGCAAGCAGGCGCAGACAAAACGACATTGAGCTACGCCAGCACAGCATATACGAAAGGCGATTTTGATCTTGGCTTGTCCTTGTTGAACGAAAAGAATCCAGCACACGCGGAACTCATCGAACAGATCCGCTCAGCCCAGACAGAACGTGATGCACGACAACAACGGCTTCGCACTGCAAAACGGGTCTTTGTCGGTATGCTGGCAACCGTTTTGGTGGTCGTCACTGGAGCCTTCTTTTGGATTCGAGCTGAAGCAGATCGCGCCTTGAAAGCAGAGGAACTCGCGGAAACGGAACGCGACACTGCAATTGAGGAACGTAAGAAAGCCGATGCAGCACGGGCAGAAGAAGCAGTCGCGCGACAAAAAGCGGATGAAGCCCGCGTTCAGGAAGAAATTGCCCGCAATAAAGCAGTGGAATCTGAAAAACAGGCCATTGTTGCTAAGGATGTTGCAGAAAAGGCAAAAATGACGGCAATAGCAGAGAGGGATAAAGCAGAAAAAGCAAAACAGGCAGAAGAGTACGAAGCCTACATAGCCCGTATCGGTCTGGCTGCCGCTAAGATTGATGAAAATGCATTTGAAAGTGCCATTCAATTACTTAACGGCTGCCCTGAGAAACTCCGCAACTGGGAATGGGGACGTCTGATGCACCTTTGTTCGCAAAGTAGCAGGACATTCAATGCGCAGGCACCAGTTGATGCTCTGGCCGTTTCCCATAACGGAACTCAGTTCGTTACTGGTGGTAAAGACGGTTTCGCACGGCTCTGGGATCGGGCCAGCGGAAAAATGCTCGCCAAGTTTGATCACAACAAAAACCCGGTCTTAGCGGTTGCCTTCAGTCCCGATGGGAAAACTCTGGCGACAGGCAGTGAAGACCGAACAGGCTTTATCAAACTCTGGGACCTGGAAACACATTTACAAATCCAGCGTACCTTTGAGAACCCCAAACAAAAAATGCCGTTTGATAAAGGTCACACTGAAGGTATCTTGAGCATCAGCTATTCAAAAGATGGAACGAAACTGCTGACCAGCTCCTACGATAAAACGGCGCGACTCTGGGATGTTGCTTCGGGAAATCAGCTTAGACGTTTCTGGGGACATAACTGGTGGGTCTGGGATGCCAATTTCTCGACCGATGAACGCCGTATCGTTACCGCCAGCCAGGATGGAACCGCCGTCATCTGGTCCGTAGAAACGGGAAAACAGGGCGCCCCCTTCACCGGTCATCAGGGCCCCGTTTATTCCGCTCACTTTTCCCCCGACGCGAACAGCACGCATGTTGTGACCAGCGGTTATGATCGGAGAGTCTTGTTATGGAGACCGGAAGACATCGTTCCTTATGACTTTAATAAGATCGTTTCTGGCAAGAAAAATGAGCCCCCCCCGTTTATCGCTTTCGACGGACATCAGGAAAGTGTTCAATCCGCCGAATTCACGCCCGATGGTTCCATGATTATCTCTGCCAGCCACGATAACACTGTGAAGCTCTGGGATATCGAAACGACAAAAGCCCTGAAGACATTTCGAGGACATGATAGTTGGGTCCAGGCAGCGACACTGCTGAAGGATGGCAAATGGATCCTCTCAGCCAGCCATGATGCACGACTAAAATTATGGAACATCGCTGACTATGAAGAAATCCGGACCTTAAAAGGCAGAGTCCTCGCACAGCACGTCGACGCCATTTTGGATGTTTCGTTCTCGAGAGACGGCACACAACTGGTGACTGCCAGCCGTGACAAAACCGCTATTTCCTGGAATGTCGCAACCGGACAACCACAAATTGAATTCACGGAAGGCCATGCCTTCCTGGCATCGAATGCGGTCTTTTTACCCGACCAGAAACGTCTGGCAACGGCCGCCGTCGATAATTCCGTACGCATCTGGGACATTCAGACGGGGACTGAGCACAAGCGATTCGAACACACCGGCCGCAGCGCCGCAATTGACGTCTCATCTGACTCACGTTTCCTGCTGACAGGCAGCGATCAAAAAACTGTTCGCATTTGGAATATCGAGACAGGGAAATTGATTCGGGAAATGAAGGGGCACCGATCTGAAGTCAGTGCAGTCACCTTTTCTCCCGACCTGCGTTTCTGTGCCAGCGGAGATGCCCGGGGCCGATGTATGCTCTGGGAGGTCGCTACCGGCAAACTGCTGCATCGTCTCGAAGGTCATACTCGGCGAATTTCCGCTCTCAAATTTCTAGCCGATGGAAAAACGCTCCTCACTGCCAGCGGCGATAACACCGTCGGCAACTGGGATCTCAAAACCGGTAAAGAAAACCGGGAACAGATTTTAAAACATCCCGATGCCATTCTGTCGATGGCTGTCTTTGCGGACGGAAAACAGGCCGTCACCAGCTGTGCCGATGGCTTGGTCAGAATCTGGGACCTTACCAAACCGGAAGTCGTACAGACGATTAAACCGGCAAACGGATTGATTAATTCGGTCAGTATTTCGCACGACAATAAACGATTACTCACAGCCAATGTTCAACAGCGGGTGATTCAAGTCTGGTCTGTTGATACGGGAAAAGAGTTGCTGGTTCCCGGTAAAAACGGGAAGTTAAATCCATTTCTCGATTTCAAAAAACAAGGTGGCATGTTATGGACTGCTATTTTTTCGCCTTATCACGACTCGATCCTGACAGTCGGTGGCCGGGATGCCCGTCTCTGGAACGGGATGACCGCCAAGCAGATCATGGCTTTTCATCCACATGGCGTTGTCGCTTCCGCCTCGTTCTCACCTGACGGAAACTGGCTCGTCACTGGCAGCTGGGATAACTCCGCGAAAATCTGGAATACCAAAACAGGGCATGCTGAAAAGAAACTGGAACAAAAGCATCAAGGTTACGTGAATACCGTACGCTACTCTCCCGATGGGAAACAGATTCTGACTGCCAGCGATGACGGCACAGCGAAGCTCTGGGATGCCAACAGTGGCGCGGTGCTATTAACACTCGAACAGCCTGGTACTCATGTCAAAAGCGCGATCTTTTCCCCTGACGGCTCACAGATCGTAACCGCATCAGATGACAAAACACTCGTATTGTGGGATGCCAAAACCGGTCAGAAAAAGACCACGTTTAAAGGACATGCCTGGCCTGTTCTCGAAGTCGCCTATTCGCATGATGGCAAACATCTGATTTCCGGCTCTGAAGACAACAACGCCATCATCTGGGACATTGCCACTCAAAAGAAAACGGTTCTCGCCGGTCACACGGCACCTGTTGCTTCTGTCGTATTTTCTCCCGATGACAGCCGTGCATTCACAGCCAGTGAAGACGGTACGGCAAAACTCTGGGACGCAGAAACAGGAAAAGAAATCCTCACGCTTAGTAGCCACACGCAAGGGGTTACTTCAGTTGATTTCTCACCCAACGGTCGATACGTCGCAACCGGCAGTCAAGATGGGCAGGCGATTTTATGGCTCACTGTCGACTGGAAAAACAAGGACGCCGCGCAGATGGTGATCTCGAATCGTTAAAAGTGAAAATGACCATGGATACCTGTATGAGGCCGGACATAACGCCGCCGCGGACGGGGTGTGACATAAACAACTGACGGCTGAGTCACCACTGTCGTCGGTCGCTGCTTCACAACAATCGGTTCAGCGGCAGAGACAAAATTATGCTGCTGCATAAATTCAATCAGGGGATCGCTGATTCCCTGCTGCTTAAGTGAAATGATTGTCTGCGGGCTCAGGTCAAACGCACCACCCTGGCTGCGAATGGCGCCCATAATCACAGAATCACTCACACCACTATGTGACATTTGAATCACATCACTATTTTTAATTGCAGCCCGCGCCATCCGTTCGTGATTTGCCTGAGCAATGGCAACGTCGCGTTCTTCACGTGCATCTTCGGCATTTCCAATCAGACTTCCAGCCAGTCCTCCGGTTGCCGCTCCAATTAATGCACCGGCTCCCGAATTCCCTGAATGACTGCCAATAATCGCACCAGTCACCGCACCAAGGCCTGCCCCATTCGCTGCACCCGCTTCGGTATGGTTCATCGAACTACAACCCACCTGGAGCAATCCAAGCAGTAACAGAGAAAACAGACTTTTATGTGACACACAGTCCATTGATGTGAATCCTTCCACCAAACTCTTGCACTTTTTACAACCCTTAGCCGCTCATCCCGAGAGGCCGTCTTAATCGATTGGTTACATTTAAATATATCGGGAAAGCAGAGCTCAATTATCAGATAATTTAAAAGTTGTATAGATGAATTTAGGGACCGAAAAATCCGTGGCTATCCAGGTTGACAATGTCGTACTCATAAGGTGTTTTACTGCTGTATTTTACAACCAAATTTTTGAAAATAGAGAAAACAGATATCTCAATCTGTTCTATTCAACACAAGCTCAGCGATAAGATATCGATGCTATTTGTGAAATTTGAGATGAATGAACTATCTACAAAACTACAGGAAAGCAAAGGCTGCATGGAATCAATAAATACTGATCCGGTCACGATGCTGGTGACGGCCCATCCCGCTCCTGGAAACGAGGATGAATGGAAACAGACTCTAACCAGTACCATTCAGGCATCGCTCAAATTTCCCGGTCACATGGGAACGACTGTTCTTAAACAAAAGTCCCACTCAAAACCGACCTACCAGATTATCCTGCGTTTTGACAAACAGGAAAATCTTGATAACTGGAAGCGATCCCCCGAGCGCGAACACTGGGTGTCACGTTTGCACGCATTGGAACATTGCCCGCCAGCCGTGACCCACAACACAGGCCTGGAAACCTGGTTTGAATTTTCTCATCACGACGACCAGCATTCAATGGTGCATCCCCCAAAATACAAAATGGCAATCATTGTCTGGATTGCCGTCTATGTGACCATCATTCCCATCATCAATATCATACGCCCCTTCACGAGCGAACTGCACTTTCTGATTGGCAGCGCCATCACAACGACCATTACTGTCCCCCTCATGACTTGGGTTATGATTCCTGCTTTAAGCTGGTTGCTGCAAAACTGGCTTTACCCGGCGAATGCTGACCAATCTGAAAACAACAGTTAATGAGACCAGAAACATCGTAAATTGCTGTAGTTTTTCTAATCAGCAAAGTTTGCCTAGGAGTGAAATTCACTTGTATCCCGGTTTTTATCATGTATAATATATAATGTGGTCGATAGTGATGATGAGATATCGACTTAAGTGCGTTCCCACCAGCGGTCGGTACAATTCCTCATCCCGAGGAACCTGCCTCGAATGCCCGCCTCAAACCTAACGCGATTTCCATTAAGGAGCCACAAGATGTCGCTGCAGAATCTTCGTTGTGCCGGTCCTGTTTCAAGACGGAGTTTTTTGGAGATGGGTTCCCTTGCCTTAGGCGGAATCAGCCTCACTGACCTGCTCAGACATCAAGCCCAGGCTGCAGAATCCAAGTCCGCTTCGAAAGCTTCAACTCCCGATACATCGGTAATCCTCATCTGGCTTCAAGGGGGGCCAAGTCATATCGATATGTACGATATGAAGCCCGAAGCCCCCGACAACATACGCAGTCCGTTTGCACAGATTCCAACCAATGTCCCCGGTTTGGATATCTGTGAGCATATGCCGCAACAGGCAAAGATTGCAGATAAATTCACTTTGATCCGCTCGATCACTCACAAGTGGAACGGGCATCAGGATGGTGCACAGCGATTCTTAACCGGCTACAATCCACCACGACCTGCGATGAATGAAAACGTATACCCTTCCATGGGAGCCGTCGTCGCCAAATACCGAGAAAAGATGGACTACGGCGTTCCTAATTTTGTCTCCAGTTACAATGGCGGCATTCAATACGCGGGCAGCGCGTATCTTGGGAAAGCCGCTAACCCGTTTGTTGTAAGCGGAGATCCAAACGCGGCGAATTTCCAGGTTAAAAATATTTCGCCCCCTCCCGAGCTGGCAGATTCGCTGGATAATCGCGCGGCCCTGTTAAAAGGCCTCGATAACTTCCGTCGCGAACTTGACCAGTCTGGTTCGATGGATTCCCTGGACAAGTTTAACAAACAGGCTTTGGGGCTATTAACCAGCGAAAAAGTCCGCAGCGCTTTTGATATTTCAAAAGAACCCGATCATATCAGAGACATGTATGGCCGACACACCTGGGGACAACGTGCTTTACTCGCACGCCGTCTGGTGGAATCCGGCTGCAGTTTCGTCTCGATGGTCATGCAGCGTTCCGGTGTTGGAAAGTCGCATAACTGGGACGATCATGCCGTGAACTGGCATATCTTTAAAGAACTGGAACTGCGTCTCCCCATCTATGACAAGGCCGTGAGTGCTCTGATCGAAGATATCTATCAACGTGGTCTCGATAAGAAAGTCATGGTCGTCATTGCCGGTGAATTCGGGCGCACTCCCAAAATCAACTTTAATCGAGGCGTTGGGCGAGGCCACTATGCCAAAGCCCAGTCGGTCATCGTATCGGGCGGTGGCATGAAAATGGGGCAGGTTATCGGTTCCACGACAGATAAAGCCGAAGAGCCCAAAGATCGTCCACTGGATCCGAATGATTTACTGGCAACCATCTATCATTACCTCAATATTGACCCACACCACCCCTACTACGATCACGCCGGTCGACCGACACGCATTCTTGCCTCCGGTGAACCGATCAGCGAACTGATTTAATCGAGTTCTTTTTTCAGAACGTGAATTTCATATTCGATAGACATTGCAGTCTTGAGGGGCTTCCATGCATTCCAGATATATTCATTACTGCGTGCTACTCCTCGCCTTGTTCATTTCTCAATCTGCGAGCATCTTCGCAGCTGAGAAAACGGCAGAAGAACGATCGAGCACGGAAACAAAAACCAAGCTGAAATTAGAATTCGAACAGCCTCATCATATTCTGGCCGACCGCTATTCGCGTCTACAGTTACAGGTGATTGGGACAGACGAACAGAATCGGCAGTCAGACCAGACCCGCCACGTCGTCTTCCAGGCATCCCCGGAAGAAAACGTCTCTATTGACGAAAACGGTCGAGTGACCCCGCTGCACGCCGGTAAGGTCACGATCAAAGCACAACTTCCTGGTGGACAAGTCGCATCGACTCAGCTCATGGTCAAACCGTTAACTGATGCCGCTCCCGGTTTTGATGATCGGATCATGCCCCTGCTCAGCAAGCACAGTTGTAATACATGTCACGGAAAACCACGCGGACAAAACGGCTTTGAGCTTTCGTTGTTCGGCTCTGACTCAGTCAAAGACTATAACTCGATTGTGAAACAGGCCCGCGGACGCCGTATCTCGCAAGCCATCCCCGATCAAAGTCTGCTGCTTAAGAAAGCGACTTCCAGCATTCCTCACGGCGGCGGAAAACGTTTCAATGAAGAATCAGTCGCCTATCAGACGATCCACGACTGGATCCAGGGCGGTACACCGCGGGGAAACAAGTCGGATGCGATCGTCTCTCATATCGAAGTCTTCCCTAAAGAACGTGTTTTACAGACAGAAGCAGAGCAGCAATTGTCCGTGATTGCCCATTACGCCAATGGTTTTGTGGAAGATGTCACTCATCTCACAATTTATCATTCGAACGAAGAATCGATGGTGCAGATTGGCGACACCGGTCTCATCAAAGCCCAGGATCGCCAGGGCGAATTTGCTGTTGTCGTCGTTTTTGGAGGCCAGGTCAGTGCGTTCCGGGGGATTATCCCCTTTGGATATCCTGTTGAAAACCCACACAAATCCGATAATCCAATCGATAAAGCGGTCTTTGCAAAACTGGAACGATTAGGTATCCCCCCTTCCCCTCTCTGTGCTGACGATCAATTCTTACGACGCGTCACCATTGATCTGGCGGGCCGCCTGCCTTCTCTGGAAGAAACAAAATTGTTTCTTGCTGATCAAAGTCCGGATAAACGCGATAAGAAAATCGAGCAGTTACTCGACAGCCCCGAATATGCCGACTACTTCGCCAGCAAATGGATTCACTTGTTAAGAAACGCACGCAGTGCTCCCGAGCATCGTCGCGGCACTTTTTCATTCCATCACTGGATTCGTGAAAGCTTCCGCCAGAATAAAAGTTATGACCAGTTCGTGCGTGAAATCCTCACTGCTTCAGGCGATGTCACTCAGCACCCGCCTGCAGTCTGGTATCGGGAAGTCTCGAAGATGGAAGACCAGGTCGAAAATATGTCGCAGGTCTTTCTGGGCGTGCGTATTACGTGTGCCCGTTGCCATCACCATCCATTCGAAAAATGGAGCCAGCAGGATTACTATCAGTTAGCCGCCTTCTTTTCACAAGTCGATCGAAAAATCAGCGTCGATGGCAACCCGACCTACTTCGAAGAACGTATTTTTCACAAGCGAGGAACCGCTTCCGTCAAACACCCGGCGACCGGTGAAACTCTGAAACCAGCCGGACTGGGTGCGGAACCTCTTACCATTCCCGCCGATGATGACCCTCGTCATCAACTCGTCGACTGGATGGTGAAACCAGAAAACCCGTATTTTGCAACGGTCCTGGTAAACCGTTACTGGAAACATTTCTTTGGAAAAGGAATCGTCGATGCAGAAGACGACCTGCGGGAAACCAATCCCCCTTCGAATCCGGAACTGTTGGAACAGTTACGTCAGGAATTCATTAACAGCGGCTTTGATCTTAAACAATTAGCCCGACTGATCTGTCAGTCAAAAACATACCAGTTGAGCGTTGAAACCAATGGCTATAACCTGAATGACGATCAGTTCTTCTCCCGCTTTTATCCGCGTCGCATGAATGCAGAAGTCGTACTCGACGCCATTGACCAGTTACTCGGTTCCAATACTCGCTTTAGAACGCTTCCACCAGAAACGAAAGCCGTTCAGCTTCCCGATAGCTCTAAGAACTTCTCCAACGAATTTTTGGAACTCTTTGGTCGTCCCAAAGCCCAGTCGGCCTGTGAATGCGAACGTTCTCAAGATGGCGACTTGCGCCAAAGTCTCTATCTGTTAACGTCAACAGATATCCTTCGAAAGCTATCGTCTTCAGCCAGTCGACCAACTCAACTGAGCAAGCAGAAAGACAAAACGGAAGAGCAGCAAATTAAAGAGTTATATCTTCGTGCTTTCAGTCGTCCTCCGCGAGCCGATGAACTCAAAATCGCGGCCAACCATTTAAAAAACCATCAATACAAAACCAAATCCAAAGCATATGAAGACCTGCTCTGGGCCATCTTTAATACCAAAGAGTTTCTCTATAACCACTAAATGAGGAACTTTTTCTGCGATTTCAGGATGGCGTCTCTCCTGCCATCGAATCGCGAATTGAGATCACTGCTTTCAGTCTGGTTTTAGATCAGACTCCAGTACGGGAATAATGTCTGATGAGTAGCATGCCAAAAAGTATTTCAACGTTAGTCGGCTTCGCCGCGTTATTACTGCTCGCACTGACATTGCCATTGGACCAATCTGCCTGGGCCCAGTTGCCTGCAGCCACTCTGTCCTCGATCCAGCCAACAGGAGCCCAACAAGGGACAGAAGTCGAAGTCAAAATCACCGGCGTTAATCTGGAACAGGTTTCTTCCTTACACTTTTCACACCCTGGTATCACAGCCGTTCCCAAACAGAAACAGAATGCCAAAACCAAAACGACAGCAACTGTCCCGAATACATTCATCGTCTCGGTCACACCGGACGTTCCACAGGGCGCTTATGAAGTGCGGGCCAGCGGTTACTACGGAGTCTCCTCCCCGCGCTCCTTTGTAATCAGTTCACTTCCAGAAGTCCTGGAAACAGAACCCAATAATCAGATTGATCAGTCGCAGCAGGTACAAGCCGGCACTATCATCAACGGCGTCATCTCGGCCGGCGATTTCGATGCCTTTCAGTTCAAGGCCAAACAGGGACAACGATTATTAATCCTGTGCGAAGCCAAACAAATTGATGCCTATTGGGAACCCATCCTGACACTGTTCGACTCGGAAGGGCGCCAGCTTCAGGAAGCGCGAGACACCACGTTTCACGATCTGATTCTCGACTTCACGCCTCCTAAAGATGGAATCTACACAATCCAGATTCACGATCTCCTCTATGCAGACGGACGCTACGTTGGTGGGAGAAATAACCCCTGTTTTTATCGGCTGACCATCAATGATGGACCTTACATCGATTATGTCTTTCCTCCCGCAGGAGTCCCCGGGACAACAGATACGTTTACCTTATTTGGACGCAATCTCCCTGGCGGAAAAAGGACGTCAGACATGCTGCCTTGCGGTAAACCTCTGGAACAGTTGACCGTTCAGATTGACGTTCCATCTTCCGCTCCCGCTGAACCAGCCATCGAAACATTCCAGCGTCTTCGCTTCGGCTCGATGGTCGCGGCCCCCTCTAAGAGCATGGAAGGATTCGAATACCGCTTACCGGCAAAAAATGGTCCTTCAAATTCCGTCTTTATCGGTTTCGCCACAGAGAAGCAGGTTTCAGAAAACGAACCAAACAACACTCCTGAAACGACGCAACTTGTAAACGTTCCCTGCGAGATCACAGGCAGGTTCGCAAACCGCGGCGATCGTGACTGGTACGACTTCAAAGCCAAAAAGGGAGACGTCTTTCAAATTGAAGTGCTCTCCCAACGTCTGGGAGTCGGCACCGACCCGTTTCTGGTTTTACAACAGGTCAAGCCAGATGGAACCGCCGTCGATTTGAAAGAAATTGATGACCAGACGCTGGCGGGCATCGGCAGAAGAACACGCGTTCTGAATACAGGCCGCTACTCGTTCAATTCCAAGACCGATGATCCCGGATATCGCTTTGTCGCCCCCGCTGATGGAACCTATCGAATCATGCTCCGCGATATGTATTTCATGTCACGCGGCGATGCACGTTTCGTTTACCGACTTTCCATTCGGAAAGAGCAGCCTGATTTCCGGCTGGTTACAACCACGCACTACCCGGAAGATCTTGGCCCGCAAAACAGAAATCGCGAGCCTTGGTCAACGTTATTACGTCGTGGCGGAACCGAACGCATTGATGTACTCGTTTATCGTTGGGATGGCTTTGAAGGGGACGTAAAGCTCTCCGTCAAGGGGCTCCCCAAAGGAGTCACTTGCGAACCAACAACCGTACGCCCTTACCAGCAGACGGCAGCGTTAATTTTCAAAGCCGATGATACCGTTAATAACTGGAACGGCCCAATTCAGGTCATCGGTGAAGCAGTCATCAACGACAAACCGGAAACCCGCGTTGCAGAAGCCAGTGCAGTCATGTCCCTGGGGAGAACGGCCCGCTTCATTCCCCGCTCACGCCGTACACGCGAAACAATTTTGTCTGTAACAGAAGAAGATGCTCCTTTTCTGGTCACAATTGGTGCCGGTAAAACCTGGAAGACCCAGTCCGATCAAAAAATGAAGGTGCCGGTTAAAGTCACACGACGAGGCGACTTCAAAGAAGCCGTTCAATTAATCCCCGTCGTCAATCCGGACAATATTTCCTCCAAAGTCATCACAATTCCCGCCAATAAATCGGAAGGGGAAGTCGAAATCACGGTTAACAAAAAGGCACTCACCGGTCTGCACCAAATGGTATTCGAAGTCAAAACCGACGTTCAATTTAGCAAAATCAAAGCCGATGGAAGTAAAGCGGCCCCCCGCAAAACCAGTGTCCGACTACCGACAACGCAAATTAATCTGGAAGTAACTCCCGTCCCCACAGAAGCTTCCAAGACGCCTGCGACTTAGTGACATTCAAAGATATCACACGTAAGTCTCACCAGTCATACACTCCCAATCGATCTGTTTCTGGCAAGTGATCTTTCAGCACAAATCGGGGACGTGGATGTGAATTGACATAGGCGGCAATATCCAGAGCCTCCTGTTCTGTCAGATTCGCATCGTCTAGAGGCATCGCAACCTTGAGCCAGGCAGCCAGTTTCTCATTACGACTGAAGCCGGCGCCAGCGTTATATGATTTCTCTCCCCATACAGGGGGGCCCTCTTCAGTCCCCTGTCCTGCTTTCCCATGACAGTCTGCACATTGGTCGTTATACAGACCTTTCCCTCGTTGGGCATTTGCCTGCTCCGATTTGATCTTCAGCGGCCGTACACGATTTGGGCCCAGCGGTTTCTCTGGATTCATTTTCAATGGGCTGCCTGTTGAAAGCCACGTAATATATGCAGTAATTGCAATCGCGACCTTGCTCCCCTTCGGTGGTCGAATTCCATTCTGGCTTCTCATGAAACAGTTTAAAACGCGGTCTTCCAAGGTGATTACCCGTTTCTCACGCGGCGACCAGGCTGGATATGCGGCAGCTGTTCCCAGAAAACTGGCTGCATACGGAACCGTCCCCGCCTTGAGATGACAGGAACTACAAGACAAAGCATTTCCGACATAAGGCCGGGACAACGGATGTGTATTCGTCTGTTCGACAAGCTCTCGGCCCAGCTTGATGACTTCTCCGAGTTCCCCCGGAGGAAACTCAGTAGGAATCGGGGACACATTCTCATGTTCCGATTTCTGTGCAGCCAGATTGGCAACCAGGATACCACATACTAAAAAACAGCCAGCGAAAATGAAGCGGTTCAATCGCAATCTTTTCTCCTCGTCTCTTCCAGATCTATTGGCATGAACTCCTACTTCAATAACGGAACGTAGGCGTATCCATCAGTCTGCAGGTTGACGAGCGACGTTAATGCGGAAACAGCCACATCCGTAAAGACCACCACCTCTTCCGGCTTTCCGCCTTTGCTAATTAAAGATTGACCACATACATTAATCTCAACACCGGCTTCGTGCAGTTCGTGTAATAACTCCAGGTTTGGATTTCCTTCTGTTCCAAAACGCTGAGAGTAGACATCGTCATTCAATACACAAAGCGTGGCATCCCCGTGTAGCACGATCGCAATCTGGACGCTGGCTGGTGATTTACCGGCTCCCTGATAGATATTAAGATAACGGGCCACTTTCTCAATCCCGGGGTTCAGTTTGTTGGCCTCGCCCCCTTTGGTCAGATCAACACAGATCTTACTTCCATCGCGGGGTTGCTGTGCTGCATCTGGAAGTGGAACGACTTTTCCATACTGCTTGATCACTGGGTTTAGATACTTTTCTTTCTCTGTCTGAGATGTCTGGTTCTGACCAGGAACAGGGTGATTCTTCATGGCTTCCGGAAAACCGCGTTCGACAAATCCGGAGACCGCTTTCGCATGTGCTTTAATCAACTGAGCAACATATGGATTGGCAGAAGTTTCTGTGACGCGCACCCCATTGGCTGTTTTCTCATACGTCATCTTAATCTGATCTGCGTGTTTAAAAAGTTCTGCAAAGAGAGGGTCACGCATCCGGATTGGCTGTTTCTTTTCAATGCGTTCTTTCATCCAGTACACATGCTCTTTAATTTTTGCAGCCACTTGTGGATCGTTGGATTCAGTAAGCGTTTTCACGCCATTCGGCAATTCTTGAACCGTTCGCTTGATTTTCTGGTGATTCATCAGCAGGAACCGAAAATCCTGATGATCGCGATCATGGGCTTGCCCTTGACCATGCCCCCCTCTTCCACGTCCGGGACCGCGCCCTGGCCCACGTTGAGCCAGGGCTGTGCCTGCGACCACACAAACAAAGAGTAATATCATTCCATTCCGCAGAGATCGTGACTTCATTCTCTATTTCCTTCACGTTGAGTTTTATATGCTGGGTGAATCTAGTTTCAGTTCTTTAAAGCAAGCTTTCAGGCACGCCCTTTTAACATGCCTTTCCAGTACAAGACAGGTAACACATATTTCTTCACAAGCCACATGCTCCACCGTTCTTTGGCTTGACTGAATGGAAAAGTCTCTGCTGGATTTTTATCGTAGTCAAATTCTGCCAGTACGAGCTTTCCATAACCTGTCACCAGCGGACATGAGGTATAACCATCGTACTTTGCCGTCAGCGGCTTTCCCGCAATTAATGACTGCAGGTTCTTGACTAATACCGGCGACTGCTTTCTGATTGCCGCTGCCGTTTTGGATGTCGGCAGATTACTGCTGTCACCCAGTGCGAATACATTGGAATAACGCACATGCTGTAGCGTATATTTATCGACATCGACCCAGCCTTTTTCATCCGCCAGAGGGCTCTTCGCAATAAATTCCGGTGGCCCCATTGGAGGAGTCACATGGATCATGTCATAGTGAATCGAGACTTCTTCACCTGTTTCCGTGTTCCGAAAAATTGCTTCCTTCGTGTCCGCACTGATGGCAACCAGACTATGATTAAAACGCGTGTCAATTTCCTTGCGTTTTATCACGCCTTCCAAAACATTCCGGTATCGCTCTACGGCAAAGATGGTATTGCTTCCGGACGCGAAAATCACATGTGTTTTATCCCGCACGCCACTTTTTCGAAAATAGTCGTCGGCCAGGTAACAGATTTTCTGTGGTGCACCGCCACACTTAATCCCCGTTACAGGCTGCGTAAAAATCGCAGTCCCTCCTTTGAAATTCCGAATATTTTCCCATGTGCTACCGACCGTTTCAAAAGAGTAATTACTACAGACACCCTCTTTTCCGATACTGTCCTTCAAACCAGTGATCGCATCCCAATTAATTTGAATGCCGGCACAAACTACCAGAAAGTCATATTGAATCGTTCGCCCATCGCGTGTTTTGACCAGATTATGCTTTGGATCAAATTCAACGACAGCATCCTGAATCCAGGTTGCTTTCTTCGGAATCACGGAAGCTTCATCCCGACGAGTGGCTTCTTTGCGATATGTCCCGCCCCCCACCAGGGTCCAGGCAGGCTGATAATAATGATTGTCAGCAGGATCAATAATGGCAACGTCGGTCTCGTTAAACCAGCCCTTTGTCAATTTCGCTGCCACGGTAATACCCGCAGCTCCTCCGCCCACAATTACCACTTGATGATGCAATATGGAATCAGGAGTCTCTTGAACTGGACTGCTTTGAACAGATTGATTAATGGTTTCAGAAATCATTTGATATCTCCCGTTTGCGAAACGTCCGAACCTGTCAGCTCATCAGGTTGAACTGGTTCAAGATCTGATTTCACTTTATTTTGATGTGAACATGATTTGGTATGTGAATCGATGTTACAAAACCCGCTCAAGCACGTTTTCATCCCAAACCGAGGCAGTACCCACACGTTGAGGACGAACCACGCAGCCAGTATCGTCAGTAAAACCAAAATGTCAGTCATTCTCGTTCTCCTAAGAGCATGTTGAACTACCAGCCGTTCCGCACGAAACAGCTTGGATAGAAGTCGTCGCCAGTCCGGCCTCCTTCCAGGCCTGGAAACCACCTGCCAGATTGATCACGTCAAAACCAGACGCCTGCATGATACTGGCAGCAATCGCCGATCGTGCCGCACTCTGACACTGTACGACGACAGTTTGACTGGTTTTCAACTCACTCAATTGATCAACCAGATGTCCCAAAAAGTAATGTTCTGCTTGAGGGATATGGCTGGCATTCCATTCAGAGTCCGATCGCACGTCAATCAATCTGACATCCCCCGCTTCAATACGTGGTGCCAGTTCCTCAGGTGACGAGGAAACGTAACGCTCGGAAGCCAGTCCAGACTCCTGTACTTTCGATTTTTCAAATCCCCCTTGCACCTGATCGATGCCGATCTTATGCAACACGCGCATCGCTTCAGAAAGCTGTGATTCAGCGGCAATCAAATAGACAGTCTGCTCATAGTCGACAAGCCAGCCAGCCCATGCAGCCAGCATCGAAAGAGGAATGTTAATCGTCCCCGGTACATGAGCCTCTGCAAACTCAGCGGAGGGAGAAAGATCGAGCACCATCTCATCGTTCACAACCGATGAGAGCCATCCGATATCAAGAAATCCAGGACGCTTGGTCTCACCCAAAACTCGGGGGCCTTCTTTATTGACGCGTTTCATCACGGCAAAATACTTGGGGGCCTCTGGTTGATCCGCCAGAATATAGTGAACGAACGAAGTTTCCTCCTTAAACTGAAGGGCCGGGTTAAATCGTTTTTCGTACCCCACTGTTGACGAGGGAATCGCTCCCAAGCCTTTTCCACAAGCACTTCCTGCCCCATGAGCGGGCCAGACTTGCAGATAATCGGGTAGTTGTTTGAATCGTTCAACCGAGTGGTAGAGTTGACGTGCGCCTGCTTCCGCACTCCCTTTGATCCCGGCTGCTTCTTCTAAAAGATCAGGTCGGCCAATCGACCCCACAAAGACAAAGTCGCCTGTGAAGATCCCCATTGGCTCATCTGCCCCGCCCCCCTGGTCTGTCAGCAGAAATGAAATACTCTCGGGAGTATGTCCGGGGGTGTGCAAGACTTCAAATTTAATGTTTCCGATCTGAAACACATCACCATCTTTGACTAACTGTGAATCATAATTCGATGCATACTGATACTTCCATTCTGCTGGCCCTTCATCAGATAAGTACAGTTTTGTACCCACTCGATCTGCCAGTTCGCGTGCACCGGAAACATAGTCGGCATGAATATGAGTCTCTGCTACCGCGGTCAGTTTCAGCCCTTCACGTTCCGCCATTTCGAGATATTGCTCAACATCTCGGCCGGGGTCAACGACAACTGCTTCCTTTGTCTTCTGACACCCCACCAGATACGAAGCATGTGCCAGCTTTTGGTCATAGAAATATTTCAGTAACATCGTGTTTCCCTTTAAATTATGTGTGGACTGATTTTGAAATCAGCATCATTCATTGAATTGATATTTATTTCTGTCACGGCATGCGTTTTTGTTGCAACCAGTTTGCTCCCCTCATGAAAAATCACAAAGCCGCCGAGCAAAACCAGGAATCCAGCGAAGACGGTCCTCAGCACCTGCTGATTCATTCTCGCATTAATCTTGCGACCAATGATACTGCCGAAGACTCCTACGGAAGTGAAGATCATGATCGTCTGCCAGTTCACGGTCATTTCATGTGCCAGTAAATAATGTTCGTACTTGGCAAAACCGACACAAGCATTGATGATGATAATGACCAGACTCGTCCCAATGGCGAGCCGCATCGGTAATTTTCCTAATATCACCAGGGCGGGAACAATTAAAAAACCTCCACCGACCCCAACAAAACCAGTCACAGTCCCCACGACAATCCCTTCCAGCATGACTTGCCAGATTGGTGCCCGATGAATTGGCTCATCTGTATCACCCGGAGAAATACCTGAACCTTTGGCTCGACGAAACATGATGTATGCCGCCGCTAATAATACACTACCGAATACAACAAGCTGTAACGCTTCCGCAGCCAGACCGCCCAGCCAGGCTCCAACGAATGTCCCCACCATGCCCGGCAGGCCAAAATAGGCAACACTCCGCCAGTCGATCTGTTTTGCATTTGCATAAGGAACCGCCGCAGCAATCGAAATTAAACCGACTATCGCCATCGATTCTGCAATCGACTCTTTCGCACCGTGCCCCACCAGATATACCAATATTGGCACTGTAATCGCAGATCCTCCCGATCCTAGAAGACCAAGCGTGATACCAATTAAAAGTGAACCGATCAAAATTGTCGCCATTCCGTTGTTCCACTCTATTGAAATAGCGAATGTCCGCATAAATCAAAGCCGAGCAATCATCCAAATATTCCTCTGACTTGGATGCCTCAATCACATTATATCGCAACTTCGCGATATAACAATATTTATTTGTGAATATACTTAATTTCATTCTTTGGGCTGGTACTGAGAAATCAGTGATGAGCAGGACATTCGCTGCAAACTTCAGGAAAGCGATTCATTGACCGCATTTCACCAGACCGTAAGTGCTATGACACATAACACTTACGGTCCCTTTTTCTTCGAAGTCTCTTTTGAAAGCCGCTCACAGTTGGTATAAGCGGCACGGTTTGCTTTTTGAAATCGGTCCTCACCGGTATGGCGTTTAAACTCTTTGGACACTTGGACGATCTGCCGATAGGCTTGGATCGCTGCGTCGACATCCTGCTGACGTTCACAAGCTATCGCCAGTGTTTTCAGGTCATGCAGCAGTTTGGCGTGGAGCTGAGAGTTTTCATGATCCCGGTTGGCGAGACGCTGACGAATTTCGATGCACTGACTGGCGTAGTCGCGTGCCTCTCCATTCTTCCCCAGTCTTAAATAACAGTCAGCCACATGTTGATACCCGAAGCTGAGTTCCCATTGTACCTTCTCGTTATTTGGGGCATATTTTGCAGATGCCTCCGCCAGACTCAGTGATTCCAGATGTTGATCGAGTGACTCAGAAATATTCCCTTGTCGCACACGAAGCATGCCCAACCGTTCCAGTGCTGTGGACAGCCTCATTAAGAACTCGGAACTCTGGGGATATTGCGCCACCAGTTGCAGCATATGAGACTTCATTTCCTGGAAGCATTCCTCTGCCACAGTATATTTCTTCTGTTGCATGAAACTGTCTCCCAGTACCTGCAATGCATACACATACTCAACTCGTACGAAGGTATCATCAGGAAATTGATCGAGAAGCCGCAGACCAAGCGTGCGTGCTTGCACCAGCTTCATCTCTGCCTGTTCAGGTTGTCCTGTTTTAATCAGGCACTCGCCGTCGAAGGTTTTCAGCTGCAGCAAGCTGCCTTGCGCTACCGGTTGATCAGGTTGTGCTGCGCATAATTTCTCACAAATGGGTAGTGCTCTGAGAAATGATTCGTGAGCTTTCTTCCATTGCCCCGCTTCGACTAACATGTTTCCGTAACTACTCAAAGCTTCTATCAAATCGTGTACTACCGCCATATTCTCAGGATTATGTTCGTAAATGGCCTGGAACTCGGCAATGGATTTTTCATACAGAGGAATGGCCGCAGTCGCGCCTGTTCTTCCTCTCTCATCTCCCAGTTGAACTGCGACTTCGGCCAAGCCCAAATTGGCCGTCGCCCGGCAGCGGCGCAGTCGATCCGGGGAAACCACGTCGGTATTCAGCGATTCCAGACCGTTCAATACAGACTGTAAAAGATGTCTGCGCTGCTCTTGTTGTGCCGGATCGTTCATCACGACGCGCTGCAGATCATACAGCGTTGATTCCAATGCCTGCAGAGCAATATTTGCCTGTTTTGTTGCCATCTCTGCCTGCAACTGGGCATCGGACGCGGATTTCGTCGCCTTACGCTCGGCATCTTCCAGTTGGATGTTAGTCTCGGAAAGTCGCGTATACCGATGATTCGCCAAGAGGCCAAAATAGATCGAAATGACTGACCCCAGGATCAATGTTACGATTGTTGTGGATGTAAGTAAGGCGAGAGCAGGATGCCGCGAACACCAGCGTTGCAGTCGGATAAAACTGTTGACGGGCCTGGAATGAATCGGTTCTCCCTTCAGATAACGTTCAAGCTCCCGCGCTACTTCTGCTGCGGAACTCATTCGATCTTGTGGCTGCTTGGCCATGCACTTCCGCGTAATCGTTTCCAAGTCTAATGATAACCCGGGGACGATTTTACGAATCGACGCCGGTTCATAATGAATCACTTGATAAAGTACCTGAACCGGGTCCTGGCCTTTAAAAGGTGCCTGCCCCGTTAATGCGTGATACAGAATCGCCCCGAGTCCATAGATATCCGAAGCCGTCGTAACATCGCTCTCCCCGGTGGCTTGCTCCGGAGGCATGTAAGCCGGCGTGCCCAATATTTCCCCGGTTGCTGTTAACTCTGCCCCGGATTCCACTTGCTTGGCCAGTCCAAAATCAGCAATCCGGGGGATTCCATCCTGCTCAAGCAGAATATTGGCCGGTTTCAGATCCCGATGAATCACGCCGTGTTCGTGGGCATAACTGATTGCCCATGCAATCTCTTTCACCAGAGTGACTGCTTCGTGCGATGAGATCGCTCCTCGTTTTAAACGATCCGCCAGAGTCCCTCCCGGCATCAATGCCATGGAATAGAACAAATATGGACCAGACTGCCCCACATCAAAAATAGGGACAATTCCCGGATGATCTAATTTCGCAGCGGAACTGACTTCTACTTGAAAGCGATTGATTTGAGAGGGCTTAAAAAACTGCCTTAAAATGACTTTGACGGCCACGGTCCGGTTCAGTTTGACTTGCCGAGCCCGATAAACGCTCCCCATACCGCCACGACCTATTAGTTCGAGCAGTTCGTAATCTCCAATCATAACTGGTAGCGATAATTCGGCTTCCAAGTCGTTACCAGAGTCGCTCTGTTCAAGTCGGGAAATCAGTCGATCTGCGATGTTTTCGGACCACCCCAGAATTTGATGATCAGTATTGGCGAGAACCAGAGGATGTGCTGCCGACAGTTCCTCAAGTAACTTTTGACAATCAGTACAGGAGCCAAAATGCAACTCCACATCCGCAAGTGAATCGTAACCCAATTCACCACTTAAAAATGCTTCAATCGTTTTTTGTGAAGGGCATTCCATCTGAATTGTGTGCCTGACCAGATAAGTTACGAGGCCTCGTTCGTACCACTCAGCGTCAAACTCAAGTGTGTATCGACCTCTGCTTCAAGCTGTTGAACTTCTTCCATGATCAATTTCTGAATCTGATACCGACTGGAGTATACCGTTGGAACTTTCATGCCGAGTTGTTGTGACACTTCTTCTCCACTCAATTGCTGAACTGCCGACAACTCCCAGGCCTGCCACCGTTGACGTTCCACACGTGTGCGTACACGTTCCTTCGCCAGATCAAACAACTCTAAATCAAAGGCTTCTTCCAAGCGAGAGGCCAAATCAACACGCGCAGCGACCGCATTCAACGGACCAAAGTGTGAGCCTTCACTGTTAAGATTCCGTGTGACTTTTTTCTGGCGCAAAAAATCAAGGATCGAATTCTCGGCTACGCGCCGCAGCCAGCCGCGAAATGTAAGCTGCGGATTGTACTCGAAAGTCCCTAAGTGCCGTGCCAGCTTGAGCAGTACCTCTTGAGTCACGTCTTCTGAGTCTGCTGGTTGCAATCCCCGTGCCAGACACCATTCATAGATCCGACGCCCATAACGATCAACAAACGTCCGCCAGGCACTCGCGTCACGGTCATCCTCGCGCAATCGAGCCAACAGGCTGACATGAGTCATTGAGTTATCTAAGGGAACTGACATTGCTGTTCTCTGAAACGGATCGACTGGTATTTCATGTAATTTTAACCGGTCTGAACCCTTGAAGGAAGCAGGAAGTTGTCTGCTTTTGCGCAATGCCATGTTTCTACTCTCAGAAGAATTCGATGAATTAATCTGATCAGGGGCAGTTCCTCCAATGACTGCCCCTGACCGAAATTAAAAGACGTTCTGTGTTTCTCTTACTCAGGTGGCGTTGGTGCTGGCACTGCTCCTGCACTTTGCTTGAGCAGCAGAATTTGCATTCGTCCTTCTGGCGGAACAGAATCGACCTGTCGTACTGCACGAGGACGATTTTGCGGCAGATGGGCCAGCCGTCCATAGAACGCCGCCGCCACATTTCCGTCCTCATTCCTGATGCGGGTGATAAAACCGGAGAAATTACCCTGCCCCGCCAGCATGATTTCCAACTGCACTGCTCCCAGTTGCACAAGCTGTTCATCAGACATCCGAGACAACTGCCGCGATTCTACATTTTTCCATTCCACCGTGTAACCGGGTTGAGGCACCATGATTTCACAGTCTTTCAACGGCAATTCCTGACCACGCCTGGATCGATGATTAATCATCCAGGTTTTGCAGGCCCGCCCATTACTCACAGCCAGGTACTTGATTGTCTGCGTTGAAGTAACATACGCGCCGCGCGCAACAGCCGTTTCCATCCGTAAGTTATCATCCTGTGGCACAACCTGATTGCCATAAGGAATCGCCCCCGCAGGCATCCGACCTCCAGCAAATTTCACCCAGCGGTAAGGGGCCGCACCTTGCAGCGCAGCCCCCGGGGGTGCCTGCTGAGAAAAACTCTGGCTCGTGTGAGCCAGTGTGAGTAGAAAACAGATAAGATAAACAATAGGTTTCATTGAACAGTCCTTAAACAGGGATCTGATGAATTTCAAAACAGCTTCTGCTTGATCGAACGTCAATCTTTGCTCCAGTTGAAGGTATACGTTCTCCCTGGAATCATTTTTGTGTAAGCATCTTTGATGCGATACATATTGGTATGCACGCCAAATGCCTTCGCTTTACTCAACACCAGATCTTTCTTCAGCAAGTCGGCATGCTTGAACGTGTATGTTCGTGAAAAGCCGTTTCCGCCTCCTTCGCCTTGAACACCTGTAGGGTTGGACTCCCGAGCCTTGTCAAACAGTAAGGCCCCCTTCCACCACATGCCACGAGGTAGAACCAGCTTGATGCTCACATCACTTGAATTCGGGTTTCTCGATGGTGCAGATGAAACTCGAATCTGGTCGCCGTCTGGTAACTTTCCTCTGTTGATGTTATTGAACATCACGTTTTTGTGTACCGCATTGGTGACGCTCGGGATTGCATTGATGGCTGCTTCGATGATCTCGTTGGCTTTTGCCTGTGAGACTTTGTTTCCCTGCAGGTCACAGATATAAACATTGCGAACCGCGTAGACCTGGCGTGTTCCGATGTTACAGGCCCCGGTACGAACTCGGAAAAAGCCGTGCGTTCCCCATTGCTTCCCCCAGCTATTCATACATTCCCAGAACGCGCCGCCGCTGGCGCCTCCACGTGCTCCTGTGTTGTAACCCACGACAAGCATAGAGTGCCCCCCTGAGTTTGCCTCTCCTTGATTTGGCCCTTGGTAAACATAGCCTTTGAAATTATTAAAACTGGGATATGTCAGCATGGAAGCCAGAACGGGGCGGTCCAAAGAAATCTCACGTCGCATCTCATCGACGGTATTGGGATTATTGTCGAGTCGTTGAAATCCACTCACACTGATTCGCGCTCCATATCGTGGATCATGATTAAAAGGAATGGTAATCCGGGTTGCCTGAGGTACAGCGGAAACGAGTTGCCAGCCGGTATTCGCATTACCGCCGGCATCCCGGAAGAATTTACCCGCATTGAGCAGGCGAAACTGCCGCACACTCAATTCCTCAATCGGTGGCGCGTTACCTGTATTCACGGTATACCAATTACGAATGATATTGGCTGCCACAGCGGAAGACACGGCCCAGGCCACGCACTCATTCGTCTGTTTCTGATCACCAATCGCCCCCAGCCCCGAAACATCCTGTTGGCCAAACAGGCTATGGTAAGGTGGCACTGCTGACTGGGCTACCCCCTGAGTCGGTAACATGCCCGCGACAGCCGTCATCACCGCGCAGGCAAAGATGAATTTTCCATTCAGTAAAGTTTTTGATTTCATTGTGTTCTCCCGAATTTCTACAACTAGAGGATTAGAGTTCTGCCGAACGAGACTGCAATCACCGTCAAAAACAGAGCGACAATTGCATTCACCTGGCTTTACGAACCCCATTCCTGAATCTGCGCCGCCATGAACCATTTTTCTCATTTTTTTGGAAATCCGTTCCAGTACATGTTTCAAGATCACGCAACAAAAACCCACGAAGACGTGATTATTTTCGACTTGACCGGATCGTGTCGTTCCAAATGATGATGCGGAGATAAAGTCGCGCGCGTGAGAGAACACTACTGGTTCAGCTGACGTTTCGGAACCACTGAGAAAACCAGCACCATAAAACCTGCTTGTTTCAGCCACATTTTGAAAACCACTGCTCCCTTGCACCTCATTTATCAAACGACATCGTAAGTCTTCATTCCGCATTTTTAGAACTTGGGAAAGCCATTCCAGCAGTTCACATGACGTTTTCTGAGAAATTAAGCGCCCCTCTATTGACTCAACTACGCCGTTATCCAAGATCTTTTTTACAAACATGATTTGATCCCTCAGACACCGGATAAGCCCAGAGGCACAACCAAGCCGAGCATTGCGAGCAGTAAACCAATAGATCAACAAATAAAAACAGAGCATGAATATTTCCCCCAAAACAGGAGCGTCCCTGACACAAATCTAAATCGCACAAAACATGAACGGTACGGCACGTACCGCCGTTTAATTCCGGCATATCGAAACACCAGAAAACCGTACCAGATGTCATCCAATCCCCCATAGAGAAACATTCAGCACAAGGGCACAAACCAGCATCCCCTGTAATCACATACAATCATGAGCGGCACAGCGCCAGGTCGTGTTAATGTATTTTTTCAATGTAATTCCCAGGACCGCAACCTAACCCAGATCGTTTTTTAGCCGCAGCTAACGCCGTGCGGCTGATCTTGTTTTGGGCACTTATCAGCCGGTATGACTTATTAGCCGAAGGACGTTCGCCCCGGTTCGCCCCATTTCCAAAGAGACATTTAAATTAAGAAACGCTGCCTGGCCGCCGTTTTACCCGATCACGATACTCGTATTTATTATCTTCACACATAGTATCTTGACATTAAGATATATTCCGTCTATGATTCTACTACAAAACAAAAATCCGCTGAAACAGGGCCAGACTTCATGGACAAGGACTTCATCGACCATTTAATCAGTCAATGGAAATCCGAACGACCGGATCTCGATGCTACGCCGATGGCGGTCGTCGGTCGCATTTTAAGGCTGTCAACGCACTTGGATCGACGTGTTAATGAAGTCTTGAAACCGTTCGGCCTGGCACTATGGGGGTTCGATATTCTGGCAACACTCCGTCGCTCCGGCAGTCCCTACGCCATGACACCTACGGAGCTAATGGATGCCGTGATGCTCTCATCAGGTGCCATGACAAACCGCATTGATCGTCTGGAGCAACTCGGTTTCGTTGAACGCCAACCCTCGCCCAGCGACCGTCGCTCTCTTCAAGTGAAGCTCACCAAACGGGGACGAAAAATCATCGACGAAGCTATAGCGGCCCGCTTTGAGGAAGCAGACCAGGCCCAGACTAGTCTGAAGAAACAAGACCGCAAACAACTCGCAGATCTGTTGCGGGTTCTATTAGACAATCTGGAACACAAAGACACATCATCTTAAGAAGGAGTTAAGCAATGAAAAACACTGGAAAACGCCTGGGAGAATTAGTTCTCCGTACCGAAAACGTGGAACGCATGACCGATTTTTATTGCAATGTGATCGGCCTCGAACTCTATGCCCGTTTTGCTAGTGGCAACTTTCTGAAAGTCGCTGACGATTTCGAAGGTCATCCCCAGCTACTCGCCATCTTCGATCAATCGTGGGAATTCAGCGGCCCGAAAGACATTGATCCAAAGCATGCCCAGACAAAAAACGGCTCGCTACATCATTTTGCCTTTGCCATGGAACAGCACGAATTTGACCGCGAGAAAAAGCGTCTGAAAGACCTGGGACAGAATCTACAATTCACAGAGCACAAACAATTCGGCTGGCACTCAATCTATCTACACGACCCCGATGGGAACTCTGTCGAATTCGTCTGTTACGACAAGACAATTCTCGATGAGGCAGCAAACCAGAGTGTGCGACAGCAGGCAAGTAAAACACCAGCAAAAATATGACTGCTGCATTTTCACTATAGAGAAAGAAAGACAGGACAATTCCTTAGTACAGGTTCGAACAACTTGAATCGCATTCGTGTCCTGTTCCTGTTAACCGATTTACCATCCTCGTTCTTTAATTCCCGAGTCTACGCATTATGAGAAAAGCAGAAGTCGAAATCTACTCAGACCAGTCTAATTATGCCGTCATGCGACATCCTGGCCGAAACTTCCCTGGTGCTTTAATTCAGGGAGATTCGTTGAAGATACTCTGCCGCACCGCAGACTCAGTCCGCCAGGAACTGGACAGTGGTGATTTAGAAGAAGCCAGAGCAGAACTTGATACACTCCGAGAACTACTTTGGGGGCGACTGCAACATTACCAGGCAGTCTTGGAAGGACATCACCTAGAACTGCCTTTCAGTAAAGGCATCACGCCCCAACCACCACTCGAAGAATATGATGATGAGTGATATGAGAAAATTCAGAAGATGAACTCCTCTTATAATCAAGTCCAACCTCGTCATTGAGCCAGTACATCAACCCGAGATACCAAATACCC
Organism: Gimesia alba; assembly: GCF_007744675.1. Lineage (NCBI taxonomy): Bacteria > Pseudomonadati > Planctomycetota > Planctomycetia > Planctomycetales > Planctomycetaceae > Gimesia > Gimesia alba. The sequence continues at coordinate 3,966,941 of NZ_CP036269.1, forward strand.
CACTTCGTTACCGCGGTGGTCTCCCTGCGATAAGGATCATTTTTTGGTTGGCCCAAGTTAACTCTCGTCCTCCAGCGGTAAAGCTTACATCTCCACCACGGCACCGAAGTCTTCGCTTCCCATCTTTTACCAGGAAATACCAGTCAAAAGTCGTCCAATAGTCTGAAGTGTAACGCGGCGAATTGACGCGATTGTTGGTATAGAAAATAAAGTCCTTACCATCAGTTGTTTTATAGACAGCCTGCCGTTGCACACGGATAAACTGCAGCTTCCAATACTTCCGGTTCACCGGCTTCCCTTTTCCGGTGAGCACATTATCCGGTTTCTCCACAAACGCGACGCGACCAAATTGCGGGTCGAGAAAATTCACGATCACCGAACGGCCATGGAATTCATAGGTCCCGATCTTACGGTCGCCATCCAGCACGAGATTGTTCGGCGTAAAGTCACACGTCAGCCGGATAAATTTGTTGGTACCGGGAAGGACAGCCACCAACTCCCATAAATCAACAATCGAATCCTTCAATGCGATGGCTGGTTTCGTGCCAATCAATGATTCTCCTGCAGTTTTCGGCATCAGAACCGGCGCAACAATTTTGCTCTTGAGCGTGACGCCATTCATTAACACGCGCGCATGAAGATTCCAACCACCGATCCAGTTCCCTCTGTAATAAGTTCCACTTGCATGAGAGGATGCGCTTCCTTCCCTGCCAAAGTCAACCTTATCCCGAATCAAGGTCCAGGGAAGCCCTTTCGCTGTTTTACCATCTGACATCAGGGCCAGCCGACCGTTGGCATCTAGATTTCGACGATAAGTCGAGACAACTTCCCAGAGGGCGAGTTGCTCCGCTGCTAAAATAGATCCTGCTTCACAACTCAAAAAAAATATTATAATAAAGCTAAGTTGTTTTACCTGCGAACTGATGACTATCATTTAGTCCATACCTCGATCAAACTGAAGCTAATACAAAACATACCTAGATGACAACAATGTGAACATAGGACACCAAGGACCCTTTTGTCAACCATGTCATGTTTGCATACATTCCAAAAAAAGAGATTCCCGCTTCAGTAAAAATGAGGGATAATTAACATAAATCGAGCGGTCACAAAGCAAATAAACTGACAGTTTTGTGGAATCCGATCCGTTGCGGATTGGTCTCCCTGTGAGCCTGGTGGTTCTCAGTGCGAACGAGTTCTCATATCAACCACTTTCGTCGAAATCTCACTTAACAGTGAGAAGCAAGAACGTCGAGGAGCCCATGACTTATTGCTGCCACCATAAAACGTCTGAAAGAGTAGACTGTCAACGGAGATCTCTTTCGTTTGACGCCACTTCATGTTCGAGCGACGAATTACGTGTCGGAATTTGCCTGTTGAGGCATCACCGATCCATACGTCCAACGATCCATCGGCGCGACCGGGCGTATTCATGCCAACTCTGAGCCGTACCAGAACGGACTGCCCCTGCTGAAATCGAAAATCGGAGGGAAAAGGAAAACGTTCCCCATATTTTTCCGGTTGATGCATGTGATACACATACGCTTCAGCACGACCATCCGCGCGCCACATGAGTCTGGCGGAAAATCCATTCGTCCCATTTGCGCGATTACCTCCAGTAACAGACTCCGGTCCACCACACAACCCAGGCAACTTGCCTCCTTTCACCCAGTCAAAATTCTTACTGAAGGTGACCTGGTATGCCAATTCTACGGTGTCCGCTGGCTGTATCGGCGAGCGCCAGCCAATGCCTCCCTTTTCAGGCCCAATCTCTCCTACTGCATAGTCGACCCGATACGCGGCCCCGTTTTTGGTTTTCACGACCGAAAGATGTCCCTCCCGGACGCCGTCTTCATAGCGACAACCGGGCCAGTCACGCTTCCATTTTTTGACGGTGCAGACACCGAAATCAGGTCGGATAACGACTTTCTGAATCTCTTGCGCAAACGCAGGTTGAGCATTGAGCAGTATCAGTAAGACGAAAGTAACACGCATTCTTGGCCTCAGTAGAAAACGCTGCTATCGATAGCAAATATAAAGTATCGTGAATAAACAAACTTCGCTTCTTGACATCTTTTCAGAGAGAGAGGTGTTAGCTGCCACCTTCGTACTCTAGAGTATCGTCCCAATATTTCGTAAACAGGTTAGGATACTTCTCTTTTAAAACAGAAGCTGGTGGCCAATGATTTTCAACATCTGGTTCAGTTGGATATTCATAGTGCTCTTCCAGTTCTTCAACTTCACCTTCATAAGCTTCCTCGCATACATACAATAGAGGCTCGCCATTGATTTCTTCTACGGGATCATTCACGTTAATAAATGAAGCCAAATAATCCGGGTTTTCTAGAGTTCTCTCAAAACGTTCCTGCCCGTTTAAAATGATCCAATTCCTGAAATCTTCGAACACGTCATCAGAAACGTAATGGAGAATAATGTAACAAGCCTTAATAAGATCCCAAGTGTAAGCCTGATTGAGAATCACTCTATGAATATTGTGAAACTTAATCAGTTCCTCTTTACTTTTTGATGAAAGCGATTCTGCTATCGCCTCACATTGCTCGTCAGGATCAATAGAATCAGGTGATCCTGCGTTTTCAATAATGGTCCAAAATTCTTTTTCGTTCATTGACGTCACCTCGCAAATGCAACATGTGAGTTTCTTACATCGCCTTGGTCTCGCATGATCCTATTTCAGAACCAGTATGTGCAAATGCTCGATTATCTGATCGAAGAAGAGGCATTAGACCAAGTTTCTCACACCCATGATGTTGACTATGTTACTCATCGTGAACAGACACTCCAAGAGGCGATTTATAAACTCTATTCAACACGACAGAGAAAACTCGCTGGTGCAAAAGAAAAGCCGTTGTGCTGTCAGTAACAACGCAACGGCTTTCATTGGGAACGGAGAGGGGGGGATTCGAACCCCCGGTACCTTGCGGCACGCCGGTTTTCAAGACCGGTGCATTCGGCCACTCTGCCACCTCTCCAGAAGCCCGAAATTCCTTCAAGGACTGGGCTTCGGACGAGAGTATATAGTCTCGTCCCAGGCTTGTAAAGTCTCATAATTATTTGGATTTATACTTACTTCGGCCATTTTCTGCATTGATTTCCTGTGAAATCGAACAGGGAAGAAAGGTTTTTGAAAAATCAGTCGCTGGAAACCTATTCTGCCACTTACCTGACCCATTTCTTTTGCTAAAACTAGCTATCAGCGTCGATACCGTGAGATCTGACGCTCAGGCTGTTTACCTGATTCGACAAACACGTATTTAAGATATACACAACTCGAGGAAGCCCTTTATGTCGGAGCGAGGAAAAGTCCATCTGAATATGATCGTCACCAAGACCGGCGATCAGGGGGAAACATTTCTGAATGACGGCTCGCGAGTTCCCAAAACGTCCCCGAGGATCAAAGCTCTTTCACAGATTGAGCAAATCGCTGTGAAACTGGGATATTTCATTGATGCCTGTGACCTGGATGTGCTGCACCTGCCACTGCCTGAAGGATCAACATGTCAGATCAATCTGACCCAGATCGCCAACTCATTTCAACAGGAAATGTACGATCTCGGGTCTGACATCAGCACTCCCATCACAGATGATGAAACCGCGTCACGTTTTCCAATGGAAAGAGTCGAAGAGCTGACAGCTCTCATCGCTGACCTCACCCCTGCCCTCGAACCACTGGATTCGTTTATCCTGCCGCAGGGAAGTCTGCCGGTTGTGATTTCGCACGATATCAGAACCACGATACGCCAGGCCGAAATTCAAGTCTGGGAAATTGAGGAAGCCATCAACCCCGCTGTCCCTCAATACCTCAATCGGCTATCGGATTTCTGGTTTGTTTTAGGTCGGATCTTGCACTTTGACGACCAACAGTCTGATGAAGCCGAAATTAAAAAATGGGACCCCAATCAGACACACGCCCGTGGCATCCAGATCCAGAAACCCTGAGCTTCAATAAAGTTTGATTAGTTATCATCCAACAGTACCGGACGTAACCAGCGTGTGATCTCGTCCATACTCATCCCTTTGCGTTCTGCCAGCGAAGCCAGCTGGTCTTTATCAATTTTTCCTGTATGGAAATATCGCGATTCCGGATAGGAAAAATACCAGCCGGAAACGGCAGCCGCCGGATACATGGCAAAATGCTCGGTCAACTCAACGCCGATTTCGCTCTCGGCATTCAACATTTCAAACAGAGTATCTTTTTCCGTGTGGTCTGGGCACGCCGGATATCCGGGCGCCGGACGGATGCCGGTATATTCTTCTTTGATTAGTGCTTCGTTGTCCATTTCTTCGTCAGGTACGTAGCCCCAGTACTCTTTTCTGACCCGTTCATGCAAGTGTTCGGCAAATGCTTCCGCCAGCCGATCCGCCAGTGCTTTGACCATGATGCTGTTGTAGTCATCGTGGGCCTCTTCAAAAGATTTCGCCAACTCTTCAGCACCGATTCCCGCTGTGACGACAAATCCACCCACGTAATCAATCTTGCCACTCTCTTTTGGTGCAATGAAATCGGCCAGTGACATTAGTGGCTTTTCTTCCTGTCCCCGTTTGCGAATCTGTTGTCGAATGTGATGTAGTCGAGCGATGACCTTCGTACGGCTCGTATCCTCATAAACTTCGATATCATCTCCGTTCACACGATTTGCCGGCCAGAAGCCAATCACAGCGCGTGCCGTCAACAGTTTCTCGTCGATGATTTTCTTTAGCATCGTTTGTGCATTGTCGTACAACTCGCGAGCCGCCTCGCCGATGATTTCATCCTCAAGAATCTTGGGATATTTTCCGACCAGATCCCAACTGATAAAAAACGGAGTCCAGTCGATATAATTGACCAGCTTTTCCAACGGATATTCATCGAGCACTTTTGTGCCGGTAAATACAGGTGCGGGAGGCGTGTAACTCTCCCAGTCAATCTGCAGCCCCTGCTTCACCGCTTCCTCGTAAGGCACGGGAGTTCCCTGTGGTTTGCGATTGGCAACGCGTTCGCGAACCGTCACATACTCTTCTCTGATTTTTGCGACATAAGCAGCATGCTGTTCGTCCGAGATTAACGCCGCAGCGACTCCCACCGCCCGCGAGGCGTCGGGTACATAGACCACCTGATTCCGCTTGTACTGCGGTTCAATTTTGACCGCCGTATGTGCCTTGGACGTGGTCGCCCCCCCGATCATTAAGGGCAGATCCAATTCCAGACGTTCCATTTCACTGGCGACGGTCACCATCTCATCCAGTGAAGGAGTAATCAAGCCCGACAGACCAATCACATCACATTCTTTTTCGCGGGCCGTCTGCAGAATCGTCTCGCAGGGAACCATCACCCCCAGATCAATCACTTCAAAATTGTTACACTGCAAGACGACGCCCACAATGTTTTTCCCAATATCGTGTACGTCCCCTTTCACAGTCGCCATCAAAATGCGGCCGTTGGGTTTGCTCGCTTCTGTCTTTTCTTCTTCAATGAAGGGTTGCAGATAAGCCACTGCCTGCTTCATGACCCGTGCCGACTTCACTACCTGAGGCAGAAACATTTTTCCCGCACCAAACAAGTCGCCGACCACATTCATCCCGTCCATTAACGGGCCTTCAATCACATCCAGCGGCCGATTCAACTCCTGCCGTGCCAACTCGGCATCTTCCACAATGTAGGTTGAGATCCCCTTCACCAAAGCATGTTCGATCCGCTTTGTTACCGGTAATTCCCGCCAGGACAAGTCCTCTGTTTTCCCGGCTCCTGCTTTACCGTCACCTCGATACTGTTCGGCAATCTCTAATAACGCCTCGGTTCCCTCCGGGGTCCGATTCAGAATGACATCTTCGACTTTTTCTTTCAATTCTGCCGGTAAATCATCATAGACAGCCAACTGGCTGGCATTCACAATGCCCATGTTCATGCCGGCACGGATTGCATGATACAGAAACACAGAGTGAATGGCCTCGCGAACCGCATTGTTCCCGCGAAATGAAAACGAAACGTTCGAAACACCACCGGAAACACTGACATAAGGCAGGTTCTGACGAATCCAAGCTGTTGCTTCAATAAAATCAACCGCATAATTGTTATGCTCTTCGATGCCGGTTGCCACGGCAAAGATGTTCGGATCGAAAATGATATCCTGCGGTGCAAAATCCAATTGATTCACCAATAATCGATACGAACGTTCGCAGATTTCAATCTTGCGCTCTTTGGTATCAGCCTGTCCGTCCTCATCAAAGGCCATCACGACCACAGCAGCGCCGTACAGCTGACACAGACGCGCCCGTTCTAAAAACTCAGCCTCGCCCTCTTTCAGACTGATCGAGTTGACGATTGGTTTCCCTTGAATGCATTTGAGACCTGCTTCGATGACTTCCCATTTCGAAGAGTCCACCATCACCGGAACGCGGGCAATATCGGGTTCGGTCGCAACCAGATTCAGGAACGTCGTCATGGCAGCCACGGCATCCAGCATGCCTTCATCCATATTGACGTCCATGATATGAGCGCCGTTTTGCACCTGCTGTAACGCTACTTCTAATGCCGCCTCAAAATTGTCCTCTTTAATCAGCCGCTTGAATCGGGCAGAACCAGTCACGTTGCAACGTTCGCCTACATTCACAAACAGACTGTCTTTGGTCACATTGAACGGCTCCAATCCGGAGAGGCGTAACGCCGGTTCGATCTCGGGTATCTTGCGCGGCGGGTGCTTCTCCATTGCCTGAGCGATCGCTTTAATATGGGCCGGGGTCGTTCCGCAACAGCCTCCCAGAATATTCAGAAAGCCGCTACTGGCAAATTCATCAACAACCTTAGCCATCTCAGCAGCACTTTGATCGTATTCACCAAATTCATTCGGCAGACCCGCATTCGGATGTGCCGACACATATGTGTTTGACACACGCGACATTTCTTTTACATATTGCCGCAGTTCCTGCGCTCCTAACGCACAATTCAATCCGATTGAAAACGGCTTGGCATGCGAGAGAGAATTCCAGAACGCCTCGGTCGTCTGTCCTGAGAGTGTCCGGCCAGAAGCATCCGTGATGGTCCCGGAAATCATAATCGGCAGTTCGATATTTTCGCGCTGAAAATAGGTCCGTACGGCAAACACGGCTGCTTTGGCGTTCAGCGTGTCAAAGATCGTCTCGATCAGGATCAGATCAGCGCCCCCTTTGACCAGCCCGTCGATCGATTCCAGATAATTTTCGACGAGCTCATCATACGTGACGTTCCGTGCTCCCGGGTCATTCACATCCGGTGAAATTGAACAGGTGCGGCTTGTGGGCCCTAAAACCCCTGCCACCCAGCGCGGTTTGTCGGGAGTCTGCTTCGTGATTTCATCGGCGGCAGCCCGTGCCAGTTGTGCGGAAGCCAGATTTAGTTCGTGGACCAGCGATTCCATTTCGTAATCGCTCTGTGACAAACGCGTCCCGTTAAACGTGTTTGTCTCGATGATATCCGCCCCGGCTTCCAGATACTCACGATGGATTTCCTGGATGATCTGCGGTTGCGTCAGTGAGAGCAGGTCATTATTGCCGGCAATATCCATATGGTAGTCGGCAAAGCGTTCTCCCCGGTAATCCGCCTCTTTGAGCTTATGGTTCTGAATCATCGTCCCCATCGCCCCATCCAGAATCAAGATCCGTTCCTGAATGGCAGTATAGAGAGCTTCAATACGAGCAGAGCGATCGGACATACTTCTAAAACCTGTACTCTATTTTGAGAATCGTAGTGCCAGCCTGGTAAATGACAGCACCGAAACACTTGTGAATTAGTTGAATTTACGCTGTAAAACAGAACCAATGCAGACAACCACCGTCAGACTAAATAATGACACTCAGAATCGTGACCGGGGCGCGCGGCATCAGTGATGCATTCTAGCAAATCAACGAAAAAGCGAAACTGCGTGCGGCCTGCTTTTTAGGAGGCGGACTGATTCAAATCCTGTTTCGGTTCGGCACCAATCATTCCTACCAGGGCTTGCAGGTAATCTGGTGAAGAAACATGTGCCAACTGGTCCTCAATCCATTTTCGCCGCTCGGCAATCTTCAGCCGCTTCACTTCCCGGTCATAACCAGGATGGACCGCAAACTGGTCCAGATACTCCAGATGGCGCTTCAGCAACGCCGCTTCACGTTCCTGCCGCGCGACCAGGCGATCCTGATACCACTGGCTCTTCAGCAGTGATTCCTGCGTAAACAGAGATCGGACCTCGTCATCATGGATTGTATGACCCTGCCAGTTTCCATGGGCCATAATTGAAAGAATCGCCTGTAACGGAGGGCAGGCTTCTTCGTAGGAACCATCTTCAAAGTACTGTAACGCCACGCGCTGCTGTGCCTCGGCGATATACTGAATTCCGTCGACAAACGATTCCAGATCCTGCTTTTCCGGTCTGAGAATGGTCTCGTCAAATACCGAAGCTGGATTGTCAAACACACGACCAAAGAAACGGTGCAGGAACTGGTACGTAATGCGGTAGCCCAAGCGACTCGCCGGAATCGGTACCCCATTGTGTTCAAAGTCCTTTATTGGCTCCAGCAGGCCTTCCTCGATTAAATATTTCGGGTCGCGTTCCTGCGGTTGCATCCGGCACCAGATCTCCGGAATCAACAGGCTGACATCATGGTCAACACGCACATTCGGTCCAATGTGACCGGCGGCGGTCGAAAATCCGGCATAGCCTGTGAGAATAAATCCGACCAGCGCACTGTTTAAATCAGCGGCAGGACGCAGGGCATTGAACGGCCCTTTGGTCAAAGCCCCTTCACTGCCAGCCCCGGTTGTCGAAGGGCTTTTCCCGGTCAGTGAGCAAATGAAATCCATGAACAGCTCAGGCAGTTCCTGATAATGGATCGGCGAATACACGGCCAGACTGCGGATTCCTTTTTCCCGATCAGGGGGATTGTTGCGTCGTCCCAGCATCACGGCATTCACAGGATTGTGCACCGGTTCATCCGCAGGCACCGCACGGAACAGGCGCGTCGCCATTTTGGTGATATAAGTATGAAAAGGTTTGACCAGATCGGGACGAATTTGAAGATAGCGCGGATTCTTCGTCGGCTTTCCATCAATCTGACGCGGGTTCGCGGAACAGACCACGTAGCTACTGTTTGATTCCTCGGCCGCGTGCAGCATCTCCTGCATCGGCGGACTAAAGGCATCAAAATCAACCACGTATTTACTCATCTCACGCACTTGCTCAATCGAGAGTGGCTCAAAGTTGGAAATGAAATTACCCGGCCGAGACAGGTCGGCTTCCGTCTGCTTATCCAAACCGCGCACGATCGCATCATCGGGTCGCTGAAACAAACGATACTCGCTATTGATCACAAATTTGCAACTGGGGTTATTTTCGCCCTCTGCCAGGTAATTCAAGGCGCGCGACGGTACAACAACCGAAGCACTGATATCATCTTCCGTCTGAATTTTCATCGCAGCGATAAAGTCCTGCCGAACTTTGAACGTCCGCCAACCCAGCAGGGAAAACAGGCCGACCCGTAAATAGGTCCCCACCAGTTTCCGCTCGCGATATTTTAACTCATGCCCGTGCGTGCCATTCACAATATCAACGCCAAAATGGCTGGCCCATTCTTCTCCCCAACTAGTCCAATAGATCCGTTTGATAATGAAGACCAGCGCACGAATATGATCGGGAATCTTATCCAGCCACTCATTGAATTGAGGAGTATAAGCGGGAGAAGGAGTCAATAACTTGATCACACTTCCCAGCGAACGATTCATATCCAGGACGCGCCGGCTCGGGCGAAGATTGGGATGTCCTGGCGGCAAAGGTTCCAGCCAGCGATCAGAATAGTCTTTCTCGATAATCTCGCGTACGTATTCCATGTCCTCTTTGTAATTGGAAACGAACACGGGACCATACAACATGTAATCCAATAGCGATTTACTGATTTCGCTCTTCCCACCCCCGGAAACCGTACAAGGCTTATGGCAAAAGATCCCTTCGCCTGTCGTACCGACAATTCGCCAGGAAGGGGCAGCCGGGTGCTTTTCCATTCTCAGATGGTAGCCTGAAGGAGCCATATAAACGCGGCCCGGCAGGAGCGGAATTGAATGTGTTTGACCGCCCCTGGTCCAGCGAATACATTGCTCGGGCAGACTGGCGTATGCATCTTCGGGTATGTAAATCAAATCAGGATACACTCGGTCGATTCCGTATCCTTCAGGCTGACCGCCAATGTGATCGCCATAATCACGCATTACATCGTCGAACGTACGCCCATTGTATTTCACACTATTGACCTGGAAGCCTTCGCCCAGGTTATAGCTGGGATAGGCAATCGCACCGCCCGCGTGCTCTTCTTCCGCATTACCATACAAGTTGGCGGAATAGCTGATCTGAGTCTTCACTTCTTTTTTGCAATAACCAAAATAGTTATCGGCAATGAGTGTGACGATCACGCCCTCATCGGTCCGGCAGGTCATTTTAAATGCCAGGCCATCGTTATAGAGTTCGTCTTCCGACTTCCAGCACATGCTGTCTCGTTGCTGACGTTCTGTCGCATCGTCCCACTGCGGCAAGCCGAGTTCTTTTTTGGTGAGTGTTGTCAGGTGTGGTGCCAGAATGACCGCACCGGTATGCCCGGTCCAATGCATCACATCCAGACCGGCATCGTTTTCGGGAACAAACGGATCACCGGCGTTTCCAAAAATCGATTCGACAAAGTCCAGATTACTCACCAGGGTTCCAGGAGCAAAAAAGCGAACTTCCATCCGCTTCTCCGGCGTGACGCCTTTGACTTCAGGGCACACAATCGGACGCAGCAGCAGTGAGGCCCAACCGGATGCGGGCTCTTCCTGTTTCGATGTAAAAGGAAACAATTTCATTTCCTGCGGAGGCTGCATCGCATGCTGAAACATTTTGACAAAAACGGACCGCGGAACCGCGCGCTTATCTCCCGAGATTGGCAAGCCCCCTTCGGTAACGTGAAAGGTGCCGACCGTTGTACGACGATCATGCTTGGGGTTATGTAAAACGCCATTCTTCACCCGATACGACTGCACCAGGTCACTGACAAACTCATCGTCCTCAACGGGAAGCGAAAGTTCCCGCGCCAGTCCGAACCGGTCCAGTACCAGCGTTTTACCGGGTAATTTTAAATCCTGAGATCCGTCGATATCACGAAAATGCGATTGTAAAAATCCTTCAATCCGCTTGTCAGCAGGACAACGATGATTCGCCAGCAAGCGATTTTTTTGTCGATGATTTTCCAGCAACCCTTTCGCAATATCTGCGAAGGTCCGATCTGCGTCTGTCAGAGCGGCCGGATAACCATTGGCGATTAACTGCAGATTCAGATACCGTAATATTTCATCACGATCTTCGTTACAGGTGGCGTTTCCATTTTCATCAAGTCCCAATGCCTGCCGATATTGCTCGTCTGACTTATCTGAACGGTCCTTGAGCGACCTGGGAGGAGAAAGCCTAGGTACTTCGCTATTTAACATAATTATAGTTCTTCTGGTAAATGCAGATCAGGAGTATCGAATGATCCAGTTATGAGCGCACCGAGAGCGGGCAATTCTGAGTGAAATCCTGGCGCGTGATGTTTGAGCTCAGCTTAGTGTGCAGTATATTCGATATTGCGGGAAAATCAACGGTCCAAAACGACACGATTGTTCATCAGCGACTGCATTCAACGCCCCATAAGCATTAATATAGTCTTCACTTAAAAGTTTTCTTAAGTGAGCGGACTTTGCCGGATCTCTTCATGAACTCTCCTTCAGAACGCGTTCTGTTCTCTGAATCAAGAATGAACTGCTTCTGACGGAAATTTAATATAATTCACGAATCGGATGTCGACCGGCGTCAACCAGATAGCGGGGACGGCCTGACAAATCCGTAATCTGTGCGGTTTCGGTATTGATTCCCAGATTATTGAACAGTGTCGCAAAGATCTCCTGCACATGCACCGGACGATCCAGGGGCACACCTCCCACCCGGTCTGTCTGCCCAACAATTCGACCGCCCTGCATTCCACCGCCCGCCATCAGAACCGACTGTGTTCCCGGCCAATGATCACGGCCCCCTTTGGCATTGATGCGGGGAGTCCGACCAAATTCCCCCCAGACAATCACTGTCGTCTGTTCCAATAAACCTCGTTCTTCCAGATCCTGCAGGAAGACGGCCAGCGCCTGATCAAATACGGGCAAATACTTTTTGGATAAATATTGGATCGAACCTTCTCGATTCGCATGCCAGTCCCAGGCACCAAACGCCACAGTCACACACCGCACGCCTGCTTCGACCAACCTGCGGGCCATTAATAAATGTTGAGGACTTTGGGGAGCCCCTCCAAAACTTGGGTCCGTTTTTTGGAGCTTCCCATAGCGATCACGCACTGACTGAGGCTCTTTTGCCACATCCATGGCGTTTGCAAAACGACCTGAGGTCAGCATTTGAAACGCCTGCTGTTGAAAATTATCCAGTCCTTCAACGTCAAACGCCTGCTGGGTCTGTTTAAATGATTTCAGCAACGATCTGCGCTCATTTAAACGCGCGCGATCAATCCCGTTTAACACTAAGTCCGATTTCACTTCACCTTCGAGTGTAAATGGAATATGGTTAAATCCGGTAAAGCCAGGCCAGGATGGATTACCCTGCAAGTGACTCCCGTTGTTGTTATAAGGAGCGTAACTCATCTTAGGGGCGGCATCGACATAAGGAATCATCCCCTGCTTGCCCGGCCCCAGAAGCTCAGAAACAATGGAACCGAATGCAGGCCAGCCTCCAGCAGGTTCGCCATCTTCATTCCGTCCCCCGGGACGCCCCGTATAACACTGGAACGATTCATGTCGATTTTCCATGCCAACCAATGTACGAACGACAGAGAACTTGTCTGCGATCGCAGATAACCGCGGCAGCAATTCGCAAAACTGAACGCCCGGAACTTTGGTCTGGGTTGGTGAGAAGGAGCCGCGAATCTCACTCGGAGAATCTGGCTTGGGGTCGAACGTCTCAAATTGCGTCGGCCCTCCGGGCAGATAGATCATCACGACCGATTGCTGACTATTTTTCTGAGTCAGCCCGGCCTGCAATGGAGTCCACCAGGGAAGTGATAACCCTCCCACAACACCAGCCGCGCCCGCCTGCAGAAATTGACGACGTGTAAAATCAATCTGAGATAAAACCCGATTCATAAGTCCTCTCCTATATGTATGCTAAAAGTTACCAGACTAGAATTCCTTTCTCAACCCCAACTGATTTCAAGAAAACGACTTGAATGAAATGGATCCAGGCTATGTCAGGTTCTGTCATAGACTCACATGGCAACAGATCCCCCTGATCATTTGAATTTACTTCAAATTGCTGAGGTTTATTCCACCATCCGTTTTCTTTTTGGATTGAGCAGCATAAAATTTTCAGTCACACTAACCCAAGCCGCTCAGATTAAATCTTAGGATTAGATTTAATGATTCATGAAGAGTACGTGGAACGTCTTGTCAATTTACTGGACCCTGCAGCAAATATCCTCTTCAATATGACTGTCGAAGAGGCAACCGAACGAGTCGGAAGTGGTTCACCAGAACAAGTGCGAGAAATCGATGGTCAGTTCGCACTTGTCCACAAAGAGGGAACTCGAATTCGCATGGCTCGGTCGATCGGTAGACCGATGCGTTTTTTCCTTGCCAAACGTGCCGAAGGCCCTTGCCTGGTCATCGCAGAGAGAATCGACGAGATCTACGAGTTCCTCAAAACCGAAGGACTCGACGACCAGTTTCATCCCTCCTATACCAGAATGGTTCCCGCTCATTATATCCTCGAGCTGCAATTGATTGGCTGCCCCGATCCGAACCCGAAAACAACACGCTACTTCACTCCCGAACGTAACAGACTGTCGACGCAATTGGATGAAATCGGGAAAGCGTATATCGGTGCAGTCTCTCAGGAGATCAATAAATGGCTGGATACAATCCCCCGTATGGAGCCCATCGGCGTGCTCTTTTCGGGAGGGATTGACAGTGGTGCCATCTTCCTTCTGGTTTATCACGCACTGATCACGCGCAACGAATCACCGTCTCGTTTGAAGGCCTTCTCGCTTTCCATCGATGGTGAAGGGAGTGACTGTCGCCAGGCACAGCAATTTCTGGAACAGATGCAGCTTGGCCTGTTTCTGGAGATACTGGAAGTTCCTCAAAGCAGCCTGGACTGTAAAGAGACCATTAAAATTCTCGAAGATTACAAACAGCTTGATGTTGAAGCCGCAACAATGGCGTACGCTTTGTGCAAGAAGATTAGAGAGCTGTATCCACAGTGGAAATATCTCATCGACGGCGATGGCGGGGATGAGAATCTGAAAGATTATCCCATTGAAGCCAATCCGGAATTAACAATCCGCAGCGTTCTGAATAACCTGATGCTCTACCAGGAAGGTTGGGGAGTGGAAGCAGTCAAGCATTCCCTCACCTATTCCGGAGGCCAAAGTCGCGGTCATGTCAGAACCTATGCCCCGGCTCGCAGTCTCGGCTTCCAGGGATTCAGTCCCTATGCTTTACCAAATGTAATTGAAGTTGCCGAAGGGATTCCCTACATTGAATTGACTGGCTGGGACCATAAAAAACTTTACGCACTGAAAGGGGATATTGTCTGCAGAGGAATCCAGCAAATCACAGGCCTGTCGATGCCCGTTTATCCCAAACGACGCTTTCAGGAGGGGAGTCTGACTGACCAATCCTTCAACACCGTATTTTCAGACTCGGAAACCGTGTACCGACAAGCGCTGCTCTCACTTTATCAGTCTTCGTAATCATTCTGCATCAACGTATTCTTGAAACAGCAGGGAGCTGCAATTTTGTCAGATGCAATGAGGTCGACAAAATGAATCCCGCACTCCCCGTTTTCAACGACCAGCAAATTATCGCAGCACGACCCGCTAAAAATCAGGTTTCACCCGAATACCCTTATGCATTTCTCAATGAAACAGAATATTCTGCAGCGGGAACTTTAAGAGAAGTCTCCACCATTTTTCTCACCAATCGTGAGTGCCCTTTGCATTGTCTGATGTGTGACCTCTGGAAAAATACAACGGACGAAACTCTCAAACCTGGTCTCATTCCGCATCAGATTGAACATGCTCTCAATCGTCTTCCCCCTGCCAACCAGATCAAGTTATATAACAGCGGAAATTTTTTTGATCCGAAAGCCATTCCCCAGCAAGACCTCCCGGCGATTGCTGATTTGATTCAGCACTTTGAACGGGTCATCGTAGAAAATCATCCGTTACTCTGCAATCAAACCTGCACCGAGTTTCAGCAAATGATCGCTGGACAGCTGGAGGTCGCCTTGGGATTGGAAACAGTCCACGAAGAAGTTTTAAAATCACTTAATAAAAAAATGACGCTGGATGACTTCGCCAGAGCGGTCGAATTTCTTCGAAGCCACGCCATTTCAGTCAGAGCGTTCATTCTGTTGAAACCACCATTCATGGAAGAACAGGCTGGTGTGGAATGGGCGATCAAATCAGCAGAATATGCTTTTTCGTTGGGGGTCGAATGCTGTTCCCTCATCCCCACACGGTCCGGCAATGGACTTCTGGAACAATTGCAAGAGCGCGAACAGTTTTCTCCACCACAACTCGCTTCGATTGAAACGACTCTCGCAGCCTGTTTGAACCTGAAACGAGGCAGAGTCTTCATGGACCTTTGGGACCTGGAACAACAGTACCAAACTGAATCCAATCTACATGCCAGACTGCAACAACTGCGTCAGATGAATCTCACGCAGAAAGTTCCAGAGATGAGATAACCCGCCTGGTTTAAACCGTTTCATTCAACATTTGCAAGAATTCGTCCTCAGACAGCACAGGCACATTCAACTCTTCCGCTTTCGCCAACTTACTCCCCGCCTTTTCACCAGCCAGAAGATAGTCGGTTTTCGAGGAGACACTTCCCGACGCTTTCCCGCCATGCTTTTGAATCAGCTCTTTCGCTTCATCACGTGTGAATTGCGACAATGTTCCTGTCACGACAATCGTTTTTCCGTCGAGAATACCCGCCGGCTGTTTTGTTTTTTTCACAGGGTTCCCCATATTTAACCCCAGATCTTTCAATTCTTTGATCAGTTTGATGCCGAAATCGGAGTGATAAAAGTTATATACGGACTCGGCAATAATGGGACCGATTTCATCCACTGCCGCGAGATCTTCAACACTCTGTTTGCTGATTTCCTCAATCGTCCCAAACTGTTTTTCCAGAATGCGCGCATTACTGGTTCCCACATGCCGAATATTCAAACCGGTTAATAGCCGCCAGAGTGGCTGCTGCTTGGATTTTTCAATCCCCGCCAGCAGATTATCAATCGACTTCTCCCCCTGTCGTTCCAGATTGATCAATTGATCATAGTGCTCATCAAGACGATACACATCAGCCAGACCTTTGATGAGCCCTTGCTCAAGCAACTGCTCAATCATCTTGATTCCCATTCCCTCAATGTCCATCGCCGATCGCGAAGCATAATAACGCAACGTCTCCCGCACTGAGGCGGGACAATTCGGATTCGGGCAGCGAATATAAACGCCCCCTTCGTCTTTAACCAGTGTCGTCTTACATTCAGGGCATTTCTTCGGAAATTTGATCTCTTCCTGGCTGCCATCGCGGAGGTGCTCTTCCACACGAACCACATGCGGAATTATTTTCCCGGCTTTTTCAACAACAGCCCAGTCACCGACCTGGATTCCCAAGCGTTCCATTTCATCATGATTATGCAAACTGGCTCTGGAAACGGTCGTTCCGGCGATCTGAACCGGCTCCAGATTCGCAACGGGAGTCACTGTCCCTGTTTTTCCAACCTGGAACACGATCGAATCAACCTTGGTGACCGCTTCGTAACGTTCCCACTTATAAGCCACGACCCAACGCGGGCTTTTCGATGTATTCCCCAGCAATTCGCGCTGATCAAACTGATTGACTTTCAGCACAATGCCATCAACTTCAAAATCGAGAGTGTGTAAGTCATCCATCATCGTCTGAACATGTTCGAGGGTCGCTTCCAGATTGGGAAAGGCCTCTACATTCGGCGTCGCAGGAATTCCCATTTCCTGAATCGCCGCCAGAAAATGAATATGCGTTTGATAATCAACGCCTTCGACCGCACCGGTGCCATGGGCGAAAAAACGAATTTTTCGTTTCGCACATAACTTGGGATCAAGCAGTTTCAAGCCACCGGCGGTGGTATTGCGGGGGTTGGCAAACGGTTCTTTCCCCTGTTCCCGCATTTCTACATTCAGATTCTGAAAGTCCGAATTACTGATATAGGCCTCGCCTCTGATCTCCAGTAATGCCGGAGGATTATCTGTCTGAAGTCGCAATGGTACCCCGCCAATGGTCCGCACATTATGCGTAATATCATCGCCCTGTTGACCATCGCCGCGAGTGACGCCTTGCGTCAGGTTTCCGTTCTCATAAATCAGCGAAACTGCAACTCCATCAATTTTATATTCCGCGGTTAACTCAACCTGCTCTTCCTCCAGCAGTTTACAGATCCGCGCTTCAAATTCGCGGAGCCCTTCCTGTTCGAAGATATTATCTATCGACAACATCGGCAGACGATGCGGGACGGTCTGGAAGCCTTCAATGGGGGCACCGCCAACTTTTCTTGTCGGACTGTCTGGAGAATCATATTCCGGATGCTCGGATTCCAGCTTTTCCAGCCGTTTCATTAACCGGTCGAATTCGCGGTCAGAAATTTCCGGTTTGGCCTGGAGATAATAGAGCCGGTTATGGTGCTCAAGCTGCTTACGAAGTTCTTCGATTTCTTTTTGAACTGACATGAGGTAACCCGCGTTGGAATAGGGAAAGAGAGTTCAATCTCAGGAAGCTGCTTCGTTAAGAATTTTCTCTTGCTGTGTCAGCTTCATGTCAGCTTCGACCATCAGCCGCGCTAATTCCTCAAATGAAACCTTCGGTTCCCAGTTCAGTTTCTCGCGCGCTTTGGTCGGATCGGCACAGAGTAATTCGACTTCAGCCGGACGATAATACTGGGGATCGATTTCAACATACTGTTTCCAGTCCAGATCGACGGCACCAAAGGCGGCTTCCAGAAATTCGCGTACAGAATGTGTCTCTCCTGTACCAATCACAAAATCATCCGGTTTATCCTGCTGCAAAATCAGCCACATTGCTTCTACATAATCACCGGCGAAACCCCAGTCGCGTTTAGCATCAATATTGCCCAGATACAGTTTGTCCTGCATTCCCAGCTTAATCCGTGCCACTGCTTTGGTAATTTTTCGGGTTACAAATGCTTCGCCGCGCCGGGGTGATTCATGGTTAAATAGAATTCCGTTGCAGGCATACATGCCATACGATTCACGGTAATTGATCGTCTGCCAATACGAAAAGACTTTCGCGCACGCATACGGGCTACGCGGATGGAAGGGAGTCGTTTCGCTCTGTGGTGACTCAACAACCTTGCCAAACATTTCACTGGAAGAAGCCTGATAGAAGCGAATCTTTTTCTGGCTTTGCTCTTCGTAATATCGCAAGGCTTCCAGTAAACGCAGCGTTCCCACCCCTGTCACTTCTGCCGTATAAACGGGAATGTCAAATGACAGACGCACATGACTCTGGGCGGCTAAATGATAAATTTCATCCGGTTGCACTGTCCCTAGAATCTGATTGAGATTTGAACCTTCTGCAAAATCACAGTAGTAACAATTCGCAGGAGGCTCGCCGATCCCAGGCTTACTGCAGGAGGTAATTCCATGGACGTCATAATCTTTACTTTTTAAAAATCGAGACAGGTAATACCCGTCCTGGCCATTGATTCCCGTTATTAATGCAACTCGTTTCACAGTAAACGTCCCTCTATTGAACTCTGAAATCTCGTGAGATGCCTCACATGTTTTTCTATTGATATTTTCAGTTTAGAGTATTTCTAATGAATGGCAATTGCCGGACCGGTTCCAGTCCTACCCAATTCTATGATAGGCAGAATTTACTTTGAATCATTACTCTGAGCCGAACGATGTCCTTTAATATAATACTTGAGGATTTCCCAACGGCGAATAATGCCCAGCATGCGATGCGGTTGTTCGCGTGCCACGACAGGCAGGCAATCATAAGAGCCTTCACGAAATTTTGCCCATACCCGCGCTAATGAATCATCAGGGTAGACTACCGTTTCCAGATTATTCGCCAGGTCTGCCGCTCTCACAAGCGAGCCGATCTTGGGATCGAATAAAGTATTACTCAGATCCTGATAGCGGATCACTCCTACGACTTCCTCATTCGGCCCCAGTACCGGAAACGTATTGTCATGACTATGCTCAATGAAAGAAATCACTTCATTAAATGTCGCCGTTTGTGAAATTCCCTTCACATTCTTGCGATACAATTGCTCGACCAGAATCTGATCGGGGGGTTGATCAATTTCGGAAAGTAGACCGAAGGAAACCAGGAATCGTCTGACCATGGACTGAAATTCGCTGATCGGATCTCCGGCCGTATGATGAATGGCATTGATCAATGGAACCTCACCTGCTCGCAGCACAGATTGACGGATCATGATTGGCCCAACAATTTCAAAAAAGACCACCGAGCCCAGAATAATGGTTTGGAGATGGGTTCCCAGCACTTCATCTCTCCCCACCGCTATCGCCGAGAGCGCAATTGCTGCCCCCGCTTGTGCAAACAAAGTGGTTCCCAACCATTGGGAGACTTCTGGTTCTTCGCCGCGCATTCTTGCAGGAACCAAAATACCAAAATATTTACCCAGCAACCGGAAGGCAATATAACCCCCACCAATCAGGCCTGCTTCCATAAACTGTTTTGGCTTGAGTTCCACACCATGGATGATGAAAAAGAGAACGCACAAAAACCCGGTCAGTGGGTACAGCTCCTTTTCAACTTTAGGCACCTCTTCCTCTGCCAGTGAATTCGCAACGGTAAAGCCCATGGCAAGAAATGTCAGCATATAAGGCAGTTCCATTGTGCGGCATAACCCCAGCGCCAATGAAATCAACCCAACGAACATGATAATCCGACGGCTCCCTTTGATGATGGAGCTGCCATAGCTAATCATGAAGCCACCAAAGACACCGATAAAAATGGAACCGAAGATATCCATGCTCAGATGGGCCAGACCTGAAAAGACAGACCCTCCCTGGCTGTCGCCTTTGAAAAAGAGTACAGCGACAAAAATAACTTCGAATGCAATAATGGATGCCAGATTATTCAGCGCCACCAGAATTCCCGTGTACTCGGAAATCGGCCCTTCTGACTCCATTTCTCGCAGTACCAGAATGGTGGTCGCCGGCGCTGTGGCAATCGCTAACGCACCAAGCAGGATGGCAGCACTTCCCGATTCGCCAACCAGTAATAATCCAACATAGACAATAAAAAAGGTAGCCAGGATTTCACTCAGCGACAGGGGGAGCACACGGTGGAACAATCGACGCAGGCGCGAAAGGGTAAAATGATTTCCCAAGCCGAATAAAACCAGCGCCATCGCCAGATCAGTCAGCGGCTCCAGTTCTTCGATATGCTTGTGGGGCACCAGATCAAGGAGCGCGGGGCCCAGAATTACGCCCATTAATAAATAGGCAGTCACCTTAGGCAAACGGAACAACTCACCCAATGTGCCTGACAGCAGACCTGCAGCGAGAAAAATTCCCAGTGTAAATATGATATGCCACGAGCCCATTCGAACTTCCTGTTCCAGGTGAATTGATTTCAGATACGGGCCGATTATAGCAAAATATATTGCGCGGTCGATCCTCACATCACATTCGAGGCCATAATTTCACTGATTCTAAACCACTATGAGACAGTGAGTTCGAACTCATCAATGTGAATAGTTCCGGCCTCGAACAGGTGTGAATGTACGAGAAATCACTTAATCAAGATTCATCGTCACTGTTTTGAGTTCCGTATAACTGGCAAGGCCTGCTGCCCCCAGCTCGCGGCCGATTCCACTCCGCTTGAAACCACCAAATGGTGCGGCAGCATCGAACACATCGTAGCAATTCACCCAAACCGTCCCTGCCTTAATTCGATCCGCCATCAAATGTGCTTTTTTCACGTCACTGGTCCAGACCGCAGCCGCTAAACCAAAGTGCGTATTATTCGCCCGGCTGATCACTTCCTCAACATTTTTGAAGGGCAGAATACTCAATACAGGGCCAAAGATTTCGTCCGTGGCAATCGGCATCTCATCGGTGACGTGGTCAAAGACAGTGGGCTCTACAAAATAACCCTTGTCTCCAAACCGGGTCCCCCCTGTCACGCACTGCGCTCCCGCCTCATTCCCTTTCTGAATGTAACTCAAGATTTTTTCCATCTGCGCCTGATCAACCTGAGGCCCCTGAGTCGTCTCTGGATTGAGCGGGTCACCTAATTTGCGGGCAGCCGCTTTGGCGACGATCTTGGCCACAAATTCTTCGTGCACAGACTCTTCCACAAACAATCGACTTCCGGCACAACAACATTGACCCTGATTAAAGAACAGTCCAAATTCCGCACCCGCAACGGCTGCATCCAGATCACAGTCAGCAAATACCACATTCGGACTTTTGCCACCCAGCTCGAAAGTCAACCGTTTCAAGGTTGCTGCTGCATCCGCCATGATAATCTTGGCCGTCGCATCTTCGCCGGTGAATGCAATCTTATCCACATCGGGATGTTTCACCAGAGCAGCGCCAGCAGTGGGGCCATACCCTGGAATTACATTAATCACGCCGGGGGGAAAACCGGCTTCCATCGCCAGTTCTGCCATTCTCAAACAGGAAAGTGGTGTTTGCTCTGCGGGTTTCATCACGATGGTACAACCTGCAGCCAAAGCGGGTGCCCACTTCCAGGCCACCATCAACAAAGGAAAGTTCCAGGGAATAATCTGCCCTGCGACTCCCAAAGGCTCACGGCGGGTGTAGCAGAAATGATTGCCACGAATCGGAATGGTGGTTCCCTCAATTTTGTCTGACCAGCCTGCATAATATCGCAGACAATCAATCACCAGCGGCAAATCGGCGGCGCGACTGTCACGAATCGGCTTTCCATTATCGAGCGACTCCAAAGCGGCAAGCTCTTCAATATTTTCTTCAATCAGATCGGCTAAGCGATAAATGAGCCGCCCCCGATCACGGGCATCCATTTTGGACCACGGCCCCGATTCAAAAGCAGCCCGAGCTGCTTTGACGGCCAGATCGATATCAGCGGCATCTCCCTCAGCCACATTCGCAATCACTTCTTCCGTCGCAGGATTCACCGTTGCGAATGTCTTTCCACTCAACGCATCACGCCATTCCCCATTAATCAAAAGCTGAGTCTGTCGAATTTGTGGAATGCTTGCTACCGAATCTAGCACGTCTGTCGCCATAACGGAATCTCCTGAGAAAATGTTGAGCGAAATAGATTTCCCCTGATGGAAGGCGGCACTGTGAGAGACATTTTCAACAGCCTTCCCGAACTATCATTCTGATAGTTTTCATTCTCGTTCTCAAGGGGAAGATACAAAAGCGCGCAAAAAAGGCGCAAACAGAAATGGGAGAAGGCAACGCTTGAAAAGTGAACTTAGATCGCCCGCAGAATTGCAGCGGCACTTTGACCAAACGCGGTTCGACTGACTGACATGGTAGTCGGAATCGAGAGCGGACGAGCTTCACCATGAACCACATTGAGATTACACAATGGATCAGGAGTTTCGTAATTCAGCGTCGCTGGAGTCGCATTGTGGCGGAGTGAAAGAATACTTGCCGCCAACTCAACAGCACCGGAACCAGCATCAAAGTGCCCGAAGTAACTTTTAAGTGCCGTAATCGGGATTTTCGTAGCATCATCACCAAACAGACGGTGATAAGCACGGGCTTCCACCTGATCATCAATCTTCGTGCTCTTGCCATGAGCGTTAATATGACCGAGCTGACCAGGGGTCAGGTTTGCCTGTCGCATTGCGGATTCGATTGCACGAATCAGACCGGTATCATTTTGATGTTTACTGTCTGAAGAAGCACGGCCATCGCAGCCTGCCCCCAGACCAATTACTTCTGCATAAATTTCTGCACCACGGCGAACCGCATGATCATAATTTTCAACAACAAATGCCGCGGCCCCTTCACCGAGAATCGTACCATCACGATCACGGTCGAATGGTCGACAGGCGCGTTTCGGATCTTCATCTCGTGACAACAGGTCAATCAGGTTCTTGCGTGAAAGGTCAACCGGATTGATGTTGGAAGTGCAGGCACCAACAACCATACAATCGACGGCACCACGTTTGATCCATCGCATGGCTTCTGACAATGCCAGTAAAGCCGATGAATCCTGGCTGGTAATGGTATTGTTAGGCCCCTGCGCATTGTGTTCGATAGAAATATGGCAGGCGGGCATATTGGGAAGCTGCCTCAGCATCCACAAAGGCGTGATCTGCCCCATGACGCCTTCGCCCCAGCGTGTGATTTCAAAAGTATCATGTTCCGCACAACGTTTGACGGCTTCTACCAACTCGTCGGGGGTTGTCGGAATATGACCAGCACCAAAGGATACGCCAAATCGTTCCGGATCAACGACTCCCTCTTTGATTCCGGCATTGCGGACAGCATCGGAAGCGGCAGAAACACCCAACTGGATGTCTCGCGACATGACCTTCACGAATTTTTTATTATACAGGTGAATCTCTGGTTGGAAGTCTTTGACTTCTGCTGCGAGCTTGGAAGGCAAATTCCCGTTCGGAAACGTCTGGAGACGATCAATTCCCGATTTCCCTGAACAAATGTTCCGCCAAAATGCATCGATGCCGATACCAATTGGAGAAACAACTCCAATTCCGGAAATCACCACACGTGTTTGATTTGACCCAGCCATCTTAGCCTGACCCTCAATCTCCTACAGCGAAAACAATGCAAATCCATTAACAACATTGATTCAAACTATAGTCGTAAGATTGTTGAAACTCTCAGCTTAACACTAATGTGCTCCGTACTCTGAGAATTACTACTTCAGCTTTATTGAGTTCCTTCTCCTCTTTTATTATCGGAAAAAGGCAACCAGAAATCTGAGAGCGATCTCAAACCCAAAGAAAAAACCCTTAAACTCTAATAATTAAACAAGTTATAAGGCTATACCTGTTTAAGACTCGTGCTGTCACAAAGACAAGGCTTTGCAGCAAAATGAGACTACAGAACTTAAGGAAGGTGCTTTTAAAAAAGCGTGGGTGTGACTGAGAGCAAAACTCCCGTTTTTCAGGTTGGAAATCCTTTTCGCAGATTCGAGTGAAATCAAATCAGGTCTACTAATACAATTGAGGTCCCCTTCAACCATATCTAGTACCTAACCGATACCAATCGACTAGTATTACACACTTTAGACGTCACTTTGTCAAGCGAATTCCCAGAAATGTCAAATTCTGAGGCTTATCCGGCCTGCGGGCCCTTTTCCATGACACTACGAACTGGGCTCGAATTCGCTAAACAATTATTCGTCAATGATCTCAAAAATGGCTTCAATCTCGACGGCAACACCAGTCGGGAGGGCGGCGAAACCGAGTGCACTGCGGGCATGAAAACCATCCCCCGTTTTGCCAAACAGTTCATGATACAGATCAGAGGCGCCATTAATCACCAGATGCTGATCTGTAAAGTCAGGAGTCGAATTGACGCACCCAAGTAGTTTAATCACTTTCAGACCATTCAGCGTGCCATGCTCGTCCCGAACAGATCGCAAAATTTTGATGGCACAATCCCGGGCGGCAGCAATCCCTTCTTCCAGGCTGACATTGTCTCCCAGCTTTCCTTTTTGATCACTCACATGACCTGAAGTCATCAGAAGATTACCGGTCTTGATACAGAGATTCAGATACCCAGGCTCAATCGGTTCAAATGTTAGACCTAACTCAGCAGCTTTTTGTTCAACAGACATATCTCATTCCTTCAGTAACTAACGTTTTGACAAAGCAATTCAACGTTAATGTAAAAGGATTAGCAGCGTTTTACAATCCAGCCGGATTAAGTAAAAAACTGAAACTCACCTGAGGGTTCGAAGGCATTCTGAAAATGCTGAATTTTGGGAGTCGATTTCTCTGAGAGCCAGAGAATTGAGATGATATCAAACCGGGCCGGTTGATGGAGCAGTTGATGTTTTTTCAGGAATGAGCCGGCCAGCCGGGTCAACTGAGCCTGTTTCTGCTGTGTGACGGCTTCGAACGGCTCTCCTTTAGAATTGTTTTTTCGAGTTTTGACTTCGATAAAAGCAATCGTCTCGCCGTCTAGTGCGATGATATCGATCTCCCCCAGATCCGTGCGATACTGTCGGGCGAGAATCGAATACCCGTGTTGCTTCAGAAACCGGACAGCAGTACGTTCCCCCTGATCACCCAGCAACTTACCAAACCATTTACCTGCCATAGGCATTTACTCGTAAACGGAAGCCGAGATAAAGGAAAACAGCGCCAGACATCTGGCCCAGAAGCACTGAGATGAATTCAGTGCTTCTGGCGTGTTTCCAGCTGTTTACTCTTCGTCTTTTTTCGCACGACGTTCAGTCAGACGTGTGGCTTTACCAACCCGGTCACGCAGGTAGTAAAGTTTTGCCCGGCGAACTCGCCCGTGACGTTTCACGTCCAGCTTTGCAATTTTGGGGGAGTTGACGGGAAAAATTCGTTCCACGCCCTCACCAGCAACGATACGCCGAACCGTGAAATTTTCACGTGTTCCGCTTCCACGTCGGGCGATGATGACTCCACTGAAAATCTGGATCCGTTGTTTGTCACCTTCCTGAATTAGAGTGTGTACATCGACGGTGTCCCCGATTTCAAACTCGAGTGGCTCTTCGCGAAGGCTGGATGCTTCTACTTTTTTCAATAAATCCTGCATGACTCAATGTCCTCTGAGGACGTTTCCCGAATACCCGATCAGGCAATCTGAAACGCACTGTTTACATTATTTTAGTTCAACTTGAATTTGATTCCGACTCAGTCAAAAGATCTCGACGCCGCTCGCGAGTTCGTTTCAAACTCTGTTCGTGTCGCCAACGTGCAATCTCCTGATGATTTCCACTTAATAACACTTCCGGAACTTCCATTCCACGAAAGTTTTGAGGCCGCGTGTATTGAGGATATTCCAGCAGGCCTGATTCAGAAAATGAATCGTATTTAGCACTGCTTTCGTCACCTAATACTCCGGGAATCAACCGGATCACAGTCTCAATAATCAACATGGCTGGCACTTCCCCTCCGTTGGTAATGAAGTCACCCGCCGATATTTCCATTGGTTCAAGACCAATGCGGATTCGTTCGTCGAACCCTTCGTATCTTCCACACAGCAATGTGAGTTGCGGTTCTTTTGACAGCTCTTGAGCCAGGCTTTGGTTCAGCGTTCTCCCCTGGGGAGTCAGCATAATCAATTTTCCAGGCTCAGGAACCTGTTCCTGAACGTGCTCGACACATTGAAAGACCGTATCACAGCCAATCAACATCCCCGGACCACCACCATAGGGGCGGTCATCTACCGAAGCGTGCTTGTCTGTGGCCCAGTCTCGAAAATTCCAACGCTGAATCTCAACTAGTTGATTTTGAATCGCTCGCTTGAGCAACCCCTGCTCAAGATAGCTGTCAAATAGCTCGGGAAACAAGGTCAGAATATCAAATCGCATTTTGCTCTCTCACAGAGCGGTCCTGTAACAAATCGACTCAGAAACTTATTCTGAGGGAGTTTCTTCAGTGGCAGCGCCCTCGTCAGAAGCTTCAGCTGTTGCTTCTGCTGATTCTTCCGCCGTTTCTGGTTCTGGTTCCGGTTCGGGCTCTTTGGGAGCAATCAGAGGCGCTGGCGCAGCCGCTGTTCCGAACTTGTTCTTTTTCACTTTTTTGATCAGCGTAGCAACATTATCAGAAGGTTGCGCACCAACTGACATCCAGTAATCAACACGTTCCATGTTGATTGTCACACGCTTTGACTTGTCGGCAACAGAAGTATCATAGGTTCCGATTTCTTCAATTGCTTCACCATCACGTTGTTTGCGTGAATCCATTACACAAATACGATAGAAGGGGCGATGTTTACGACCCATTCTTTTCATACGAATACGAACTGCCACTAATTTCTCCTTTTGGAAACGAACTCTTACTTCTTTATGGAAGATACAAAATTTTGTAATCTCTCTGAAACAGCTTCCAATCCGTTAGTCCGACTAGCGGTTCTTCTTACGCTGTTTCTTCTTGGCTTTTCTCTCTTTTTTCTTTTTCTCACGCAGTTTGACGGGATCTCCACCCCGTTTGCTGCGCTCTTTTTGTTTGCTCATGCCGCCCATCGGATCCATCATGCCACCGGAAGACAACTCTCGCATGGCTTTCATTTTGTCACGCATGCCCATGCCGGCCATTTTCTGCATCACACCGGCCATGTTGTTGAAGTCTTTCACCAGTCGACTGATTTCCGAAGGATCTGTTCCACTTCCCATCGCAATTCGACGACGGCGACTGTGATCGATCAGCTCGGGACTCTCGCGTTCTGCTGGCGTCATCGAACTGATAATCGCATCAATGCGCTTCATCTCGGAACCAGGATCAACATCCGGATTCGTATCCAGCAGACCGCCCATACCGGGAATCATTTTCATAATTTCCCGCATCGGCCCCATTTTTCGAATGGTTGCCATCTGCTTCTGGAAGTCATTCAGACTGAATTTTCCCTGCGCCATCCGGTTCTGAAGATCAGCAGCCTCTTCTTCGTCAAACTGCTGCTGTGCCTTCTCAACCAGTGAGACGACATCGCCCATTCCCAGAATACGTCCCGCCATCCGATCTGGATGAAACGGCTCCAGACGATCTAATGCTTCTCCGACACCGATATATTTGATGGGAACGCCGGTGACTTCTTTGACCGTCAGAGCGGCTCCACCACGGGTGTCACCATCAAGCTTGGTCAGAATCACGCCATCCAGTTCCAAAGCTTCATTAAATGCTTTGGCACTGTTCACTGCATCTTGACCGGTCATCGCGTCACAGGCAAAGACCACCTGATCCGGCTGTAGCTTGCGTTCAACCTGCTCCAGCTCCTGCATCAACTCCTGGTCAATGTGCAGGCGACCGGCGGTATCGAGAATCACCGTATCAACGTTGCCCAGTTTTTTCGCCTGACTCAGGCCATTCTGACAGACCTTTACGGCGTTCGTACCTTCTGGTGATTCCGCATGAACGGGCACATCAACCTGACCGGCAATCACCTTCAACTGCTCAATCGCCGCGGGACGTTGCAAGTCGGCAGCCACCAACATCGGCTCTCGACCCTGCTCTTTTAAAAGTCGGGCCAGCTTACCACAGGTTGTGGTTTTACCACTTCCCTGCAGACCACACATCATAATGACGGTGATGCCGGAAGGCTTGAAACTGAATCCGGGTTCAACCGGGCCCATCAGATTGATCAATTCCTGATGGACAATTCCGACAATCTGTTCATCAGGTCGAACGGCCTTGAGAACTTTTTCACCAACTGCCTGTTCGGTGACACGTTCGATGAAACTGGTTGCAATATCATAATTAACGTCTGCTTCCAGCAAGGCCTGCCGTACTTCGCGCAAACCATCCCTGATATTGCCTTCGGTAAGTTTCCCACCGCGGGCAAGACCGCTGAGTGCATTTTTCAGATTGGACGTTAATCCTTCAAACACTTTTGATATCCAGACCGTTAATCACTAAAAACAGAAGCGTACAATTCAAATGTTTTATTATCTATCACTGCCTCGAACCAGCTCGATTAAGGTAGAAAACGAGCGCAAAAATAGAACCTAACCCAAACAACGACAGTAGGTTAAGGCCGAAGCCCTTCATTCCCGCCGATGTTGGTGTTCGCAAAGTGATGGTGAGGCAACAACTTGCATCAAGCCGTGGAGTTTAAAAGCTGTCTGAACAATACACAACGGTTCCAGCACACCTTTTTAAAATTCTTGCCCCTTTTACTCCACAAAATTCCTACAATGTTAAACAAATTGCTGACAAATTTGCAATAATGTCATGAGTCACTGCTCTGAGTCTGGTGGATTCTGCTGATTATTTGAGTCTACCCGGTCATTGCCCCTGCTTTTTTGGATTTGTCAGGTTGGGATTCCTTATATTCAGGAAGCAGATTGTGTATATTTCTTGATTGCAATCTTTCCCCCGGAAGACCTGTGTCCACAAGTACACAAGAACCGTTGGCCCTGCCATTGTGTCACACCAAACATCTCTGGCAATAAACATCATCGTAGCTGAAATGTCATCAGTCTATAAAATTCGAGTTGGAACGAAATAAAGAAAAAGATGAGTAACACAAAAAACCTGTTCGATAAAGTTTGGGACTTACACACAGTCAAAACCCTTGAATCTGGCCAAGACCAGTTACTAATTGGTTTACACCTGATTCATGAGGTCACCAGCCCTCAGGCATTTGAGATGCTACGTGACCGTGGCCTGAAGGTCATGTTCCCTGAACGAACTATGGCAACGGTGGATCATATTGTCCCCACCCAAAACCAGGCACGTCCGTTCGAAGACAATCTCGCAGAACAGATGATGTCCGCTATCGAAAAGAACTGTCGTGAGTTTGGCATCACGCTGCTGGATGTGGATGATGTCCGCCAGGGAATCGTCCATGTAGTCGGTCCTGAGCAGGGGCTCACGCAGCCCGGCATGACCATTGTCTGTGGCGATAGCCATACGAGTACTCACGGTGCGTTTGGCTCCATTGCCCTGGGAATTGGAACAAGCCAGGTCGCCCATGTCCTTGCCACTCAGACCATGGCTCTGGGACGCCCCAAAGTCCGGCAAGTCAAAGTTAACGGAGAACTTGGCCCCGGCGTAACCGCAAAAGACGTAACCCTTTACATCATCCGCAAGTTGGGCGTCCAAGGTGGTGTTGGTTACGCCTACGAATATGCCGGTGATGTCTTCGATCGCATGTCGATGGAAGAGCGAATGACCGTCTGCAACATGAGTATTGAAGGGGGAGCCCGTTGCGGTTACATCAACCCCGACCAGACTACCGTCGATTATCTCAAAGGCCGCCCGTTTACTCCCGAGGGAGCAGCCTTCGACAAGGCCGCTGAGTGGTGGCTCAGCCTGGCGTCCGGCCCGGATGCCCAGTTTGATGACGTGGTTGAATTCGATGCAGCCGATATCGAACCAACAGTCACTTGGGGAATCACCCCTGCCCAGTCTGTCGGAGTCTCCGAGAGCCTCGCACCGGTTTCCGACTATCCCGAAGACGAACAAACGCTGATCAAAGAGGCGTTTCGTTATATGGAACTCGAAGAAAACCAGCCGATTAAAGGGCAGAAAATCGACGTCGCTTTCATTGGTTCCTGCACAAATTCACGGATTTCCGACCTGAGAGAAGCCGCCAAAGTTGTTGAGGGGCGTCATGTTTCTGAACATGTCAAAGCGCTGGTCGTGCCCGGTTCACAACTCGTTCGGAAACAAGCTATGGAAGAAGGCCTGGACAAAATCTTTATCGAGGCCGGATTTGAATGGCGGGAAGCTGGTTGCTCCATGTGCCTGGCGATGAACCCGGACAAACTGGTCGGCAATGAATTGTGTGCCTCGTCCAGTAACCGGAACTTCAAAGGCCGACAAGGGAGTCCGACAGGTCGAACCCTGCTGATGAGCCCCACCATGGTCGCTGCCGCTGCCATCAACGGTTGTGTAACCGATGTGCGAGAAATGCTGAGCGCCGTCACAGCTTAAACTCACTTTATCTGAATCCAATAGCACTTATCATAAAATAAAACGACAAAGACAGATCAATGACAAAAATTGAAAGCATCACTGGAACTGGCATCCCACTCTTACTGGATGACATCGATACAGACCGCATCATCCCAGCACGGTTTTTACGTTGCGTTACCTTTGAAGGACTGGGAGAACACGCCTTCGAAGATGATCGCATACAAGACCCGGATCACCCCTTTGATAAACCACAATATCAAAATGCCTCAATCCTGCTGGGTGGCCGTAACTTCGGCTGTGGATCATCACGCGAACATGCCCCCCAGTCATTGATTCGCTGGGGAATCAAGGCCATTATCGCCGAGTCCTATGCAGAAATCTTTTTCGGAAACTGCACCTCACTGGGAGTTCCCGCTGTGTGTGCCCCGCGCGAAACACTAGAGATCCTGAATCGTGAAATCCAAGACCATCCGGATCAGGAACTCACAGTAGACCTGACCACGATGAAAATCCGCTGTGGCGACCAGGAATTCGATTGTACTTTACCCGAGAATGCGCGAGCTGCTTTGATCTCAGGCACCTATGACTTCTTAGCACAGTTGCTAAAGAGTGAATCCGAAATCAAAGAACGCGCTGCATCTGTGCCTTACTTTACGTCCTTTGCTTGAGCGGGAACAATCCGGCTGAAACAGTCCATTACCAGACTGGTATGATTGTGACACTAACGTTGACGCTCAGGCAATTCTCTATGACTTCAAGCTGCGCTCATGTCTGAGAAAAAAACGAACAGCAATCGTCGTGATTTCCTGACCGGTCGCGTTCTAAAACAAGCCGCGGAGCGAGCTGGTGACCAACTCGCGGATTACCTCAATGAAGCAACGGAAGATTTCGCAGCACCAACCGGTGGCTCAACCATTCGCTTGAGCACGCGGGCCATGGCTACTGAATTTGCCGTGGTCATGAACCCCGGACCCAGCCAGCAGGTCATGCACGCTTCCGATGCGCTGGACTTGCTGCATGAGCTGGAACAGCTCATGACGGTTTACAGGACCAGCAGCGAGATGTCGCGTGTGAATACCGCGGCTGCAGCGGGGCCTGCTGAAATGGACCCCCGACTGTTCGAAATTCTTGATCAAGCCCGACAAATCTGCCTGGATACCGCTGGTGGCTTCGATCCTTCTTCAGGCCCTTTAATCACGCTGTGGAGAGAGTGCAGACAGCAGGGACGCATCCCATCCCAACAGGAAATTGATGAATGCCTTAAACATACCGGCATCGACCAGTTTCATTTCGATCATTCTGCACAAACCATTCAATATAACTCGCCGGAAAATGAACTCAATCTGGGAGGCATCGGCAAGGGATTCGCTTTGGACCTCGCAGGACAGTTCCTGATAGAACAGGAACTGGAAAACTGGCTATTTTATGGTGGTTTCAGCAGCATTCTGGCCCGCGGCACACACAACCAACTTCCTGGCTGGCCCATCGGCATCAAAAACCCGCTATTTACAAGCCAACGACTGGGAACTGTTTTACTGCAAAACACTTCCATGTCGACCAGCGGATCTTCAGTACAGCATTTTCGCCATGAAGGGAAACGCTACGGCCACATTCTGGACCCACGAACCGGTTGGCCCGTCTCGGAATTGCTGTCTGTAACGGTTATCGCCCCTAATGCCGCCTTAGCCGATGCACTTTCAACTGCTTTTTACGTAATCGGGATCGAAAAAGCTCTTGAGTATTGCGATAATCATAGTGAAGTCGGTACGATTTTAATTCCACCACCCTCCCAAGGCCGAAAACTCTCCCCGGTAATTCGCGGAATTCCGAATGAGTTTCTGTTCCTGGATCGCGACCAATTGTTGTCACAATGATTAGTCGCTATAACGGAATATTAAAAGAACGCCTTTGTTCTTGGTATCAATCCTGTGGCACATTCGAAAGTGCTGTGAATTGAATGACCAGAACTCAATCAGGCTCCACACCGGGGATCACATGTTCTTTTTAAAAACAGGGATCACATACTCACGCATAAAATCATTTTCTTTGACTGAATGATTTCACCAAAGAACGGGCGTCATGTGATCACGGGGTACACAGTAGGAATCGTTGACTTTAAGCATAAAATCAGGCTTAGAAGTCAGCGATACGAGTGTCTCCCGAATAACAGACAATACCAAACAACATATTGAAATCCCCTTAAAATGACAAAGGGTTATAAGAGTGCAAGATCTAAAGAAAATTACTGGGATCGCAATCCTGTTCATTGTTGTATTACGACTCTGTATCGGCTGGCAACTGCTGTATGAGGGCCTCTGGAAAATTGACAGCCTGAGCTCTACCAGGCCCTGGACGGCGGCCGGCTATCTGAATAATGCCAAAGGTCCGTTTCGCGATCACTTCCGCAACATGACCGGTGATCCCAACGACCTGAACTGGCTGGATGCAGATAAAGTCAAAGCCAAGTGGGCCGCCTGGGAACAACGTTTCCTGAACCATTATCCCAACCTGACCGATGGACAGAAATCAAAACTGCATCAAATGGTGCATGGCAATAAGTACTTTGCCGCTAAACTGAGCGCTTTGCCCCCTAGTGTGAAATTCGATGGCAGCCTGGGAAGTATTGTGTCATATGACCCCAAAAGAAAACTGCTGCTGATTGACGGTGAACAGCATCTGACGCCCAAAGAAAAACAACGCCTGCAAAAGATGGTGCCTGTGAAAAAAGGGCCCAACGGTAAGCTCGAAGGAGGAACTGCTCTGGATCGCGAGTACTATGATGCGGTTGAAAAAGCCTACGCCCGCTCTGCACGTTTAAGCTACATTGAAAAAATGCAGGCCTCTCTGCGTGGTAACCCGGAACTGGCTGGGCAGATTAATATCAAACAGGAAGGCACCATCGACGGCAAACGGATAGGTAAAATCGAACAATACAAAAATGCGATCGATCGCTACGAACAAAAACTGGCACAAGCAGACCAGCAATTCAAAGTCGACCACCTGAATAAAATCTGGGCCGAAATCCAGCAAATGAAATCCGAGTTGGTCAACCCGATTCGTGCTTTGGAAGACGAGATGGAAACGGAAGCCAATAAGCTCCTGACACCGGAACAATTGGCAGCAGGCCCGATCCCTCATGAAGATACCGAAATCCATCGAGTCAATATGATGACGATTGCCGCCCTGACGATTCTTGGTGGGTTACTCCTGATCGGCTTCGGTACCAGGATCGCCGCAATTGCCGCTGCTGGAATGCTGCTTTCCTTCTATCTTGTCATGCCTCCTTGGCCGGGAGTTCCCGAAGCACCAGGACCTGAACACAGTTTTATCGTTAACAAAAACCTGATCGAAGTCATGGCTCTATTGACCATTGCGGCCTTGCCCACGGGGACCTGGTTCGGGATCGATGGCCTGGTTTATCGCTTTTTCCATAAAAAGAAAAAATCAACAAAGTAAACTCACTGATTCAACTGAAATTTTCGTAGGAAATGAGGGTTCATCTAACAAACGCCTTGTTTTCCGCCTATAATAAATCAAATTATTCCTCCCTACCGGTAATCGATACGCGTCGCGTGTCAGGAGAAAAGATATGCAATTAACCCCCGAACAGGAACAAATCGGCAAAGACAACTTTAACGAAGCAGTTTCGTTTACACGGCGTGATTTCATCACAACAGCCGCTGCAGCGACGACAGGCTTAGGCGCCGCTTATTTTGGGTATGAAAAGCTCAAGGGCGAGCCAGTCAAAGTCGGGTTCATCGGAACCGGTGATGAGGGCAGTGTGTTAATCACACAACATCCGCCTGAATATATGGAAATTGTCGCGATTGCCGACCTGCGTCCTTCCAATCGCCACAAAGCATTTCACGGACATGGCAATGAGCATCGGGTTGGCTTGATCAATAAGCTCGGCCAGGAAAAAGCATCAAAGATCAAACAGTTCGACGATCACAAAAAACTGATCGCCGCTAAAGACCAACTCGGCCTGGAAGCAGTTGTGATCGCCGTCCCCTTGAGCCAACACGCTCCGATTGCCATGGCGGCGCTCGACGCCGGCCTGCATGTGCTTTCTGAAAAATTGATGGCACACAATATTACCGAGTGTAAAGAACTCATCAAGAAAGCAAAACAAAAGAACTTGCTCCTGGCCGTTGGTCACCAGCGCCACTACAGCGTGCTTTACGACAACGCGAACCAACTAGTAAAGACTGGCTTGCTCGGCGACATTCGTCACATCCGCGCTCAATGGCATCGAAACAACAGCTTCCCGGGACGTGACAGCTGGCGCAAGGGTGTCCCCAAAGAAGATACGGCTGCACTGGCTGAAACAGTCCAGGAGTACGGCTACGACAACATGGATGAACTGATCAACTGGCGTCTGTATAACAAAACCGGTGGTGGCTTGATGGCAGAACTGGGAAGCCACCAGCTTGATGCCTGCAGTATCTTCCTGGGTAAAGTTCACCCCCTGGCCGTTCAAGGTTATGGCGGCAAAAACTTCTATGGCGTGAAGGGCATCGGCTCCAAGGATAAACAGGAAGATGATCGCGAAATCGACGATCATGTTTATGTGACCTTCGAATTCCCCGGTCCGCACTACGACCCCGAAACAAATCCACGTGATATCTGTATCGTGACCTATTCTTCGATCAATACCAACCGCTGGGAACCTTACGGGGAAACTGTTCTGGGCAGCCGTGGTACACTGATCATGAAGACAGAAAAAGAAGCTCTGCTCTTCAAAGAAGCCAGCCCCTCTACCGGTGGCGGCGGACCGGATCAACGACTGTGGGTCATCAAATCCAGCGATGGCAGTGGTCCCGTTTTGGATGCATATGAAACTACAGCACCTTCTGCTGCCGCATCAGACACGACCAAAGCGATGGGTGATAAAATCAGCCGCGGATACACAGAAGAAATGGAGCATTTTGCTCACTGTATTCGCACCAACAACTTCAAAGGCCCTTACGAAGGCGGCCTGAAGTGCAACGGCACCGTTGCCATGGCGGACGCCATCATGGCTTTGACTTCAAACCTGGCCATGAAGCACAAGATTCGGATTGAGTTCAAACCGGAATGGTTTGATCCCGAGAATCCAGCCACTCCCGAAGACGACTTCGCAGACAAAACAGCCTAACCGTTGTCTATTGTATTCAAAGTCTAATTCGATCATGATTCAGCAATGCCGAGGAAACTCATCCTCGGCATTGTTTCTTTTAATCACACCAGAGCTCATATTCAAAGGGGACCCACGTGTCGGAAGGACGCAAGGCAGGCCTGTTTCTTATATTTGTCACTGTCTTTATTGATTTGCTTGGTTTTGGAATCGTCTTACCATTACTGCCTCGTTACGGTGAGCACTTTGAAGCAGGTGGCGGCACACTGGGACTGCTGATGGCATCATTTTCTGCGATGCAATTTATTTTCGCACCGATCTGGGGGCGCATCTCCGACCGCGTCGGTCGACGCCCGATTCTGATCCTGGGATTATTAGGTTCCACCGTCTTCTATGGCATGTTCGGCTTCGCGACATCGCTGGGTAAAGAAGGCATGTTTCTGGGTATTGGCGCTTTGTCGTGGTTGTTTATCACACGCATCGGAGCTGGAATTGCCGGCGCCACAATTCCCACAGCACAAGCCTATATCGCAGACATCACCGGCCCGAAAGAGCGTGGCAAAGGTATGGCACTCATTGGTGCGGCATTTGGAATCGGCTTCACCTTTGGACCATTGATCGGCGCTGCGTTTGTCTCTGCAGAAACCGGTGCGACTCCCAGTGCAGCACCAGGTTATGTCGCCTGCGTGCTTTCCGGAATGGCCGCCTTGCTCTCCATCTTCAAACTGCCGGAGTCGCTCAACAAACAAACGTCCGAATCACTGGCAAAGCGCCATCACTGGTTTGATGTCGCCAGCTTTCGACATGCCCTGTCACGACCATGTATTGGCTTAATTCTGCTCACCAGTTTTTTAACCACATTCGCGTTTGCACAATTTGAATCGACTCTTTCCCTGCTGACTCAAGAGTTGGGTTTTGCTGCCCGCAGTAACTTTTTTATCTTTGCTTACATCGGTTTCATCTTAACACTCAGTCAGGGAATTCTGGTCAGAAGATTGATACCCAAAGTAGGCGAATACCGAATGGGCCTGGCAGGGATCATCCTGATGGTACTTGGCCTGCTTCTGATCGGTGTCGCCGGTAACTCGGGATCATACATGCTGCTCTACGCCGTGCTGCCCATCTCAGTCATCGGCTTTTCAGCAACCACCCCTTCTCTGCAATCCCTGTTATCATTGAATACCTCAGAAGATCAGCAAGGAGGCGTCCTGGGAGTCGGTCAGAGTATCTCAGCACTGGCTCGTATTCTCGGTCCGCTCGCAGGAATTATCCTGTTTAAAGGAACCCAAAACGGCGCCATCGAAGGCAGTATCACTTCCCCCTACTGGGTAGGTGCTGCAATCATGCTCCTGGGGCTCATTCTTATGAGTGGGTTGAAAACCTCGACCGACAAAAATGAAGACTCATAAGCTTGAATCGTTCTGCCGTAAGGCCATAAGTCTCGACGGAACACTTTTACGAAAGATCTGTTCCTAACCTTGAAAAGCACATCTTGCCTGGCTCACCGCCCTCTCAAGCCGTGCCTGATTCAGTGATCGCTTACCGTTATTCTCCAATGGCTTCCATAGGCTCTGGCGGCTGATCAACCGGTACTAATACTTCTTCATTTGTGAGAATATAAGCCGCCATGCCTGCAAGCATCAGGATCACGACAGTCCATGTTCGCCAGTCTTTGTGCATCTCCGTCTTCTTTTTCTTTTTATCGTGATGTGGATGATTGGGGTGATGCGACACGGTGAAAAACTCCTGAGTATAATAAATGCAGCAAAAAAAAGAGTTCAACAAGCCTGAACACAAATTCTGATCCCCTGACTCTTGTAAGGCAGACCTGGAAGAATGTGGGCAAAATTTAGCAACCTGCGAAATTTCTGACAAGCTCGTAATCTGTTCTCATTATCGGATCGAGTTGGAATCCCAGGTTTCTTTTCTTGAGATGACAGTTTTACGAGTTCAGTTACAGGTGCATTTCATCAGATTCTTCCCAGACGGCAATGGCCTTGAGTGAGTGCCTCATTCCCCTGTTTTAATGTACGATTTCAGGATTGAAGATGGGATGCCATCCTGAATTTCCTCGTCCTCTGCAGCCAGAACCCGGGCTTGCTCTAAATCACATCATCTGCTAATTAGCTAATTATACGACCAGTTTGAACCTTAAATACAAACGAGTTTTTTAACAGGCACCTAAGCCATGCGCGATAAATTCTCACAATCAAAATGGACCAGACGCACCCTGCTCAGTCTGGCTATTCTGCCATTCGCCATCGCCATCATCGCTCACGGGACCGGTTCACGCGTTCAAACTTCACTCGCTGGCAAACCGAAACCGGCCCTTGCATTTGAAACGTATCTGGTCGATACCGGACTCGTAAAAGAAACAGCACGTACTGTCGGCGCCCGTTTTCGCTTCAAAAACCTCAGTGACCATACCGTCACGGTCAAAGAGCTCATCCCCAGCTGTGGCTGTCTGAATCCCCAATTGAAAAAGAAGGTTTACCAACCCAATGAAGTGGGAGAGTTCCAACTCAAAATGGAAACTGCGGGAGAATCCCCCGGCCAGAAAGAATATTTTGTTGATTTCCGATACGAGGATACCGAGGAACGAACCACCAGGTTGACGCTCAAACTGGAGCTTCCTGTACGCAGGCTCGTCGTAAAACCGAAAGCGCTTGTGATCTACCAGTTAACACCAGGTCGCACGATACACCCGATTACAGTCTCTGATTATCGATCCGGTAAAGACTTTGAAATCGTCAGTGCAGAGAGTACATCCAAGTATGCCAAAGTCGAACTTGGCAAATTGGAACTGAAAGACGGACTGCGTCAACAAAAACTGGAAGTGATTGTCGAAAACATGGTTCCTCCAGGAAAACACAACGGTCTGATTGTCATCAAAACTAATGACGCCGACTTCCCCGAACTCTTTGTTCCACTGATCATACAAGGCCCAGACCAACAGACCGCACAAAAAAATAAACCAGCCCCCCCCCAGGCGAACTGACGCTTAAGCACCTATCCGCCAATGACTTGCGAAGCAACTACACAGGTTAACTTTTATGCATTTGCGAATTTCGTGACATTTTTTTGTACGGAATACAGCTCACCAGCCCACTAATTATGGTAGAGACCGTTTTTCTCGGATTCCCATAATTATCTATCAAGATGATGGTGCCCTCATGCGTTTAACTCTGCGAACATTAATTGCCTACCTTGATGATGTTCTCGAACCAGCTCAAATCAAAGAGATTGGCCAGAAACTGGAAGAAAGCAGCTATGCCTCTTCACTTGTTGAGCGAATCAAAGATGTTCTGCGCCGTCGCCGCCTGACTGCACCAGAAATCGAAGGCCCTGGTTCGAACCCGGACCCTAACCAGATTGCCGAATATCTCGATAATACATTGTCACCGGAAAGTGTTGCTGATGTTGAAAAAATCTGCCTGAACTCAGACGTGAATCTGGTCGAAGTTGCAGCATCCCATCAAATCCTGACGCTGGTTCTAGGAGAACCAGCAACCATCAACCCCAACACGAGAGAACGCATCTATGCACTCGGTCCGATTTCTGGTGACCACACCCTAGAGACTTCCAGTGCCACTGAATCAGAACAGGTCGCCAGCACTCCGGAATCAGGCGAACAGACTGCCCCTACTCCAATAAGAAATCAAACCACGGCCAGCCAGCAGACCATCCCCGCAGAAGACATCGAACCATTTTCTTCTCGGATTCCAGATTACCTGAAAACCAAACCACTTTGGAAACGCTTTACCCCTTATTTTTTAGTTTTGCTCGCTGGTGTGGTCTGGGCAGGACTCTTCTTTGGGGATGAGACATTTTTCCCGAAACTGTTCTCTGGGCGTGACACACAGACACAATTGGCAAGTAATCTCCCTGAAAATCAGGAAATCGATCTCTCTGTTCCTGCCCAACAACCAGAGCCGGAAGCCGATACAGACTCATCGAAAGCTGAAATTCCTGTCCAGTCGGCTCCCAAGACTTCCGATGCTGAAGACACCAATCAACCTCTCCCGATGAAGAATAAACCGCCTGCATTCGATGCGCCACCGCCAGCTGATGCGGAAAGCGTTGCAACAACAAAAGTCGTTCCAGCAGAACCACCGGTGACGAACGTGATTCCGGCAACGCCCCCCCTCGCACAAAACGATAAAACACCAGAGACACCGACTCCTACTCCGCCCGTTAGTACTCCCGATAAAAACAGCGTCGCTGTAGCGAATACCGTGAAACCCAAAACGCCACAACCACCAAAAATTGAATTAGCGGATCTGACCGCGCAGGCGCCAGCTGCGCAAATCGAATCAGAAGATGGCTTTTTCCTGGCTAGTGTTGACAAAAAACACGAACTCGCAGACAAAAATGACTGGGTAATTCGCTCAAAAGTCAGCCCGATCCAGGTGGGATCACCTGTCGCATCACCCGAACCGTTCACAGCACGAATCAACATTCCCGAAGCCTTCTGCAAAGTAGTACTGCTACCGGGCACTGAGGTGACCTATATCGGCAAAAACAAAGCGGCTGACATGGGCTTCCAGATTCAGGAAGGTCGTATCCGTATTGAAGCCTCACGAGGTCTGAACGATGCGAAAGATGCAGCAGGCCCTACTCTGTCTATCAAGGTAAATAATGAACTCTGGCGGATTGAACTCGTAACCAGAGACAGCGTTTGTGGAATTGAAATCAATCCGGTTCAGCCAACCCAACCAGATGACAAACTAGGCCCCAATAATTATACCGGCACCCTTTACACCTACTCGGGAATGATTCGTTTCTCTGATGGAACAGGAAAAGTCCATACCATCGACACTGGCCAGTGGATGTCGCTCTCTGCCAAAGATCGTGCCGCCGGTACGATTAACCCCTCTGGCAAACAGAAGCCCTTGCGCGTCCCGCATTGGGTTGAGCCGGACTATAAAGACAACTCCTATCTTTCACGACGGTTAATTGCTGCGTTTGTCAAAGAACTGAATGACGACCAGCTTGTCTCGCTCACAATGCCTGCCATCACAAAAGATGTGAAACCCAACATTTCTGACCTGGCCACAAAAGCACTGGCATTAACCAACCGTTATCAGTCTCTGGTAAAAGTACTCGATGAAGTGGACCATCACGAATCTCGCATTGCCGCCATTAACGGTATCCGTAACTGGCTGCCACGCGATCCAAATAATGGTGACCTGCTGAAAGAAGCCTTGCAAAAACAGTTCTCGCCAGAGATGGCAGAAATAATGGAACGACTGTTATGGGGATTTAAGCCAGAAGACGCTCAGGATCGATTCATTTCAGGCAGACTCGTCGAATGGCTTGAACACAATCATGTTGCTGTCAGAGAACTCGCCTTTAACTACATCAATCAGCTGACAGGCCGCGACATCGATTATTCGGCGATTGCCACACCAACACAAAGACGCGCGACGGCCCGACGCTGGTTTTCCCATATCGAAAAACACGGTGCCTTACTGGAACCTGAAGAAGCCGCCCCGGCCCTTCCAATTAAGCCAGTTAGCCCGCCACAACAATAACCAATTACTCTCCTGCCAGCCTCTGATTCAGGCTGGCAGGTGCCCGATCTATCTTCTATTACAGAAGATACTTAGCCACGTCATTTTTTTAATTTCACACCAGATTTTCAGCGAAAAAACCTCGAATTCCTCTTGCCGCAAATTCGAGGGGGTGATATCTTTCCCACACACTCCTCATCCTCATTTCATGATTATAAATCATTTCATTTTTAGAACCTCTCCAAACCATTTTTCCGGCAGCATGAAATT
Source organism: Gimesia alba (assembly GCF_007744675.1). Lineage (NCBI taxonomy): Bacteria > Pseudomonadati > Planctomycetota > Planctomycetia > Planctomycetales > Planctomycetaceae > Gimesia > Gimesia alba. The sequence continues at coordinate 4,008,478 of NZ_CP036269.1, forward strand.
CAGAAACGGATTCTGAAAGCATGCTTACAAACGATGGAGATGTGCACGATGCACTCAACTCGGACCAAACTCTCATTTATCAGCAATCTGGCCTTTTTATTTTCTCTGGGCGCACTGGGATTAACCGGATGCAATTCAATGCATGGTGTCGCCAGTAATGAAATGGGAAATGGATACTACCAGCGTGGCCAATATGCTCAAGCACACGCCGCATTCACCCGTGCGATTGCTGATAACCCAGGAAATCCTGATTACGTTCACAACCTGGCTGTCGTAATGGAAAAAGAAGGCGACCTGGCCGGGGCCGAACAGACCTATCGCAACGCACTACGCCTTGATCCCTCGCACCAACCTTCTCACCATGGATTGGCAGAGTTAATGATCAGCCAGGGCCGTCAACAGGAAGCCGCCCAACACATCACAGCTTGGCGAGACACTCAACCTTATATTGCAGAATCGCATCTGGAAATGGCTTGGATGCTCGAACAGTCTGGTGATATTACTGGTGCCGAGCAATCATTGAAAGCCGCATCCAATGTCGACCCTAATCACCCCAAAGTACTTGCACATTTAGGACAGGTTTACCAGCAGACAGGCCGCTCAGAAGAGGCATTGGCCATGTACAAGCAGTCTTTGAACTCTGAATGGTTTCAACCACAGGTCCAGTCACGGATTGCTTCCATTAAAAAACCATATTCGACATCCAGCCCTCAAAATCGTATCGTGGCCAAAGGCTGGGAACATGGACCAGTTGGCAATGGCAACAGCCTGTTCCGCTATCAGACTCGCACAGCAAATGCCAGCTTTACCCATCCCTTGCCAACCTACACTAACGGCGGGTCAGCAGGCACGATTGCCATGATGAATGCCCCCCAGATGAGCCATGCGTCCGCGATCTCAAGTCAATCAATGGCGTCGCAACCAATGCTGGTCGCTCCCGGCGTGGCAGGTCAGCCAGTCCAACTGGGAGTCCCTGCAATGGCCGCTTCTCCTGAACCGATCAATGTCGACCCTGCCCATTACCCTTCCGAACAACCGGCAACAGCCGGTGCCCCCGTGGTACAACCCTACTAATCTGAGCTGCTATCCACGCCTTACACCGGTCGTTTGAATCAGTGCAGAGGAACCTGGGATATAAGCCCTTATCAACCTGACACGATGTTCGAATAGAGTAAACAGGATTACCCTCTCCTGCGTTGATTCTAAAAGCCGTCTTGTTAGAATGAGAGTCACAGCGGGATGTGGCTCAGCCTGGTAGAGCGCTGCGTTCGGGACGCAGAGGTCGCAAGTTCAAATCTTGTCATCCCGACTTTTAAGCCGTTTGCAACGGCCTCTTATGATGGCACCCTTTTATATTTCCGACCGATCGCTCTGGTCAGTTATTGTGTAATTTTCCATGTAGGATCTTTACGCCCTGAGCCCCCCTAAATTGTCCCCCTGCCCTCCCCACACCAAAATGGCCTCTCACAAAGGGCCCTCTGAAGGCTGCTGCTAGACGGTTCGCTTCCGAATACACAAGAAATCTGTTCGACCTTGCATCCGTTAACCAACCCCGGAGCCTGATACACTGTTCATGATTCTGTACCTGATAATGGATGTGATGCCCCCCTCAACCAAACGTCATTTATCCGGTCAGACTTATTTTTCAGCCCCAGAGAAGCCGAAGTTCATTTCGCCCGGAGAATGACATAATATCTCTTTCCGGTGGGAACGAACTCAAAGGCGGATGTACAATTAACTCTATTTTCGGGAAACGTTAGCCTGTCACCATGCACCTGCATCCCTGAAACCCGCGCCCTCTCAAGAAAAAAGTTCCTCACGCTTAACAAGCCCCTTTCCTCACTCAGAACCCGGAAAAAGTAAAGCCATTTCTGGATTTGAGGAACAAGATGAGGTCAATATCGGTGCCTGAGCAAATTTCTTTGCTAAATGGCTAAAAACCTGTTGCTTTATTTTGTGATATTCAATACTAAATGCTTATGATCAGTACGTTTATCAAAATTGATCACCATTTGGACCGGGTCAATATACGAGTCTTGAATCAAAATATGTCCATGAGAAGCTGGTAAAGCGTTCGCGTCAATCAGAAGTGCTCTCACAACTCTCACTCAAGATATTCTAGGGAAGATGATGTCGAGAAAAGGTATTATTTTGGCAGGAGGGTCTGGTACTCGACTACACCCTGTTACGAAGGTCATTTCAAAACAGTTACTCCCCATTTATGATAAGCCAATGATTTATTATCCCCTTTCATCCCTGATGTTAGCAGGAATCAAAGAGATACTAATCATTTCCACACCTCATGACCTCCCCATGTTTCAGGACCTCTTAGAAGAAGGAACGCAGTGGGGCGTGCAGTTTGAATATGCTTCTCAGCCCTCACCAGATGGTCTCGCACAAGCTTTTCTGATTGGAGAGGATTTCATTGGCAGTGATCCAGTTTGCCTCATTTTAGGTGACAACATATTCTATGGCCATGGATTAACCGACAGTTTACTGACGGCCTATAAACGAGACTCAGGAGCGACTGTCTTTGGATATCAGGTGCATGATCCGGAACGGTTTGGAGTCGTTGAGTTTGACAGTCAAAAACGTGCGATTTCCATTGAAGAGAAACCCAAAGTTCCAAAGTCAAATTACGCCGTCACAGGGCTCTATTTTTACGATAATGATGTCGTTGAAATCGCCAAAAATGTGAAACCCTCTGCTCGCGGTGAACTGGAAATTACGTCTGTGAACAATGCCTATTTGCAGCGGGGAAACTTAAATGTCGAATTGCTAGGGCGGGGACATGCCTGGTTTGATACCGGGACACATGAAAGTTTGCAGGATGCAAGTCATTTTTTCCAAACGGTTGAAAAACGCCAGGGGCTGAAAATTGCCTGCTTAGAAGAGATCGCCTATCAGGCTGGCTGGATCACAAAAGCCCAATTAGTACAACAAGCTGAACTGCTGGGCAAAACAAATTATGGCCAATACCTTCTCAAAATCATGTCGGGACTTTCGCACGAATAGCGTTTTCCTCTCATGCGAGATTCATTTTTGAGCAGCCAATAGTTAGAGAAACAGCCCACCATCGCTTCCCAAAACCGGTTCGATTTACTATTTTTTCAAAATAAACAAGTCCCAGGATAAATAAGGCTGACGCACAGGAGCGACATACCAGCCTCGATTAAGCAATCAGGACATTACAAGGAGGGGATGTCATCAATCCAAATTCCTTATTATCAATGAACCCCTTAGGGATGGTTCATAGTTTAATAAAGAACCGTCAGCTGATCTGGCAAATGACCAAACGCGATGTCATTGGAAGATATAAAGGTTCTATCCTGGGACTGACCTGGTCTTTCTTTAACCCATTGATTATGTTGGCCGTTTACACGTTTGTCTTTAGTGTCGCCTTTAAAGCACGCTGGCAAACTGGTTCGGACAGTAAAACGGAATTTGCCCTGGCACTCTTTATTGGCATGATCGTACACAGCTTGCTGGCAGAGAGTGTCAATCGCGCCCCCACCTTGATCCTCAGCAACGTGAACTATGTAAAAAAAGTCGTGTTCCCCTTGGAAATTTTACCCTGGGTGGCTATGGGAGCGACTTTGTTCCACACATTGATCAGCCTGATCGTCTGGGGACTATTCTTCATTGCCGTCAATCATACCTTCCAGTGGACTGCTCTGTTTCTACCATTGATTTTTGCACCGCTTATTTTTTTCACCTTGGGCCTCACCTGGTTTTTAGCAGCATTGGGAGTTTACCTAAGAGACGTGGGTCAGGTTACCGGAGTATTCACGACCGTGTTATTATTCATGTCCCCGGTCTTCTACCCCATTTCAAATATTCCAGAGCGTTTCCAACCCATTCTTTATGCCAATCCGCTTACATTCATCATTGAACAGTCAAGAGCCGTCCTCATGTGGGGACAACTGCCCGACTGGAATGGATTACTCCTGTCTTTCATCATCAGCTTATTTGTCGCCTGGCTGGGTTTTTCCGCATTCCAGAAAACACGCAGGGGATTCGCAGATGTCCTCTGACGGGAATACACCTGAAAACAAGATCGCAATCAAACTGGAAGGCGTCAGCAAGCATTTCCAGATTTACGACAAACCTCATCACCGGCTGATGCAGGGACTATTTCGCGGTAAAAAGCAGTTTTATAAAGAGTTTAAAGCACTCGAAGACATCACTCTGGAAATCAAGAAAAGCGAGACTGTCGGCATAATCGGCCGTAATGGCGCCGGGAAATCAACGTTGCTCCAGATCATTTGTGGAACAATGACCCCCACGTTCGGCACCGTTAATATTAACGGTCGAATTGCTGCCCTGCTGGAACTTGGTTCAGGTTTCAATCCCGAATTCACCGGACGTGAAAACGTCTTTATGAATGGGGCAATACTGGGGTTAAGCAAAACAGAAATTGAAGATCGCTTTGACCAAATCGCCGCCTTCGCAGAAATTGGAGATTTTATAGACCAGCCAGTGAAATCTTATTCGAGTGGGATGTATGTCAGACTGGCCTTTGCTGTGATTGCTCACGTCGATGCAGATATTTTAATCATCGACGAAGCACTGTCAGTGGGCGATGCCTTCTTTACTCAAAAATGTATGCGGTTTTTGCGTACATTTATGAAACACGGAACACTATTATTCGTCAGCCATGACAATTCGGCAGTAACAAATCTCTGTGAGCGGGCTGTTTGGCTGGAAAAAGGAAAAGTGAAAATTGCCGCGGATGCCAAAACCGTCTGCGAAAAGTATTTTGAAGGAGTGTATGCAGGTCAACAGAACATACAAACGAACCAGAATCAGATCTCTACATTTTCTGATAGAAAATCAAAAAAAGACCCTAGTCAGGAATTAGTAGACGGTCGGCTTGCATTTCTTAATACAACTCAATACCGGAATGATATTCAACTATTAGAGTTTGACCCGAATGCGGATAGTTTTGGTGCGGGGGGAGCAGAAATCATTGACATCGCCCTCTGCAACGAACAGCGAGAAAAACTTTCGTGGGTTGTCGGAGGAGAGATAGCCAGTCTATTGGTTACCGCAGTCGCGAAAGAGGACCTAGACTCTCCCATCGTTGGTTTTTTCATCAAAGATCGATTGGGGCAAAACCTCTTTGGTGATAACACATGTTTGATTGGAACAGATCCAGTTTCGTCGGGGAATCAGTTCTCTGCTGTATTTACTTTTCGCTTTCCGTTACTACCAGTGGGGGAATATTCGGTAACGGTCTCCGTGGCAAATGGAACTCAGAGTGATCACATACAACATGTTTGGTTCCATGATGCCGTGATATTTAAATCGGAAGCTAGTAGCATCGTACATGGTCTGCTCGGGCTGCCCATGATCGATATACAGTTTTTAACTCAAGAATGACTTAGAGACCTTAGCTCATAATAGTTCCCATAAGTTGTATGATCTAAGAGTTTTTTTAAAAATGATTTCAAGGTTGTCGACATGGATAAGTTAAATAGTCACTTATCTCACATACAAATCGAAATAACCACTTGGATTAAAAAAGAGCACCACTGGTTAAGCTATCTCCTAGTCCTCTGCTTCGCGTCATTTGCGTATGAGCTGTTCAATTTCACATTGTCGGTAGATGAAGAATTTTATGCTGAACGATCTAGCCCTTTATTAAGCGATGAATGGGTCAGACAGGGGCGCTGGTCAATGTACTTACTCAGTCATCTATATCCCGTGAATCCAATCGTCCCCTTCGCTCCCCTTTTCTTCACGCTGGTCTGTTCAGCGTTGGCTTTTTCACTAGTTGTACGATTATTTTCTTCCAACAGGACAATTAATGATTTCTGGGCTGCCCCTCTGTTTATCGCTTGCCCAACCTTATATTACGTTTATAGCTTCAATACATTGAACTTTGGGATTGGAATTGGATTCCTAGCTTCCGCTCTGGCGATCTATTTATTTACCCATCGCCAGGGAATAAGCGGATGGTTAATTCCTGCACTATTAATTGCGTTTTCAATCGGAATCTACCAGGCCTTTCTCCCTTGGATTTTTGTCTTATTCTGCTTTTCAACACTGCGACTGATCTTTGAATCAAAAGTCACCCTCAAAGAAATACTCAAGGCTTTCGTTTCATTTACAGCGCTACTGGTTTCTGGACTGGTATTCTATTATTTGATTTCGAAAGGTTTTCGGGTCGCACTCAAATTAAATTCGCAAGATTACATTGATGGATTCGTCAAATATGAATTGAGCCTGAACTATTTGCTACAGACTTTTAAACAAACAATTTATTCAATGAAGAATCATTATCTAGGCAAAAATGATATCTATGATCAAAATGTCTCATCTCTCTTTCTACTGTTTTTTATAACTCTTTTCTCACTGATATTTCAAGTTCTTAAAACAAAACAACCTCTATCAACTAAGATATCAGGACTCCTGATAGTGATATTTATTTTGGCAGCCCCTTTTTCCCTCAATCTCATCAGTGGAGGAGTCATGCCAACCAGAGCATTGCTGGCAGTGCCCCTGGTCTTGAGTGGGTTTGTTTTTCTTTCACTCTCTGCCCCTTCAATTATTCTGAGATTAGTCATTATTCTCCTTGTGTGTGCGACAACATTTCAATTTATCACAATCAATAATCGATTTGCTTTCGCGGATTATATCTCCTGGCAGGCAGACCGAACTCTCAGCATACGAATACTGAATCGGCTGGATGAACTTGATTACGGGCAGGAAGAGAAAAGTACCAGTAAACGTGTTTATGCATTAGTGGGAAATATATCGCGTCCCAAGTATCCATTGATTGTTGAGAGACAGACCATCGGTGCCTCTTTTTACAATTGGGACCAGGGAAACGTTCATAGAGTCTTATCACTGATGCGATCAATGGGAATTGACGAATACGAGCCAGCAACCTTAGAACAACAACGATCGATTATGAAGTTTGCCGATACGATGCCTATCTGGCCACAGGCTGGGTCAGTTGCACTAAAAAATGGAGTATCGATTGTTAAACTCGGAAATTACACGAATTCACAACTCGTTCCGCTTTGTGCTGATGCTCCCCCTTGTGCGCTCTGTCGAATCATTTACAATCCCGGTAAGGGGGGAATTAAAATTCTCGACCAAAACTCTGGAATCGATATCGATCAGAAACAGCCAGTATTCCGACTAAATGATCATTTAAATAAAACTCAATTTCTCAATGCAACATACAAAACTGAAGCAGAAGAGATCGTTCTCGATTCCCCGACGGCTCCAGCACAAATCATCTTACCGAAAATAGATCAATTGAGCATGGATTGGGTACTGATGCACATTGTCCTTGAAGCACCTCAAGACACCACGATGTTTCTGTTTTATCGCTACCCTGGTGATACTGATTATTCAGGTCCCAATCAGATTCAGGTTAAGTTAGACAAGGGGATCAATGACCTGCTGTTTTCAGTACCTGTCCCACTTCTGGAAGAGTCTTTGAGAATCGATCCCGGAAGCGTACCCGGAATTTTTCAGATCAAAATTTTAGAGATGTATAAACCAAATGAAAATTCTCTTTAATCAGCCCAAAAGGGAAAATGACGAGCTTTCTCTTGAAATCAACGCAGCTATCAAAAATGTGCTCGAAAGTGGTATTTATATCCTGGGAAATAATGTCACTACTTTTGAAGAAGAGTTTGCCGCGTACTGTAATGCAAAATACTGCTACACTGTCGGCAATGGGACAGATGCGCTGGAAATTGCACTTCGTGCTTTAGATATTGGCGAGAGTGACGAAGTCATCACAGTCGCCAATGCCGGAGGTTATTCCACAACCGCATGTAATCTGGTTGGAGCAACACCAGTCTACATCGATGTTGACGAAAATCGCCTGTTGTTGAACGTTGACCAGATTTCTTCAGCAGTGTCACCAAAAACAAAATGTGTCATCGCCACTCATCTCTATGGCCAAGCTGTTGACATCAAACAACTAAGAGCAGCCTTAGATGCCGCCCGGCATACCGAAGTGAAAATTCTCGAAGACTGTGCACAGGCACATGGTGCGACTTCCCACGGGAAAAAAGTGGGGGCACTTGGTGATATCGCCACTTTCAGTTTTTATCCGACCAAAAACTTAGGCGCGCTCGGAGATGGGGGAGCGATCACAACATCGTGTGATAATTTAGCTGAGCGATGCAAATCGTTACGACAGTATGGCTGGACTTCAAAATATTGCAGCACAGTCTCCGATGGCCAGAATAGTCGTCTCGATGAAATCCAAGCTGCCATTCTTCGCGTTAAGTTAAAGCAACTTGACGCCTACAATCAGAGACGACAAGAGATCTGCGCTCATCTTCATGAGTCCTGCCAAGGGATCGTTGATGTCGTTACGACTCCCTGTGATGATCATGTCAGCCACCTGTTTGTCGTTCGGAATAAAAATCGGGAGAAAATTTGCAAGACTCTGAATGCGAACGGAATTGCTACGGACATTCACTACCCCATTCTGGACTTAGATCAACAATCGATGAAGAATAAATCGTATCGTTCACTCGAACTGACTTATTCGAATCAGGCCACTCAAGAAATCTTTTCATTACCATGCTATACTGGGATCACTAGTGTAGAGTTGGACCATATCAGGCAGATTTTCCAGTCGAAAATTTCAGAAATCACAAAGGATCAATGAATTGGCAAATCTCACTTGCTCTCTCATCATTCCCGTTTATAAAAATGAGAGTAATCTTCCGGATCTCTTAGCTGCATTGGCATCGCTCCATAAAGATTTACCACATAAACTTGAAGTGGTTTTTGTCATTGATGGTAGTCCAGACCGTTGTTATGAAATACTCTTACAAGAACTTTCCAACCATTCATTTTCTTCTCAATTGATTTTATTATCGCGTAATTTCGGCTCATTTTCTGCTATCCGTGCCGGTCTTCAAGCAGGCAACGGCGAGTATTTTGCAGTCATGGCAGCGGATCTTCAGGAACCGCCGGAATTGGTTCTTGAGATGTGGGCAGAGTTAGCAAAGAACGAAGTTGATGTTGCTATCGCAGTTCGCGAAGCGCGGAATGATCCTTTTTTAACCAGGCTGCCTTCCAATATATTTTGGGGCTTATATCGACGTTTTGTGGTCCCCGATGTCCCTCCAGGTGGCGTTGATATTTTTGGATGCAACCAACAATTTCGAGATCAGCTCCTGCAACTCGAAGAACGGCACAGTTCATTAATCGCTCAGATATTCTGGATGGGGTTTCGGCGCAAATTTATCAGCTATGAACGTCAAGAACGAAAGCACGGTAAGTCGGCATGGACTCTCAGCAAGAAAATTCATTACTTGTTAGATAGTACTTTCGCATTTACCGATCTACCGATCAGATTATTGATCCAAATAGGTGGTGCTACTTCTGTCTTATCTGCATTATTTGGCTTGCTTGTAATCATCCTGCGAATGTTAAATTGGATTGAAGTACCAGGTTACTCGGCCACGATTATCGCAATCGTTTTCTTTGGCGCATTCAATCTATTCTCTCTCGGGATTGTTGGATCCTATGCCTGGCGTACTTACGAAAATACTAAGTCGAGGCCTTTACATATCGTAATGCGACAGCATGAATTCATGAATCACCCCGAGGGCGATTCATGAATTCTCATCAAACAGAATTACAGCAAAGAGCATTAGATTACTCTCCAGTAAGTTTTTTACGTGGATATGAATCCGAAATTTCTAGATCAATTCTAGAGAACTTCAACACGTCGAAAGATCGGGGTGATTTAAACTGTTTGGGGAGTGATGTACGCCTCTGGTATCGAAAACTGGAGTGGGACAGCAATTATTTTCAATGTCCTATTTTCAGGATCGACTTTGTTGACTGGGATGAAGATATTAATAATCCTCAAATCCAAATTGCTGAAATAATTCAGTCCTTACAAAACGATCTTAAGCACCAACTGACAGATTACTATCTCTTTGCAGAAGTTCCTTCGGAAGATACTGTTGTTCTTCAGGCGCTGGGGTTGGCTGGAATACGACTGATCGAAACGCGGATCACCCATTACCAGAATCAATTGGAACTGGCTGAAAATCAAACACGGCAGAACGTACGCATCGCTCTCGAATCAGACATCCCCAACCTCCGGGAAGTTGCCATACAAGCCAAAAACGAATACGACCGGTTTCATGCCGATCCTTTTTTCTCAACAGAAACGGCGGATCAATATATCGCCGAATATGTGGAACAGTGTGTGCGTGGACTTACTGATGTTGTATTAGTTCCGGATGTGGATGCAGCACCCCCTGGTGCATTTGTGTGCGGCTCTGCAGGTATTGAAACCTTCGCAAATTTTCTAATCGGAAGACTGGTTCTGGTTGCAGTCAGTGAGTCTCGGAGAGGATGGTATCGCTGGTTGAACAGCGCATTAATGGATTGGATGCGGCAACAGGGAATGTCCTGCATCGTCAACACAACTCAATCAACGAACCGTGCCGTAATTCACGTTTGCGAAACACTCGGTTACAAATATGGTAGATCAACGCACATATATGCCGCATATAATAAACAATGAGGAAATCATGCTCGAATCGACACCGGATAATTTCACTACAGATGATCTCGACAATCAAAAAGCAACTCTATGGCTAAGCGGTGCAGCTCTTTTTTTGCTCTCAGCAGTTTTTTTTATAATTCAAGCCATGCACCCTCCTGACTGGGATGCATTTCAATACATGTCCATTGCCCAACAATTCAGCGAGACCGGCATGGAGTCTTATAAAAAAGATGTGCGAACCTATTTCTACCCATGGGTACTTTCTCTGATCATTTCTTTGTCAAAAGTGACTAATTTACCAACTCGCATCTTGCTGTTTGTATTTCAGACAAGCTTTTATTTCTTTTGTGTGAATCGACTGGCGAGAGCAATTTCAATAAAGAATAAAAAACTGGGACAAATCATTCTGGTTGTTCTCAGTGTAAATATTTTTGTGATACCATATTTATCTCTCTCACTGACAGAAGGAATTTTTCTCTCATTATTTATCTTATGGCTAAGTGCTTTTACCAGATTGGAAAAGTTCGTAAACAAAGACCATAATCCTTCTGATCTCAAAAAAGAAATCATTCTCATTGCTGCTGCTTCAGGCATCATCTTAGTAACACGTCCCGCGGGTTTGTGGATTTGCTGCACATCTTTTGTAATGTTACTGCTGAAATGGAAAGCCATTTATTCAAAGTTTAAACCGTTGCAGTTAACATTACTCTTGGTCCTCGCATTTTTCACTTTTGCAGCACCACTGATACCTCAATTTTATTTGAATGCGGTAAACTTTCAAAAAGCCTCTCCCTTCCCGGTGAAGGACCTTGCCGGTTTTCAGATTCAAGTCGGGATTGAAAACTTAAAGTACGGCACCAATATCAGTGGTGGTGAACCCGCAATATGGTATCCAAATCCATTCATGACGGACAATGCAGCCAGTGAGCTTGGTTATCGTTGGTATTTCTATCATCCTGTAAAAGCCTTTCTCACTGTGTTATTTAAATTCATTGCCGCATTCGATTTTGAGTATCTCTTCTGTTATGTTGCAGATTTACGGCCGCCATATCGCTGGCTCACGACCCTGACATCGCAGACGATCTTTATTATTGGTCTTTGGAGAGCCATAACTTACTGCACGAAGAAAGATTCTTTTATAGGCAACTATACCATGCCGCTTGTTTGCCTCTTTTTTTGGGGCCTGTTTACGATGCCAACCGCATTAGAACTTCGTTTCTCCCTGCCGATGCAGATTATTTTCCTGATTTTAACCGTTCAGTATCTTATGGAATATCGGAACTATGCTCGCCGTAATAAAATCAAAATGGTTGGGATCTATCTCGTATCAATGTTGATCATCGTTCCCATTGCCTATTATGTTTCTACTCTCAATGTATTGTTGAACCAATAGACATGACAAAACTGTGCCAGTCTTTTTTGCAACTGGCATCCATTTTTGAATCCGTTGAACTTTGAGTTTGACGTTTCAGCGGAGTGTTGCTGGAATGCTGACATTGGTACGAACGGAAGAAGAACAGAGTTAAGAAACGGCATTTGTTTGAGATAGTCCAACACACAGTGTGAATGCATCATATTTGAGAGCTCACTCCCGGCTCAGAATTGACTGCAGTCGGATCACAGACCTTCAAACACCTCATAGCTCATTATCCGACTCCGGATACGCTATTGGGAAATACACATCCTAACCCAATAACCTAAGGCCAACTGGCTCAAAATCAAGCGTTACTACACCGATCTACTTCAGCCAAGTCCTTGTACTGACTAAAAGTTAATTGACCTCTGGATCTCTGTTTGTAGAAAGCCCGGTCTTAAAAAGTCCAGCACGTTGCAAGTCGTAAAAAACTGGATTTGATTTCCTGTTAGTTGACCACAGGCTTGGAAATTTCCCCAAAAGATGAAATCCATCTTAGAATTTTGCGTATCGAAAAATAACAAGCGAGCAACCCGAACCGCAGCCATACGCCAACAGAAACAAACCACATTAGAACCCCAGGATACTGATGTCGGAAATGTTTCTTATAAAAACGCATCATCCCCTTATGTTTATTCCACTCCACGAAGACGCGCCGTGAACGACTGCAGGCTCCTTGAAAATGTGAGATTTTTGCATCAGGAACAAACTTGACCTTCCAGCCATGCTTCCAGAAACTCATGCACCAGTCCAAATCCTCACAATGCAGAAAGTAACCTTCATCGAGACCACCGACATCTTCGTATGCCTTACGTGGCACCATCATACATGCACCCGAGATGGCTTCTACTTCAATGGGCTGATCGGGTAACGGTTGAAGATGAAGATTGAAGTCTGAAAAGAGACGTGGATAACGATTTGAAAGGCACGAAAGACGGAATACGCGAACTAACGACCGCCAGGGAGTAGGTACAGCACGTCGGCCGCCTACTTGTTCTGAGCCATCACTATTAAGCAGCAGCCCTCCGACCATTCCAACCTGGGAATCCTCATCAAGACAAGCGATTAATTTTATGATGGAATCTTCTTCTACCTTACAATCAGGATTTAAAAAGAACAGATAGTCGCCTGTCACATGCCGGGCTCCGATATTGCAGGCGACTGCAAATCCCAGGTTTTCCTGGTTTTGGATAATGCGAATTCTGCAATCTTCTCCATAAGCAGAATTCATACGTGCAAGGCTGTCATCCATTGAAGCATTGTCAACGATCACGACATCAAGATTTGCATTGACGTTTAAAAGCGACTCTACACATAGGTGCAACTTATCAGCCGAATTGAAATTAACTATAATCACGCTGACTTGTGGTCGGCTAAGATTAACTGATGAGCTCATGAATTGGCTTCCGTGATAACCACTTTTTAAATTTACGCTGGAACTGAATCGGAATCATTTGACTGAGAACCCGACCAGCCTTTGTTCCTCTGAATCGAAATATCTTCACGAGAATTCTCTCAGAATTTGATAAGACATCTCCTGATGATTTGGGAGCGATGTATCCAGCAAGCCACTCATTACTCAGGTAATAAAGTGGAGCTTTTCTGTTTTCTTCGAGATCTCGTAGATAAGTGTTTCGATAAAAATCGTCATCCAATTTTTGTGAAAGAGGGCTGTTCGATTTTGGATGTACTTCAGAAATCCCATTCGTTTTTAACGTTGATAACACTTCAACCATATACTCTGCAGATGAATTCCACGGATAAACCTGAGCCCAGGACCTGCCAGCAACTCGCTCTGGGAAAGCACCAATATCCGGAACTAATACAGGAATTCCTTCGAACAGTGACTCACTCAGTGTGTAACTATAGGTTTCAGGCCATAAAGCGGGTAACCAAACGAGATCTGGTTTGATTTCCTTCAGTTTATTGGCAAATTGAGTAACTTCATACGGCCCATAAGTAGAAACACTCTTATCTAAAGGACGATAGGCATAGCCAAGTAAATGAAATTTTATCGAGATATTTTTTTCTTTTGCTAATATTGCTGTCGCTTCCAGCAGGTCGGCACCTTTTTCCCGACTGATTGCCCCTAAAATAAGAACATCTAAAGTCGATTTATTCGCATCCCAGCCTATCGGGTCGGGAAAGGCTGATAATTCTGAATCTGAGTGGTAGGCAACGATACTGTTAATTTCCGGGAAATAAGATTGAAATATTTCCGCAGTGCTGAGCGAAGGAAAAATCACACGCTCGCATTTGCTGAGGAATCCACTGACTTTTTCTCGCCAGTTCTCAACACTTTTCTCGCCAGGTAATGGATAAACTTCAGCACACAACTTATCGCGTGTATCGATGTCAGTACAGAAACGTCCTGATTTATCTGTGAGTGTAGGGCTGCCATTGATCAAGTAGAAATCATGAATCGTGCAATCCATCGAAACATCAAGATCTTGAGCCAGTTTCCAAAGGCATGTATGCAAACCGATGAGATGATGATAATGAATTCGCGATAACCCGATTGAATTTAATAAGTACACAAGGTCATTATACTCGTCGGGAACATTGAAGTGTAATTTCTCTTCAAACTGACCAAATAATAGATCGTATGTTTGATCGTTATTTTTCTTTAGAGTCAGAAAGTTTACTTTATCATCATAAACACGAATTAATTCTTGAATGTGTTTTTCAACACCTCCACCCAGGTTATGACTTATCAATAACACATTTGGTATTGTTGACTGACGATACATATCCAGAAAAGCACGGACTCGGAATAGTCTGGCAGGATCTTCTTGAATGTGCGACTCAATTAGCTGATGGTAGCCCGGATGCAACTCTTCCAGAGCGACCATTGCATTCTCAACTAAAGCTTGTTTTTTTGAAGAAAAACTCACACTTCCGACATGTGCAACAAATGTATCCAGACAGTAGATATTCTCCCACCCTTTACCTGCTGCTCGCATACAAAAATCGTTCTCTTCACCATATCCTTTACCAAACGCCTGCTCGTTGAAGTATCCGGCATCGTTCAGACAATCTCGCTTGATTAGCATGCAGAAACCAACCCCTGTTGGAATTTCAACACTACATCCATAATTGACGGAAGAAAACACTTGATCAAGAGCGGAAACCCCCATCGAGGGAACAGGATTTTCCTGACAGAAATTGGGAAAACTACAGATTGTGGCATTGTTTGAAACAGGAGTAACCGTCCCCGCCTTCGGATTTGAATATGCACAATCGACCATTCGATCGATCCAGTTATTGGCAACGATAGTATCACTATTCAGTAATACCATATCCGTTTGAGAATTGACTCTCATACCTTTATTCACAGTCGCTACAAATCCCAGATTTGTTTCATTTTCAATAAGTAGAAAACCGTGACACTCTGTAAAATTTTGGACCCATCGAGTCAATTCGTCATTCGGACTTTTGTCGTTTATGACAATCACATTACAGCAAATCTCATTCTGATCTAACGACTCTAATAATGATAATAAACAGTTTTTTGTATCATCTAATCCATCATATACGGGAATGATAATATCTACTAAATTCATCTTATGAAGAGCCTTTTTTTCTTTTTAAGACTGAGATATGAAACCAGTATTCTGGAGTTTTTTACTCTTGCGAAGCCTGTTGTGCAAAAGCGTATTGCTTGCCAATGTCTTCGATCTGGGCAGTGAGAGCAGTCAATCGTGTATCTCGTCTGTTGACCGTCATTTGTGCAATAACAAGTTCTTTTTGTTTCTGACTTAGTTCGTCTGAGACGTTTTCCAATTGCTCTTTGAGGGCACTTATTTCTACGTCTTTTTGTTCGAGGAGACGCTTAAAGTACTCAATTTGTCGTTGATAAGAGTGACTTAGAATCGCCCTCCCATAAAATTCATATTTCTTTTTCCAGGTTTCCAACAAATCAGGTGAGAGCGAGGCAATCTCGTTGATCCATTCCGGTGTTTCATCACCAACAGCCAGAACCCCAAGGCCATAAGAATGAGTAAATCCAAAACCAGGGTATTGCTTCAACAATTCATCCCACAATTGCCAGACGCCAAAGTCACTATATCTCACTTCTATATCGTGAAACAAAACCACCCCTTGAGTCGACATCTTGGGTAACCAGGTTTCAAAATCGTGTTTGACTGCCTCATAAGTATGCAAACCATCAATGTGCAATAGATCAATGCTCCCTTCACTGAAGTGAGAGAGGGCCTCATCAAATGTCATCTGCATTAAAGTGGAAAATGTACTATATTTTTCATTATGATATGCGGACAGAGTTTCATAAATATCGGTTCCATAGAGCTCAGCATCACTACCGGCATGCTCATCACCCTGCCAGGTATCAACGGAGCAACACTTAGTTCCGGTCTGAAAGTGCTCTACCGCCTGACAAAACGACAAATAAGAGTCACCTTTGTGCGTCCCTAGTTCGACAAAACGTTTCGGTTTTGTATTCCTGATTATTTCAAAAGCAAAGGGGATATGCCCATGCCAGGAATCAATGTCACTTAAAAATTCTGGTTCCAGGATGTTTTCTCTAGTGTTATTCGGGATGTGCATCATAGCTCATATCATTAGAGACATAATTGATGGGTTATTACGACAAATAGTTCCAGTTAAAATCAGACTGTCTCTGACTTGGGATGAGTTCGCTTTTCAAGCAGCGCGCTTCACCAGCTCTAAAAATTTGGAATAGTCTCGTATATAATCATCTGAGTCGTAAAACTCAGATGCAAAAACAAGCAAAACAGCATCGGTAGAGTAGTTGTATTGAACACCCCATGTCATGGGAGGGAGATAAACTCCCATTTGAGGTCGATCAAGTAAAATTTCATCGCGCAAATCACCGTCGTCCACAACAACGCTCACACTCCCTTTCACAGCAATCAGAAATTGTCCACACTGAAAGTGGGCGTGTTCTCCGCGAACTTCTGCAGTGGGAACATCGTAAACGAGAAAATAGCGTTTGGGAACGAAGGGAATTTCACGCTCAAACTCACCTACGGAAAGGCTGCCTCGGAGATCAGGAACCTTATTGAAATGGTGAACTGTTACATCCCGCACGCGAGTTTGGCGAAAACCCAAAGGGATTGAATCCACTTGATTGATATTGATTGTCGGGTCTTCAGAGCTGTACGTTTCCACATAACCAATGATTTTGGCTGGGTTCCCCTCGACAATGGCAAGGGGCGGTACGGAACGTGTCACTACAGAACCAGGTGCAACGCGGGCACGAACCCCCACAGTGACCCCTGAAAGGATTGTTGCATTCGCGCCGATCTCTGCCTCTTCCTCAATGACAGCAGCCTGATTTCCGTTTTCGTCGTGGCCTAGAATGACAGCGTTGGGGCCAATTTTTGCCGATTTGTCAATATTGACTCCCTGCCCGTAATAAACCCCAGGAACATTGATTCGGGAGCCTTCCACCGAGGGACTACTCTCTGAGAATAACACTCTCAGTTCGTCAGAAGCATCTACCACTCTGTACTCCTTCACAGATACACTTAGCTTACTTGCTAAGGGGCTTTCTTTGGATAGGCCGTCAAAAAAAACAACAAAACCACCCAATACAACGTATTTAAATCCAAATATGCAAAACAGAACACACTAATTTTGACGCTGAGTATTTGAATCGAAAACAGTGGCATTCCCTGCCTTTAAGGGATGTATATCAAATTGTTCTTACTAGTGCAATTGAATTTTTCCCCTGCATTAACAGCATAAATCACCTAAACTTGCTTCGATTCAGCCCATGTCATACCAGATGCGTAAGTCTCATATCCTATATCTACTGGAACCCACCTTGTGAAACAGGGGGGACTCATATATATAGAGTCTCTAATTGTTCGAATCGTATAATGGGATTTCTATTTTGATGGCAGTCCCATACACACGAATACTGCGTCAAAATAATAAGACGCTTGGCCTCAACGCCTGTTACACTTACACTAAGCTTTCTAGACGGTCATAGAGTGTCAGAGCCTGAATTAGTAATTGGAGTTCTGGGAGCCACAAGCTTCGTTGGCGACCGGCTCTTTGCGCCAGAATTCACACAAATCTCGGACCGAGACTATTCCTGGACTGCATTCAGTCGAAATCAACAAAAATTGACGCATGAAGAGACCAGCAAGATCCAATGGTGTCTGCTAAATGATAGCCCTCTAGCGACTGGCAAACAGAGGATCGAATATTGGATTTGCCTGGCACCAATTTGGGTCTTACCTGAATATTTTCCCTTATTAAAATCATGCGGTGCACGCCGCATTGTTGCACTCAGTTCTACCAGCCGTTTTACAAAAGAAGATTCGATCGATCTTACAGAACAACAACTCGCCAATCGTTTAGCAGACGGTGAACACCAATTAATCAGCTGGGCAGAGCAACATCAAATCGAATGGATTATAATTCGAACCACTATGATTTATGGCTGGGGACGTGACCAGAACATCACAAGGATTTCTCGATTTATTCAACGTTTTGGTTTTTTTCCACTTTTAGGCAAGGCCAATGGCTTAAGACAACCTATCCATGTCGATGATGTTGCACAGTTTTGTCACCTGGCACTCTTCAAAAAAAACATAACCAACAAAGCATACAATATTTCAGGTGGAGAATCGTTATCATACAAAAATATGGTCGAAAGGATATTTGCCACCTTGGGTGTAAAACCAATTTTTTTCCACTTACCTCTATTTTTTTTTCGAATTATCATAACACTCTTGCACATCTTTCCACGCTTTAAAAAAGTGTCCGTCGGCATGGCTAAAAGAATGAACCAAGACCTTACTTTCCCCAATAAGAATGTGAAGAATGATTTTGAATTTGAGCCAAGAGGATTTGAACTAAGTAAGGATGATGTTGGTTTATGACAAAAGAGGACTTAACTCTACTTGGCTTTCGCTGTTAGTTTTTAGTTTTCATGATTCTTTTCTACTCATGAAACTATATTCCAGAGAACATTGCCCTCAGTATTGGCTTAGCCATGGATGATCAGTCACTAGAAAGCATCATCGAACAACTATCCGATGAAACCGATTGGCTCAGCAGAGGGAAGGCTGTTCGCAGTCTAATTGCACATGGAGAAGCTGCTGTTCCATGGTTGGACAGAGTGTTCGAGTTGCTCTTTGATCCAAAGACGCCCATTCGCGACTCTTCGGGAGTTCTGATCAAAAAGCTGGGAGCTGCTGCTGTCCCATTTCTACTTCACAAACTCGAGTCTGAGAATGCCGCTCATCGCAAAGAAGCGATCTGGTTGCTCATTGAGTGCGAAAATCACGACAGTACTACAACCAGAATAACAAAACAGGTGCTGGACGACCGAAATCCGACACTGCCTAATTGGGGCCAGAATCCAGACGTCATCTTAAACCAGTTTCGCGAATGTTTGTCAGATACCGACCGGCATGTACGATTTACTGCAGCTTCCGCGCTGGAGGAATTCGGAATTGAAATCCCCGCCACGATTCTGGTGTTTATAGAAACACTGATGCATGGCTCAAGCCACGAGCAGAATTGGGCCGCTCTCCGCCTTGGGCGGATTGGTGAACCGGCAATGACCGCATGCGACGCGCTGAATGCTGCTACTGAATCGGAGTGCAAATATACTCGGCTGGCAGCAAAGAACGCCATTACACACATCTGTGGCAAACAGGAGTCGAATTAAGAGCATGCCATAACATCAGAATATTGATGCAATTCATCGATCGTTGGATCAACATCTCTGCGACGGATGAATGGACTACTGCTGGCTAAAGGTCTGATCCCGCAAGCTGGCATCGCCGCTGTCATCACGTACGTTGTTGAGTGCTCCTGTCAGGAGGAAGCCATCAATCTTGGACTGCGCGGCTGCCAATTGAGATTGTGCATCCACAAATTTCAGATTGGTGTCAAAAAATGTTTTCCGTGCCAGCAGAATCTGGACGAAACCAACCTCACCTGCCTGATACGCCTGATTCGCGATATCCAGAGACTCCTTGGCACTGGGAAGAATATTAGTCGAATACAGTTCAATGGCTGCTGTGGCTGTATCATACTCTTTGGAAACAACTGCCAATCGCTCCTCAATGGCGTTTTTGATCCGCAAGGCCTCCATTTGTGCCCGACAGATTTCTGCCTGAGCCGCACTGATGTTACCCTGGTTTTTATTACTGATCGGCAAAGGCACACCCACCTGCAGATTCAACATTCCTGAGTTGGTCCCGTAGTCGACCCCCGCCCCCAACTGTGCCGTCATATTAGGGATAGGCTGAACCTCCTGCCGCTCCAAGCCGGCATAGGCTCGGGAAATTCGATCGTGCGCGGCAGCGTACTCCGGGCTGGATGTGACGATATTGGTAGCCAGTCCTTCCCAGTCAACCACATCTATTTTTGAAGGAAGCGTTCCCTGCAATTTTGTGTATTCCAACTCCGGAATGCCTGAGATCGCGGCAATTTCTCTCCAGACGGCTGCCAGTTTTGCTTTGGTCTGTCGTTGCGTCAGATGAACTTCACTTTTCAAGATTTTAGACTGTAGCACATCTACCCGGGTCCCTTCTCCGGCTTCCCTGCGTTGAATAGCAAAGTCCAGTCCCTGCTCTGCCACCTGCGAGAATTCAGAAATCAGATCCAGCTGTTTCTGTAGTGCCAGCGCCTGATAAAAACGGATTTGAATATCTGTCCTGACTCGGAACCGCTGGGCTTCCAGTTCTTGTAACTGAGCAGACAAGGTCGCATTCAAGACACGATTATTCAATTCGAGCTTGTTCGCAGTCACGAACTCCCGCTCGATAAAAGCCAGATGCTGATCGGTCCCACGGTCAGCGAGTTGCTGTCCCTGATATCCCACGGTCGGATTCGGTCGCGTCGTCACTTGCTCTCGATATCCGGCTGCTTTCTGAGTGGTAGCAGCGAGTTCCTGAATGGCAGGATTGTTTGAAAGGGCTATCGATTCCAGATCCTGCAGAGACATCCCACCGGTCAGGACTGGTTGATCTCCGGCCGCGGGAGCCTGAATCGGTTCCAGCGGTGTCGGATAAAGCTGCTCTTCCGCATCAACCAGTTTCACCGACTCAGTGTTTTCAACATCACTGGCAACAATCTTATGACTTGCAGTCGAAACGGAATCTTGTTCCCTGTCTGTCTCAGCTTTAAATTCAGGTTTCTTGTTCTTACTGGTCGCAACGAGAGGCTTCGGTTGCTCAATCTCGTTTTTCGCGATGAAAGGATTCATTGAACAGCCTGTCACCAGTATGGAACCTGCAACAAAAGCCATTCCGAACGTCTTTACCTGGACCCCGTAACCGTCATGTTTTGAACGTACCATGGTTGACTTTGACACCTGTAAACGTTTCAGAATTGATGAATCGTCCGATTGTCCGTAATCTGACGATACAACTATTTTGTTCGGTTGTGCCATTCAATCAACCTGAGCGATTCCCGTGAAATCGCCCCTGTGCTGAATACTATTGCTATAGTAATCAGCAGAACCCACACAAATTAACATTAAGAGACCATTAGGCAGGACGAAGTCCCTTATGCACATTCGCACAGAACGTGACCACAGTCGATCCTGCAGCATTACTCCGAGCATCTGTGAAACAATTTCTGCGTGTTCATACAAATTTCACATACTGTCACTGCGATGTTGATTTCCCTGTTGAGTATAATCGCTAATGAAATTCAACTATCAGACCTTCATCGAACCCGCCCACCGGAAAAACGAAAACATCAATTTGTCCTGCCAGCTTTGATACCCCCCCCAACTCCAAAGGAGTCCAGCGAATGGACCTGCGTCATATCGGATCGCTCATTTTGTTAGCAACTTGTGGAATCTGTAAGCTCACTAACGCTCTGGAAGCGTCTGAGCAGACGATCGTCATTGATCGAAAGTCAAACGAATTTAAAGGAAAAGTTACGTACAACAAAACGTTTTCTGCCAAGGCTAATCAAACCGAGTCCACACTGCTCTTCGAGCAGAATCTGCAAAAACAAAGTTCGGGTGGATATTGGAACGTAAGCATCAATGGCAAAATCCTCGGCCGACTTGAAGCGCATACTCCCCAAATCGGTTCAGATAAAAACCATGACGGATTTCACCGCATCGGCTTTGCTTTGCCTTCCCAAGTTCTCAAAGAGGGTGAGAACAGACTGACGGTCACAGGTCGTGGACAACCCGCGGTGTTACGCAATTTTGTTTTGGAACCCCACTCCCTGAAACAGGTACTACAACTGGAAGCGGTTACCGTGAAAGTGACCACGCCAAAGGGACAACCCGTGCCTGCACGCATCACAGTAGTAAACCAACGAGGACAACTCGCAAAGCTCTACAATGCACGTCAGCCGACCACCGCAGTACGCCCCGGTATCCTCTATACATTGGGAACCGGCGATTCCTTTGAGCTGCCTCCAGGAAAGTACACCTTGTATGCCACGCGCGGCATGGAATGGGGCGTCGCCAGACAGCCAATCGTTGTTGAGAAACAGAAGTCACAGCATCACACGTTGGTCATTTCACGCGAAGTTGATACAACTGGTTTTATCGCCTGCGACAGCCATATTCATACACTACCTGGCAGCGGTCACGGAAATGCCACTTTCGAAGAACGCATGATTACAATTGCCGGCGAAGGAATTGAAGTGGCAGTTGCCACAGATCACAATCACATTTCGGATTATACAAGATATCAAAAGGCCGCGGGGACTCAAACTCATTTCCATTCGATTTCTGGCGATGAGGTCACAACTCGCAACGGTCATTTTACTGCATTCCCATTTGATCCTGAAAAGGCAGTTCCCGGCGGTGTGAAGGGACGCAATCCCCTGTTTTTGAAAAATGATAATTGGAATGAGCTGATCGCCGACATGCGAAAGAAAGGGGCTGAAGTCATCATCTTGAATCATCCCTATTGGCCCAGCATCCTCGAAGGTCCCTTCGGACGATTTCGTTTCAATCGCAGCACAGGTAAGCGAAGTGAGGGGCCTGCTTTTAATTTCAACGGTTACGAAGTGGTACAACCGGCAAATGAAACTCCTGATTTTTTCTATGCGCTTGAAGACTGGATGTCACTCCTTAATCGCGGATTAAAACTCACTGCTGTCGGGGCCACTGATTCTCACACGGTCAACGATCCCGTCGGTCAGGCCCGCACTTATCTCAAAAGTCATACAGACGACATTACTCAGATCAATCGTAAAGAAGTCTATCGCGCATTCACAGAAGGCCGGGCAACGGCAGCAGCAGGCATCTTTGCCAACCTGACACTGAATGAACAATTTGGCATGGGAGACCTTGCTTCAGCAGAAGCACTTAAAAACAGCAGTAACAACCAAAGCTTAAAGTTGACTGCTAGTTTACGAGTGGCAGCCCCTTCTTGGGTCCGTCCTCGTGAAGCCATGATCTATGTGAATGGAAAAAAAGTCGCACAGAAAACCATCGAGTCCACATTGAACCAGCCCACAGACCAGACGCTCGAGTTTTCGCTCGAATTACCTCCACATGATGCATACGTGGTGGCATTTGTCCTGGGAGATGGGATTACACTGCCCGGCTGGACCACCTATGGCAAGGCCACGCAGGCAATCACAAATCCGATTTTTCTGGATAGAGATGGTGACGGAAAATATAGCGCCCCCCGTGCTACTGCCAAAAGACTCATCACCGATTTTAGAAATCAGCATGAGAAGCTCACGCAGGCTCTAAAGAAAAAGCTACTGAAATCTGAGGCGATTAAATCAGACTCAGCCGTCTTGCTGCACGCCAAAGAACTGCTTCAACAGGAATCGGCGACAACGAATGAATAACAAAAGTTTTCCCGATCGTTTCTGGCAGTCGGAAATCTTCAACCTGTCACCAGTTTCGTTTGAAACTCACCTTCGTTGATTGTGGGACGTTCGGGACGACCGTTGTATTTGTAGACCAGTTTCATGCGGTCCAGACCTAACAGATGGAGGATCGATGCATGCAGGTCGTGGACGTGCATGCGATCTTCTATGGCCCGCAGTCCCAATTCATCGGTCGCGCCAATGGTTTGACCGCCTTTGACACCTCCCCCGGCCATCCACATGGTGAATCCCGTTGGATTGTGATCACGCCCGTCTCCTTTTTCTGACATGGGTGTGCGTCCGAATTCTCCCCCCCAAACAACAAGAGTCTCATCTAATAAACCGCGCTGTTTTAAGTCTTTGATCAAACCGGCAACCGGAAGGTCCATCACCTTACAGTGCTTGGTATGATTTTTCTCAATGCCGGTATGGGCATCCCACTTACTCCCGGCGCCATGATAAAGCTGGACAAAGCGAACACCTCGCTCGACCAGCCGTCGTGACATCAGGCACAACTGACCAAAAGAGGATGTTTCTTCCTGATCCATCCCGTAGAGCTTCCGGGTTGTCTCAGTCTCTTGGCTAAGGTCGACTGCCTCTGGAGCTTCGGCCTGCATACGGAATGCCAACTCATAACTGGCGATACGTGCTTCGAGTTCGGTTTGTCTGGTATGTTGGCTTGCAAATCCCTGATTCAGTGATTTCAGAAGTGATAATTTCGTACGCTGACGTCTGTCAGAAATTCCTTCAGGATTGTTCAAATTTGGAATTGGTTGCTTTCCTTCCCGCAATTGAATCCCCTGATAAACCGCCGGCATAAACCCGGTTCCCCAATTGCGAGGTCCATTTACAACCGATGAGCGGTTGTCCTGCATTACAACGAACGAGGGAAGATTCCTGTTTTCCGAGCCGAGCCCGTATGTCACCCAACTCCCCAACGAAGGACGACCACCAATTAATGAGCACGTATTCATCTGGCAGACACTCGATGAATGGTTGAGACCATCTGCCCAGCAGGAACGTATTACGGCAATATCGTCAACGCAGGTCGCGATTTCGGGAAGCCAGTCGGAAACCCAGGTGCCCGCTTCGCCATGTTGTTTCCATTTTCGTTTTGACACCAATAGAGGTGACCGAGATTCCCCTGCCGCCGTTAGAATTTCTCCAAAGCTATCAGGGAGAGACTGGCCCGCCAGTTTATTCAAGAGTGGTTTGGGATCAAACAGATCGATGTGGCTTGGTCCGCCTTCCATAAACAAAAAGATAATATTCTTCGCCTTCGGTCGATGATGCGGCAACTGTCCGGCAGTGGCAGAAAATTTGTCGGAAGCAGACAAAGCCTCGTCCTGCGCAAGCAGACTCGCCAAAGCAACGGAACCAAATCCGAATCCACTCTTTTCCAGAAACTCTCGACGGGTTCGCGGTATTTCAATGTGCGGTGTGGAGAACATAGATTTGCCTTAGTGCACGTATAAAAATTCATTTGAGTTAAGAAGAATGTGACAAAGGTCAACAAACGCCTCACGACGAGGATTGCCGGCCGAAGTCATCCGGTCATTCTGGGTAATATTGTACTGATTGGTAGAACTGTCCTGAAACATGCCTGGTACAGGATCAAACTTCCAATACCCCAGTGTTTCCTTCATAACCGACTCCTGTGTGAAGAGTAGCGACGGAACGTCCAGGGCCTCAGATGTAATCCGGATATCGTCAATCAGTCCGTCAAATAAACTATTACGATTACGAACCATGCGACCGATGGCGAGTGGCTGGTTATTATTGCCCAGAACCTGGATGGTATTGTGTTTTTTCGTAATCCGGCCTAATTGCTCATCATCGTTCGAGAGATCTTTCAGATAAAAGTCAATTTCGCCGGCGCGCTTCCCCGAGACGTGAAAACTGACCGCGGCATAATACGGCGTATTGAATTCAATATGTTGATCAGAAAAAACGATCTCGTCGCGAACGGTTCCGTCACTTTTTTTACCGTATGTCCGAAACACTAGTGTTTGTGGCTTACGTCGGGAGCCGCGCCCCGTGACGCCGAACAACCAGCCCGGCTCAGAAACCTTGCCGCTCCACTTTGAAACAAGCGTACGAACAGCCCCTGATTCGTACACCGAACGTATTTGGAAGAAGGCTTCTATCGTGCAGTTCTCCGGAGTCAGTCGTTTGTCATCTGCGACATAAAAAGAAGATGGTTTATCCGCGTGAAACACAACTGACTGCCCGTTGCGGTAAGGCATCGTCGCGGTTTCCACTTGCTGCAGATTCACCGTTGGTTTCTGCTCCGACAACAGTTTCGATTGACGATTGAGAAACTCTTCAGCCATTAACAATTCATCGTTGGTAACAGTCCTGCCGAAAACAATTTCCCATGCTCGTTTCAGTGCCGCTCTTTCTTTCTCTTTATCAGGGACTGCTGCAACTTCATCATCAGCCCTTTTCGACAGTTGATCGGCAAACCGCAGCATTTGCTGACTGTTGAACAACTGTAGTGATTGAACGGGAGACGTCGTCGTATCGCGGGCAGGCACGCTGACGAAAAACCGAGGTAAGTCAAACACATCCAGTAAGGGATCACGACTGTTTCTCATCACCCGTAAATAAATTGACCGTCGTGGTATACTGGGAGTCACGCCGGGACCACCAGCCTGAAGATCAAGCTGCCCGGTCACAGCTAAGATGGAATCGCGGATTTGCTCTGCGTCGAGTCGGCGCGTCTCCGCACTCCAGTAATATTTGTTGGCGGGATCGATGGAGACCATTTCCTTTTCAAGCGGATGCTGAGTGGATTGGCGATAGGTTGCAGAGGTAACAATCAAACGATGCAGGCTTTTGAATCGCCAGCCGCGTTCGAGAAAGTTTCGTGTCAGCCAATCAAGTAATTCAGGATGTGATGGTGTCCCCCCCAGGCGACCTAAATCGCTGCTATGCGGTGCCAGTCCTTTGCCGAAGTGATACTGCCAGATACGATTGACGATCACGCGTGTCGACAGCGGATTGCTTTGCTGTGTAAGCCATCTCGCCAATGCTGTTCTGCGACTGGTGGTATCCTTACGCGGAGCGCCAAAATAATCGACAGCCGACTCATCAAGAATGGACAGGAATCCGGGCTCACATTCTGTACGTTTCTTAGGGATCGTTGTCCTGGGTGCATCCGGGCCGACATCTCTGACCTGCTGCGCAACCGGTAGCGGAGCTGGCTTCTGCTTATCGTACTTTTCCAGTTTGCGTCTTAACGCCAGGACCTTTTCCTTATCCGCCGGTTTCAGTTGCTTGTCGAGGTTCTTATAATTGTGTTCCACCTGACGCCATGCCAGCCTGACCAACTGTTGCTCTTTTGGAGATCGTTCGTCCTCAGGCTTATTAATCATAGCCTGAATGTTGGGAGGAAACGACTTAATGACGGCTTTGGCTTTCTCTCGATAAGGGGCTTCGATCTCCGATAGTTCTTTACGTATCTTTTCCGTGGCCTGCTCCCAGGCATCCATTTCAAGACGGTGTTTTTCAAGTTGCTCTGGTGTCGCAACCTCCCGGCTGGCTTGAATCAGGATCGGTTCAAAGAAAGCGCGTAACTGGAAATAATCTTTTTGCAGAATGGGGTCAAACTTATGGTCATGACACTTGGCACATTGCATGCTCACTCCCAGGAAAACATCACCAACAGTGTCTGTTAATTCGTTTAACATGATGTCCCACTGACCGGCGACATCACGGCTATTCCATTCATAAATCCCGTGAGTCAGAAAACCTGTTGCAATTTGTGCATCGACATCATTCGGAAACAGTTCATCTCCTGCCAACTGTTCCTGAACGAACTGATTGTAAGGCTTATCCTCATTGAACGATCGAATTACATAATCCCGATAGCGCCATGCATTGGGGCGATAGCCGTCAGCACGGTAGCCGTCTGAATCGGCGTACCTCGCAACATCGAGCCAGTGCCGCGCCCAACGTTCTCCATAGCGTGGACTTTCGAGCAATCGATCGACAAGCTTCTCGTAAGCATCAGGACGCGGATCATTCACGAAATTCTGCACTTCCTCAGGTGTGGGAGGCAAGCCGTGCAAATCAAAATAGACCCGGCGTATCAGTGCTTCCCGGCTCGCTTCCGGCGCAGCGGTCAGCCCATGCTGCTCTAACCTGGAAAGAATAAACTGGTCGACTTCATTCCTGCACCAGCCACGTGTCTTAGTTACGGGCACAGTGACGTCCAGCAAGGGTTGAATCGCCCACCAGGTGCGGTCCTCATCGGTAAACTCGGGGCCCTGCCCCTTGCGAACCGGAACCGAATCGTCTGCCCCAGGCCAGGGAGCACCAAGGGAGACCCATCTTTCGAGCACCTTGATCTGGTCCTCCTTCAATTTTCCCGAAGGGGGCATCTCGTACGATTCATAGCGAACCGACTCGATGAGTAAACTTTCGTCCGGTTTGCCTGGAATGATGGATTTCCCTGACTCTCCTCCCAACAGCAGATGGCCGCGTGTGTCAAGCCGCAGGGCTCCTTTCTGCTCCTGCTCACCATGGCAAGACCAGCAGTGTTTCGAGAGCAGAGGGCGCACTTCTTTCTCAAAGAACTTCATGACTTCCGGTGAAAGATCGGCGGCATTTGCTGAAGACATCATCGGTAAGAAAATGAAATAAATGCACACACTGTTTTTAAATAGATTACGCATAAAAATCCGAGATCAAGTGTATTATTTAACGGGTGGAAGACCGACGATAACAACTGGGTCAACCCGGTCTGCGTCGTCTTGGGCATCCTGAAGAAACAGTCCGGTGATCGATTCTCCGGATGGAATATTCATGTCATCCAGGTCGATACCAATGGCAAATAGCCGAGAGGGAACTTGATGCACTAACTGTGATCGTGCCACGATGGGAAGTGGAGTACCATCGTTGGCGAAATCCGGGCTTAACTGAGTCAAACGACAGCCGGTCATAATTTGTGCTTCTGCGGAATGACCATCAATGTCGTATTTCCGAATGGTCATTGGCTGAGCGTCTGGGTGATCTGTTTGCGGGTACAAACGAAATACATCGCCTTCCAGAGAGTGAGCAATCGACTGGGCATCGAATATGATGATATCAGGACCGGGTGAATTGATAACGGGCTGATCAAAAACAAGGTTCATGCCCGGAGTCCCATCACGGCCCAGAATAAACTCTCCTTCATGCAAGTTGTTCTGCCCCCCTGGATTAATGAATCCAGAAGCGAACATCAGATTCATCAAACCAAATCGATTGTGTTCATCAGCGGGAGAATTGGCGGGAACAACTCCAAACGCGTTGGATCCGGGCCGATAATGATTGACTCTTGGCAGAATGAAATCATCGGCATGGTAAGTGCGATCAACGCCCGCTCGTTGTACGGACAAAGACGAAAGGTCCACTGCTCGCCCCAATTCATCCTGATTTGTTTTATAAGAAATCAGGCGGTCGGGAATAGAGGCGACATAATCATCACTTTGCGCATCCCGATCTCCCTCCATTAAGTGCAGGTCAGTGCCAACATAGGCGGTATCACCTTTTAGTAGCGTCTTTTTGCGAGGACTACTCAGAGAGGATACTTCTGCTTCACCATCCACGACAGCCACTTTCGAGGCTCCGTCTTCAGCAACGATAACGGAAAATCGAGTTCCCAAATCAATCACGTCGCTGGTCGGCGTGCTAACCTCAAAGCCTTCGGCTCCCTCTGGTGCATAAACAGAGCATTTGCCGAGGTTAACCACAAGCTTCTCATTATGAACAACCTGAAACAGAGCTGGCGCACTGAGAATCACTTCAGCCCCCGAGGCAAAACGAATTTTTACTAACCCATCTTGCAGCATATAGTTTTCTGAAAACTTTAAGTGACTGCCGATCGACGTGGCAGACTGTGTACCACGGAATACTGCACGGTGCCCTGCGATAATCTGCGCCTCGGAAAGTGCCTCTTGCTCTGGATTCCTTTCCGTCGATTGCGAAACTCCTTCTAATGGCTCTGTTGTTTTCTGTTTTGTCAATTGCTTTGATTGATCTATAACAGATGACACAAAGAGAGTCACCGCAATCAGGCTGAGCATAGCGCACGCTGCCAGAGCCCAAACACTGAAGGAAACCAGATATTTTTTTCGAGGGCGTCCAAAAGTAAGCTCGGGAGCTGTTTTGCTGACTTCCCCCAATTCGATTAAGGATGAATCAAGCGACATGTATTCCAGGTACAACGATTGACGCTCTGGTTGATCCAACAATAACGACTCCAGGCGTTCTGCTTCGGAATGATCAAGCGAACCATCCACGAGTCGGTGCAGAAGCCGTTCAAATTCGGCTTGATTTTGCTGATCATTATCCGGCATGTTCCACCTCCGACACACGTCGCAAAACGCAGTTCCTTAACTGACTGCGAATTCTGCCAACCCGATCATAGAGCGCGTTAATTTTCAATCCCAGTTCTTGTGCAACGGACGCACATTTGCGTCGTTCCCAGTATACTTGCTGCACAAGCCACAAATCTTTCTGACGCAGCGATTTCAAACATTTCTCCAGTGATGACAATTGCACATTTTGGACGCTTTTGCCGTTCTGCATCCGCTCGAAGAGTTGATTGAGAAGCTGTTCCGAAAAATGGTGTCGATCACGTGATGAAACACGTTGAAAGTTTTTCACTTCGTAAAACGCGATTCCCATCGCCCACGGCAGGAACTCACATTCAGAGTCGTACTGTTCAAACTTGTCCCATAGAATCATGCTGCAACGCTGGTAAACATCCTCAGCGTCAGTGTGATCCGTCAACAATGAGTAAATAAAAGCATACAGCTGGCGGCGATGAGCCGTCAGCAATGTTGTAAACTGTCGTTCTTGTTTTTTCTGTTCCATGAATCAATTCAACGATCATTCCAAGCCTGGCAACACTCAATTTTTCTGTTCTATAAGTAATCGTACACTCAATGAATTTTTCAGGTCGAGTTTTAGAAAGATATCGTAAAATATTCGCAAATCTCTGAGCTCTGATAGATCTCCTGCACTCATCACGAATTGCGATACCCCTTTTAGAAAAGAGACTTACGACAAGAAAAAAAGCAGGCCAACCCAGCGTATACATTCGAGCCGATCATTTACGAGGTAGACCTCTGAACGAGTGCAAACAAGAGAACTCCCCATTCAGAAAGCGATTGATTGAAGCTCAGTTGCCCTGCGCTGGCAAACTGGATCCCGCCGCTGAATCGAACTTTGAGAACAGGAAAGTAACACGTTCACGTTGCGTTTGAAGAATCCGTTCCGTGTCTTCCTTCACCAAGTAACCGGCCTTCTCATATTCGACGCATTGCGCTGCAAGCTGATTTAGATAATTTTTCAATGTGCCATAGCGTTCTTCGACCGACCTCCTTGGATCGCTGCTTTTGTCACGGTCCGCTTTGGTGACGGGAAAGGGAATATACGAGCCTGATAAACTGTAGAGCTGGTTCGCTGCTGGACCATTTTCATCACGTAAACGCCAACTTGTGTATGTGGCGACCGGTACAGCGACCTCAGGAGCAGAAAGGCAACCGAGTTCATTTCCATCTGGTCCTGAACGTGGAACAAGAACTGTGTAATCACCACGAGCGATCGGTGGCTGGAAATCGACGATCCGCTGAGAATGCCAGCGTGGTCCGAAATCAAGGAAGG
Organism: Gimesia alba; assembly: GCF_007744675.1. Lineage (NCBI taxonomy): Bacteria > Pseudomonadati > Planctomycetota > Planctomycetia > Planctomycetales > Planctomycetaceae > Gimesia > Gimesia alba. The sequence goes on from NZ_CP036269.1 coordinate 4,039,857, forward strand.
ACGGCTGTTGAATTACTGCTGGATAGCGGATACCGGGGATGTACGGAAATCCCGTTGCGTTCTGAGTCCAGCTGACGAGCGTGCGATCACAGATCTTCGGATAGACACTTGGAGGCGGCTCGGTCCCATTCTCTACCCAGCGATCGAGCGATAGCAATAACGCACGGAGAAATGGTTTATAATCCGCAGGATTTGGAGCTGTTTGACCATCGCCGATTTCGGTCGTGAAGCGGCTCGGACCATGCTGTGTCCCACCGAAGATGTAGAGACGCACATTTTCGGGGATTTTGACATCATTTTTTCCAAGGGGGTCGGTGTGCGAAAGTGATCCGCTACGATTCCAGTATTCCGATGATGACTGAGTGTGCATCACCAGCGGCGCAGTACCACTAAACTCCGCGCGTTCAAGAATCCCCGCAGTCAATCCCGACAAAGGATCTGTTTGTCTGCCGTAAGTGAATGGAAAACGATCAGGCGGGTAATCATGATGATCATGCTGTCCTGCATGCCGGGTCGGCTGGGCAAAGCGATGGTTAAACGACCCCATCCCGGAACCGGATACATGGGGAATCACCCCATCAAAGACTTTCCGTCCTTCTTCGTCCTGATTGAAGCCCCAATAAATCATCTCGCGCAGAAACCGCCCGCTCTGTGACACACCGATGGAATGTGCTCGTTGAATCAAAGACTTTCCATCGACCAGTAAAGGATTGTCTTTCCCTGTCCCGTGCTTCAGAGCGGACACCAGATCACGCACAGAGGTAAACCCGGTTCCCATCACCACTGGATCCTGTGCTTCATAGATCAGCTCATAGATATGCAGTTTCTTGAGTCCCTGCGGATACTCCAATTCCACCTTCGGTAACTGGGCAGGTGAATCGCTCTCCACATCAGAAATATGAAACTTCCACTCTGTTCGGGGAATCAAGACACGAGGATGACCGGCCAGCAAACGGTGCGTCAGCGATGCCGTCTTCAGTCCCTCGGCCGTCGGCCGATAGGAACCATGATTATCCCAGTTCACCACCATACGCGTAGTATCGGAACTGGGCACAATCTCACAGCGTACTTTACCAGTAATTTTTTTGGTGATCGGCGGTGGATAAAGCCGCATCCGACTATTGCCCGGTAACAGTTCACCATCCCAACCGCTCCAGACGACAGTAAAACCAGACCGCATCAGAAACCCATCACCAGCATGTTTCTTCTCCTTCGGATCGTTGCTACCGGTGGCGTAGTTTAACAGTCGCAAGGCAGTGAGGTTGCCACGATTGTTAACACCGTACAGCAGAGCACCGTTGCCTTTACTCAGGTCTTGTGGCGCCAGGATGATCAAATCCGCGGAAAGTTCAACGCGTCCGCGTTCGTTGCGAGGCGCCAGCTCCAGGTCGATAACATTCTGATTCTGAAGCAGATCTGGATCAAGTTCATAGTAAACACGGCCAACAATTCGTTCGTACGCTCCAACCTCACCAAATGTTTGACCGGAGGCGAATGGTTCTCGTGCCGTGATTTCAAATCGCTTGACTTCCGCACTCAGAGATGACGAAAGCAGTCCGAAGACAATCGTGATGACAAAGACTCGTAGTTGATGATTCATTGATTTCTCTATTGTAGTTCAAGTTGAAGACTCTATAGATTCATGGCCCCAAATTGTTGTCATCCAGGTATCTTGATATTGTAGATTGCAAGTCTACCGGAAGCCATTGTCCTACTCAATGACGTCTTATCAGATCCTTACAAGTTACCACTGGACTGGTATAAATTATATTCGTCATAGATCACTTCTATTCTCATATCTGAGTCCAAGGCGCTGATCCCCCAGAATCAATGGTTCCTGACGAGATTTACCTTGTATGCTCTGACAGCTTCGTTTACGATAAACCAAGATCAGATAGCGTTCACCCAACCCCACCTGCCAGCATCACTTATGATCTCTACACGAATTATCTTGCCTCTGATTGTTGCTGTATTCGTCTCGTTCCCGATCCGGACGAATCAGGCTGCGGAAAAACCACTCCTGTTTGAAGCGGATATCCAGCCAGTTTTCGCGACCAAATGTGGGAAATGCCACAGTGAAAGGGTCCGCAAGGGGGGACTTGACCTTTCTACGGTTGCCGGCGTCCATCGTGGTGGAGAGTCAGGCGAATCCGCCATCGCTGATACTGTGGATGATAGCTTGCTCTGGATACTGATCGACGCGGGTGACATGCCACCGGAAGGGCAACCTCAGCTCACCCCGAAAGAACGCAAACTCATCCAAACCTGGCTCTCCACGGGAGCAAAGTCAGCCAAGCCATACCAACCAGAGGAAAAACAACTCACACAACACGATGTCCTGCCGATCATGTTGCTCCGCTGCACTACCTGTCATGGTGCGCGTCTCAAACGAGGAGGCCTGGACCTCAGGACTCCAGCGAGTATGCAAAAAGGGGGCGAACACGGCCCCGCTTTTGTTGCGGGTAAACCAAATGAAAGCTTGATGATTCAACGTATCGAAAGCCATGCCTGCCCCCCGCAGGAACAACTGCTAAAGTTTTTTGTCAAACGCCCCCCAACCTCAGAAGTCGAAACCCTGCGTCAATGGATCACTGAAAATGTCCCTGTCATCGATATCGCTCCTGATGTTGCCGGCACCGAACCAGACCCGCTCGTCACCGAAGAAGACCGCCAGCACTGGGCCTTTCAACCACCTGAGTCACCACAGGGAGTTACCTCAATCGATGAACTGATCCTCAAGAAGCTACAGGCACACGATCTCGACTTTTCCCCGGAGGCAGATCGAGACACACTCATCCGACGCGTCTATCTGGATCTGACTGGAATCCCTCCGACGCCCAAAGAGTGGAAACGTTGGCATAACACAGAAGAGCCAAACTGGTATGCCGCGATGATTGATCATCTACTCGCTTCCCCCCGTTATGGCGAACGCTGGGGACGCTACTGGCTGGACATCGCCGGTTATGCAGACTCCGAAGGAGGCGTCTCTTCTGATCCGTTGCGCGAAGTCGCCTGGAAATATCGTGACTATGTTATTGATGCGTTCAATACTGATAAGCCCTACGATCGCTTTCTGCTGGAACAGATTGCCGGCGATGAATTAGTGGACTATGAAAACGCTCCTGCTACAACAGAACAGATGGTACAGAACCTGATCGCTACCGGCTTCCTCCGTATGGGCATTGACCAGACTGGCTCCCGCACGATGAATTTTGTTCCAGAACGTCTGGGAGTTGTCAACGATGCCATCAACGTCATGGGATCAGGTGTGATGGGACTGACACTGGAATGTGCCCGCTGCCACTCGCATAAATACGATCCGCTACCGCACCGTGATTATTATCGCTTCAAAGCGATTTTCCAGGGCGCCCTCGATGAGTACGACTGGTTGACTTTCAAAAACCGATCTCTGGAACTGGCCACACCCGAACAGCGGAGCCGCGTCAAACAGATTAACCCTCTGCTCAAAACCAGACTGAAAAAGCTCGAATCAGCTCATAAAAAAGCCATTGCTGCACTACAAATCGCAATGCTGCACCAGTTTTATCCAACACAATCTGCTGCTGAACAGCAGGAAACCCTCCGCGCTTTGAAGATTGCCGATAACACGCGCACGCAACGTCAACGAATTCTGGTCGAAAAATTACGAATTGCAGAAACCATGCCCGAGTCGGAATTCTCAGAGTCTGTAAAGCAGGCACAACAGCATGTGACCTCCATCGAAAAGCAGAAGACCGAAATTAAACAACAGATGGAACCCCCTCTGACAATCCGTGCCCTCTGGGACCGGGGCGAACCCTCACCCACTTATATCCTGCAACGCGGCGAACATGATCTACCGGGCCGACTCGTGGGGCCTGGAGTCCCCTCTGTTCTGACCGACGGACGCACCCCCTTCTCGGTTCAACCACCGTTCCCTGAGGGAACTCCCAAAACCGGCCGCCGCCTGGCATTGGCCCGCTGGTTAACAAAGAAAGATCATCCCCTCACAGCACGTGTAATCGTCAATCGAATCTGGTATCACCACTTCGGCACCGGGCTGGTGAAAACACTCGAAAATTTCGGTGTGAAAGGCGAACGTCCATCTCACCCGGAATTGCTTGACTGGCTGGCCGTCAAGTTTATCGAACAGGGCTGGAGCATCAAAGACATGCACCGCCTGATGCTGAATTCCCGCACTTACAAGCAATCCAGCCAGATTACTCCCGAGATACAACAACACGATCCTCAAAATCGCCTACTCTCCCACATGCCACTCCGCAGAATGAATGCCGAAGCACTACGCGACTCAATTCTGGCTGTCTCCGGTAAACTCGATCTCACTCCGGGCGGCCCTCCCGATTCAGTTACAGTCGACAGAAACGGTCTGGTTAGTGCTAACATCACCAGTAACGGAGGCTGGCGACGTAGCGTCTATCTGCAGTACCGTCGTACTGAAATCCCCACGATGCTGGATACTTTTGATTATCCTGAAATGGGGCCGAACTGTGTTTCACGGACCGTCTCCACGGTTTCACCTCAGTCACTGATGCTGTTGAATAATGAACGTGTTCACGCTCTATCCCGCGCGTTCGCCTCCCGCGTCCGAAACATGCTCGCAGAACAGAGTAAAGATGATTTGAATGCACAGATTACACTCGTGTATCAGCTGGCACTCAATCGCCCACCAACCGCAGAAGAACTTCAGCTGGGACAGGAAACCCTACAGGAACTTAAATCGCTCTGGAAAGAAAATCCGCAAGCAGCTTTGGATACGTACTGCCACACCATCTTAAACTCTGCCGCGTTTTTGTATATTGATTGACGCTTATGAATCACCAACCCGAACAAACTCACTCTCGTCGCGACTTCTTTGCCCGTACCAGCGATGGCGTCATGGGAGCCGCTCTGACACACCTGTTGTGCCAGGATTTTTTTGGTGGAACGGAAGCTTTGGCGAATGATCCCCCGCATCAGCCACAACAGTTTGATCTCAAACCCAAACAGCCGCACCACACGCCGAAAGCCACTTCTGTCATTCATTTGTTTATGAATGGCGGGCCGAGCCAGATGGATCTGTTCGACCCCAAACCGGTTCTGAACAAGATGGACGGTAAGCCGTACCCTGGGAACATTGAAGACCTGGGGAATTCCAACACCACCAGTATCGGCGAGATGCTGGGTGGACAGTATAAATTCGCCCGTCATGGAGAATCCGGAATGTGGATGGCAGATGTTCTGCCCCACACCGCGAAGATGGCGGATGAACTCTGCCTGATCAACTCCATGTGGACTGATCATCCGAATCATGACAATGCGTTGTATAAAATTCATAGCGGCCGCCTCTTCATGGGCTATCCCACCATTGGCTCTTGGACTGTCTATGGTTTGGGAACCGAAAACCAGAACCTGCCGGCCTACGTCGTACTCACAGATCCTCTCGGTGCGCCTAAAAACGGCACACGCAACTGGACGTCCGGCTTTCTGCCCCCGACATATCAGGGCACGCGGCTTCGCCCCACCGGCTCGCCAATCCTGAATCTCAAACCGCAGTACGAACAACCAACAGCTGTCACCGAATCCGCACGCAAACTGCTCAATAAACTGGATGGAATCCACCGCCAGAAAAGGCCCCATTATCCTCTGCTTGATGCACGCATCGAATCGTACAGTCTTGCAGCACGGATGCAGATGTCAGCCACTGAAGCCCTTGATTTATCCAGCGAGACACAACACACCCTCACCGATTATGGCATCGGTGAGAAAGAGACCGAATCGTATGGAAAACGCTGCCTGCTCGCCCGTAGACTGGTCGAACGCGGAGTGCGTTTCGTGCAGATTTTCCTGGAAGAACAACCCTGGGACAGTCATGCTGATCTTTCCGCCAATCATCGTGCCATGTGTCAACGAACCGACAAGCCGGTTGCCGCGTTGCTCCGCGATCTCAAACGGCGAGGACTGCTCGACTCCACACTCGTCATCTGGGGTGGCGAATTTGGACGCACTCCCACCACTCAGAAATCCGCCAACGGTTTCTCGGGACGCGACCATAACATGCAGGCCTTTACATCCTGGATGGCCGGAGGAGGCATTAAAGGAGGAACCACCTACGGCGTCACCGATGAATTCGGACACAGTGTCGTTGAGAACCCCGTCAGCGTACATGATTTCCATGCGACGATTCTCCACCAGTTGGGGCTACACCATCAGGAACTGTTCTATACCCGCAGTGGACTGGAAGAACGCCTGACCGGAGTCAATCCACCTCGTGTGGTCAAGGAGATCCTCAGTTGAGCACCCCGGATTGTGAAGTCAACCGACGCAAGTTTCTGACAACAGCCACCACAGTCGGCCTCGCCACTTCACTCGGCTTAAAAATCGCCCGATCAGCGGAGAACCACTCTTCGGATACCAAATTCATCGACACGAATATCAGCCTGTTCCAGTGGCCCTTTCGACGACTCCCTCTCGACGACACACACACGCTGATTCAAAAACTGAGCTCACTCGGCTTCGAACAAGCCTGGGCAGGCAGCTACGAGGGAATTTTGCATCGAGATATCTCAACCGTCAATCAGCGACTGTCTGACGAATGCAAACGCTTTCCACAACTGGTCCCCATCGGTTCGATCAACCCCACACTTCCCGACTGGAAACATGATCTGCAGCAATGCTTTCACAAACATCAGATGCCGGGAATCCGACTGCACCCCAACTACCATGGCTACACACTCGAAGATCCTCGCTTGCTGAAGCTATTAAAACAGGTATCGCAAGAACGTCGCTTCGTACAGTTAGCCGCCACTCTGGAAGACACCCGCACCCAGCATCAGTCGGTGCGAGCAGCCGATGTGGATCTCAAACCGCTCCCGGAACTGGCTGCGAAAGTCCCTGGTCTCAAACTTCAGATTCTCAACGCAAAACCCCGTCCCGATCTGATTGACAAACTAAGCCAAATACCGAACATCTTCTTTGATACCGCCCGCGTCGAAAGCACCGATGGTGTTCCCTCACTTATACAACGTCTTCCCGAGGGACGTGTCATGTTCGGCACACATGCACCATTTTTGATCCCCGAAGCGGCACTGGTGCGTGTCTATGAATCCTCAATCCTTGATGCAGCCTCCCTGCAGTCCGTCCTATCAGACAATGCGACTCAGTTTCTGGCCCCGATTCTCACCACTAAAAGCTCTCCATCCAGAATCAGAATTAAGAACCACGATTCCCCCCAAAAGACGGCCGTAAAGATCTCTGCCGGATTACCTCCCTCACAACAGCTTGAAAAATACCGTATCTGGGATTCGTACTTCACTCCTTCCCATTCCCATCCAGGTCGAGATGGTAGCAGTAGCCTGATCGCAGATATAGAACGTGCCCTGCCCGCCATTAAAACCGGTCGGTTTGAAAAGCTCTGTTTTTTCCCCCATGTTGGAATTGGTACAACCAGGGATGCGGAACTGGAACAGAAACTGAAAACGAATCCGGAAATCGTGTTGAAACCTCTGAAACGCTGGCCCAAACTGCTAATGGGAATGATTCAACTCAATGCCAACAATGTACCCGGTTCCTTGGATGCGTTGAATCGCTGGTTGCAGGACGGCCCAATGCGAGGCGTTTATTTTCCGGGAGGGGGACCGGCAGCCCTCACCTGCACGCATCGTAATTTCAATCCCCTCATCGAGCGTATTTCGGAATTGAACGGCGTGATCATGCAACACACCTGGTTTATCACTGGAGGCAAACGGAGCCCTGGTGGATCGACGCCGTCCGAACTCGCGGTACTGGCACAGCGATTCCCCCATCAGAAATTCATCTGCGCCCATTCTGGAGGTGAATGGGAACGCGGCATTCGGGCCGTGCGAGATTTCGAGAATATACTCGTAGAAACTTCAGGCTTTGATCCCACCGCCGGCTTCATTGAAATGGCGGTTCGCGAACTCGGTGCGGACCGCATCATCTTCGGCAGTCATCTTCCCTCCCGTTCTTTGGGTACCGAGTTATGTAAAGTTACTGCTGCGCAAATCTCCGATGCAGAGAAACGCCTGATCCTCGGCACCAATTTCCGTAACCTGCTATCTCCTCGTGTAGACAACTGATACCACTTCCAATGGTCTTCTGACTACATTAAATCTTACCCCTGCCACACTTTGCGGTCATTCGCTCTTCTTAGATCAGCCATTGGGTAAGACTGATCCACGAAAGGGGTATGCTGTAACCTGCACGTTCCAGATTTCATTACCTGCCTCTCTTATATTTCAGGCCTAATCAGAGCGACAGGCACCGTCTTTTTATTTCTACCAGGAATTTTTTTCTTGACGACTCCGCCCCATTAGTGTATTAGTGTATCAATACACATAGGGCATCAGTAAATGGTAATTAAACCAACACAATTCGAAGTGCATCCCTCTGCTGGTGTGCCAATCTACCTGCAAATCATGGGACAGATTAACGCCATGATTGCGGGGGGCCATCTAAAAGCGGGAGACATGTTACCCAGCGTGCGTCAAATGGCGACGGAACTCGGCGTGAACGCGATGACAATTTCAAAAGCCTACTCGAAACTGGAGGCAGACGAGGTTGTAGAGCGGGTACGCGGCAAGGGAATGATGGTACGAACACCCGTTTTATCAGGAAGCACAAAAGAGCGCATGCAGGAGCTTGAACCTTTGATGGAGCAAGCCATAGTACAGGGGCGCCAACTCGGACTGACGAATGAGCAGATCCTGTCGGTCGTTAACAAGCTGTTAAGGGAATACAAATCATGAGCGATGTCATTATCCAAACTGTCGATTTGAAAAAGCAGTTTCAAGAGCCCCCGGTATTGACCGGTCTTGACCTTCAAATCAAAGCGGGACAAGTCGTTGGTTTGCTGGGTACAAATGGATCCGGAAAAACGACATTAATTAAATGTATTCTGGGATTACTCAAAGCCTCTTCAGGAATGAGTACCATCTTTGGGCAAAACTCCTGGGACTTAGATGCTGCAGCGAAATCTCGTTTAGGTTATGTCTCTCAAGAATTCGCATTGCTCCCCTGGATGACCGTCCAGGCCATGACAGAATACACGGGAGCATTTTACGCGCAGTGGGATCAAACCTTTGTGAATACTCTACTAAAAGAATGGAGCCTCAACGAGACACAACGCGTGGGGGCACTTTCTGTGGGACAACGACAAAAACTGGCTGTGATCATCGCAATGGGGCATCACCCTGAATTGCTGATTCTGGACGAACCCGTTGCCAGCCTCGACCCGGTCGCTCGCCGTCAGTTTTTACAGTCATTAATCGATTTCACTGAAGAAGAGAACACAATTCTGTTTTCAACCCATATTACCTCTGATCTTGAGAGAGTTGCGTCGCATGTTGCCTTTCTGGACAAAGGAAAGGTTGGCTTTTTCGGCGAATTAGACTTACTGAAACAGCAGGTGAAACGTATTCGTATCACAGCGGAAAATGAGTTACCCCCCAATCTCAATATTCCAGGCACTCTCCGCTCTCAGATTGAAGGCAAGCATGCCCTGTTAGCAGTAAAAGAATTTGACACGCTGACAATGGACATTTTCACGGACAAATTTCAAGCGACGACCACCATTGAAGACCTGAATCTGGAAGAAATATTTCTGGAACTTTCGGGAGTCGCGTCTCAGGAAACAGGGGAGACCGTTCAATGACATCAAGATTCGCTCTCTATAAGCAAATTCTCAGAACGTACTGGCAGCGTCCGCTGGTACTCCTACTGGCGGGGGTGATTCTCTTATTTTTTCTTTCTCTGGTATTCGGGCCCACCAGTGGCGATGTCTTCCAGGTCGGCCCCAGACCAAAGGCGGCAGGACGGATTGAATCCGTTTATACCGGCAAAGATCATAAAATTCAGACGCTTTCAGATCTACTCGAACGTGTACATCCCGAAGAAGTCCTGTCGCTCAATCTGGTCAAGCTGAATTCCAATGACCCTCTCCCCGACCTGAGTGTCTTTCCCAATTTGGTGTATCTGTCATTATTCGACTTCGATCTGACAGCAGAAAACGTGAATCAGATCTGCCAGTTACCCAGGCTGAACGCGCTCGTGTTGATGCAGTCCCGACTTCCCGCCGGCGCGCTTCAACATTTCGGGGAAAAAGTCTCCCAACTGGAACTCCTGGCCCCGGCTCTGGAAGCACATCCTGAAGAAATACCGAAAATGTCGAAGGTCAACCTACTGGCGCTGCACTTGTCCAATGCTTCACCCGATATTCTGGAACGGGCCACTCAAATTCCACATTTAGAACAACTCACGCTGATCAGCCCGACAAACGCCATTGCGACCCCAAAAAAATCAATACCGACACAAACATGGAACCAGATTGATTTAACCGACGCACAACTCGAACAACTGCGCAATTGCCCCTCTTTGAAAGAAGTGTATGCCGACTGGTTTTTAATGAAACGCCTGCGGCACTTTACCGATGCGACCCTGCTCCCCATACGGGCATTGCCGATCACGTACTCCCGTTATAAACTCATGGCCATCAGAGCCGCGATTTTCATCTCTGCTCTACTGATCGCCGTTCTCGTACTCCAGCTGTGGGCACACATGATCTCACCCGCTGCGAAATCACTTCCCAATTTTGTCGCACCACATCGTCATATCGCAGTAATCATACTCGCAATAGCTGCCATCTGTGTCTGCCTCGGAATTTTGAAGTATGACTTCGGCATCCTGCCTGCATTGAGCCTCTTTTTATTTTTCCCTGCAGTCGGTTGCCTGTTCTCCCTCAGCCTGTTTTCCAATCTCCTTTTACGACAGTGGCTGTATGGATTGATGATACCAGCATTTTTTGTTCTGCTGCTCTTGATTCGGCCACTTTTTGAGTCGACCATCGCCGGGGAAACCATCTGGTTTTTACAGGGACAGATGCCAGGACTCGCGATCATCATAATTGGTATCGAAGTCTTCGCTATTGCCTGGGTTTTAAGAAATTTACCCGCCATCACGACCTTCGTAAACGAAACTTCTTCAACGATACCAGCTTTCTCCCCCTGGGACAAAGAACGACTACCACAGGCTCAGTGGAAAAAGCCAGGCAAATTGTTCATCTGGAACCTTGATCGAAGTCTCCAGGGGCTGCATTACTCCAAGAGGTCAACCTGGCAAATGATCAAGCTCTGGCGACGAGGAAATGCCTTTCGCCCCGTGGTCATGTTCTGGGTCATCGCAATGGTTCTTTTCTTTGGTCTAGTATTTCAAGGAATCGCGAAAGTCGTCTCGGGAGAACCGTTCATACCTGATCTTCGCCCCTTACTGGGAGGCTCGTTTGCCAGCCTCGCCAGCGCGGGCATTGCCCTGCCTGCCATCGCCTGGTTCCAACGACGTAAGAGTCTGGAAATCGAATCATTGAGACCCGTCAACCGTCAATCGCTGATAAAGCAACTGTATCTATCCCTGGCCTGGGATCACAGTATTCTTATGATCGGCTTTCTGGCTCTGTTTGTACTGCTGAGCATGAATTCCGTTTTGTTTAAGACAGAAGTAATCTGTAAACTGTTATTAGTCAGTTTTGCGGCACCGCTATGGCTCCTGGGAGTGAATACCAGTGTGCTGGTTTTCAAACAGACGTGGAAAATCGTCGGCAGTATTCTAGGGCTGAATCTCATCGCCAGTATTTTAGTCCTTGCCACGGCCGCGCTACAATTGATTCCTCAAGCAGGAGCGGAACAGAGTCCGCTTCTGCTTTATATATCAACCTTGACCGCAATTTCTGCCGCTTGCTGCCTGAATATGCTCATGTATCGTGCGGCTCTCAAACGAGAGTGGGGATGAACCTTCCACCAACAGTGCAAACTAGATTGACCATCATGCTTGAAGGTCGAATCTCTCATTACCTGCTCAGAGAATCAACGTAGGCCTCTAGTCTGCGTACCTATTCCAAGATCGATCTTTTTTCGGACAACAGATCAAAGACATCTTGACTTTATCTGCAGAACCAGCTTAAATACCATCAAAGACACCATGTCTTTGTTAGTTTTGAAGGAGCTGAAGATGCAACCCAAGCAATATCATGTTACTGACACGGAGCTGTTAGTCTTACAGGTTCTTTGGGAACGTGGCCGCGCCACCACGCGCGAAGTGTGTGACGAAATCTATCCAGAAGGATCAACGTCTCAGTACTACACCGTTCAGAAGCTACTGGAACGGCTTGAATCCCGTAACTGTGTCGCACGAAACCGTAGTCAGCGGGTCCATGTTTTCTCGGCGACAGTCGATCGTGAGACGTTAATTCAGGAACGGCTACGAGGCCTATCCGATTCATTATGTGGTGGATCTGTGATACCAATGTTGACCGGACTGATTCAGATGCGCCGCTGGACGACTGCTGAGCAGAAAGAATTGAAAGAACTGTTAGACGAAGTCTCTGAAAAGAAGCCGAAAAAGAAATAGATTAGACGAACAGCCTGGTTGATCGCGTGGGGTTTATATAAGGGAGTTGTTCGATGTGGTTTGAAACAGTGGCCCACATAATACTGAGTATTCTGACAATCGCCGCCATTCTATGCGGGGTTGCTGAATTGCTGAGTCGTGTGACACGTCATCACTGGCCTGCCATCGAACATGCATTCTGGTTTGTCGTGCTACTGAGACTGGTCATCCCCCCTTTTATGCCACTCATTACCCCTGGATTTCCTTCCTGGAACAATTCAGAACCCACTCTGTCACAAACAACTCCTCAGTCCCCAGTTGCAATTCATCCAAATGTCTCTATTAATGACAAATTCGCTTCTACGGACACTAAGATGTTTGAGGATGCCCAGCGTTTTCCGGAAAGATCATATGTCGCAGCCAGCCATAATCAGAAAGTTGACTCAACGCAAAACTCAACATTACCAGAGCAATCTCTGACGGAATCTGAAAAGTTCGTTGAAAAGGACAATATAAAAGTCGCTCAGGGAACTTCCCTCACAGATTCGCAGAGTTTATCCAATGAACCTAAGACGAAAAACTCAAAAGCACAAGACACAGGAACATATCGCAAAATATCCACAGGCGAAACCATAGCTTGGATCTGTTGTTTCATCTGGGTAACCGGTTCCCTGGTTGTACTGGCCAAGACTCTGAGGTCTATCTGGTCGTTTTCGAAGTTACTGCAACTCTCCGAACCTGTAGCACCCGATGTACAATCTGTCGTATCCAGGATTGCAGACCGAGTTGGTCTGAAAAAAGTTCCCACTGTAAGAATATTGACGGCAACAATCCCCCCTCTGGTCTGGTCCGGTTTAAGGAACACCATTGTAGTACTTCCTCGTGATTTGTCTGCAGTGCAGGAACCGATCACTCGAGATCTGCTACTGGCACACGAGTTTGCTCATCTTCAAAGACGCGATTATTTAACCCGCTGGCTGGAGCTCGCTACCGCCGTGTTATGGTGGTGGTGTCCGCTCTTCTGGTTTGCCCGGTTCCGATTACGCGCAGCAGAAGAGTCAGCGTGCGATGCGCAGGTTCTCCAACTCTGGCCTGATCGAGTTGGAGAGTACACCAAGGCAATTGTTGAGACCGTCAGTTTTGTCGCGAAGGTGCAGAAGCAACCAGAGTTAGCCACCGGAGGATCAGGATCGGTACGACAACTTAAATCACGATTAAAATTGATCGAACAGAATCGTTCAACGGTCAATTCTGGAATCGCAAGCTCACTCCTGATTCTGTTCCTGGCAATCATTTCTTGCCCGTTATTACTCGTGGGTAAAACAGTCCATGATAATGTCACACCGATCATTCCACAAAACGTTGCTTCAACAGAAATCGCCAGTCCAAATAAAAAGAACGTAACTCAAAAGCAATTATCCAGCAAAAAGCCTCTGACGCTAACTGCGCTACCCCCCAATTGTAAACCGTTCTTCACTGTCCCTGCCCCTGACAACTCACAGATTGCTTTCACAGGCAGATATACTGGCCAGGACGGTTCAAAGAAATATGGGCTTTTCTGCTTTAACACAGCTACCAGAACAGTCAGATGTCTGATTGAAAAAGGGCTGAAGACTAAGCCAGCCTGGTCCCCGGATTCACAAAAACTGGCCATTGGAAACTCGCCCGGCTATGGCAACATCTACCCGCTGGTCGTGGTCGATGTATCATCTGGTGAGATTGATGAAACCGGTGTGCAGGGCGCAGGAGCCGTCTGGTCGCCCAACGGTCGACTGATTGCCGTGTCGACACAATTTGGAATTGCTGGCTCCTGGATCGGAGGAATTCCCGCAGACGGACGTATTGGAATCTGGGACACGACTTCAAGAAAGCTCAAGTATGTCAGCCCGGCAGGAATCAATCGCCGAGATCGCGACTCGAACTTCAGTTTCATGACAGGAGGTATTTTGCCGGTATGGTCACCCAATGGAGAATGGCTTGCCTGGAGTCAACGAACTTCTGAATCGCATCCTGACACGAAAAAGATCTCAAGATCAGACATTTGGGCCGCACGCATTGATGGAGGTTCGTTACAGCGTGTTTTTACAGATGCGACAACCGTGAATTGGTCGAAGGACAGCACTTCACTGACAGAAAGCAAAAGTGGTAAGCAGGTTTCCCTAAAACAATCAGAGACAGCTGTTCCTGAAGATTGGCCGACTCTACCCAGCGAGTTGGAGAAACTTCTCTTAGAACAGGAAGCTGGCGCCAAACGAGCAACTCAGTTTGACTCCAAAATCGTTCTGGCTGCCAATCGTCTCTGGCAAAACCCTGATCTGGAGGGTATTGAATCGATTGAGTTCACGCATCGTATGTCACCAATACGACTTGATGAGCGTTTTCAATGGAAGAAAGAGGGAACGTTCCGCATCGAGGTGACGCACCGGGAAGATGGTTCCGAACATTATGGAGTCGGCTGGTCTGTGTTGAAACTCTCCGACGGTTCTACCTTTACCTTTGCAGACGCTGACGCATATCCCCGCTATCGGACAGCAGAGGAGATCACAAATTCACAAAGAAAGTCATATCGACTCTCGGCCAGGGAACTCCTCAGGCGTGACACCCTACGACATCTGTCTGGTACCCGCTTGAATTTTGCAGCTATCGACTGGGGACGAAATCCCAATGACTTCAGAATTACGGATTACATACAGAAAAATAACACTCGGCTCATCGAACTGCGAGCAACTCCCCATGCCGCTCGTCGTGTCAGGTTAAACGCTGGTGCCATGTTTGAAACAACATCATGGTCCTATATGCATGACGTCTACAGCAATCGGACGGTCTTGACGATCGACGACCATAATCGCATTATTCGCGAAGTCGCCTACAAAGGTGATGAAGTGATCGCTGAGGTTGATTTATCGGATTGGGCTACATCGAAAAATGGTCAGCAGGCGCCGTTGAGAATTGCAATTCATTTTCCCGAGAAAAATTTCCATGTTGATCAAAAATTTCGTATCACCGATGCAGGTCTGTGGATCTTAACCAGAGGCACGTCTCAATTTGCTGAGAAAGAAGCGCAGAAAGAAGAGATTATAGACCTAAAAATCAATGCTTCATCGAAAGCCCTGAACGAAGCAGAAAAGAAAGCAGAATCCAAATTAAAAGAAATGACCGCTTCGGCTGAGCCTCAGCATAAGGTCGCCTTACAGGGGTTGACTCCGCTAGAACTGGGAGCCACGCATACCATTCATGTGCCCCCAGAATCAGAAGATAATCAATTTCGTCCCCTATCGATAAGATGGATGCCAACGAACATGCCCTTAAACGGCCCCCGCTTATGGGGGGCAACCGCCCCGACAGCGGAATTACACTTCCCTCCTTTGAAATCTAATACGCTGAACGTAGACACAAACTTGATGCTCGTGCTGTACGATGAGAATCGACTGCCGTTATTTGCCTCGACCATCCCTGAAGCAGCCGTTACCGCCAACAGACGGACGGCTAAAGAGACATTGATTCCATTGCTGAAGAAACATCAGCTCTGGTTACGCACCAAAGACGCTCCCCAACCCAATGTCACATTCCAATTTGAAGGTCAGGACGAACAGTCTCCACGTCAACTGCCCAATAAAAGCCTCAAAATCAGTCGCGGCATCACCCTTTCACTCGCCTTGGACAGCATCCGACGCACACCAGAGCGCTGGAAAATGCCGATTGCCTTTTCAGCAGAATGGAATGGTCGCCCGGTGCGCGTTCTTGGCTTGAATGGCCCGAAATTTTCTCAGGAAGTCGGTTCAGGACTCGAAAAAGAAACCGGTACCTACTCATATGTAGGCGGTTATTCAATCACCTCGAACAAGGACCTCGTGCTGGTTGTTGATGCCGAGACCGGTTTTCCGCTGGTCGAACGCTCTGAATTGATGGAATTTCAATTTCTCGACTATACTGAAGTGTCGCCAGGGCAGTTTGCGCCATTACGGATCATCTGCAAAACGCGAGCGTTTGATATGGACCTGCGATTCCAGATTCTTGATGGCAAATTATGGCTCTTTGACCGAGAGGCCCATCTAACAAATAAATCGAAGGTCTCGACCAGCCAAATACTGATCGACGGCAAAAAACCGAGCAGAGTAATTCGTTCCAGTACACTCGATTCGAAAGGAGAGCTACCTTGGTTCCAGTGGGAAGAGTTGAAGTCGCGCCAGCCGGAACAGAAAGGGGACCAACTCTCCGCATCATTTGCTGCATTCACCGAACCCTGGACACACCCGTCGTGGAACAATCTAACAGAGGTTAGAACTGAAACAGACGCTAATGGCAGACTGATTCTTCGCTGCAGTCTGGTTTCTTACCCGCGACTCGGAATCGCTAAGTATTGGACGCTGACTCGGTTTTCTGGCGAATCAGTAGAACCGCTGACATGTGCAGAAACACTGGAAAAGAAGAGTCAGTGCGAAGTCGTGGTCGCCCCGTTTGAAATCAATCAATCCACACTGGTGCCTCGACAGTCCGATGAAAATTCGCAAACAGCCGCAAAATGGTCCTTAGGGGGCTCTGCTTCACAGAAGACTCGAGTGAAGTCGTTTTCCATTCACCGCGATCCACAGCAACGCGCCGTGCTGACACCGGAAATCCTGAGTACATCTTACTATAAAGGTCAGCTGGTCCGTGTGACGGGGGTGTTGATACGAGATGGCATTGTCGTCGCTTCCGGTTCCGCAACTGATTCCTTCAGAACGTTGAGTACCCCAGAAGTTTCAAAAGAAGCACGAGTTTTATTACTGAATTCCGATCGACAAACTGGTAACTCTGTTCTGATTGGCCATCGGTCTGTCGTCACGAGTACTCCCGTAGGTAGCACTTGGGCGCGACTCATAGACGATGATTTCACTTCATTCGCTTCCAGGGACCTGCTATCCAGTCGTTTTGCCGAGGTCAGACAGATTGGCTTACAGAGTCTCTATATGCAACAATCAAAGGAGATCTACGTTCAATATGATCGAGAACGCCGTAAAGGAAGAGTTGCCGAAAACCTGGTCCCCTATCGAGATGCCCTAAAACACATCTTAACCGCTCAAAACGGCGATTCCCCCGCTGCCATCGCACTGGCTTGTCGCCTCGCGGGCTTTTCTGAGAATCCTGACTTCCAGTCATCACTCCGTGCGCTCTTGAAACATCCTTCTGAAGTCGTCCGAGATTCAGCAGCTATCGGGCTCGGTCTACTCGGCCAGAAAGATGCCATCGATCGCTTACGCCACCTGGCTGAGCAACCTGAACCATCAAAAGAAATAGCCACGGACGAACTGCAACGCCTCACCAGACAGCATGCATCCTGGGCGTTGAAGCAAGCCGGCGACTGACGGTCTCATCCTATCTAAACTTCGATGAAGTTCGTTCCGTTGCGTTTTTAGTAACTGTAGATTTTGGAATGGCTTAATCCGCTGACTAAACAACGGGTAAGCGATTCAAATTTGCTGTTAGTTCCCTCAACCATGTGAAGGTGGGCGTCTCCAGCATCTCAGTCGTGCATCGCCAGCGCCAGTTTCCGCCTGCGCGTCCCGGTGTATTCATTCGTGCGTTTGCCTGCAGATTGAGTATATCCTGTAGAGGAGCCATCGCGAGTGCTGCGACTGAAGACCATGCCAGATTCATCAATACCGCCGCGATTTCCCGACTGTTGATTGCGGGAAGCTGAAGCGTTTCACACACATTCTTACGCTCATCCTTCGAGAGAGATTCATACCAGCCGCGTGTTGTGTTATTGTCATGTGTGCCTGTAAAGACAACGGTATTCGAATCATAGTTTTGTGGCAGGTAGGGATTGTCAGGATTTCCATCAAAGGCAAATTGAAGGACGCGCATACCGGGTAGATGAAATTCGTCTCGAAGCGCATTCACATCCGGAGTGATGATTCCCAGATCCTCTGCAATTAACGGAAGCACACCCAGTTCGTTTTGGGCTGCACTGAAAAACTTTCGACCAGGCCCGGGCTCCCATTGCCCTGCCTGGGCATTAGGTGCCCCATTCGGTATATGCCAGGCAGCCGCAAAACCACGAAAGTGATCCAGACGAATCAGATCCACATGATCCAGCAACGCACGAAACCGGTCGATACACCAGCGGTAACCTGTTTCACCGAGTGCTTCCCAGTTATAAACCGGGTTGCCCCAGAACTGCCCTTGAGCACTGAAGTAATCAGGAGGCACACCGGCAACAAAGCGAGGTCGTAAATCATCATCCAGCAGAAACAGCTCCGGATTGACCCAGACATCGCTGGAATCGGGAGAGACAAAAAATGGCAAATCGCCGATGAACCGGACTCCCTTGCCGTGAGCATACTCCTTCAGGCGTTTCAATTGCTGAAATACCAGGAACTGCGACAATTGCACCTGATCTATTTCATTCGCCTGTTCCTGTCGGGCTTGAGCGAGAGCATCTGAATTCCGTCGGACCAGTTCCGTTGGCCATTCGAGATAACAGGCTCCCTGATGCTTGTCTTTCAGTACCTGAAACAAGGCATAGTCATCCAGCCAGGCTTTTTCGTGATCACAGAAATTTTGGTATGCCTGCTTCAGCTCTGAGGTAGCTCTCTCATGAAAATGAAGCCAGACCGTTTCTAGTAGACGTTGCTTAAACGATCGGACAGCGTCTAAATCCACTACGGATTCAGAGAACACGATTCCAGAAAGGTCGGCCTGTTGTAACAAACCATCCGCAACTAGATCATCAGGACTGATCAAAAGCCAGTTGAGAGCGAACGACGAAAGCGGTTGATAAGGCGAGTTGCCATATCCAGTTGGCCCCAGTGGTAAAAACTGCCACCAGGATTGACCAGCCTCTTGAAGACGGTCAATCCAGTTCCGAGCCGCAGGACCAAAGTCACCAATCCCATACAGAGACGGCAAGGAAGTCACAGACAACAATACACCAGCACCGCGATAATTTGGCGAAAAACAGGAGCGACTCTCAAACTGATCACTGTTACTCATAATCTTCCTTCATCCCGTTCAGAAGAATTCAGAACCACACACTGCCAGCAAGTTCTCAAACCTATAGCACTGAGAGTAACTACCAGAAATGAACTATTCTGTTTTAGTTGATCAATTCGAGCGACAGACGCGTTTGCTTCTCCAAATCAACGCTGACCGTAAATCGGCGGCTTCCAGTTCTTCGGCAAGCGGCCCTGTGGTCGCACGCCATAGGCATTCGCTGGAATGGGATGGTCTTTGGCCTGTTGCAGGGGCAGATCGTCTGGCAGGTGTTTGATTTTGAAATCCTTGTATTGAATTTTCATCGCAGGCCCCACGTGAACCTGGACCGCCAATACCCCTTCCAAAGCACGGCCCTTTTCGTCCAGATCAATCAGGTCGGCCGTTTTATGGCCATCAATCCAGTGCTGGTGATGGTTCCCCTTCACCAGCACGCGAAAGTCATGCCACTCATCGGGAGCAAATGTTTTGACGGGCATTTTTTCGATCACCCACGGCTGTCCATCCGTTGCGATAATCACTTTTTCTCCCGTGTGTGACAGAATACGACGCCCGCGTTCTTCATACAGCATCCCGTTGTAGTTCGGATTATTCGCCACCACGTCACACTGATAACCGGTGACAATGTCCAAACCCAGGTCAGGCCGCGACATGCCTCGGTACTGCAGACCACTATTACCGCCGGGAGTCACTTTCACCTTCACACGCAGATCAAAATTGCGAATGGTCGAGTCTTTCCAGGTGATGAAACGGTTCATCTTTAACGTGCCATCTGTTTTGCCGGTTAAGGCGCCGTCTTCGACTGACCAGTACTTGCGGTCGCCGTTCCAGTGACGCAGCGATTTGCCATCGAACACGCGAACGAATCCTTCTTTATCGGCGCGGGCACTGACGGCTGCGGAGGCTTTCGGGTGAGGCACTGTCGATGCGGTAAATTTCCCCTTGAGAGGATCAAGCGGCCCTCCGAGTTCTTTCACCCGGTTGGTTGTCCGCTTTCGCATTTCCTGCAAGGTTTTCGCGTGCTGAGGATCTCCCGCCAGATTGACCAGTTCATCAGGATCCTTTTTCAGATCGTGCAGAAACTCATGATTGCCATGGTCAAAATAGCGCACATATTTGAATTGTTCGTTACGTAAACCTTCATAGGCAGGAATACGACTGCGAACAGCGAAATGCTCATGAAATGTCTCCTGACGCCAGTCGGCAGGTTTTCCCTTCTCTACAATCGGCTTCAAGCTGTGCCCCTGGTATCGTTCGGGAATTTTGACTCCCGCCCAGTCGAGAAAGGTTGCCGGCAGATCCAGATTCAACGCAGAGGCGGTCGTAACTTGACCACGCTGTTTTTGAGGAACACGCGGATCAGCCACGATCAGAGGCACCTTGATCGCTTCTTCATAATGGGACCACTTGCCTGCCAGACCACGATTCCCCATGTAATATCCATTGTCAGCAGAATAAACAATGATCGTGTTATCAGCCAATCCTGCTTCTTCAAGCGCCCGCATAAAACGTCCAATGGCACCGTCGATACCACTCACCATACGATAGTACGCACGCATGTTCGTCTGATACTTTTTATCGGTATTCCAGCGCCAGAAATAACGCTCACGGTTGATGGTCGTTTTCAGAAAGTCAGGCTGCCCGTTGAAAATCGAAGGATCGCCAAGACGTGGCGGAGCAATCGTAACGTCTTCGTACATCCCATCGACAGCACGAGGCCACGGAAAATGACCAATGCCCGGGCGTCGATCGCTGTCTTCAGCATGGCAGGCATTGAACCACATGTTTAATGCGAACGGTTTGTCTTTCGGTTGCGATTTCACAAACTCGATTCCTCGATCAACGATCAACTCCGTTTCATGTCGCAAACTGCCATCTGGTTGTTGTTTGTAATAGGGATTGCGGCTGATCGCTTCAAATTCATCAAAATGTGCTTCCTTTTTATAGCCTTTCGGCATTTTGGCATGCCACTTTCCGAAGTAGCCGGTACGGTATCCGTTTTGACGCAGGATATCGGAATACAAGGTCTCCACTGCATCGGGCCGCGCCAGTTCCGGATTCGCAGAAGTGCCGTAACTTCGCCCCGTCAGACCGGTCAGGATCGTCGTGCGGCTTACCCAGCAGATTGCCTGACTGACATAGGCGTTATCAAATCGTGTTCCGCGCGCCGCCAATGCATCGATATTCGGAGTCTGAACTACCTGATTGCCATAACAGCCAATCGTGCTGGTCGTTTGATCGTCGGCAAAGAAGAAGACAATGTTCGGTCGCTCGTCAGCACACAGTTGACTGGAGAATGCAAAGAGAACGGGAATCAGCAGCAGGATGGATTTCATGGCAGAATTTCATTGGTTTGAGATAAAGCGCGTGAGTCAGAAGCCAATATACACATTAAAATTGTACCATTGATGTAAGTGAAAGCCACCCGGTCACGGAAATTATTTCTCCACTTTCAGTTAACCTCTGACAGAAGAGATACACTCGTGAAGCAAAACAAAGCCCCGCAGGTGAGAAAGGGTTGTGTTCATTAGCATCACGGGGTTAAAATCAACATTCTCTCCCCGTTAACAGAAGCCAACCACGGATTTATAAAAACGTCCGTAAATCATCGAGTTTGATAACACTACCAGAAAAAACAGGCTGCCGACAGAACCCTTTGATATTCTAGCCATCCGCGTCGATCTACCTTTTTGATCAAGTGACGGCTCAATCCCACAGATTGAAAGTCAGTTCGCGAAATGAGTAACCACAAACTCCGCATCACTTTCTTAGCTGCAAGCTATTCACTGCTGATCGCATCAGTGCAATCCGCTTTCAGTGCGGAAGCAGTCGACTTTCGCCAGGATGTTGCTCCGATCTTACAACGGCATTGTCTAAGTTGTCACAACGACCGTGTGCGTCGAGGGGGACTCTCTTTGCACTCAACCCAGGCAACGACAAAAGGAGGCGAGAGTGGCCCGTCGATTGATCCGGGTGATCCGGATGCAAGCTACCTGATTGACCTGATCACTCCCACAGACGGCACAGCCGAAATGCCACGCGATGAACCACCTCTTTCCGATGAAGAAGTCGCGACGATTCGGAACTGGATCAAGGCAGGCGCTGTCTGGCCTGCCAATTTTGAAATTCAACCTCCGGTACTGTGGTCACTCAAACCGCTGCACCGTCCCACCGTCCCCACAGACTTTGAAACCAACCCGGAATTCCCCATCCGTAATCCCATCGATGCATTTGTAGCGGCGCGGCACAAACTGAATGGGCTCAAACCGGCTCCCGAAGCCAGTCGCCATAAACTCATTCGTCGACTGTATCTCGATCTGACAGGCTTACTCCCCGCACCAGAGGCAGTCGAATCATTTATCTCCAGCGAAGATCCACGTGCCTACGAACAACTCGTGGATGAGCTGTTAGCCTCCCCACATTTTGGAGAGCGTTGGGGCCGCTACTGGCTGGACCTCGCGCGGTATGCTGACAGTGATGGCTATCTTGGAGACAGCATGCGGAAACATGCCTGGGTCTACCGTGAATGGGTCATTGATGCCATTAATCAGGATCTGCCATTTGACCAGTTTTCCATCGAGCAACTCGCGGGAGACCTGCTCGACAAGCCAACGTTATCCCAGAAAATTGCAACCGGCTTTCATCGAAACACGCTTAGTAACACAGAAGCTGGCGTTGACCTGGAACTATACCGCACGAAAGAAATTGTCGATCGTGTGAATACAACGGGCATGGTCTGGCTCGGTTTCACATTTGGCTGCGCTGAATGCCACGACCATAAACACGATCCGATCTCCCAGAAAGAGTTTTATCAAATTTACGCCTTCTTCAATAATGCCAATGAAACCACAGCCAAAGTCAAGAAACCCTGGGAAGATACAGAATACGAACAGGCTCGCACAAAGTGGGAACCGCGGTATCAACAACTCCTGTCAGAATTAAAAACGTATGAAAACACCGGTCTGACAAAGAAACAACAGACTGAAATCACCGACATTCTGAATAAATACAAAAAATCGACCGACTTGAAACGACTCTCCCCTTTTTATCAAACGAAAAAAGCAGGCTGGAAAAAACTCTCTGATAAACTGGCAACACAACTACAGACAAAACCATCTCCCCCCGCGACGAGAGCACCGATATTTACAGAACGAACAAAAGACCGTCGCGACACTTTCGTGCACGTTCGCGGCATTTACAATCGTCCCGGCGAAAAGGTAAGTCCGGGCACGCCCTTCGTACTCCCCGACTTATCATCGCGAAACCAAACACCGAATCGTCTGGATCTCGCTCAATGGCTCTTTCAGGATAATAATCCGTTGACACCGCGCGTGTCCGTCAATCGCATCTGGCAACATCTATTCGGCCAGGGGCTTGTTGCGACACCCAACGATTTTGGAACCAAAGGCGCAGCCCCCACGCATCAGCAGCTACTGGACTGGCTCGCTACGGAATACAAAAGTCGTGACTGGAGCCGTAAAGCAATGGTTCGCCTGATCGTGATGTCGTCTACATACCGTATGTCCTCAGCGTCAAACGCCCGTTCTAATCCACAAGACATCAACAATCAGTTGTTGTGGAGACAAAACAGCTATCGGCTCGAAGCCGAAATCGTTCGTGATATTCATCTGAATGCAAGCGGGTTACTGGACCGAACCATTGGTCGGCGTGGGATCAGACCACCGCTACCGGCGTTCGTGACCGACGTCGGGCGGAGCGTAAAATGGCCTGCCAGCCAGGGGAGCGAACAATATCGACGGGGAATGTATATCGTCTTTAAACGAACAGTGCCTTACCCGATGCTGATGACGTTCGACGCCCCCGATGCCACTGTTTCCTGCAGCCGCCGCGAACGCTCCAATACTCCACTCCAGGCACTCACACTACTGAACGGCCCCATGTTTTTTGAAAGTGCCCAGGTGCTCGGTAAAAAAATGCATGAGCACTATCCTGATGACTTTCCCTCTGCCATGAATGAAATGTTTCTGCGATGTCTTGGACGTCCTGCGAATGAACGGGAACAGAACGCACTCAGCGCGTCCTATTCTGATCTGCTCCGAGTCGCTAGCCAGAACAATATCGATTCCGCAGAAAAAACATCGCCGCAATTGACGGCTCTGAGCCAGGTCGCTCGGATCATCATGAATTTAGATGAATTTATTACGCGAGATTAAATATGCTGCTTCCTCCTGCATCCACTGGAAATGATCCTTCAGCCCTGAATCGTCGGCAATTCTTCACCAGTGGCGCCAGTGGTCTGGGAACGCTGGCTCTTGCCTCGCTGCTGAAAGATGAGGGATTGCTGGCAAGCGAGAACAGCGGCCAACAGGCACACTTCGCCCCCAAGGCCAAGCGTTGCATTTACCTCTTCATGGAAGGGGGCCCGAGCCAGATGGACTTGTTCGACCCCAAACCAAAGTTAAATGAACTCGACGGTCAACCGATGCCTGAGTCTTTACTGAAGGACATCAAATTCGCATTCATCCAAAAAGAAGCAGCGCAGTTAATGGGAAGCCCACGCACCTTCAAACGCTACGGCGAGTGCGGCATGGAACTCTCGGATCTGCTGCCTCACCTTAGCACTTGCGTGGATGACATCGCCCTGGTTCGCTCGATGCACTGTGAGCAGTTCAATCACCTGCCCGGTCAGTTGATGATGCTCTCCGGCTCCGATCTGCAGGGACGTCCCACGCTCGGCTCGTGGCTCAATTACGGTCTGGGAAGTGAATCACAGAATTTACCCGGCTATGTTGTGCTGGCCACACTGGGCCGCGGTTTACCCGGCGGGGCTTCCAGCTGGTCGAGTGGATTTCTCCCCTCGCAATACGCGGGAACGCTGTTTCGTAATCAGGGCAGTCCGGTATTGAACCTGGAAACGCCTGCTGAAATCGCACCCGAAGCACAGATGCGGAGTCTGCAGACCATCAATGAGTTGAACGGCCTCCGCTACGAGCAGATCGGTAACCCCGAAATCGCCAGCAGGATTAAAGCCTACGAACTCGCCTTTCGCATGCAGCAAACCGCACCAGAGTTGCTCGATCTTTCCGGCGAAACCAAAGCAACACTCGATGAATATGGTGTCACGCGCGAAGAAGCATCGAAAAGCAGTCATGCTGGCTTCAACGGTTCGTATGCCCGCAATTGCCTGCTGGCCCGTCGCATGGTCGAACGGGGCGTGCGTTATGTCACGCTCTTTTTATCAACCTGGGATCACCACAGCTATCTGGACAGCGGCTTGAAACGCTATACCGAGATTTCCGATCAGCCCATCGCGGCTTTACTCAAAGACCTTAAACGCCGTGGTTTACTCGAGGACACACTGGTTGTCTGGGGCGGCGAATTCGGGAGAACACCTTTGGGTGAAAACCGTGTCAACTTCAAGAAAGTGACCGGCCGCGATCATCATCCCTATTCCTTCAGCATGTGGCTCGCGGGTGGCGGCATCAAAGGAGGCCAAGTCATCGGTAAAACGGATGAAATTGGTTGGGGCGTCTCAAAAGACCCCGTCCATGTACATGATCTTCATGCAACAATTCTCAAACTGTTCGGCCTGGATCATGAAAAACTGACCTATCGTTTTCAAGGCCGCGACTTCCGCCTCACTGACGTCTCGGGAAATGTAGTCGAAAAATTAATCGCATAGAATTGATTTCTTCCCCGAATAAATATCAAACCAGTCAAGCCAAATCGTCCATTTCCGGCAGCCACTTGTACCAGCCTTCAATATGATCCTGAATCAATTCGCGAATCGCTTCGCTCTTTCCCGCACGTAGAGATTCAATGAGCTCTAAATGACTTTCAATTGTAATTTCCCGCACGCGTCCCGTCAGCTGTTCATGTTTCCGATGTAGTGCCGCCAACCATAATTCTAATGAAGGGCGTAGCGATCGCCAGGCTGCAATCAACCGAGGGCGTTGACTGGTTTCGACAATCATTGAATGAAATTCAATGTCGAGCTGACTGATTTCAGCAACGCTGTCTGTTTTTTCCATCGCAGCAACATTTGCTTCCCAGGCAGCATAATCAGAATCCGTCGCACGCGCCGCAGCATGCACCGCCAGCATGGGCTCCACAGCCAGTCGCAGAAAATAGAGATCTTCGAAATCCGCAGCCGTCATCGAAACAACACGCGTTCTCCCTCGATCATCAAACTCGACAATCCCATCTCGCTGCAGATTTAGCAGCGCTTCGCGTATAGGCGAGCGGCTCACTCCCATCTCCGTCGACAAGACGGGTTCCGTTAGCATGGCCCCCGGTTCGTGAAGCCCATGAACAATTTCAGTGCGTAAGCGTGCTTCAACGGCCTGCGCCAGTGTTTGACGTTTTAATTTGTTATCTGATGGCATATGGCCCGTGGACAAATCATTGGTTTTCATTCTTAAATACCCTGATTATATTTCTGCAAGTCGTTCATTCGAGTCACCAAACTGATCCAGGTGCAA
This sequence comes from Gimesia alba, assembly GCF_007744675.1. Classification (NCBI taxonomy): domain Bacteria; kingdom Pseudomonadati; phylum Planctomycetota; class Planctomycetia; order Planctomycetales; family Planctomycetaceae; genus Gimesia; species Gimesia alba. The sequence continues at coordinate 4,066,649 of NZ_CP036269.1, forward strand.
GCCATATTTATCCATCAACGAGAGATATAAACTGCACATCTTACGGTTCGGTTTATCGAGATAGTCGAGCACACGTCCGGTTTCCAGCTTACCGCCTCCCCTACCCAGAATCACCACCGGCAACTTGGTGGCATCATGACTGCCCGTCAGCATGCTACTGCAATACATAATGATAGAGTTATCTAATGCGGTTCGACTTCCTTCCTGAATTGCATCCAGTTTCCGTGCGACATAAGCAACCTGTTCTAAAAAGAACTGATTTACTTTGAGCCAGTCCTCGGACTCCTGATGCGATAACAGGTGATGAATCATATAATCAACACCCAGGTTGGGAAATCTCAGTGAGGAATGATCGTTATTGAGTTTTAATGTGCAAAGTCGTGTGGAATCTGTCTGAAATGCAAGCACCAGAATATCACACATCAGTCGCATATGGTCGGCAATATCCTGCGGAATCCCATCAGCGGGTCGCGGAATATTTGGTTTATCGAGTGCAGGCCGCCAGCCTTGCAGCTCTCCCCGCTGGCCAGCGCGTTCGATGCGTTGTTCTACTTCGCGTACAGAATTGAGATATTCGTCGAGCTTCTGCTTATCGCTGCGACTGATTCCACGTCGCAGGTCCTTTGCATCGCTCAACACGGCATCCAGCACACTCTGATCGCTTTTGCTAGCATCCTGACGAAAGAGTCGATCAAAGGCGAGTGCCGGATAGACTTCCAGTGGAGTAGGCGTTGTCGGTGAGCTCCAGGAAATATGGCTGCTGTAGAGCATCGAATAATTTTTGTGAACGGACGGATTGGATTTTTCGCAACCCAACACCAGACTGGGAACTTTGGTGGTCTGGCCATAATGCTTTGCCAGCAGTTGATCGATACTGATACCGCTGCGAATCCCGCCCCCCGATTCCAATGGTGCCCCACTCAGAATATTACCGGTTTGAGAACTGTGAATATTCCCCTTCAGGGCTTCCTCGTTATACAAGCCGCGAATGAAAAGCAGTCTTTCGCGAAATTCAGTGAGCGGCTTCAGGACAGGCCCCAGCTCCATCGACTTCCCTGCTCCCTTGGCCCACCAGTGATCGCGATGAAATCCGTTACCGGAAAACAGGGCCGCAAAACGAACAGGAGCCTCTCCCTTTACTGCAGTCGTACCTGCTTCCTGTCCCCATACCTGTAGCGACTCCAGCCAGGGCAAAGCCATTGCAACACCGAGTCCACGCAACATAGTACGCCTGGTTGTCAAATAAGCAGACATGGAAGCACTCCTTGGTTTCAGTAAAAGGTGATTATGCCGTTATATGTTTTGTCATCATTTTAAGAATCTGAACACGTCCTGACGTGGATGATCTAGTCATTTTCAGAAACACTGCTCAGGTATTTGTGATCTGCCCCACGAATCATACGAAACTGTGGGCTCAAGACAATTGTCTGGATTGCTGTCGAAATCCGATACTCATCCTCAGTCATTTTTTGTAACATCTCATTCAGCAGCGGCTCATCTGACAATTGGACCGATCGCCCCAAAGCATAGCCCAACAGGCGACGCTGAAATGTTCGCAGAAAGTCGTCACGCCGATCACTCAGCAAATAATGACGTAAACCTTCTAGACCACTGACCCTGGTGCCATCGGGAAGCACAGCAGAAACATCAATTTCATGACCACTGGAATCTTTGCTTCTCAGTCGACCAATACTGTCAAATTGCTCCAAAGTAAATCCGAAGCCATCAATCCGTTCATGACACTTCGCACAACCAGGATTAGAACTGTGCTGCTCAATCAGCTGCCTCTCCGTCATGTTCTTGGGGACTTCTTCAGGAAGTACTGGAACATCCTTGGGAGGTCGTGGGAGTTTCTCGCCCAATAGGAACTCAGAGACCCAATTTCCGCGTAAAATCGGACTGGTCCGCGATGCGCCCGATTGCTTTGAAAGTGTCGCTGCCATCGCAAGGATACCGCCGCGCGATTGTTTCTTGACTCCAGTAATTCGCTCCCATACCTTTTCCTGCTTCTCGCCAGGCAGACCATAAAACTCCGCCAGAGGGCCATTCACAAAGGTATAATCGGCATCCAGTATTTCCACAACAGATCGATCCTGCTGAAAGAGAGCCGTAAAGAAGCGAATCACTTCTTCGTACATGTCGCTTCGCAAGTCAGCAAATTCTGGGAAATGCCGCTGACTTTTTTCGTCAAACTGATCAAAGTCTCGAATGTGTAACCACTGACAACCATATTCAATCGCCATACGGCGCATCTTCGGATCTCGCAACATCCGATTCACCTGTGCCTTTAGTACATCAGGTTGATGCAGCTTATTCTGGGCTGCCAGACGCCGCAATTCTGCGTCGGGTAGTGAAGACCAGAGAAAATAACTCAGCCGCGACGCCAGTTCCCAGTCACTAACGGACGTTGGTTTTGCTCCAGACGATACTCGTTCGCTACGATACAGAAAAGCAGGAGAAACCAACACACGCGCCAGCAACATGTGCACCGCCTCTTCGTGTGAAAGATCCTGCTCCCGAAATTGAGTATAAAGCGCGGGTAGTTGTTCCCGTTCCGCGGAAAGCAAAGGGCGTCTCCAAGCTTGCTCAGCAAAATCGAACACTGCTTTCACATGCACGGGTTCTGTTTTCAACTGCAACGCTTTAAACTCGTTTGCACGCTGCATGATTCCTTCCCGCATGGGTGTGAATGCACTTGGATCCGCATCCTGCGTCGCAAATTGCCATAACTGTTCATAAGCATCAACCTGAATGAGTGGAGAACGGCTGACATAATGCAGATCATTCCATAGCTTGTTCAATTCGGTAACTTCCTCATCATTCAACATCAGTCGCTGCAGTTGACTATCTTCACGATAGAATAATGTCAACGTCACGACTTCATCGACGGGCACAATCTTTGTGTAGCACAACGCTGCCGGAAACAGTTGACGGAATTCCTCAAACTGTGCCAATACCTCTTTTTTGACTTCACTGTTTTCAGTAACAAGGATTGGTGAGAGAGGAATGACAGCACTCTCACCATCGGACCAACTTGACTTGCGACCGCTACGTTTAAACGAACCTGCGGTCAGATCTGTCAGCTGTTGTGGCTTGTCTTTCAATACTTTGAGCTGCACAGTGCCTTGGGGACTTGTTTTCTCATGCAAGGTTCCTGTAACAACAAATTCGTAACCATCCACCAGATCAGCGGGAACAGTCAGTTCCAGCATCGAAGGTGCCTGCACGCATAGATCAGTAGATGGGATTGTCGCTCCCAACGGATGTTTCCCAAACAGAATTTGGGGCAATCCATATTTAGAATTCGAATCAGAAAAGGAAAGGGCTTTAGGATTTGTCAGGAGTTGTTTGCGAACGGATGCAAAAAACGGTCCATTCAGTGATGTCATCTGCTGGTAAAGTTTGGCATCGGGTGAATCAGCGGGTAAATTTCCCGTACCGTTTGAGATAAGAGTCTGCAACTGATCGGCCAGCTGTTTCTTCATTTCAATGCTGGGAGCAACCTGCCATCGAGCCAGCAAAGAACCTGCAGGAATCGTGGCTTCCGATTTACCATCATCGAGTTCACTATAAAAATGCCAGACAGCCTGATTTCCCTGCTGATCAGCATGGGGATTGCCGTCAAGAATATTTGAAGACACGTCCTCAGCCAGATTCCATTTGTTGTTGCCCTTGCTTTCAGAACTAATTGTTAAATCAATGGCTGTTAAATCACAGGAATGATTTCCATCGCGCGGCCCAATACTGAGAGAGAGCAGATCTCCCTGTCGTACAACCAGCTTCTCAAACGGCCCCAGCACTGCTGCTTTCGCTGAACTAGCAGTTCCAGATGCAAGCAACTGTCGTGTTCCACCACGATGTAATATCAGACGCCATGTCACACCATTTCCACACCCAATATGTGCCCGCTTCACATGTCCTGTCACCTTAACGGTGTCTGTGACCGGGCTTTTCCAACCTACCACCACACGTAATTTGGGTGTTGGGTGAACGGCAACGCTGTGCGGCTGAACTTCACCTGGAATACGGACACTTTGATCAGAAGAATTGGCAACAACACTCAAAGCGTTTTTACCAACCCAGCCTTTGATGAAATCGTAGTTTTGAGCCTGCTCCATCTTCGAGGTGATATAGGAATCAATCGAGACTTCTTGTTGATGCATTCCGAGATAAGAAAGCCAGGCCCCCAAGACAACGCGCTCAATTCCATTTTTCTGTGCCAGTAGTTCAAGTTGACGATCATCTGCTTTCTCCCCTGCTTCAACAGACGCATTCAGACTCGCAGCCGCATTTTCAAGAATCCTGTCGCGGTAAGCTGAAAGCACTGACACAACATTCTTGACATCACGCAGAGGCAGATCGGGCCGACCGGGTGCCACAAATCGGGCCTTTTCCCAGACAGCATAATCATCTTTATTTCCATCTCCGACAGTTGACGCAACCAGATACAATGAAAGATCTTTTTTTTCTTCAACCGTAGGCACTTTGACCCGAAATTCCTGCCGCGTGGCAACCGGTTGTACGGGAACCTGCCAGGCAGTGGGACCATTTTTCTTGCCAATGTGTCCTATCGTAGTAAAACGCCAGAGTGCCTGCTGCCACTGGGTGATGTCAGCTGCGATTTCTGTTGCGTCTTCCGGCTTCGCAGTTTCCCACTTTGTTCGAATTAGATCAAGTATTCGCGAAGGAGTTTTGTCATTAAGCGCATTCCAGAGTGTCCGCAAATATTTTTCATTCAGAGTATTCTCGCGAGCAACATCCTCAACTGATTTCTTGCCCGATTTCAACGAGTTCCGCTCTTTCAGTGTTGCTCGTAAGTATTTTTCCAGTGGCAGACGACCACCTCCATTTGTTTTGAATTGAATCCCCTGCAAATTAACAGCTGTCCCGCCGTTACTGTCTGTAAAGCGCGCGTAAAAGTTACGAATCGCTGCCAGCTTTTCGTTCGTCCAATCACGACGGGAAGTCCGGCTGGAAAACTCAATTCCATTCGGCAGAAGCACTGCATGTTTTGCAATCCCTTTTGCCGCTTCAAGGTATTTCTGCACTAACGACGGCGACATTACCAGCGAATTTCCCACATTCGTAAAGCCCTCTCCAGCAGCACTGTCCACAGGAAATTCTTTAGCCGGCTGAAGTGGGACACCGGTTAAATCTTGAATCGTATAGGTATACTCGGCATTGTTTAACCGTCGTAAAACAACGGGGCCTGGATCACCGGCATTGGCTTTGGCTTCTGTATCTAATACGGCCTGAACCCATTGACGTAACGATTTGAGCTCTGCCTGAGTGGGCTGCAGTTTTGCGTCCTTGGGCGGCATTTCACCATCATCCAGCATCTCTACAACGCGCTGCCAGGGAACAATATCCTGCCGAATCTGTTGCACAGTTTGAAATCGCGCCAGATCTAGCTCCCCCTGTTTTTCTGAAGGACTATGACAATCAAAACAGTATTTTCTCAGGACCGCTTTTTGACTGGTTTGAAGTTGCGCCTGTAAAGCAGCAAAACGTGTCGCAGTCGATTCCTGTGCGGAAGAGGAAACCGACGCTATGGCCAGTATCACAGAAATGAAAGTAATTCGTGAGACAGATGTCATGCGCGTCTCCGCCTGTGATTTTTATTATGGAGTCATGATTTTCAGAACATGAGAGATTATGATCAGACCACATATTGTCGACTGTCGACAGGAATGTCAAGTTAGTACCCTCTCATTAAAAGACGCATATGCTGTAATTCGATTCAAAGAAAAGCTTCAGACGAGGAAAACAGACCTTATCTCATTATTAAATAAGGACATACGTAGGATTCTCATCTATTAGTAGTCTCAAGAAACATAGAAATAATCAGGGGGTTCCTGCAGGCTTGACACGAATTAAATGCAAGAATGGTTGTGCTTCCGGCCAGCTGCGAACTTCAGCCAGTTTGTCAGCGGGAACTTCAATTGAAGTGAAATAATCAATTGAAAGCTGGTCGTCAAATTTGCCTTCCAGATAACCAAATGGAATATTTGCAGCAGCCTGCTCTGGTGTTCCATTTTTAATCCGTGCTGGAATATACAGGCTCCAGAACTTTGTCGGATCTTTTTCAGTCAGCATATCGGTAAATCGCTGTTTGACCTTCTGACTGGCGGGAGAATCATCAAGATTGCGATGCACTAGAATGGCCTGATAGGCCAGCATTTTATTCCAGTTTTTTTCTGTGACTACATAGTGAGAAAAATGCAAACGATCATCAAACCCCAAGTGGAGCGGGTTATAACGTGAAGCTGGCAGTTTTTTTCCCATCGCCAGCAGATCCTGCATCTTGCGGGCATCTTTATGGCGAATCGCATACATGAAGTGCATGCCGCTGAAAGGAGTGGCCCAGCCCTTTTCTCGAACAGAATCTTTCAGACGGATAATCACATCACCATAGCGTGGTGAACCATGCGGCGGACCGACACTCGCAAAGACCGCATCAAAAGCACCATACAGCAGATTTTCCACTGCTGGTGTCGTATGCGTTAAGGAATCATGCTGTAATTTCTCTTCAATCCGTAATGAGACCAGCGCTTTCTCTTTCAGTACATGTCGCAGGTTTTCAAAGTGCAGGCGATTGATAATCGGGGCCGGCTTGTCTTCAATCACATTCAGCAATTCTTGTTCTTCTGCAGAAAGCGGCGAGAGAAACAGTTCAAACTCCGCCATCGTACATTGAGAACTAATCTCCAGCCATTTCTTGAGTTTTTTCTCATCCAAAGGTCGCTGAAACGGCAGCGCATTAATGGCTTTTCGCCGCGTCGCCGCCAGAGGTGCTCCTGCCCGCTGGGATTGAATCTCCACTGGTTTTTCAACGACGGACTGTGCAAAACCAGATGTATAACAGGCAGTAACAACACAAAGGAAAAATAATCCACGAACAGTCATAATTATTGGCTCAGTTTAATCAAAAAGATGTCGTTGCTGCCGCGGCTTTTCAATTGATAACTCTGATACTGTGTGGAAGGAGAAAAGGCCCCGGAAAGGAAACAATGGTTGTTGTGATCGACGGCAATCGCATAACTTAGATCACTTTTATCACCTCCCAGCATTTCCAGCCAGTCGAGTTTTCCTTCTGGCGAGAAACGTGTGACAAATATATCACGTCCTCCCAGCTGAGTCAGGTGTTTTCCCATGAATTTCACATCATCCGTGAACTCACCCGTCACGTAACAGTTACCGCCTCGATCAACGGCGATACCCAGACCGTAATCAATTTTTTCGCCTCCCCCGGAATATGCCCAGGCAGGAGTCCCATCGGCATTGATCCGAGCTGCAAAAATATCATACGCGCCTGTGCTCTTGAGAGTCGTTTTGCCAAACGTTGCCTCATTCTTAAACATCCCCGTCAGATAGCAGTTCCCCTGTGCATCCACGGCAACGCCTGTACTCAATCCATCTGCCTGCCCTCCAGAATTGGCAGACCAGAGCAGCTTACCTCCTGGCGATAACTTAGCAAGAAATATATCCTTCACTTTCGTATCGGTCCCCACTGTCTTCCCAGCCAATTCAATCAGACCAGTAATATAACCGCAGACATAACAGTTCCCTGTTTGATCTACGGCAATCTGGTGTCCACTCTGGCCGAGTTTGTTTCCAGCCAATTGACTCCAGAGCACCTTTCCATCGGTATCATATTTGGCCACGAACAGAGAACGCCCCTGCTTGTTTTTGGATTGGGAATCACCAAAGGTCACTGCTCCCGCAAAGGAGCCTGCGACATAACATTCTCCATCAGGTGTTACTGCAATGCCATGTCCATAATCATATCCGGCTCCTCCTGCGCTTTGTGCCCAAAGCAACTTTCCATCAGGGTCATACTTCGCGACAAAATAATCGTAGTCTCCCTGATTTTTGAGAGTTTTATCCCCAATTTGGAATGTCGGACTCTGAAAATGGCCCGTCACATAAGAATTTCCTGCCCGATCGACGGCCACTGCATAACCACGATCGATCTCAGACCCTCCTGCTGTTTGTAACCAGAGCAGTTTCCCCTCGGGGCTGTATTTCGCAAGTACAAAATCCATTTTTCCCCGGCTGGTCACGCTCTGATCTGCAAATTGTGCCTGCTCAGTGAATTCACCTGTGACGAAGCAATTCCCTGCCCCATCAACGGTGATGCCCCGTATTTTATCATGTTTGCTGCCCCCAGCTTGCTTGACCCAGAGAACAGAACGGGGAGATGTTTTAGAAACGCCCTTGTTTTCTCCCGCAACGACTGGTATCGCGAGCCACAGACTAGAGATCAGACAACACAAAACAAAAACAGACAAACGCGTAGAACTCAGAGACAAGAATGATTTCATGGTAGGCTTTCTTTATTCAAAACAGCTACAGAACTATTTTATAAGCATATTTAAGAATCTATCATAAACGGGCTTGTCCTCATATAAAAGAGTGCTTATTGTAAATAACAGACACTCGCTCTATAAATCCTGTTCGAACAGAAATGTGGAGTCGTTCTATGCGATGGCAATGCGCCAGTACACTCTTGAGCCTGATCACACTCGCCCCTCTTTCGCTTTTCGCACAGACATCAACATCCACCGTTGATTACACAACACAAATCAAACCACTTCTGCAGGCCCATTGCTTCGCTTGCCATGGAACACTGAAACAGGAATCTGCATTGCGGCTGGATGCAGGGAAATTGATCCTTAAAGGAGGCGAAATTGGTCCTGCTGTCATCGGCGGTAAACCACAGCAAAGCCTGCTGTATCAGGTTCTGATCGAAGATGCCGATTTCGAAATGCCCCCTGAAGGCCAGGGACGCAAACTGAAGCAGGATGAAGTCCAACTCATCAAAACCTGGATTGAACAGGGAGCCCGGTTTCCAGCCGATGATCAACCTGAATCAGCTCCCTCTGACCATTGGGCCTTCCAACCAATCAAACGTCCTGCCCTTCCCACTACAAACGCAAAAGTGACCAATCACATTGACGCCTTCATCACAGCGCGTCATGAGCAGGCTGGCCTGATTCCCCAACCCAAAACCGATCAAGCGACTTTACTCAGACGGGTCTATCTTGACCTCATTGGACTGCCTCCGACTCCCGAAGAATTGCATGCTTTTTTGAACGATGCAAAACCAGATGCGTACGAACGTGTGATTGAGGATCTGCTTAGTCGTCCGCAATACGGAGAACGTTGGGGCAGACACTGGATGGACATCTGGAGGTATAGCGACTGGTATGGTCGTCGTGGTGCCAAGGATATGACCAACAGTTATTCCCTGATCTGGCGCTGGCGAGATTGGATCATTCGTTCTGTGAACGAAGACAAAGGCTACGACCGCATGATTATAGAGATGCTGGCTGCCGATGAAATTGCTCCCAACGATAGAGAGAACCTGGTGGCTACCGGCTTTATCGTTCGGAATTTCTATCGCTGGAATTATCACACTTGGCGCAAAGACAATGTCGAACATACCGCTAAAGCATTTTTAGGACTGACAATGAATTGCTGTGAGTGTCATGACCATAAATACGACCCGATCAGCCAGAATGAATACTTTGCCTTCCGTTCCTTTTTTGAGCCAATTGATCTGCGACACGACCGCGTCCCCGGCGAACCCGATCCCGGTATATTTCCCGATTACAAATTGAGTGTCCGCAATGGGCCTATTCGAACAGGTATGGTACGCATTTACGACAGACACCTGGATGCCAAAGCGAAATTCTACACAGGCGGCCTTGAGCAAAATATCGTCGAAGCGAAACCACCGATTGAAGCAGCCGCAATTGAGTTTCTGGGAGGGAATCAAATTCCAATCACCCCCGTTGATCTACCAGTCACCGCCTGGTATCCCGGTTTGAAGCCGTTTGTGATTAAAGAAGAAACCAAAACACGCGAAGCCGCTTTCCAGAACGCTCTAAAAGCATGGAAACAACAGAAGTCAAAATTAAACAAGGATCTGCATCAACAGGAAACGCAACTGGCCAATGTTCTCGCAAATCGAAAAATAAGCCAGACTAAGAATCAACCAACACAGGTCACTAATAATCAGGCGCTGCAACTCAATGCAAAACAGGGACGTCGCACATTGGCACATGAATTGTCCAATTGGAAATCGTTTGATTCAGAGATACAAGTTCAATTTCGACTCAGAATTCTGACTGACAGTCTGGTTAACTTTCAACTTTCGAACGATTTATCGGGCGGCAGAACAAATCTGTACGTAGCTTTTGAAGCCGGTAAGATTATTACGTATGCTCCCGGTACCACGGGTACAACGACCGTAGGAAATTACAAAGCAAATCAGGAGAATCAAGCATTTCAAGTCACTTTGCTTTTGAAACCTACTGAAGACATCGCAGAGTTGACTATCACAGATGCAGCGGCATCCGAAATCGTCGTGGACAAGCAGCCGATCGCCCTCAATGGTTGGAATCCTGCCAATTCAACGAACCGTGGTCTCTTTCTGGACGCACATCCCGGCAGTGTTGCGGAGTTTGATGAAATTGTCTTTCTTGGCAAAGACGCGCAGGAGCTAGAGCGATTCGATTTTGAATTTCCCGGCTATCGCCAGGGGGAAGATATCCCCGGAATTAAAAACTGGTCGGTCACACGTTTCAGTACCGGCACAGCAAGTTCACAAGTTATTTTGAACAAACCGCTCTCAGAAGCTGATCAAAAATGGCAGCAGAAAGTCACAGAAGCAACTCAAAATCGGGACTTGGTGAAATTAAAACAAAACTCGCTTCAGCTAACTCTCCAGGCAACCCGTGACGCGAAATCAGAATATGCGGCTCGTGTTCGCGCAGCCACAGCACGTTACATCGAAAAAGCAAAGAATTTTGAAGTTTTAGAAAAAGCCGCCAGTCAGGCCGAATGGCGGGCACGATTGAGTCAGGCGGAGTCTGAGCACAAATCGAATGAACTTGCCTTACTCCAGGCAAAAGCACTGCCGCTATCAGACAAGGAACGAGCCAAAAAAGTCACAACGGCACAGAAACAACTGACTCAGTCACAAGCAACGTTGACCGCCGCCCAAAAACCACTTGATGAAGGAACTACTACCTATACCAGCCTCAGCCGTATTTTTCCCCAACAGAGCACCGGAAAACGAGCCGCGCTCGCCCACTGGATCGCGAATCGTGAGAACCCCTTGACGGCGCGTGTCGCTGTAAACCATATCTGGACGAGACATTTCGGCCAGCCGATCGTAAAGTCAGTCTATAACTTTGGACGTAGCGGCGCCTCTCCCACACATCCGGAATTGATCAACTGGCTGGCAGCAGAATTCATGGATCATCAATGGAGCATCAAGCATCTGCATCGTTTGATTCTGCTCAGCGACTCCTATCAGCGCAGTTCAAAAGGCGTTGCCCCCGACCACACGAATCTCAGCAACGATCGCGACAATCTTTTGCTATGGAAGTTCCCTACCAATCGCATGGAAGCAGAAGTCATCCGTGACAGTCTATTCTACCTCGCGAATGACCTCGACCCAAAAATGTACGGACAGGAACTGGAACAGGATCAGGGGCTGATCACCAACCGACGCAGTCTGTATTATTCGCATCATGGTGAAGCAAAAATGGAGTTTTTGGAATTATTCGATGGTGCCAGTGCAACCGACTGCTATCAGCGTACCACCAGCATCATGCCGCAACAGGCACTGGCATTGACTAACAGTAAATTGACCGTTCAAAAAAGTCGTAAAATTGCGGCTCAACTCTGGACTCAGCCTCATTCTGAAACTGATAAACAACAGTCGTTTGTACAACGTGCGTTTGAATTAATTCTGTCTCGCTCTGCCACTGAAAAAGAGCTGACTGCAGCAATGCATTTTCTGACACGACAGGAACAGCTGTTTTCCAAGTCTACAATAAAACCAGTGCCAGACCAGAACCCAAAGCCTATCACCGATTTCAGTCAACCAGCCCCGCAACCGGCAGCACGTGCACGAGAAAGTCTGGTTCAGGCATTATTTAGTCATAACGATTTTGTCACCATCCGTTAAAACATATGAGACCATCCGCTTCACCAGGCAGGATTGAAATTATGAAACAAGATTTATCTATAATGCCTCAATGTAATCGCATTCGGCGTCGTGCGTTTTTAGCAGACTTGGGCTTCGGTGCGACCGGTATGGCATTAAGTACGCTTTTAGCAGATGAAAACCAGACAAAAGCTGCTGTCCCCACAAATGGCCCCCACTTTACTCCCAAAGCCAAGTCCGTGATCTGGGTGTTTCTTTCTGGTGGTTACAGTCAGATGGAAACCTTCGACCCCAAACCCGAATTGAATAAATACGGAGGAAAAACATTTTCAGACACGATTTATCCCGATCCCTTCAAGGATCCGCGTTACAAAGAACGGGCGCGTTCCGTAGTCAAAGTAAAGCGCGAGCATTCCAAAATTATGCCGATGCAGGTCGGATTCAAAAAGCAGGGAGAATCTGGAATTGAAATGACAGACTGGTGGCCGCATCTGTCGACCTGCGTTGATGACATTTCCTTTGTCCGTTCCATGTATACAACCGACAACGACCATGCGGCCGAATATCAGATTCATCACGGTAGACATAAACTTGATCAGAAACAACCAGTCATTGGTTCCTGGCTCAGTTACGGCTTAGGTAGTCTTAATAAAAACCTGCCTGAATATGTATTTTTAGGTTCGTATACTGATACACGTGTGAAAGAAAACTTCAATCCCGACTATCTCGGGCCCAAATACATGGGAGTCGAACTCTCACTGGATCCGAAAAATCCACTCCCCTTCGGTAGCCGCCCCAAATCAGTGCTCGAACAGGAACAGGCTAACCAGTATGCCTTTATTAATGAGCTAAACCAAATTGCGGCTGTGGGATATCCCAGCGATGAGAAATTGCGCGCCCGCATCAATTCCTACGAACTGGCATTTCGCATGCAAACATCGGTCCCTGAAGTGCTGGAATTGACGGATGAGACTCAGGAAACGCAAAGTCTCTACGGGATCGATGAGAAAGAGACCGCCATTTATGGACGCCGGCTACTGGCAGCGCGCCGTCTGGCAGAACGGGGCGTTCGTTTTACCCAGGTCTACTTAAGCGGCTACGGGGAGTGGGATTCCCATCAGAAGCTAAAAGAAAATCACACACGCTCTTGCAAACGCGTTGATAAACCAATTGCCGGCCTGTTGAAAGACCTGAAACGGCGCGGAATGTGGGACGATACGGTCGTCGTTTTCTGTACCGAATTTGGACGAACGCCGGCTGTCGAAAATCGAGGCAATGCCAAGATGCCCAGTGGGCGGGATCATCATCCGCATGGCTTTACGGTCTGGTTTGCCGGAGCAGGAATCAAACAGGGACACGTTCATGGCGCCACGGATGAGCTTGGCTTCCACGCCGTCGAATCCCCCCACTATGTGACGGACATTCATGCCACCCTGTATCACTTACTCGGGCTGGACAGCCACAAGCTGGATATCCCAGGGCGTAAACGTCTGGAAATCGATTATGGCAAGCCTATCCTGGATATCATCACCTGATCGCGTTCGATGAATCGCTTCACTCTCGGTTCTATTTTGTAAATCGCTCAATTACATTGCGAGAAATGCACGAGATATTCTCATCCACTAACATCGATGTGATCCAGCAGATGGAACCGACAGAAAAGACTTCTCCTCCTGAAGCGGTTTGAAAATGCACCATGTCTGCCCCGCCCTGGTCTGGATTCGTGCCTTGAGCGATCAGATGGATTTCGGGCGGTGAACTGGCAGATATTTTGTCTGTCTCATGCCCGGAAGCGCCCCCCGGAATGCGCATATGCTGGCTTTCCGTCCCAAATAGGTCGTCTTGTTTCAAGTTGGTTCCTTCAAAACACCAGTGTTGATTATCGATCACCTTGTAAGGGGCTCCCGTCATGATACCAGCAAAAGAGAACACAACTCCCAGCAGATTCGCCTCAGATTCCTGTCGCGCGTGATAGCGGCTTTCAAAAGTCGATTCCGATTCAGGAATCGGCGGATCCATGGCGACGCCACACCACTTGGTGCAGTCGGTATTGTGATAGACGACCCGATGATCGTCCAGAAATTCGACTTCACAGTTTAAGCCATTGCCTCCCAGATAAATCAACCGTCCCCCAGATTCAAATACCCAGGATTTCAGCCGGTCATACATCTGCTTCGACCAGTATTCGGGGTGCGAACTCAGAATCAGAACTTTGTAGTCATCTAGCGGTAATTGATCAAAATGAAACTGAGTTTCGCTGTAATAATCGTAAGACAGCCCCTGCTCTTCCATCCAGCCTAGTAGACGCCACTCGGAATGCAACATCCCACAACCCATCCGGCTATAAATGGGATCACGAAGCTGCTCATTCAGGTCAATATGCAAATAAGGTTGAGGCCGTTCCAGGGATAATGGAGGATACTCCTCAACATAATACGCCCCGAATGATGGTTTGAGGTACCGTCTCAATTCCTGTCGGCTGTTGACCACAGGAGTCGGCGGTAGTCCTTCCGGGTTGAGATAATTACTGCGTCCCCCGAAGCTGTTATACGCATTCCAAGTAAGATCACTGGCGAGAATTGCAATATCGGATTGTGGCGTTTTCGGTGAAACGACCCAGGGATAAGTGAATACATCCCCCGATTTGTTACTCAAATGAAACATATACAAGCCGGTTTGCTCCGGTGCAGCGACGGTCTGCTTCTGAGTGACCGTGCGATAACCTACATTGTTCCAGTCAACACCATCCTGTGTGTAGTCTCCATCGGGTGTAATCTGCAAATTCGATAACGGTGCATGATCGTCAAACGTGCCGATCCGGCGGACGTATTCTTTTTCTTTTCCATACTTCCACAATTCCAGACTGTATTCCGAAGTCGAGTGCACGCGGAACTCCGAAGACTCTCCTGCACTGACACATCGCGGCCAGGCAAAGCCATATAATTTTGTCGATAACAAACGAAACTGATAAACCTGCCCCGGCTCTACCTGCAACTGAACGCGTTTGGCACAATAATCGCGATGCTGCAAAATCACATCATAGGCACCGACGGGAAGATCAAGAACCACAGCCCCCGATGCAGTCGACCGCGTGCTAAAGAACTGGCCATTAGCCTGAAACTCGACAGCAACATCGTAGAGGGCTCGATAATTTTCGTCGCTGACATATCCAATAAGCATTAAACCGATTCCAGTGGCTGAAGAGAATTCATACTGAGACGCAACACATGTCAAAATTGAAAGCGAGCTCTGAGAGGTTCAGGAAGGGTGCTCAACATATTGTTTTGCAACTTTGACTGCCAGACCGCCGCCTTCATAGTAGCCCATTGAGATTTCTGCTACATGCGTCAACAGATCATAGGCCCGCCAGCGGTTCCAACCATAGTCGGCTTCCATCCAGAGAATCATCTGGGCAAATGCCTCGGCAGTAGCACGTTCCATCGGTGTTCCACTCGCAACAGTAATGATCTCTTCAGGCGATTCAATGCGCGGCCCCGCAATATTTTTGCCTTTCACCAGGTCAATCGTCAGAGTCGTTTGAGACGCCATCTCCAGCCCCGTCGCCGAAAGTTCTCCCTGCCCCATGGCCGCATGCGCATCCCCCAGATAGAGCAATCCCCCAGTTACAAACACTGGTAAATACAACGTGTTTCCCACAGTCACTTCCCTGATATCCATATTGCCGCCATGCGGGCCGGCCGGCATTGTACTGGGCATACCATACGCGGGTGTTGTTCCAATACACCCCAGCATCGGCGTATAAGGAATTTTGATTTGCTCACTCCAATAGACGAAGCCATCCTGGATCGGGCAGACGTGTGCTCCGTCCGGCACATCTGTCCCCAGCCATTGACAAAGTTGTTTCGGATTGCCCGTGTAAGTCGCACATTGCCCATCGCGAGACTCAATGGCTTCGATTTTGATGGCCAGCATATCCCCCGGCTGTGCCTCTTTAACGTAGATAGGCCCTGTCACGGGATTGCTGAAAGGTACCTTGGCTTTATCTCTGCGATCGCCGGCCTTCCGAATCTGTCCTGAAAGTGCGTCTTCTGTTTCAACTTGAATCGTTTCTCCAGATTCGATATGCAATCGTGGCTCCTGCAGGCGATTGAATTCATAGTTGAATGCGTCGAGCGAAATTTGTTTCATCTCCAAAGCCCTTGTTTCAAAATTACCAACAGATCAAATGAGTAAGCATTTTCAGGCATTAATCACAGCCTCAATCCAATTGAGAATGCAACCAGTTTAGCAGAATTTCTTTCGCGCTTGCTGTTTGATCCGGTTTCCGATCAACGAGAGTCAGGTCCTGTCCTTGAACTAATTGTCGCGTCAGTTGATCATACTCAGGCTCAGGATTATCAGGATCAAAAACTGAGGGATGAAACACCACACAATCCCAGCCCCCTGTTCCAAAATTAAGTGAGTAGTTCATCGTCCAGATAGAACTGTGAATGAATTCTTCATGTGAATCAGATTTTGCTGCACGCGGAATCGCCAGCAAAACCAGATCCGGTTTCTGAGAACGGATCATTGCCTTGGCATCGGCTTCAATTTGTCGGCGCGTCTTGCCTTTGGTCTTCCAGCTGGTCACTTTTAGTTCAGCATCTGGAACGATTTGTTTGATTGTGGATTGGAGCATCTGATCTAAAGGAGACATCGCGATAATTCGGATGGGCTGCTTGTCTTCCAGCTTGGATTTTGTCCGTGGAATTGCCAGCACTGGTGGCTTGACATCGGCTAGAGAAACTTGTTTTTCTGTCACGGATTCAGCAATCAGCTCGGCCATTTTTTTGTGTCCGGCCATATTAGGATGAATTTCATCGCTCATGAACAATCGCCACGCCTGGGGATTCTGATCGCGGAATGAGTTCAGCTTTTCATTGCAATCACAGACTGGCACCTGCATTTTCTTGCCGACCTCTCTAACCACTTCACAATATTGCGCTAGTTTTTCCACGGGGCGACTCTGTGTTGTTATCACAGCATTGGGCGTACAGAGCAAGACCTCTGCTCCAATACCACGACATTGCTCAATAATTTTCTGCAAGTTCTCTCTGTACTGATTCAAAGGTACTCGGGTCATATCATTCAACCCGAACATCACCGTGACCAGATCAGGTTGCTGCTTCAATACATCTCGTTCGATTCGTGCTAACGCATTCGTAGTAGTATGCCCACTGATGCCTGCATTCACCATTGTCAAGTCTGCCTGGGGGATTCCCTTTTTAATTGCAATCCCCAACATATCGGTATAAGCGCGACGACTTCCTGTGTGATAATACACTCCGGTGACACTATCCCCAAAACAGACAACTTTGACGGGCTTTCCCGACTTCAGTTTTTCCAACGTTTTCGGCAGATCTGTCTGTACAGAGACCTTGCTGTTCGAATCTTTGAACCAGTTTTTCGGGACATCCAGCGTCCAGACTTCACTGTTAAGAGGTTGCGCATGACCGCCTGCTAACCAGATTTTATCCTGAAATACAAATGCCGAATGTTCGTGCCGCGCTTTCCAGACGACATCCGATTTCAGTTCAGTCCAGTTCTTACCGTCCTTTGAATACCAGGCATCATTTTTATTTTTTGCCGGATTGTTGGACCACCCACCGATGACCCAGATCCGGTCGCGATAGACAACGGTCGAAAACCAGAGACGTTCGTGCCAGGGAGCATGTGCTGTTTCCTGCTTCCAATGTACTCCATCTTCTGAACTCCAGACATCATTGGTCGCATGATATTCAGGAGTATAATTGCCGCCCCCGAAGACATAGATTTTCCCGTTCAGCACGGCAGCCTGGTGATAGGCTCGCGGTGACCAGCCTGCATTTTCTGTGACCAGAGTCCATGTTTTACCATCGGAAGAAGACCAGACATCATTTTTTAGACTTTTACTGTCTCCAAAGTAATAGTTTTCTGTTCCTCCCAGTAACCACATTTTTCCTTTGAATTCCACAAGTGCTGCCGCCAGTCGAGGCGTCCAGCCTGCCTGCTTTGTCTCCAGATCCCACTGTTTTCCATTTTCGGAAGACCAGACCTGATTACTTGCGGAATGCCCTTTAAGCCGGCCGTTATACCAGCCCCCCATTAGCCACATTTTGTCTTTGAAAGTGATTGTCATTGGCAGATCACTGTGGATCCAGGGTGCCTGCTTCGTCACTAGCTCCCAGTTTTTCCCGTCCGCAGACTTCCAGACATCACGTGGCGGCGCTTCGTAGGAATTGAACCAGCCACCAAAGATCCATAAGTGATCTTTAAAGACAAGTTCTCCTTGAGAATCACGAGGCTGCCACCCTGCTTTCTCAGTGACTTGCACCCAGTTTAATTCTTTTTCTTCAGCAAAAACAAAACTGGCGATATACAGAAAAGAGACTGTGATCAAGAGGGCTTGTCTAATCATGTTAGCTCCACGTACTGGATTCCCTGGAGGAAAGAAACATGCGAGGCGAAAATACAACAGGAGTATCTTCTACGATACCCGTTTATTTTGCGTCGTTGCAAGCCAGTGCAGCTAACAAGCTTTGAGAACGGTAATAAATATGGCTCCCAAAAACGGACCCGCTCACCATGCAGCGTTACTCTGAACTGAAGATCTAAAATTGATGACCGGGCTGAGGCCCCTTTTCGGTCAGAGTCAAGATTTCAGGACCTTCTTCCGTCATGAGAATCGTATGTTCAAACTGTGCTGACAATTTGCTGTCTTTAGTACGCACAGTCCATCCATCACTACGATCTTCTACTGTTCTCCAGGTTCCTGCATTGAGCATCGGTTCAATAGTAAAACACATGCCTGGCAGCAGAAGATCTCGTTCTGATCCTGAAACGGGATAGTGTGGGATGCCAGGATCGGTATGAAATTCCCGGCCGATGCCATGCCCCTGATACTGTCGTACCACTCCATAACCTAATTCTGTGGCAAAGTTGTAGATCACTTCACCAATTTCGATCACGCTGGAACCAGGTCGAATGGCATTGATGGCCAGAAACAGCGAATCGAATGTCACTTGCACCAGCTTGCGCGCTTCGTCAGTAACTTCACCAATCAAAAACGTCTCTGATTGATCGCCATACCAGCCATCTACGATACTGGTAATGTCGACATTGACGATGTCACCTTCTTTAAGAACAGTTTCATCGGGAATGCCATGGCAGACGACTTCATTGATGCTGATACAGCAACTTTTGGGAAACCCCATATAACCCAGAGTTGCCGGCGTATGCCCATGAGAAACGGTGAATTCGTGTACGATCTGATTGATTTCTTCTGTCGAAATGCCCGCTTTCACAAACGACCGCAGATGATCCATCAACTTTGCATTAAACTGGGATGCAATTCTCAATCGTTCCCATTCAAATGGTTTATATATGACTTGATTTCCGGACAAAATAACCGCCTCTATGTCATTTTCAGTAATAAACTGCTACTAATTCATTATAGCGCATCAGGAGTGGTTTGTAGCTGACTTTCTCAACGAATGTTCCAGTCGGTACTCTAAGACGAACTGACACTTATGCTCAATATCAGTTAATCTACTCGACTTTGTACTGTTTCATAGAATAATCAACTTTTAAAAGAATTCCTATGGTCGGAAAGCATTCTAAGGTAAAGAAAAGCAAGCCCTTACTGGGAAACCATCAGAAATGCTGGATCTGGGGCAGAAATGCAGTGATGGAGACGTTGTCTGCCGGGTTCTGGCAAATCTGGGAATTACACCTGTCAGAACGATTAAGTGCAGATGAAAAACAAACGGCAGAAGACCGGGCAAAACAACTTTCCATTCCCGTTGTGATCGCTACGGATCAAGATCTAACGCAAAAGTGCCGTGCCAGTGATCATCAGGGCATGATTGCGAAAATGGCGCCGTTCCCCTATTCCACCGCGTCAGATGTAATTCAACGAAACATTGCCGCACCACTATTTCTGATCCTGGATCGCATTCAGGACCCCTATAATTTCGGAGCCATTGTTCGCTCTGCAGAAATACTGGGATCAGATGGTATTTTCGTCGGAGCAGACGAACAATGCGAAGTCACCAGCCTCGTCTGCCGTACCTCGGTAGGTGCAGTTAATCGCATATCGATTGCACAACACTCAGATCTTGTTCAATTATGTCGTGACTTGAAACGGGCAGATATTTCTATCGTCGGCACGGCGATGCAGGCGCCAGAGATTCTTCCAAGTCATAACTTCAAAGAACCAACAGCGATCATCGTTGGCAATGAAGGCTCCGGAATCAGTCAAACACTGCTCAACGAATGCACTCACCTGGTCCGGATTCCACAACAGGGAAAAACAGAATCACTCAATGTCGCGATTTCTGCCGGTATCCTGCTGTATGAAGCCAGTCGGCAGCGCAATTTCGCATAAACTACGATTCTGCTTCTACTCATTAAGCAGTAGGTGCCGTCGAACTAGCCGTTCCATCCGTTTCCGGAATAGGTTTACTCCCTGAGACCCATTCACTGATTTTCTGAACGATTACATACATCACCGGTACCATGACCACGCCGAAGAGCGTAGCTGCAGTCAAGCCTGCTACAACGGCAGTACCCAGTGCCTGTCGGCTGGCAGCCCCCGCACCGGCTGCAACCGCCAGTGGAACAGCGCCCAAAATCGCACTGAAAGCTGTCATTAAAATGGGACGAAATCGCAGAAAACAAGCTTCAACTGCTGCATCGGTGATCGACTTTCCAGCCTCGCGTTGCAGTTTGGCGAATTCGACAATCAGAATTGCATTTTTACTGGCCAGTGCAATCAACAACACAAACCCCACCTGGGTATAAATATTATTGTCAAAGCCGCGTAACATGGTGGCAAAAATTGCGCCAAAGATTCCCAGAGGCACTGACAGAATCACCGAAAGCGGAATTGACCAGCTTTCATACTGAGCACACAAAAACAGATACACAAAAATCAGCGCCATTGCAAAAATATACGGCGCCATGTTCCCGGCTGCAATTTGCTGATATGCGATTCCCGTCCATTCATAGCCAAAGCCCTCCGGCAAAACTTCATCTGACAACTGCTCCATCCGTTGAATTGCCTGCCCCGAGCTATATCCTGCGGCCGGGTTCCCCGTAATCGCAGCAGTGGGATACATGTTGTAATGGTCGACTTCCTGAGGCCCTGCTGAATTATTCACTTTGACCAGTGTATGCAGTGGGACCATATTCCCACGACGATCACGGACCTTCAGCCGGGTGATATCATCCACCTTACTACGATAGTCCTGCTCGGCCTGAACCATGACTTTGAAAACACGATTGAACAGGTTGAAATCATTCACATAAGTTGAACCCAATTCTGCTTGCAGAGTGTCAAAGATTGAATCGAGCGGAACCCCCATTTTGATCGCTTTTTCACGATCGATATCCAGATAAATCTGAGGTACAGTGGCACTGAAACTGGTATTTAATCCAGACAAAAGTGGATCGGTATTTCCCTGGTCCATTAAGTCGGTCACTGCCATCTGTAGAACATCCGAACCGGCAGAAGTCTTATCCTGAACCTGGATCTGAAAACCACCCGCATTTCCCAGCCCCTGAATCGCAGGAGGGATGAACGGGAACGCAATCGATTCCTGGATCTGTGCCAGTTCCACATGCAGGCGTTTGACTAAAGCAAAGACACTTAACTCCGGGGACTGACGTTTATCCCAGTTTTCCAGGGCAATAATGGTTGTGGAATAATTGGAGGCGTTCGAGTTATTCAACATCGAAAAGCCTCCCATTGTAATGACATTTGTGACAGCGGGGGTTGCTGCGGCAATTTTATTGATCCGGTTCTGGACTTCCCGGGTTCGATTTAATGAAGCCCCATCGGGCAACTGCGTATTAATGAAAATATAGCCTTGGTCTTCATTTGGTAAAAAGCCCCCGGGGACTGACATGAATCCCACACCCGTTGCTCCAAAAATGACAAGCAAAGGAATCACCATGAAAAACGCACGTCTGACAAAGACCTTAACCATGCTGATGTAGACATTTAAGGAACGATCAAAACACCAGTTGAAACCGCGAAAGAAAAATCCGCGTCTTTCCTTTGTTGGGCGGAGCATAATTCCGCACATCGCCGGGCTCAACGTCAATGCACATACCGAAGAGAACAGTGTGGCGATCGAAATCGTCAAAGCAAACTGACGATACAACCGACCTGTGATCCCGGGTAAGACCATCGTAGGCACAAATACAGCCAGTAGCACAAGTGTGGTCGCGATAACAGGCCCGGTGATTTCCATCATCGCGAGTTCTGTCGCTTTCTTAGGAGAACACTTCTCTGTATCCAGAATTCGGGTCACATTTTCGACAACCACAATCGCATCATCAACCACGATTCCGATCACCAACACGATTCCAAATAACGAAAGTGTATTGATCGTATATCCCATCGCCAACATGACTGCCATCGTTCCCAGTAGTGAGACGGGAATCGTCACGGCGGGAATCAGAGTCGCTCTGAAATCCTGCAAAAAGACAAAAATAGTAATAAAAACCAGACCGAGAGCAATATACAAAGTAGTCTCGACCTCATCGATGGAAGCGGTTACGAACTCCGTTGAGTCGTAGGGCACCGAATATTCCAGTCCCTGCGGAAAATCCTTCTCCAGTCGCTTTAACACCTTTCGGCACTCATCAGCCACGTTAAGTGCATTAGCACCTGGAAGCTGATAAACGGCAATCAGAGCAGCCGGCTTTCCATCGAGCTGTGAATAACCATTATAACTTTGTGCTCCCAGCTCGACACGGGCGACATCTTTAATCTGAGTAATCTGCCCTTCTTCACCGGTCTTAATAATAATATTGGCAAACTCTTTGGGGTCTGATAAACGCCCTAGAGTGGTCACGGTTAATTGAAAATCCTGATCAACAGGACTCGGTTCCTGACCAATTTGCCCGGCAGCAACCTGCACATTCTGCTGCCGGAGTGCATTCACGACATCAGTTGTGGAAATGTTACGAGTATCGAGCTGATTGGGGTCCATCCAGATTCGCATCCCGAAATCCAGGGCGTTGACCACATTAACGTCACTGACTCCGTTGATTCGTTTCAGCTCATCATTGATATAAATCGATGCATAGTTACTGAGATACAGACCATCAAAGGTTTCATCCGGTGAATTTAAGGCAATCACCAACGTCATATTGGTGGACTTCTTCTTTGTGGTCACCCCTTCACGCTTCACATCTTCCGGCAGTGTGGGATTTGCAATTGCTACCCGGTTCTGTACCAGCACGTTCGCCATATCCAGATCGGTTCCCACATCGAAGGTCACCGTCAAGGTCATATTGCCGTCGCTCGTACTGCTCGATGACATGTAGAGCATGTTCTCGACCCCGTTGACCTGCTCTTCGATCGGGGTGGCGACGGTATCTGCAACGACTTGTGCATCCGCACCACGATAAGTGGCTGTTACAGCAACAGTAGGTGGGGTAATGTCCGGAAATAATTCAACGGGTAACAGAGGCAGTGCAATCGCACCAACAATCGCAATCACTATGGAAACGACACTGGCAAAGATCGGATGATAGATAAAAAACCGGGAAAACATCGTCGTCCGTTTCGTTAAAAATTATCAGAAAAACAAATCAGGATCAGTTGAAACGTCAAAGAAATCATCCGCTACTGGGAATCGGATGCCGGTTTTGGCTTTGCTTTCTCAGTTTTTGGCGCACCAGCGGTTTTTGCAGGATTAGTTTGTTTTTGTTGTTGAGCCGTAGATTGAGGTGGTTGATTTTTAATCTCTACTGGTCGGCCGGGACGGGCACGCTGCAGCCCTTCATAGATGTATTTCTCACCCGGCTTGAGTCCTTTCAACACAACACGCAGGTTGTCCTGTACCTGACCAATTTCAATCTGGCGTTTTTCTACGATATTATCTTTGCCAACAATCAGTAGATATTTACCAGCTAGATCGGTACCAATGGCGACATCGTGTACTAGCAATGCTCCTGGTATGGGTGATCCGGGTACTCTGACTCGTACATACACCCCCGGATAGAGCAGTCCCTTTGGGTTTTTAAAAATAGCTCGAAGTTGAATCGTACCCGTTCCCGGATCTACTTTGTTGTCCGCATAATCGAGTTCACCCTTGTGCGGATAACCTTCTTCATTGGAAAGCCCCACGTAAACTGTAAGAGTGATCTTCTCGTCAACTTTTTTTCTATTTTTGAGCGCTTCCAGAAGCAAACGCTCACTGGCATCAAAGTAAACATAAATCGGGTCCATCGTCACAATTGTGGTCAGCAGTGTATTCTCGCCAGAACCAACCAGATTCCCGGCATCAACCAGATTACGCCCGATTTCTCCGGTGATCGGTGCATTAATCCGCGTGTAATTAAGATTGATGGTTGCCTGTTCAATGTCTGCTTTCGCGGCCATAACAGCCGCTTGCGCTTTATCGCGCGCCGCTTCGGCATCATCGACATCCTGGGGAGTCACTGCTTGTTTTTTCAACAAAAGCTGATTGCGTTCCAGAGTCACCTGGGCATCTTTCAGCTGCGCATTGCTGGCAGCCAGTTGCGCGTTGGCTTTATCCAGGATGGCCTGATACTGATCCCGCTGGATCTCAAACAGTAATTGACCTTTTTTGACTGTCGCCGATGGTTCAAAATTTACTTTCTCCAGAATCCCATCGACCCGCGCCCGAATATCGACAGAGGCGACCGAAGCAAGCGTTCCGGTAAAGTCCTGGTTGAAAACGACGGTTTTCTGAACAGGTTCCGCCACAGTCACAGCCGGCGGTTTCATCTTCGGAGGAGGGGGCGGCGAATTACAACCAGAAATGATGATAACGGGACAAAGCACGATCAGATATTTTTGACATATCCATCTCATAGATAATACGCTCACAGCTCTCCCTTTAAGATATCAGCCTCATTCAAGACCTGCCTGTCTTGAAGAATCAGTGAAACAGGACGACTTCCGATTCACTTTCATTAGTTTAAGTGGCATACTACAAATAAAAACCCATGAATTGCAATTCCCATTTAATGGAAAAAGAAATTGGATCGAAAGATGCATGAATCTTCACTATTGCCTGCCACCTGGAATGTTCCCACAGAATTCGTCGATCGTCTTGGTAAACAGGTTGGTCGGCAACGTACCATGATCGCGGAGGGACATCTACTCATTATTCTGCACGCACCTCCACAACCGGAAGACATGTATCGTAAAGGCCGTCTTTTCTGGCGCGAACCGGATGCAAACTGGCATTCCTCGGAATTCAAAGGGGGGCCAAATGCTCTGAATTGGCATTTGGATGAATATCAGCAACTTCTGGAAGACTTTGACGAAAAAGTAGATCAGGCAACCAGCTCGCTGGATTATCTGGAGGTGTTAAATCATCTTGGCCCCGTTTATCGCGCGTTATGTCATATGACACAAGCTTTACAAATGGCGCGCGAAGCGATTCCCAAAGATAAACTCCTGATCGACTTTCGAGACAATGCATACCGTCTAGAAAGAACAGCAGAACTTTTAATTCAGGATGCGAAAAATGCACTGGAATATGTTGTCGCCAGACAGGCTGAAGAACAGGCAAAGGTTTCTGCCCGGATTGAGCTCTCATCCCATCGCTTGAATTTACTGATCGCCTACTTTTTTCCAATCGCAACATTGAGCACCATTTTTGGCTCAAACTTTAGACATGGATACGAAAAGTATCAGACTCCCTACCCCTTCTGGATTATGGTTGGCACCGGTCTCGCTTTAGGTTTCCTGATCCATCTGTTCTTGAAACGAGCACCTCGAAAACAAAGGCAATAGTCAACTTTGTTCAAACTCGCTGCTAAACCAACCACTTTTAAATCCACAAAGCGTTTTCAGCATTTGCTCACGCAGTAGAGGAGTCTGGCTCATTATCGGTAAGAATAGATCACGGCCCCAACCTTTCAGGACTCCCTCAGATTGAAAAAAAGGCGTTAACCAGCCAGTGATCCGTTGATAAAAGTGGAGTTTACTTTTTCGCAATTTCTCATAGTAAATACAGGCCGAACGAAAATCGCCGTTCTGCTTCAGGCATTCTGAGAACGTCCAGACATCTTCCAGTGCCAGGTTGGCTCCCTGCCCCAAATGCGGACTTGTCGGATGGGCGGCATCTCCCAGAAAGAGAATCCGATCTGACCACCAGGTCTGCATAGACACGTTGCGATAAGTTGTAAATGTCAAATTCTCAAACGAATCGATGGCGGTCACGATTTCCTCAGACTGTGGACAGAGTTGTAAGACTTCTTTTTTCCAGACATCAAGCCCCTGTTGTTGAAATTTCTTAAACTGAGCTGCGGTCAAGCCCCAGAAAAAACTACACTCACCATTACCAATCGGTAAAAGTCCCGCGAGTTTTTGAGTCCCTTCCACGACCTGAAACAACCGGTCTTGGACAGCGGTGCAGGCACCAGTCGTCCAGAGAGCTCCATATTTGTATTCCGCCCCGTGATGTTTGATCCCCGAAACTTTTCGTAACCGAGAACGCGCGCCATCGGTTGCAAGAATAAAATCAAAGACCTCTGCAGACTCTTTTGACTCCAGTTCCAGCGAAACCCCAGACTGCGATACCTGATATCCGGTAATGCATGCATTTTCCTGAATCAGGGCTCCAGCCTGCCGTGCTAAAGAGAATAAGCTACTAAATAACAGACCACGATGGACTCCCAGTCCATACAGATCGCTGCCTAATCGTTGATATTCAAGTTGAATCAGTCGTTTTCCCGTGTGTTTACGGGCTTCGATCCAGTTAAGGCGGGCTGATTTCTGGTAAATTTCTTCAAAGATGCCTAGAGAGTTTAAGACCGCTTGTCCAATGGGTTGGATGAGAATCCCCGCTCCCACAGGCCCACATTGTGCCGACTGCTCATAAATCGTCACGGCATGCCCTTGACTGGCGAGCAGATACCCTGCAGCAGCGCCCGCTATTCCACATCCCGCAATAGCAATTTTCATAGACTGGTCCCATTAAAGGTTGCTGACAGCAAGTCACAAGTTCAATATGAAAGTCTCCACTACATAACGGATGAAGGACTCACTGAGAAGACCGATTCCAATTTCTTAATAAGACTTTCTTTTCTGACAATGATTGCCTATCTTAATTCTTATTATGCTGATCTGCGAAATCCTGTGCTCAAAGGCAACCTTACCTTCCTGGAGTTTCAACCATGAGAATTGCGACGGGCGGCGTGCTACACGAAACAAGCACTTATTCTTCTCTTCCCACAACCCTCAATGATTTCATCAACGACCGGGGTTTATTCCGTGGGCAGGAAATCATGGACACCTTTCCAGGAGCGAATGTCTGTATTGGCGGATTTATCGATGGCGCTAAAAAGCATGGCTTTGAATTAATTCCCCTGCTCTGGACGTTTGCGTTTCCGAGCGGATTGATCGAGCGAAAAACCTATGACGACTTGCTTGAGGAGTTCCTACAACGCCTTAAACAGGCTGAAGACGAAGGTGGGCCTGTTGATGGTGTGTTACTGGATCTTCACGGTGCCATGGTCATTGATGGTATTGAAGATGGGGACGGGCATTTCATTTCCAAAGTTCGCGAGTATTTAGGTGACGACCGTTCCATACTGGTCACGCCGGACATGCATGGCAATCATTCGCCACTGCGCGTCGAACAGGCGACTGCGATATTAGGCTATGACACTTATCCACATATCGATATGAATGAAAGAGGACAGGAAGCAGCCGACCTGATTGTGCGGATAATCAATGGTGAGGTCAAGCCGGTGATGTCCCTGTATCAAATTCCGCTTTTCTGGAGCACAGCCTGTCAGGTGACCGCGCATCAGCCGATGAAAGAGGTCATGGATTACGCACATGAAATTGAAACCCGACCTGGCATTCTGGGTGTGACCGTCTCGACCGGATTTCCCTGGGCCGACGTGCCTGATGTAGGTCCTTCCCTGATCGTAGTTGCCGACAATGACCAAGAGTTGGCAGACAAAACAGCTGAAGAGTTCGGCACCTGGATCTGGGAACGACGACGACGCTGGTACAAACTTCCATTTTCCGTCGAAGATGCGATTAAACAAGGACAGGAAATCGGCAAGTACCCGATCATTCTCGCCGATCATGCCGACAATACGGGTGGCGGCACTGCCGGAGACTCGACAGAAATTCTACAGACATTTCTCAATCAGAACTTAGACAAGGCACTCATCTTGTATATCGTCGACCCGGAAGTAGTGGCCTTGGCGCAAAAAGCGGGTGTTGGTGGAATCATTGAAACGGAAGTCGGAGGCAAGTCTGATCCGATTCAAGGTCCACCAGTCAAAATGAAAGCAGAAGTCAAAGCGCTCTCCGAAGGAAAATTCAAATACGACGGTCCAATGTACGCTGGCCTGACAGGAAACATGGGTCCTTCAGCCTGGATTCAACAGGACGGCGTTTCTGTCGTTGTTGTTACCGCGCGCGAACAACCCTTTGGTCCCGCCTTCTCGAAAACACTGGGCATTGACTGCGAATCCATGAACTATATCTCGGTCAAATCCTCGGCGCATTTCCGCGCCAGCTTTGAGCCGTTTGCCGGTTCCATCTTTAATGTGGAAGCCCGCGCAATCCATACACATGATTTTGCAAAGCTCAACCATCAGCGCCGAAAACGGGACTTTTACCCGGTCGAAATCCCCTACGACAGCGCACCAGAGATTTAGATAAATGTGATAGTCGGAGTTAACCTTTGACCTGAAAACCCATCTTCTTCAATGCTTCGCGCACACGGTCTAACTGCTCTCCCTGAATTTCCAGTTCCTCGCCCTGCAGGGAGCCACCGGCGCCGCATTGGGATTTGAGTTGTTTCAATAGTTCCGGCAGGTCGTTTCCTTCAAGTGGCAAACCACGGATCACCGTGACTCGTTTTCCCTTTTTGCGTTTTTCAATGGAGAGACGAGCCGTCTGCTGTTCAGGTGGAATCCGAAACGGAGGTTCCGGCGGACAAATACATTCTTCTTCCAGTTGATCACATTTTTCGCAACGAGGCGGACGATCAAAAGGTGTCCCTTCAAATAAACGCATGACGGTTCCTTCTTACGAGACGCGTGATTCCAGATCTTCCCAACGCTCCAGCAATGATTCCAGTTCCTGCTGAATCACTTCGATACGCGTGGTCGATTCAGTAATCACTTCATTGGGCTGTTTAAAGAATTCAGGAGACGCCATGGCCGAATTCAATTCAGCCTGCTCCTGCTCCAGTTCTTCGATCCGCAGTGGAATCTGCTCTAATTCACGTTCTTCTTTATAGCTAAGCTTGGCGACTGTCTTTTTCTCTCCGGATGACTGCTCCGTCTTACTACTCGACTCAACGTCACTTTTTTGTGCAGCCTGATTGCTCGCGGACTGCCTTAAATAATCATCATACCCGCCAGCATACTCTTTGACATGCCTCCCCTCTTCAAACACCAGTGTCGCCGTCACGACATTATTCAGAAATGCCCGGTCATGACTCACCAGTAACAACGTTCCCGGATGAGTGCAGATTAATTCCTCAAGCAGCTCCAACGTTTCTGCATCCAGATCGTTGGTCGGTTCGTCAAGCACCATCAGGTTAGTCGGACGTTTAAAGAGTTTCGCGAGTAACAGACGATTCCGTTCTCCCCCCGAAAGATAGCGTGCTGGTCTGCGAGCACGTTCCGGCGTAAACAGAAAGTCCTGCAGATAGCCATAAATATTTTTAGGCTTCCCATTGATGGTCAATGTTTCCTGACCTTCCCCCACGTTTTCGACAACGGTTTTCTCTTCGTCGATCTGCTCTCTAAGCTGATCAAAATACAGAATTTCCAGATTTGTCCCTAACCGTATCGAACCTGTATCCGGTTTGAGTTCACCCAGTAGCAGTTTGAGCAATGTGGTTTTTCCGGCACCATTTCTGCCGACAATCCCAATTTTATCTCCACGGGTAATTAAAGTCGAAAAGTCTTTAATGACGGGTTCATCACCATACGAAAACGAAACGTTCTTCGCTTCGATGACCAGTTGCCCAGACCGATCTGCACTGGAGACTTCCATGCGAACGTTGCCGACTTTACTTCGTCGCTGGCTCCGTTCTTCACGCATTTTTTTCAGTGCACGCACCCGCCCCTCATTTCGAGTCCGTCTAGCTTTAATTCCCTGCCGGATCCAGACTTCTTCTTCCGCTAATTTTTTGTCAAACAACGCATTCTGTTTTTCTTCCGCTTCTAAAAAAGCTTTTTTTCGTTTGAGAAATGTTTCATAATCGCAGGTCCAGTCATAGATGTGGCCGCGATCAATTTCGATGATCCGCGTTGCCAGATTCTGCAGAAACATTCGATCGTGAGTTACAAATAATAATGTACCTTCATAAGACTGCAGAAACTGTTCCAGCCATTTGATCGCGGGAATATCCAGATGGTTCGTCGGTTCATCGAGCAATAGAATATCGGGAGACTGCACAATAGAACGAGCCAGTAACACACGGCGTTTCATACCGGACGACAATGATTCAAATGAGTCATCACCATTCAAATTCATCCGCGCTAGAATTTGATCGACCGCATGATCAATTTCCCATTCATGCTCAAAAAAAGGCTGCGCCGCCTCGGCGACAAAATCATGAATTCGCTCTGCACAACCAGAAGGAACTTCCTGCACCAGCCGAGCAATCCGTAAGTCTTTGTCGCGTCTGATTTCACCATCATCGGGCTCAAGTTCACCGGCGATGATTTTCATCAGCGTGGATTTTCCCGCGCCATTCCGGCCCAACAGACCAATCCGCTCTCCCGCGTGGATTTCCAGGCTGATCTCATCCAGTAATGGTGGACCACTCCAGGTAAACGAAATTTGATTCAGACTCATCAGCGACATACGACAGGACTTCCGATCACACACATATAAAAAAACCCGACTGTAAAAGTCGGGAATGATTCGAACAGTGTCATAGTATGTTCAACAGAGCAAAAATCTGCAATGCCGGTCGGGGCCGTCTCAGTTTGAATCTGGCGTTTCTGAAAACAGAAAAACCGTGTCTACGAGCGAGATCGCCCGGACAGCAATCCCAGGATCGCAACAAAAATGGATGCACCAATAATGGACCAGACGATTGGGTAATCTCTACCGCCAAAGGAAACGGCAAATATTTCCGGTAATCCCGCCATCTGGGCAATCTTGCCCCCCAGGAGAGCACCGATAAAGCCTAAGGCGATTGAAACCAGGCACCCACCCCGCGCACTTCCTGCCAGTGCCCTTCCGATGCTTCCGCAAAGCCCGGCAACAATCAATAAGATAATAAATTCTGGTAACGTCATAAATTGCCTCGTGATTGCCTGTGTCGTCTCAGACAGGACCTGAATTAATATGATTTGAAAATGATTCGTTAAAATGTCACTGACCAATCTACACATGAATACTCTAGGTCAGAAACGTGAGTCTGTCCAGCCGTACTTTCTGCTCGCCAAAGTGGTATTCGCAGGCATTCGCAAAACATTTTCATATTTCTGTTTGTTTATCGGAAATACTCGCCTCTGATCTGGAATTTTGTTAGCATTACATTGGAAATCTTTGATGATAACTACTTGATATTTACTATAGCGTCTATTGCATCTACGAAGAGGTTACACCGTGCGCTCACTCACTCTGATTTATTTCTCACTGATCACAATCACATTAATTTCCGGTTCGACGAATTTCTGTTTCGCCACAGACAAAGACCCTGCTCTTGTCGCTCCTCCTGTGAACACGAATCCCGGTAAAGAATATGCCGATGATACCCGGATGTTTCAGGGTATCCCCGGACTGGAACGTTCAGCCAAGGGGCGTCTCTGGGCACTCTGGTATGCGGGCGGTACGGGTGAAGGGGAATTGAACTACGTAACATTGGTCACCAGCGGCGATGATGGAAAAACCTGGTCAGGTCCCAAACTCGTCATTGATCCCCCTGGCCCGGTAAGAGCATATGACCCGACAATCTGGCACGATCCCAGCGGTCGGATGTGGGTCTTTTGGGCACAATCCTATCGCTGGTGGGATGGCCGCAGTGGTGTCTGGGCGATTACAACGGATGAATCCGACAAAGAGAATCCCAAGTGGAGTGAACCACGCCGCCTGTGTAATGGCATCATGATGAATAAGCCGACGGTGCTCTCCAACGGAGACTGGCTGCTTCCAGTGGCAATCTGGAAACAGAAAGCCAAAGATTCGATTGAACATCGATTTGACTTACCGGAAGAACGTGGCGGAAATATTTTCATCTCCAAAGACAAAGGAAAATCGTTTCAACTACTGGGACAAACTGACGTCCCTCACCGCACCTTTGACGAGCACATGGTCGTGGAACGAAAAGACAAGAGCCTCTGGACCCTCGTCAGGACCAGTTACGGCATCGGCGAATCGATTTCCACAGACGGCGGCAAAACCTGGTCAGCCGGCGAAGAGTCGTCTATCCCTCATATCAATGCCCGGTTTTTCATTCGCAGATTAAACTCAAGAAATCTGCTGCTGGTACGTCACAATCCCAAAAACAAAAAAACACGCCGAGACCTGACGGCGTATATTTCGACCGATGATGGAAAGACCTGGCAAGGAGGCCTACTCCTGGATGAACGACCGGGAGTCTCCTACCCAGATGGCGTACAGAGTGATGACGGCACCATTTATATTATTTATGATTACTCACGCACCGGCGACAAAAAGATCCTGATGGCAACCTTCACAGAAGCAGATGTGCTCGCTGGGAAAGCAGTTTCCGGAAAAGTCCGGCAGCGCGTGCTAATTAACCAGGCCACCGGAAAAAAATAATACATTTTTACCACCACACAGACAGGATCGGCTTAATTACCGATCCTGCTGTAATAGAAGATTGGGTATGTTCGTATGAGATCGCCTTTTATCACCGCCTTTGTTTTCAGTCTGATCCTTAACGCCAGCGCGCTTCATGCGGAGCATCCGCAGGCTGGATATACCCCCTTATTTAACGGTCAGGATCTTACAGGCTGGACGCTCAAACGCGCTAACCGGAAAGGCTATCATGTTAAAGATGGGAAGCTCATCTGCCCCGCTGATGGTGGTGGATTCCTTTTCACAGAAAAAGAATATGGTGATTTCAGTCTCCAGTTCGACTTCAAGCTGACGAAAGCGGCTAATAATGGAATTGCCATTCGTTGCCCTCTGGTCGATCAGCGTCCTGCATATGAAGGAATCGAAATCCAGGTTCTAGACAACGTCGGCTATCCTAAGAAACTCAAACCGACGCAATACCACGGTTCTGTCTACGATGTGATACCTGCAAAAAAAGGAGCACTCAAACCGGTGGGCGAGTGGAATCATGAAGAAATCATCTATCGCGGTTCTAAAATTACGGTGATCGTAAATGGGATCACAATTTTAAACACTGATTTATCAGACATTAAAGACGCAAAAGTCCTTGCCAAACATCCCGGTTTGAAAAACAAACGCGGCCATATCGGCCTGTTGGGACATGGCAGCCATGTGGAGTATAAAAACATTCAAATCAAAGAATTTTGAATTACTGCTCCAGAAACTCATAGAGCTCCATCCAGCGGATTTCTAGTTCGCCGATTTCATCGACCAACGGCTGCATTTCCGCATGGAGTTCTTCTGCTCTTTCCGGATTGGTGGCTTTGAGAAACTTGTCGTTGATTTCGTTTCGTTTCTCATCCAGCTGCGCAATTTTGCGTTCAATCGCAGAAAGTTCTTTACGGGCGTTTTTGATTTTGCCCCCCAGACCTTTTTCACGCGGCCCCGAACTCTTCTGCTCCTGCTGTGCGATCGATGCCTGGTTTTGCTCACGATGCCCGTCCGCAACTTCTTTTTTCACACGATAAAGATAGGCATCATAATCGCCTTCATAGCTTTTCACACTACCATTGGCGACCTCAATCACATCGGTGGCCACTTTACTCATAAAATGACGATCGTGGCTGGTAAAAATCACCGTTCCCTGGAAATCAACCAACGCATTTCCCAAAGCTTCCACAGTTTCTACATCCAGGTGGTTACCAGGCTCGTCCAGAATCAGAATCGAATGTTTGCCCAGCAAAATACCGGCCAGGCACAAACGGGCTCGTTCACCCCCACTTAATACTTTAATAGGTTTGTCCAGAGCCTGTTCTTTAAACAAAAAGCTGCCTGCGACCGCAAGAATTTGCTGTGTTGTGGTACCGGGAGCCGACTCCAGCTCCAGATAGTCGCGAATCGTCTGATTATCAGGTAAAGACGTATAAACATGCTGTGCATAACAGGCAACGTTACAGTGATAACCCCACTTCAGATTCCCATCGATAGGTGGCAGCGAGTCTGTTATAGTTCGCAGAAAGGTCGTTTTCCCCTGTCCATTATCCCCGACAATCGCTGCCCGTGCTCCATGTTCAATTTCAAGTGTGATGTTCTCGGCAACACGCAAGTCCGGATACCCAATCGCCAGATCCTCACAGGACAAAGCAATACCCTGACGTTTTTCTGTTTGGGGAATAATGATATTGACCGTGGATTCCGCACCTTCAATCTCCGTTAAGGTCAAACGAGCCAGTTGCTTTTCTTTACTGCGTGCCTGTGAAGCGGTATTGGCCCCCGCTTTATTCTTTGCGATGAATGTTTCCAATTGCCGGCGTTTCGCAAGCACTGTCGCATTGGTTCGTTCATCGCGTTCCTTGAGAATCTCCTGATTCTCTAGATACTGATCGACATCCCCGTTAAACAGAGTCAATTTACCCCGCTTAAGTTCAAGCGTTTGTGTACAGATTGCTTTCAGGAATGACCGATCGTGAGACACAACCAGGCAGGCACCACGATAGTCTTTTAAAAAGTCTTCCAGCAACAACTGCGTGCGCAAATCCAGGAAGTTCGTCGGTTCGTCCAGCATCAGAAAATTGGGTTCATGCAGTAATAGAGCCGCCAGTTTAACACGCGTCTGCCATCCACCCGACAGTTCTTTGACCGGCCCATTCAGAAAGCGGCCTTTCAGTTCGAACTGTCCCGCCACAGCGCCGCATCGCCAGTCAGGCTGCCCGCTGTCACGCATTAAAAAATCCAAAGCACTTTCACCCGGTTTGAACGGATCGTGCTGACGCAGGTACCCCACTCGCAGATTTGGATGACGAATAATCTGACCACTGTCAACAGTCTCTTCTTCCAGTAGAATCCGCAATAAAGTCGATTTCCCGGCCCCATTTCGCCCAATGAAGCCGATTTTCTGCTCATCGGCGAGCGCAATCGAAGCCTCTTTTAACAGTTCCTGAGCGCCATAACTCTTTGTCACATTTGATATTTCAATCAGGGTCGCCATCACACTTCTCAATTGTTGAACCAGAATTTCCTCAAGCAAACCGTATACACGAGGACAGAGAAGATAACGGGATCGAGAAAAGGATTCAATTGATCAAACGTGCCGCGTTTGCTCTGGATATATTTCTTTTGCCCCGCCTTCAATACATCGTGCCGGTTATAGCAATTATTACAGCCTGGAATGAATGGGAAACCTTCAATTCGCCCTTCATGCCCCCGGTTCCTGATCTATCTTTTACTACAGAGTGCACTTTTTGAAACAATCTCGGGAAATTCCGTCTCATGAACCGGACTGCCCTGCGTTTGGCGTAGAAAGACTGTTTTCACAGTACTGAAATTAAAAATGGCGAATGAAGCGAATCTGACTCAAGACGCTCCCGGTGAAACCGATCATCAACAAATGATGGGATATAGCCAGACTCTGCGCAAACCGGCCACGATCCGTTCGCCCAGACGTCGTTCTGCAGCCCCAACCTCTATCATCGGTGGAACTTCGGCCCCGAATAACGCCTATTACCTGTTCTTACTGGTGAATATTACTCTGTTTCTGAGACCAGCAGAACTGGTCCCCGCACTTGCAAATTTGCCAATCTACGAAGTGTTGATCGTGTCTTCATTTTTTCTTTCTCTCGATCAAATAAAACGTAATCTGCAAATGCCCATGTTAAAGCGCCAGCCGATCACTTTTTGTGTCATCGGCGTTTTAGTCGCAGTCGCTCTCTCACATGCTTCGCATATGTATTTTTACGGAATCCGTACATCCACAATCGCTTTTTTGAAAACACTCATCTATTACATGTTGCTGGTTTCAATCATCGATTCTCCCAAACGTCTAAAAGGATTATTGAAATCGGTCGCTATCGCGTCTTCAATCATGATCCTGCTCTGCGTGATCGACTACTCGGGCGTATTTGATTTTGAATTCATCAAGCATGTCAGTGACCGTGATGGCGTTTCCGATGCAGGCGAAACGATCCGCGTGTTCCGGATGCGGGGTACTGGTATTTTCCAGGACCCTAACGATTTGTCGGTCCTGATTGTCACGACGGGCATTCTCTGTCTTTTCTTTTTCAACGATCCCTCTGCCAGCCCACTCCGGTTCTTCTGGATTTTGAGTATGATCGTTCTGGGAATTGGTTTGATCTATACGCGATCACGAGGGGGATTGCTAACATTGGGTATTGCAGGCATGGTATTCGTGCTCCCAAAATATGGCAAAAAAGCGGCCATCGCCTGTGCTTTGGTCGGCATGGCAGGACTGACGATCCTTGCAGGGCGCCAGGGAAATATTGATCTGAATTCAGGAACAGGACACGACCGCATTTTACTCTGGCGAGAGGGATTGTCTGCTTTGAAATCTCCCGACTTACTTTTCGGGATCGGTCAGGGAGAATATTCAGACCTCGCAGGGCTGGCAGCTCATAATTCGTTCGTACATGCATTCACAGAACTGGGAATCTTCGGTGGTACCCTGTTTATCGGCTGCTTTTTCTTTGCCGGCCTGGGGATTTATCGCCTGGCACGATTCCAGAGTTCTAACAAAGGCAGACCCATTTTCCGAGATTCGGAACTGGAACGTTATCTGCCTTACGCTGGAGCCATCCTGGCTGCCTGGTGTGGTGGCATGATGTCGTTATCCCGCTGCTATGTTGTTCCGACCTATATGATTGTCGGTGTTTCCGCCGCTTATCTGAATCTCGCAGGAGCCAGTCTGGCAAAACCAACTCCGCTGATTTATTGGAATAAACAGCATCTATTGCAACTTGTAGGCGTCAGTCTGGGATTACTGGCAGCCTTGTTTATCTTTGTCCGAATTTTTGCACATTAACCCTTCAGAGAGATAAAAGTCTGAAAGTCTAGATAATGAATCAACGCCGATCGGTCAAAACGAATCTAATCGCGAACTGGCTCAACCATGGGGTGAGCCTGTTAATCGGCGTATTTCTAATGCCATACGTCTTGCACATCCTGGGTGATGCGCAATACGGAAGCTGGATTTTCATCAACGCGATCGCCGGATATTCCGGATTACTCTACCTCGGTTTTGGCCAGACAATCAGTCGCTATGTGGCCCACTATCATGCGAAAGAGGACTGGACTCGGCTGAATCATGTCTCGAACGTCATCTTTGCGATCTATCTGGGAATGGGTCTACTGGCGATTCTGACAGCGGGTATCCTCGCGTGGCTGGCACCACACCTGTCAGACTGGGGTTCCATCTCTCTGTTTGAAATCCGGCTGGTAATTCTCATTCTGGGTCTGAATGTTTTTGTAGGTCTTGCGGGCAGTGTATTCGGTGGTGTGTTGATGGGAATTCAACGCTTCGATATCGAACGCAGTGTGAATCTGACCGGTGGTATCCTGCGGTTAATTTTGACGGTCCTTTTCCTCAAAGCCGAATGGGGACTGCTCACGATTGCAATCATTTTCTTCGCGATCACTTTGTTTGAGAATCTGGGGAATCTCTTTTTTGCCTTTCGACAGGTCAAGACATTCCGTATTGGCCCCAAGTACATGGACTGGACCATTCTCAAAGAATGTGGTTCCTTCAGCGGCTATGCATTCATCGATGCCATTGCCTGGACGTTAATCGAAGCAACCGACTCCATTCTCATCGGTATCTTCTTCAGCCCGGCTGTCATTGTCCCCTACTATATCGCACTGCGGTTAACACAATTCATCAATATGCCCATTGCACAAATCGGTAAAGTCTTTATGCCTCGCGCTGGCGAATTACATGCAAACGAAGACCATCACGCCTTACAAAAGCTGGTATTGAATGGAGTCTCGCTCTCTTTTTTATTGGTTACCGGCTTTTTCATCGGCATCTGCTTCTTTGGAAACACACTCATTACTACCTGGATCGGCCCCGGATATCCCCAAAGTCAATTGATATTAATGATTCTGCTGGGGGCTCGGATCGTCGCTCTACCTGTATCAACATTTCGATCAGTTCTGTATGGCATGGGCAATGTCAAAATACCATCACTGATTTACATGGGAGAAGCGGTAGCCAACCTGATTCTGTCAGTGATTCTGATTCAATCTTTAGGTCTGGTGGGAGTGGCTCTGGGAACCGCCATTCCAATTCTGATTGCAGAATTGGGAATCATCCTGCCGTACGCTATGAAAAAACTGAATATCACTGCAGGACAACTCCTGCGTACTGCAATCGGACCTACCGTGGCACCATTACTAGTTTTACTGGGATACTCCTATTACCTACCTCATTTTTTCGAAATCCGAAATTCCTGGTTCACACTGGTGGGCGTGGCCGCCGGTGGGGGTGTGTTCCTGGTTGGTACCTGGTTTGTTTTTGAAAAAGGAACCATGTTACTCAACCGGTCTGTATCGAACTCTTTAAACACTTAATTTCTTGATCATTTTTAAATCTATGAGTTACCTAATGACAACGACTGACTGCCTGAATCAACCAATTGACACGAAAACTGACATCAACTATGAGCAAAATACGCACTCAGCTCTTTCAATCAGTCTCTATGACAGCAATCAGAAAGAGTATTGTCTGAAGTTGTGGAAAACATTAGAGGCACAATTTAATGATGTCCCCTTAATGTGTTCGCATATCTGGACTTCAACCTGGTTGGAACATTATGGAGATCTGATCCCCTACTCTTTTGCGGTTGCCTTTAAAGAGGATCTTCCTTGCGGAATCTGCCTCTTAACGGAAGGTATCGACCAGTTTGATGGCCCCTTGGCGGTGAATACACTGCATCTGGGAACTGCCGGCGAGCCTGCTGCTGACAGTGTCTGTGTCGAATACAATGCCCTGCTGGTCCAAGCCGAAGACCAACGGGCATTCATGTCGGATTTACTCAGTACGATTTCAGAAAACAATGAGTGGGATTCATTTATGTTTGATGGATTCGCCAGTGCAGAACTGGAAGCCTGGGACCTTCCACTTCAGGAAACAACAATTCGTAAAATTGAAAGCCATTATTTTGATCTGAAACAAATCAGAGAGGAAGAACGCGAAGTCATTTCGGGATTTGGATATTCTACTCGCAAAAACTTGCGAAAAAACATGAAATCCTATGGCAGCCTGACAACAGAATGGGCGGAAACAACCGACGAGGCAGACTCCATCTTTGCTGATCTGGTTTCACTCCATCAGGCGCGCTGGCAAAAAGAAGGTCAGCCAGGTTCGTACGCCAGCACCCGTTTTACTGAGTTCCACAAAGATCTCATCCAGAAATTGATCCCCTCAAATCAGATGGGGCTGTTTCGCGTCAAAATCGAAGGCCAGGTCATCGGCTGCGTCCAGGTTTTAATGGATCGAAACCGGGTCCTCTGCTACCAGGGTGGTTCCGCCGAATACAAAGGCAAACTCAGTCCTGGTGTGATCGCCGATTATCTCTGTATCGAAGAATGCTTCATACGCGGATTCGATGCGTACGATTTTCTCGCAGGGAACACCCATCACAAACAGAAAATGAGCACACACCACAGTTACTTAACCTGGGCACAAATCAAGCGTCCCCGCTGGAAATTCACTGCATTAAACGCCTTACGAAAAATAAAACAATCAATGAACTTGATTAAAAGAGTCAATCAAAAACCGGAATAACAACTGGTAACCAACAGGATCAAATCAATGAACTCCTGACAGGACCCCAACATGAGCACTATTGAAGCAAGCGAAATTCAAACTAAGCCAATTCCAGAGATGACAGATAGTCGTCGTCTGCGCGTCTGTCATCTTAGCCTGACTTTATGCACGGGGGGGCTGGAAAGACTCCTTGTTGATTTTGCGCGCTATCATAATCCGGATCAGTTCGAACTCGAATTTATCGCCTTGGGAGAGACAGGACAGCCAGCAGAAGAAATTCAACGGTTAGGTTGTCCGGTATTTGATTATCCTTTAACGGCGCGCGGGAAACTGGCGCGCATCAGTCAGTTATCACACTTTCTTAAGGGAAGAAATTACGACGTTCTTCACACACATAACGCGTATCCACATTTCTATGGTAGCTTGGCGGGGCGCCGGGCGAAGATACCGGCAATCATTCACACCCGACATGGAAGGCGCTTCGGCGAAACATTCAATGAACGCTTGCAATTTGCTCTGGCCAGCCGCATCGCTGATCGTGTGGTTCCTGTTTCTGACGATACAGGAAAACGCTGTAAGCAAATTGGCTGGTTAACTGACAGAAAAGTCACTCGTATCTGGAACGGCATTGATGTTGACCGTTTTGTATTTACAGGTCCTGCTGATGATTTAACCGCCATTACCGTTTCCAGACTCTCCCCCGAAAAAGATCTGATTACGATGTTAGAAGCAGTCAAACTGGTTATCGACACGCTTCCAGAATTTCAGTTAATGATAGTCGGAGATGGGCCCGAGCGAACAAAACTCGAGAAAAAATCAGCCGAACTGCATTTAGAGCCTCATGTGCAGTTCCTGGGAGAACGAAACGACATCCCCAACCTTCTAAGCCAGGCAGGATTCTACGTTTCATCCTCGCTAACAGAAGGAATTTCATTGACATTGTTGGAGGCCATGTCGGTCGGTCTCCCCATCGTCGCCACTGCCGTAGGCGGCAATCCGGAAATCGTACAACAACCAGATACAGGGACGCTAGTCCCTGCCGCTGATCCAGCTCAATTAGCAGATGCCATTTTAGTAATGTGTCAGCAAAAAGCAGATTGGCAGCAAATGGGGCAACGAGCCCGTCAACGAATAGAACAGCACTTTAACATTCGAACAATGATCAAAGACTACGAAGCCCTTTATCTCAATGTCTTAACTACCACGCGTAAATAAAATAGCCATGAATACGAAATCAACTATCCAACAACACGAAAACCTGGATTCCTGGATCGCCGAATCCCCTGAAACGGCTGCCGGGCAGAATGACTTGCAGATTGTATTCTCTGCATTGCACAGTCTAGCGCTACAGCCTGTTTCAGAAACATATCAAAGTTGGCTAAGACTTTTCGAAGCTGATCCCAACGCAGATTTACATCAACATCCAGACCATGTTTCACGTCTGATTTCGATTTATCACGAAATGTATCCACAGCATCCGGGTTACCTGATGCAATGCCGAAAAGAGGAAGCCCTCGTTGCCATCGGTATCTTATCACCCAAATACATTAATACCAAAACCCTGAAAGGCATTGGCCCCGCCAGAACGCTTCCTGGATATTTTTTATGCGGAAACCGATTCCTGATACAGCAGGAGATCGGACAAGACGAATCAATCCTTTCACACCTGCTGGAATCTGCACTTACCTTTTGTCAGAAAAAAAATGCAGCATTCCTGTTAATTGAAGACTTACTTGTTAATACGCCCCTGAATCATTCCATCCAAGATGCTTCAAACCGCTTCTTGACCTACTCGCACACAGGATTCCAAAGCCGGAGCCTGATTCATTTTCCAGACAACTCTGAAGATTACTGGAATCAGTTTCGATCGAAATCAAGAAGAAAGCACCGGAGACTCTTACGTCAGAATAGTGAGATGCGCATGGTATGCATCACACAACCAGATCAGGTTGTCGGTTTCCTGGAAGCCGCACATCAAATTTCCCTGAATAGCTGGCAAACACAACGGCTGGGACTACGGATTAAAAATGATGAAAAGGAACTGGAAGAGTTAACGTTCCTGGCACTGCAAGGTTGGTTGCGGTCTTATCTATTAATGAAAGACGACCAGCCAATTGCATTCAAAGTGGGCAGTCAACATCGAGGAGTTTATTGCGACCTGGAATTCGGATTCGACCTCAATTTCGCAAGCGTTTCCCCAGGAGAGACACTCTTGCTGCTGATACTGGAAGACCTGATTCAGCACGATAC
The DNA here is from genome assembly GCF_007744675.1 of Gimesia alba. Lineage (NCBI taxonomy): Bacteria > Pseudomonadati > Planctomycetota > Planctomycetia > Planctomycetales > Planctomycetaceae > Gimesia > Gimesia alba. The sequence continues at coordinate 4,108,682 of NZ_CP036269.1, forward strand.
TCCTCAAATATATGATTTTGGTGAAGGTGATGCAGAATACAAACAACGTTACAGTTCTCAACTCACACAGAGCTGTGCCATGCTGCTACTGCCATCCACAATCAGAAACAAACTTCGCTTGCACTATTTAAAAACGTCACGATTCATCGACGATCTTGTTAGAAAATGTCTCAAAGCATCTGGTGTGTATACCGCCCTACGTCAAATCGTACGATATGGAAAATTGGGCAGCAGATAAATAAATGGAGCATACGTGGTTCATTCTCAACGAACGACAGGCCTGCAATGAAAATTTTATTTCTTTCAAATGTGTTTCCAAATTCGCTATACCCCGGGAAAGGTACGTTCAATTGTTCCATGATCCAGGCCTTGTCGGAATTACACCCGACGCATGTCGTCTCTCCCGTTTCATGGCTCGACGAGTCCTCACATCTAACTAAGAGTAAAACTTCATTAAATCGAGAATGGAGTCCCATCGAAAACACAACTCGTCTGAGCGTGGAATATCCACGTTTTTATTACACTCCTAAAATACTTCACCAGCATTACGGACAATTTTTATACTGGTCCATCAAGAAGGCGCTCCAGCAGGCAATCACACGATTCCAGCCGGACATTATCCTCTCCTACTGGTTGCATCCCGACGGAGAAGTCGCCGTAAGAGCAGCACGGGACCATGGGCTCCCCGTCGTTGTGATGACAGGGGGCAGCGATATTTTACTGCTCACCAAAAATCGCCACCGCAGGCGGGCGATCATAAACGTTCTACAACAAGCCGACGGAGTCATTACCGTCAGCGACGACATCATGTCTGCAGTCAAAAACATGAAAATCCATCCGCAGAAAATCCATACGGTTTATCGTGGTGTGAACCGATGCCTGTTTACGCCCGGAGATCAGCAATCAGCCCGACAGAGACTCGGGCTCCCTCTCGACCGAAAAATCATCGTCAGCGTAGGTCGACTTGAACCAGTCAAAGGTCATACGGTGCTGCTGGATGCCTGTCTGAAAATAAGTAAACAGGGTATCCCTTTTACATGCTATGTTTTAGGTGATGGTTCATTAGAAGCCACATTATTACAAAAAGCCAACGATTATGGATTAGAAGGACAATTCCAGTTAAACGGATCACAACAACAATCCCGACTGGCTGACTGGTATCGTGCTGCTGACGTCATCGCACTCCCCAGTCTTTCAGAAGGCATACCAAACGTACTTCTGGAAGCCATTTCCTGCGGCAAACAATTTGTGGCCAGCCGTGTGGGAGGGATTCCCGAGATTGCAGATCCCATCTGTGATCAACTGGTTCCCCCGAATGATCCAAACGAACTCGCTGAAGCAATCAGCAGTATGTTTGGCGCACCGATTCAGAACGAAAAACGGAGTTTTGAACCGATTTCCTGGCAGGAATCTGCAGTACAAATCAGCCAGATCCTTTCTGACTGCAGTACTCGTTTTTCATCAGGATTAACAAACAAACAGAAAACAAGATCTTCATATCGGCGTAAAAAAAGAAGAATTCGACAACAGAGCTGAAACACAAAACCATGAACACTATTCGCCAACTGATCAAGAAAGCGATCCCGACAGTCATCCCACAGAGACTGTTTCTGGTTCATGGTACGCCCGGTCAACAGTCGACTGATCTTCAAGACAAACAAAAAAGACCAAATGTCAATGTTTCTTTTACATTTGACGATGGTCCCCATCCTGAATACACGCCCCGCCTGTTAGATACACTGAATCAATATCATCAACGGGGAACATTTTTTGTAATCGGCGAAAAGGCACAGCAGCACCCGGAATTGATTGAACGCATCATTGATGAAGGTCACGAAATCGGAAACCATACTTTTTCCCATAGTGAGCCTTCTGAAACGTCAACGCGACACTTTCTGGATGAGATTAAACAAACCGATCAACTGCTGACTCAAATTACTGGACGAGCTCCGGACCTTGCTCGCCCTCCAAAAGGAAAACTGACTGTGGGGAAAATCCTGGGGCTCTGGCTCCAGAGACATACCGTGGTCCTCTGGGATACCGATCCACGTGACTATCTTATGCAAGACATCAAAGCCATTACAGACTGGTGCCAGCAGTATTGTCCTCAGGAAGGAAACATCTGCTTAATGCACGATAATCACCCCTATGCTGACGAAGCAGTGAAACAGCTTTCCGAGCGTCAGGACGTCCATATCCAATCTCATATTGTCAGTCATTGGCTGGCTCACAAAAGTTACCAATCCATCATCAATCAGCAGGTCGTCACCTGATTGTTTCAGATTTTGAGGAATGTATTTTCATGTCGACAATAATATCAAATCCTGTTGAAACACCAGTTTCTGGGGAAAAAGCATATCAGGTAACCGGTAGAAAACGCCTGCTGCTGGTCAGCTATCATTTTCCACCAGTTGGCGGTGCTGGCGTACAACGCCCCGTCAAGTTCGTGAAATACCTGCGACGTTTTGGTTGGGATGTCAGTGTACTCATGGCCGCGAACCCCTCTGTTCCTGTATTTGACAACAGTCTTTTAGTCGACATTCCGGAAGAAACACATCTGGAAAAAGCACGCACCTGGGAACCCGGCTACGCCCTGAAAAAGAACATGGGGAACCAGAATAAAACGGGGCACGCCAGCAACAGCTTGCTCGCTCCTGCAAAATCAGTCTGCCGCAAACTGGCAAAAACAGGCGCCGGGCTGCTATTGCAGCCGGATGCACAAATATTGTGGTATCCTAATGCACTGAAGGCAGGCAAGAGACTATTGAAAAACCTGCACCACGATGCCATTCTGGCGACTGCCCCTCCCTATTCAAATTTGATTTTGGCCAGCAAATTAAAACAAAAATTCCATCTGCCTTTGATCGCAGACTTTCGTGATGAATGGGATCTCAGCAGTAAATACCTGGAAAACCACCAGCAGGATTCCATCTCAAATCTGATTCAGACACGACTACAGAGATCTGTCATGCGGCATTCAGACGCCATCGTGGCAACAACACAAGCCAGTACGCAACGTCTTCTGGATCGCGCACATCAGTTTGGAACTGATGCAATAGGCCGGTGCATTTACAATGGATTTGACCGGGACGATTTTGAATTTCTCGATGAACCAGGTCATCAGGCACAGAAACACGGCAACCAAAAACGATTTCGCATTGTCTATACGGGTACACTATGGAATCTGACCACAGTAGAACCACTTGTGAAAGCCATTGAAGCACTTCACCATGAGAACCCCAAGATCCTTTCCGGGCTGGAATTACAATTCATCGGAAGAAAGACTCCCGAACAACAGGCCTTGCTAGAACGGATAACGCGAACGAAAAGCACATTGATCACTGAAGATTATTGCTCGCACCATGAAGCATTAAAAAAGATGGCAGCCGCTGATGCTCTCTGTTTACTGTTGAGTGATGTCGAGGGAGCCGACAGAGTCGCCCCAGCAAAACTATTCGAATACCTGGCAATCAATCGTGAAATTTTATCGATCACTCCTGAGGGAGAAACAGCAGGCATACTGAAAGATTTCTGGCCTGCGGGAAATTTCCGAGCTAATGACACTGCTGGAATCGTTAACTGGCTCAAAGCTCGACTGCAGGGAAACCCTGCGACTGAGATTGAAAACTCGGAAAAAATCAATCCATTCAATCGTGAATACCAGGCGGGCCAATTAGCAGAGCTACTAAACCAACTGGTTTCGAATCATGTTTGATGAAACTTGTTGACAGAAATGATTCAATCACAAACGAAGTGAGAACAAAATGAAGTTCTGGGAAGACTTGAAAGCAAAATCAGAATGGTGTTACGGGAGTTCTTCTGCCCGCACCTTGCTGAAGACCTGCCTGACCGATGGTACAATGGCCATGCTCTGGTATCGTCTGATGCAATGGGCGAGCCGCTGGAAACTATTTCCCCTGGCGATGATATTCAATAAATGCAATGCTATTTTCTGCCAATGTATCATCGGGCGCGGTGCAGACTTTGGACGTCGATTTGTTATCATTCACAGCCAGGGAATCGTGATTAATGGCTCCGTGAAGGCCGGCGATGATATTAAACTGGAACACCAGGTCACCATCGGTGCAGAACGAAATGTCTCTCCTGTTCTCGAATCAGATATTTTCATTGGTGCAGGCGCAAAAATCATCGGATCGGTTCAGATCGGTTCCCATTCTAAAGTTGGCGCCAATGCCGTAGTCGTTAAAAACGTAGAATCACATACGACAGTCGGCGGCATTCCCGCGCGTGTGATCAAAGTTCATCCAGAGAAGATTCCTGTACAACAGAACGAAATCAATCACGCTGAGCTCCCCTATAAACAGTATCAGAAAGGGCCCACACTATGAGTTCCCTCCCGATACAATTTCTGTTCTGGAGCTCGATTGCTTTGATTATCTACGCCTATGCTGGATATCCACTGATTCTCTGGTTCTTGACGCGACGCCGTGAAACACAACCAGAGGATACGAAAACTTCCAGTAACAGTCCCCTGCCTCGTGTCTCGATCGTGATCGCTGCTTACAAAGAAGAAACAGTGATTCTGGAACGCCTGAATAATCTTGCCAAACTCGATTACCCCAGTGATCGACTGGAAATCCTGATTGGCTGTGATGGAAATGAAGACCTGACGGGGGAACTAGAGGGCATCTCAAAACCTTTTTAATAGTGTAAATAAACACCCAAGAATTACAAAGCTTTCGTAGAGGTAATCGTGATATTCCCAGCGCGTGACAATGCGACGATAGTTGTGGAGCCAGGCAATACTGCGTTCCACAATCCAACGTCGTTTGAAGCGTGGAAGCTTTCGACCATCTTGCGTCGGCGGTTTGACTCTCGATTTTCGATGCGGGCAGATCAGATCGATATTCTTTTCCATCAGCCGTTTGCGCAACGAGTCCGAATCGGCGGCTTTGTCATAAACAAGTCGCTCGGGTTGTCGATTTTGCAATGTGATTTTTTCAAGCAGCGGTTCGATCAGCTTGACTTCGCTACGACGGGCCGATTCTGTGTCGATCGCCACAGGTGTCCCGTGACGATCGACAAAAATCATGACCTTTGTGCCTTTGCCACGACGAGTCGGGCCAACTCTTCTACCCCTTTTTTTGCCGAGGCAAAAGTGCCATCAGCAAAGGTTTCCGAGAAATCAATCTGGCCAGCATCATCCATTCGTTCCAAGATGATTTGCCAGGCAGATAAGAGCCGCCCTTCGATCGTCCATTGCTGGAAACGTCGATGGCACGTCGCTTTTGAGGGATACTCTCTTGGTAAATCTTTCCATCGTGCTCCTGTCACCAAAATCCAGAGAATGCCTTCCAGGCAATCTCGTGGATGGGCTTTTGGACGTCCTCCCTTTTTGGAAGGGGGAGTCCAGGGAAACAGTTTTGCGACTAAAGACCATTGTTTATCGGTCAAAACGACCGGGCGTTCCGTCCTGGACGCTGTTTTTGTGGAAACCCGTTTTCGTTTGGGCCACCAGACCAGCGTCATATACATAAGAAATTCTCCTTTCAGGAGAACACTTCATGCAAAAGACGCGCCAAACCGTTCACTTTTTTTGACGTTATGAGACAACCTCTAGTCAAATCGTATGACAATGAGCAAATTAGACTGATTCAATTTGAACAACGCCGCGGCAAAGCATCGGTTCTGAATGACTGTGTTCCCCAAGCTACAGGAGAAATCATTGTCTTTTCCGATGCAAACACAAATATGGACCCCCAATGCATTAAACAGCTTGTCAGACATTTCCAGCACGAAACCGTCGGCTGCGTCTGCGGTCAGCTGATCCTGGAAGACCCAGCTACTGGAAAGAATGTAGATGGCCTGTACTGGAAATATGAAAATTTCCTCAAACATTGTGAAACAAAGATCGGAGCAGTTCTTGGAGTCAATGGTGCCATTTATGCACTTCGCAAGTCTCTCTATTCTCCTATACCACCAGAGACAATCATCGACGATTTTCTGATCGGCATGCGGGTACATCTGGGAGGGCACCGTCTCATTTACGATGACTCTGCCATAGCCAGAGAAGAAACTGCGACTTCCGTCCACGCAGAATTCAAGCGGCGAATCAGAATCGGGACTGGAGCCTTTCAGAGTTTAAAGTATCTCAAAGGCTTGCTGAACCCCAGATACGGATCGATCGCATTCGCATTCTGGTCGCATAAACTACTGCGCTGGCTGTGTCCGGCTTTTATGACCCTGGCACTGGTAGCCAATTTGTGTCTGCTACAGAATCCGATTTATCAAATAACACTGCTCGCTCAAGGGCTGTTCTATCTGACCGCGTTTGTTGGTATGAAATGTGTCAAAGGAAACCGTATTCTCAAACTCTGTCGGGTCCCCGGCATGTTCGTCCAAATGAATCTGGCATTGGCAATCGGTTTCTTCCGCTGGCTCTTTGTCACACAAACGGGAACCTGGGAGCGTACCGAGCGCAGTCAAACAGTCGCATTACCGGTAGACGAGCAGGATCTGACAAATCCAGATCTTCCTCCCCACGGCTCAGAAACGCCGGAGACGGAATTTACTCAAACATCAAAAAGCTGATTTATCATGACCTCGCTTATAATTACGTGTATCACAATTTGCGTGCTTTTATTGATTGGCCTTACGAGCGGAATCTGGCTGGCGATTCGTGCGCGCAATATGCAGTACTGGCTACCCGCTTATTTTGTCCGGAAGAAGATCGATGAAACAATCACCTTCAGCCCAGCACAACCGCGCCATATCTTTATCGCAGTCTGCGACCATTTTGAACCAGAATGGGGAAACCCCGTAAAATCGGAAGCGCTGGCCCGAATTGATCGCTGGTGTGAAGAATACCCGGCCCGTTTTTCCCAATTTAGTGATTCTCGAGGTCAGGTTCCGCAACATACATTCTTCTTTCCACAAGACCAGTATGCTCCCGAGTACCTGGATCGACTGGCTGCACTCTGCAAACAAGGATTCGGCGACGTTGATGTTCACCTGCATCATGATAATGATACCGCAGAAGGCCTGCGTCAGAAAATGAACGAATTTCGCCAGACCTTGTTTGATCGGCATGGTTTGCTGCGAAAAGATCCTCAGACCGGAGAAATCGTCTACGGTTTTATCCACGGCAACTGGGCGCTTTGCAATTCACGCCCGGACAGGCGTTGGTGTGGAGTCGAAAACGAAATCGACATCCTATTGGAAACAGGCTGTTATGCAGACCTGACCATGCCCTCTGCTCCCAGTGACACGCAGACGCAAATCATTAACAGTATCTACTATGCCAAAGACATTCCGGGACAATGCAAATCTCACAATCAGGGGACACTTGCCAGCGTGGGGCATTCTCCTGAAGAGGACAGCCTGTTAATGATCCAGGGGCCATTACGACTGGACTGGAGCAAACGTAAATGGGGATTCCTGCCCCGCATCGAAAATTCAGATTTGCACGGCGGTCGTCCCGCTACCTTGAACCGCTTCCAGCACTGGTTGGCAGCTGATGTACACGTCACAGGCCGTCCCGACTGGACCTTCATCAAACTGCATACCCACGGCGCTAAACCTAGGAACATTGACACCTTGCTCGGTCCCGAAACGGAAGCCTTTCATGCCGCACTGCGTGACGAAGCGAAACAGCATCCCGAATGGAAATATTACTATGTCTCTGCCTGGGAGATGGCAGCTCTGATCCATCAGGCAGAACAGGGAGCTACTGCCCCAGATTTCGAAGCCATTCACGCAGGCCAGTCTCACGTTTCTGGGGTATTAATATAAAGAAATAAGGCCCATTTGCTGAATAAAAGTAAGGATTCCACTCTATTTTTACTGAGTTAAGCAGGGAATCCTCTTTCTGAACAGATTCGCATTGACCAAATATTTAAGTTGTGTCAATATCAGCGCTGCAGGAGAGGTATCCCAGAAGATTCTCTCTTTCATATTACTTTACTTCGAGAATCTGATGCTTCGCATCCATTCTCACTTATGAGTCCATTCTGCCTGTTGTTTGCATTGATATGTCCTATATTCAATGAAGCGATCTACAGATTTCAATTCTTAAAATACAATGCGAATCCACCGGCAAAGACGCTGCTGGCTGGTTTCAACAGGAATAAATGCAGACTCATCATCGTTTCAAGGAGGAAACAAAATGAGTGTCACATTGGTGCATACCGGCGTATCTCATACCCGGCTTGAGTATTCTATTTGGGAAGCACTCAATCAGGCCTGGCCTCACTCATCAACCATTGCCCGCTTCGGCACCGGTTATTCTCCTGATCGGATAGTAGACGTTGATCAGGCCGATTTAATCATCAGCACAAGTCTGGAAGCAGCGGCCTCTATTCAATGCCAGAGCCATCAGTTACATATGTGCTACCTGGAACCCCAATCCAGCAATCAAACACCAATCAACCAGCAGTTGGTAAACTCATTAACGGATATCGAATTTGTCGTTCCCACCAAAACACTGCAGAACCTGAATCGGGATCGATTTACTTCCTTCGTCAAGCCTCCTGTTGACACAGACTTTTTTTGTTCCGGCTTTGAAAAACGAAGCCCGTTCCTACTGCTCGTAGTCGATGGGCAATGGTCCGCAGAAGAACAACTGGCTGTCGATGCCTGCAAAGAACTCAAGCAAAGCCTTTCAATCGTCGGGATCTCTGAAGATCAACTTCCAGCCAAGCTACAGAGCGACCCCCTCGTCGAAATTATTGGTCCGGTAGATGACGAGAAATTACGTGAACAGTATCGTCTCTGCACCGCCGTGATCTGCCCCCGTGATGTCGATTTTGATCTCTCTGCTATTGAAGCACAAAGCTGTGGTACGCCAGTTGTGATCTATTCGAACTGTGAAGCCGCTAACTCTGTTGTCTGTTTCGAGCAGAATGGTTTGGGAAGCGGAATCTATTTCGAAAACAAGACCGTCGAATCACTGACCTCAGCAATTCAGGAACTGCAACTACGTCCTCAGCGCTGCCAGTCTGTGATCGGCTGGTGCTGTGCCGCTCAATTTTCCTATCAACAGTTTCAGCTTTCCTTCAATAAAGCGATCGCAAAAGAAATCGCTTATCGGATTAAAACCTCCCAACTACAAATCCAAAAGCAGGATCAGCAAGATCAAGGGCCAGCCGAGGAGCGGGCCGCGGCTTAAAGGCTGCTATTTCGATTTCAAAGTTTGATAGTAAGCAATCAGATCTCGCATTTCCTGACGAGTTAGTTTTTCACTCAGCTTTTCTGGCACCAGAGAAGCCTTTAAGGTAATTGCTAGCCGATATACTTCTGGAAGAAAATGCGTATTACCTTCAATGACCCAGACACGGCCGCATTCGTCGACGTCAATTCCCGTTGACGCCACAACCTAGGGGCTTTCCGCAAAGAGTTCTATCTGGACACAATCGTCTGATGAGTAAGGGGGGCAGCTTTACTTTCCTGCCTCTTGCGACTTTAAGCTCGTCATTCCAATTCCCATAATCATCAAGAGGAATAACTGAGATTGCATCTGACAGCGCAGATCAGACCCTCTCAAACTCACTAGATAATAAAGAGTTACATTATTTAAAGCGTACAGAATTTTGGATAGGATTAGAAGCAGAAGTCACACTTTTCATAGAGTAGAACTCTCCAGAATTACACCGTAAAATCCAGGGCACCGACACGGACTCCACCCACTCACCCTATTTTCGCACCACATCTTATTTTACATAACTGTATCGTATCGATTACTTCTACCAACGCATTCATTTCGACTTCTGTTGGATCTGGATTCCTGAATTGAACGGACCGATATCTAATGTAAAGAAAGATGATCCTTCAAACATCATTCCCCCATGAGCAAGCTGAACGAATCTCAGCTCTCACAAAAACGAATTAGTCGCCTTTCAAGGATGCGGGCCTGTTCATGTCAAACCAAACAATCGAGTCGTTAGAGAAACGTGTTCAAGAGCTGGAATCACAGATTGAGGACTATCAAAAACAGTTGATTCATGCTCAGAAAATGAGTTCCGTCGGTGCATTAGCATCTTCAATCACCCATGAATTCAATAACATTTTGACCACTGTCATAAACTATGCGAAACTTGGTTTACGGCATAAAGAAGAAGAACGCCGGGAAAAAGCTTTTACAAAGATTCTATCAGCAGGACAGCGTGCTGCAAAAATCACAACAGGCATGCTTTCCTATGCCCGCGGAAACGAAGGCCGACAGGAACCAGTTGATCTACAACTGCTGGTCAAAAGTGTCATCGCATTAGTGGAGAAAGACCTCTCCATGAATCGCGTGAATCTGCATACGCATTTCGAATCAAATCCGGAAGTTGTCTTGAATCCGAACCAGATTCAACAAGTACTTGTCAATCTGATTGTCAATGCCCGACAGGCAATGCCCTCGGGCGGCAGAATTGACCTTGCGGTACGTATCAATCCAGAATCCAACATGGCAGAAGTTATTGTCCGTGACAGCGGTGCTGGCATTCCCTCCGAGCAATTGCACCACATCTTCGATCAGTTTTACACCACCAAAGAGGCAGATGAAAACGGCCAAGGTGGAACGGGATTGGGACTATCACTCGCTAAGGAGGTCATGGAAGCCCATAAAGGCCGGATCCGCGTTGAAAGTGCGGTCGGAAAAGGAACAGCATTTACGCTCAAATTCCCACTTTCGACCGCCGCAATTGAAGCTGCCTGAGCCGCTTTTTCCCATATTTCAAACGAAATCCTAAACTCAGGACATGGAACCCGAGTTTTTTCCTTGTTTCCATTGAATTCGATAAAGCGTTAGACTATATAGTTTTAATCACAAGCCGGAGTGGCGGAATCGGCAGACGCGCTGGATTCAAAATCCAGTGAGGGTAAACCTCGTGGGGGTTCAAGTCCCCCCTCCGGTACTACATTAAAACCCGACAGAAATGGTGTCAAAACCGTTCCTGTCGGGTTTTTGTATTTCAGATTTCCTGAATACAGGAGATTTGACGATACCTGAAGAAACTGAAAGTGACGACTCAACCGTAGCCCATGTTCCAGCCTTTTCAGCTCTCTTGAAATCCCCTGATCGCATTCTGGATAACATCCCCTTCATCTCTTGATTTTGTGGAACTCCTATCGATGAGTAATAATTAATCAACTCTTTTCGAAAGGTCAAGAAAGACAATATGCGAAGGGTTGCCGACAGCAGCATACTGATTGGTGAATTTCAACTTGCCCGTTGCCTTGTCCACCTGAAAGATGGCAACGCTATCTGCCCGTTGATTGCAACAATAGAGGAATTCTCCTGTAGGATCGAAACTGAAACTGCGTGGGTAATTTCCGCGAGTCCATTCTTCACCGATATAAGTCAACTCGCCTTTCGCGCCAACTGAAAAGATGCCGATACTGTCATGCAGACGATTTCCCGCATAAACAAACTTTCCATCATCAGAAACAAGAATCTCTGAGCAGAAGTTGCTGCCCACAAACTCGGCTGGAAGAGTAGAAAGAGTTTGCCTTGAGGTCAGCTTCCCCTCTTCAGAATCATAATCAAACAAAACAATTGTTGAGCCCTCTTCCTGGATCGAATAAAACCAACGTCCATTAGGATGAAAATGGAAATGCCGGGGACCATCACCGGGGGGGAGCGAGATGGCTGGGGGATCATTCGCGGTCAGTTTTCCCGTTTTTTCATCGAACTTCCAGATATAGATTTTATCTAAACCCAAATCGACGTGCAGCACAAAACGTCCTGATGGATCAGATTGAATCATATGTGCGTGTGTTCGATCATGGCCGCTGATGGCAAAGCTGCCTTCGGGTGCGTTCGTCGCTGTTGTAGGACCAATTTTTCCTGCGTCGTTCTTAATATCTGTCGCCTCTCCCAACTGACCATCTTGCAGAATGGGAAGTACTGCCACAGAACCACCAAAATAATTTGCGATCAACAGAAATCGACCTGAAGGATGGATGCTCACATAAGTGGGACCTGCACCACCAGAACTAACCGTATTGAGCGGTTTCAAACTTCCATCGTGCTTGCTGATCGTGAAAGAGCTGACTGTTCCATGTTTCTCTTTTCCGACACGATCTGTTTCATTCGTGGAATAAAGATGAGTGCCTGCTGCATTGACCGCCAGACAACTCGGACTTGTCCCCATTGCATGGATGCCCGCAGGTGTCATTGCCCCGGTCTCTCGATTAATTTGGAAAAGATGAATACCGCGTCCATTACCGGGCGGCAAGTCAACTTGAGTCTCTAACACATCTTGTAGGGGGGAACTGAATGTACCCACATAGGCCATCAGTGGTTTACTTGTATCATTCAATTTTGCTTGAGCCAAGCCAGCGACAAGTGGAATTGCCCCTGACATTGCAAAAGAAGATTTAAGAAACCAACGGCGAGATTGACGGGGAAGATTCATGGGGAGATATTCTAAAAGAGTAAAGGTATGAGATACTATTAGTAAAACAGTTCTCTAGATTATATCAATTGCTGACATAATCTACTTGTAATATGCAAAAACACAGATTGCAAATCCAAGTCAGAATTAACGGATTTTTCTCAACTACTGGGGACAGTAAGGTCTATCATACAGAGTTCTCAGGCTTTAGTCTGAAGTCGCGTGACTGTCGTCATTCGTAGTTTCGTGTCACAGAACGATACTTCCCTGTCACATGTACTTGAGACTTATTGCTTGATTGAGGAGACAGCTAGTTCCTTTTGAGTCCCTGCACCGAAATAAAATGCCAGGAACAAAAGAGGAGCCCATGCGATGCCCCAAATCAAAAGCCCCCACTCAGGCCACATCAAAGTAATTCCAGCTGACGGAAACAGCCAGCAGACATTTATCATAAAAATAAACAGTGTTACTTTTCGATGCGCCACACTTCGACCGTTATCAGTACCGTCTTTTAATTCCAGCCATCGGGATACTCTTTGATACGTATGACTTTGGTGTGCTTGGTACCAGCGCTCTCCATTTGACATGCGCCTTAAAAGAGTGGTTGTTGCATCAACCCAAAATACACCTGATAGAATAAGCCATGCCCAAGGATTTAAAGAACCATTAATGATTGTAAGCAATGCAATCATCCCTAAAACATACCCTAAAAATGTACTCCCCGCATCGCCCATAAATATTTTCGCTGGAGCCCAGTTATACCCTATAAACCCAAGTAAACTGGCGATCAATAAAAGAATAAGTACCCCTTCATTAGATAGAATTCTTTGAAAACCAATGAGTATGATCGCCGACACCAGGATGCAAATTGATTCCAATGATGCCAAGCCATCAATTCCATCCATGAAGTTAAATAAATTGAGCCACCAGACTAAAATTAAAGTAATTAAGGTCCAGGATACCCAGGGAGAATTTAACTCGAAGCCTAACAATTGAATTGAAGGTAAAGGGGATAACACAAACAGAGTCGTTGTTATGATCAATGTTTGAGAGAGTAGACGCAATTTTATTGACAGGTGCAGATAATCGTCAAAAAAACCAATTGCTGCAATCAATAAACTTCCGAATCCGATACCGAGGACTATGTTTCCAGAAATATAATTCCACGAGTACAAGAGGCTCGCCATAGCAAGAAAACTAATAACAAAAGCTAATCCACCGCCATTGGGAGTTGGGTTAACATGGGCACATCGCTCAGTCGGCTCACTAATCAAACCGATTCTAGCAGCATTTTTGATAATTGTTTTCGTGCATACTATTGAAATAATTGCAGCTAAAAATAATAGAATGCCAAGAAAAGTTAAGTCCTCATTCATCATTTACCAACATCATCCTTACTGAATTGAAAACCTCTTGGCTCATATTTAAGATCATGCTTGGCATCTCGATTTGAAAAAATAAAGTTCTGATTCATTCTATCTGCCATTCCGATTGACATGTTTCTAAATCGTGGAAATAAGTTTAAGAGCGTAATAATAATGCCAAAAACCGCCAGCGGTAAGTGAAAATATTTTGGTTTCACTCTCAAAGCAGAAAATATTCTTTCGACCATTTCTTTGTATGATCTCGTTTCTCTACCTGAATTATTATATGCTTTGTTCTCAATCTTTTCTTCAAAGTGGGCTAAAAGGCATGCCTTGGCAACATCATCAACGTGAATCGGTTGCCGTAACCCATGGCTTTTCCTGAGAGTGAAAACATTCCAAACCGCTGAATGAATCGAGCAATCATTATTATATTTTGATCACGTCCAAAGCCATACATAGTTGAGAGTTGGTCGCATGATAATTCAGGCATTTTTCTGCACAACTAATGGCTTGCTCACAACAGAACATATAGATAGACTCCGATTGTTAGTTTTCATTGATGCGTTATATATTTTTCCTAAGTGCTCAACAAACATCGAACCCTATTCAGCCTCATTTGTGAAAACGTTCTCCTTAGAACTGATATCAGATCGAATTACATAATCAGGAGAAACTTGCCATGTTGAACAAAGCCCTATACCACGCAGAAAAGAAAACAAATTTTCCCAACTGTAAACTGGTTCTGCTATTGTCAGGTATCTTCAGCTTGATGCTCCTGACGTCTGGTTGCCAGAAGCATCAGGAATTCGCCCCACAAACAGCAGATACAGCTGCCGAGAAGACACCAAAAGAAAGTAATTCCTCACAGACAGCAAATAGTGAGACGCCTGCCGCCCCACAAGTCGAAACAATCGACCCGACGATGGTGATCAAAGCAGGTCAACCAATGACGGCAAAACGTTTCAATGCTGTCAAAGCAAGGCTCAGTCAAATCGGTCTGGCTTTTCACAACTTCATTGACAAAAACCGATACTTCTTACCATCCCCTGAACAACATCCAGAATATTACGATGAAAGCGGTCGGCTCAAAGTTAGCTGGCGCGTTCATCTTCTCCCTTTCCTGGACCAAAACCCCCTCTACGAACAATTCAAACTGGATGAAGCCTGGGATAGCCCGCACAACGCACCACTGGCGAAGAAGATGCCTGAAGCCTTCCATTCCCCTGATACGCCGATTGACTCAAACCTGACTCGGTTTCGTGTCTTTGAAGGGAAGTGGGATAAAGAGAAAAAATCGCCTAGCACGGTATTTCCAATGGGGGCCCCCACACGCATCCGAGACGTCAAAGACGGATCAAGTAATACAACCCTGGTTGTCGAAGTAGGTCCTGATAAAGCAATCGAATGGACAAAACCAGGAGGATTGAATTTTGAGCATCCAATCGAGGAATTCGGTGCTTCAGCTTCCGGTATTCCCGTTCTTTTAGTAGATGGAAGTACGAAACAAATTAAACGGGATATCACTGAGTCAAAATGGAAAGAAATTATTGGGCCTCAAGACCTTTCCAGGATCGACTGGAAAAACATTGAAGTTCAATAGAATTGCCTTCTCGAAACAATTATGCCCTTCAACATCGCATGAAAAAATGTGGCATGAATTACAGAGTCTGTGATGGTAAAGCCGCTTCGAAATCAATCGCCATCAACAACACACGTTTGTTCAGTTTCTGGGAGCAACCTTTCACGACGTGGATTTCATAGATCTCAAGATTCAACAACCCGTTTTCCATCTGCCTCCCCTTGTCGAAAGCAAGCCTCTCTTGCGCTGAAGCAGTCACCTGTTCTTTGTCAGATAGAGCGTTAACTCACTCAATCTACAAGCCCTTGGAATTGTCTTTTAACGTTTATTCTACAGTAACGAGTGACTCCATTCGTAACATTACTCCACACTGAACTAAACATAATACCATACTCTTTATCCAGTATCAGAACGGAAATCCTCTGTAAACTCTTTAACACCAGCAATAACATCCCGCCAATCAGAATCTATCTTCAGACTGATAGGGGCATGTTGCCTGACACCAACCAATATATACACCCGATCTCTCCATCGCGGTAAGTCCAATAATCTTGTTTTAATCCGTAAACAATTCCTGAATAATAGTTCTGGATTGCCCCCAGCACATCGATACCCTTGTATATAGTGAAAAAGGTCTTGTATTTGGCTAAATTTGCGTTACCCTCATTACCGTTATTCCACCTATTCTAACAGTCATCTATCCACGTTTTGATCCGTCTACAAAAAACAAAACGTTAGATACACCAGAAAGATACCACCCCCATGTTGCTGACGAACTGGTTAAGATCGATCGCTTCTCAATTCCGACCGTCTCGCCCGCGTAATATTCGTAACCAATGGTCACACTCGAAAAATCGATATCAAGTAATTCACAATCATCTTACAAATTCGATCGAACAGCTCGAAGATCGCACGATGCTGACATCCATTTTCAATATCGATGACGTCTCTGTAGTGGAAGGAGATGCCGGAACAACGGATGTCATGATTACTGTTACGCGAACGGGCACAGTCGCCGGCGATCTGAATAGTATTGCCACGGTTGACTTTACTACGATTGATGGCACAGCCACGACAGCAGATTCAGATTATATCGCCCAATCAGATACAATCAGCTTTTCAGCTGATGCATCCGGGCTAACACAAACACAAACCGTCACAATTCAGGTAAACAGTGATCTGATCACCGAAGAAGACGAAACGTTTGACATTCAGTTGAGCAACAACAGCTTGGACACGACACTCGGAGATGATTTAGCATCAGTAACAATCCTCAACGATGACCAGTCAACCCTCTCGATCAATGATATCACGGTGAATGAATCAGATGGAACGGCAACCGTAACGGTTTCACTTGATAACCCCCTTGATGCCGCTGTCAACTTTGACTTCTCAGTTTTTGATGAAACCGCCAATGATTCAACCGACTATCTCAGTAGCTCTGGCACACTGACATTTGCTCCAGGGGAACTGTCAAAAGTCATTGAGATCCCCCTCATCGATTCCGATCTGGTAGAAAGTACCGAAACATTTCTGGTGATTCTGTCTAACATCCAGACAACCAGTTCCAGCCTGGTGACTCCAGACACACTTGCCAAAGTCCGAATTCTGGACGACGATCAGGCCAGCCTTACAATTGACGATGTTTCCCTTGATGAAGATGGAGTGTCAGCAACGATTACCGTCTCTCTAGATAAACCGATCGACACGGCCATCAGCGTTGACTTCGCTACTGCCGACCAGACCGCAACCAGTACAGACGATTATAGCGCCATCTCGGGCACCCTGACCTTCAACCCGGAAGTGCAAACACAAACCATTACTGTCCCCATCGCAGATAATAATATCGTAGAGCTGGATGAAACATTTCTGATCAACTTGTTTAATCTCCAGGCAAACGATGCAGATGTCATCATCGGAGATGCTCAGGCAACTGTCACGATCCAAAACGATGAACAGGCCCAGATTTCGATCAGTAATATTACTGTAGACGAAAACATGTCCACAGCGGTCTTGACCGTCTCTCTGGATCATCCCGTTGATGCCAATGTCAGTTTTGACTTTGCCACCAGCGATAATTCGGCAGCAGATATCACCGACTATCTTGCGACTTCTGGTACTTTGACATTTACCCCAGGAATGCAATCCATTGAAATTCCTGTTTCTCTTGTCGATTCGGAACTGGTCGAGTTCGATGAATCGTTTCTAGTCGACCTGACTAATATCCAGGCCAATGGTCGCGATGTCATTTTTGCGAACACTCAGGCGGAAGTTACAATTCAGGATGATCAGCAGGCTCATCTGACAATAGATGATATCACCGTGACAGAAGATGAAGTAACCGGGATGGCTCTACTAACGGTCTCGCTGGATAGACCGGTCGACACAACGATCAGCGTAGACTATACCACCAACGACCAGAACGCCCTCAATACATCCGACTACAGCGCGATATCAGGTACTCTGACGTTTACCCCTGGCGAACAAACAAAAACAATCATGGTCCCCCTGATCAATGATCCAGATGTTGTAGAAGGTAACGAGACGTTCGTCGTCGACCTGCTGAACCTTGATGGCAACGGGGCCAACGTCATCATCACTGAGAATCAGGCAACCGTTACCATACTTGATGACGAAACAGCAACCATCTCGATTGACGATATCTCAATCGACGAAAATGACCCGAGTGGTATGGCTGTACTAACTGTCTCTTTGGATCAGCCGGTCGCCACTATCGTCACCGTGGATTACACCACGGCCGACAATTCGGCCTTCGATCCCACTGACTATACCACACAAACCGGCACACTGACCTTCAATGAGGGAATTCAAACACAAACCATCATGATTCCCATTACTGACGATATGGATATCGTCGAAGGTATCGAATCATTTCTGGTGAACTTGAGTGGTATTCTTGCCAATGGTGCCAACATTACGTTTGTGGATAGCCAGGGTGAAGTCACCATACTCGATGACGAATCAGCAACGATCTCGATCGACGATATTTCGATCGACGAGAATGACCCAAGTGGAATGGCTGCACTGACCGTCACTTTGAGCCAGCCAGTCACCACCACTGTTACCATCGATTATTCCACAGCAGATAATACATCCATTGACACAGCAGACTATGCCGCCAAAACCGACACACTGATGTTTGCCCCTGGTATAACGACTCAAACCATCATGATCTCCATCATTGACGACATGGATACCATCGAAGGCGATGAATCGTTTTTTGTCAACTTAAGCAACATCCTGGCCAACGGTGCCAACATCACATTTGCCGACGATCAGGGGGAAGTCACGATTCTCGATGACGAAGCAACCACTATTTCGATCGATAATGTGACCGTTAACGAAGACGATGGAACCGCGACTCTCACCGTCACACTGGACCAACCGGTCGCCACCACTGTTACCGTAGATTATGCCACACAGGATCAACTCGCCCACGATGTGGACGACTATACCGCCCAAACCGGTACTTTGACCTTTACTCCGGGTACGCAGACACAAACCATTATCATCGACATCACCGATGACCTCGATGTCGTCGAGGGCGATGAATCGTTTTTCGTTAACCTGACCAATATACAAGCCAACGGTGCTAATATCGGCTTTGCTGATAATCAGGGGGAAGTCACAATACACGATAACGAAGTCGCCACAATCTCGATCAACGATATCAGCGTCAACGAAGACGCAACGGCGACCCTCACCGTCACGCTGGATAAACCGGTCGAAACAGACATCAGCTTTGACTTTGCCACCAGCGATCAGACAGCCTTTAACCCCGATGACTATACATCTCAAACCAATACCCTGACCTTTTCTGTGGGACAACAGTCACTTGAGATTAATGTCCCTATTATTGATGACAACCTTGTGGAAGACGCTGAAACACTTCTGGTCAATCTCACTAATCTTCTCGCCAATGGGGCAAATATCACATTTGCTGATGCACAAGGTGAGATCACAATTCAAGATAACGATCAGTCCAGTTTTTCAATCGACGATGTCTCTATCAATGAAGATTTGGGAACAGCAACCGTCACCGTCTCTCGGAACAAATTAATCGACAGAACTGTCAGTATCGATTACGCCACCAGCAATGACTCTGCTCTTGAACCAGATGACTATACTTCGACATCAGGCACTCTGTCTTTTGCCTCGAACGAATTTTCAAAAACAATTACGATCCCCATCTTCATTGATGCGGTTGTGGAAGATGATGAATCTTTTGTCGTCGATCTGACGAATCTTCAGGCAAACGGAGCCGATGTCATCGTCGGAGACAATCAGGGAACCGTCACAATCCTGAACGATGATCAGGCCACCATGTCTATCAACGACATAACCGTCAACGAAAATGACGGGACAGCCACTCTCACTGTTTCTTTAGATCAGCAGGTTGCCACAACTGTCACGGTTGATTTCTCCACCGGCGATCTGTCTGCCTTTGATCTCGACGACTATACCGCGCAAAGCGGCACTCTGACCTTCTCCCCGGGAGAGCAAACACAAACAATTATCATCGATATCATTGATGACCTCGACACCGTAGAAGGCGACGAATCATTTGTCGTTAACCTGACCGGCCTTCAAGCGAATGGTTTCAATGTGATCATGGGGAATAATCAGGGAACTGTCACGATCCTGGATAATGAGAGTGCAACCATCTCCATCTCCGATGAAACCGTCAATGAAGGCGACGGAACAGTTACACTCACAGTCACTTTAGACAAACCTGTCAAAACAACGGTCGGTGTCGATTACACGACTTCCGATCTGTCTGCCTTCAGTTCAAACGACTATACCACAATGACTGGCACACTCTCTTTTGCGGCGGACCAGCAGACCGACACCATCATTGTCCCCATTACTGATGATCTCGATCTGGTAGAAGTAGTGGAACATTTTTCTGTTATCCTGTCAAATATTCAAGCCAATGGGGCCAATGTCACTTTTCTAGATGATCAGGCTGACGTCAGCATTGAGGATAACGACCAGGCCAGCCTCTCAATCGATGATGTTTCTATCAATGAAGATGGTGTGTCCGCAACCGTCACCGTCTCTCTGGACAAAGCTGTCGACGCGACAATTAGCGTGGACTACGCAACTGCCGACCAGACCGCATCCAATGCAAGCGACTATAGCGCAACATCTGGCATTCTGACTTTCTCCGGCCCCACGGTTCTAACACAAACGATTACGGTTCCCATCACAGATAATAATATTGTGGAGTTGGATGAAACATTTCTCATCAATCTGACCAACCTCCAGGCAAATGGAGCCGATGTCATTATCGGTGATAATCAGTCTACGGTGACCATTCTCGACAATGATCATGCCACCATTTCAATCAATGATGTTTCGGAAGATGAAGACAATGGGACGGTTACGCTTACAGTTTCACTAGACCAGCCGGTCGCTGCGACGATCACAGTTGACTTTGCCACAGCTGATCTATCCGCTATCGCCCCAGTCGACTATACCGCGCTCACAGGTACCCTGACCTTCGATCCGGGAGTACAAACACAAACTATCACCATTCCTCTCATCGATAATGAGCTTGTGGAAGTTGATAGAACATTTCATGTAAACCTGACGAACCTGCAAGTCAATGGTTTCGATGTTTCCCTGGGTGTCTTCCAGGCCACTGTCACGATTCTGGACGACGATCAAGCGACAATCTCAATCAACGATATTTCCATTGATGAAGATGCCGGAATGGCATTGATTGACGTCACATTAGACAAACCAGTCGAAGAAACCGTGACCGTGGAATATGCGACCGCGAATCAGACAGCATTCGACCCAGCCGACTACACTACGATGGCTGGTACGCTGACGTTCCTCGCAGGCGAAGTATCACATCAGATCATGGTGCCCATTATCGACAATATGATTGTCGAAGGCGACGAAATATTTCTCATCAACCTGTCCAACATTCTGTCGAATGGGACAAACGTTGTATTCGCTGATGACCAGGCAGAAGTCACCATTCTGGATAACGAACAGGCCAGCTTCTCGATTGATGATATGATTGTGGATGAATCTGCAGGCACCGCTACCCTTACCGTTTCCCTTAACCTGATTGTTGATACGGACATCAGTGTGGACTTCACCACATTCAATCTGACAGCAGGCAGTCCTGACGACTATACCGCTAAAACTGAGACACTGGAGTTTCTCTCGGGTGATCTGATGAAAACCATCACCATTGATATCATTGACGACAATCTTGTGGAAGACGATGAATCATTCCTTGTCAGATTGAGCAATATTCAAAATGGGACGAATGTCACATTTGCTGATAGCCAGGGAACCATTCTGATTCGTGATAATGACGAAGCCCTGCTCTCAATCCAAGACACGACCGTAAATGAAATGGACGGGACGGTCTCCGTCACAGTTTCACTAGATAAACCGGTCGACACCACAATTAGCGTCGACTACTTTACAACACCTGGCTCTGCTCTCAATCCGGACGATTTCACGTCTCAATCGGGTTCCTAAACCTTCAGCCCAAGCGAACAGTCAAAAACGATTATCATTCCTCTCACCAATGACATCGATATTGTCGAAGGCGATGAAACATTTCTGATCAACCTGATCAATCTTGTCCCCAACGGGGCCGCTGTCACGATTGGAGATGATCAGGCTACCGTCACCATTCTCGATGACGAAACAGCAACGATCTCCATCGACGACATGACCGTCAACGAGAACGACGGCACCGCCACACTCACCGTCTCACTCGATCAGCCGGTCGCCACCACCGTCACTGTCGACTATGCCACTCAGGATCAACTCGCCCTCGATCCCGACGATTACACTGCGCAAACCGGAACGCTGACCTTTAACGAGGGAGTCCAGACCCAAACGATTATCATCGACATCACCGATGATCTCGACATTGTCGAAGGCATCGAATCGTTTTTCGTCAACCTGACCAACATCCAGGCCAACGGTGCCAACATCACGTTTGCTGACGCGCAGGGAGAAGTCACCATTCTCGATGACGAATCAGCAACGATCTCGATCGACGATATTTCGATCGACGAGAATGACCCAAGTGGAATGGCTGCACTGACCGTCACTTTGAGCCAGCCAGTCACCACCACTGTTACCATCGATTATTCCACAGCAGATAATACATCCATTGACACAGCAGACTATGCCGCCAAAACCGACACACTGATGTTTGCCCCTGGTATAACGACTCAAACCATCATGATCTCCATCATTGACGACATGGATACCATCGAAGGCGATGAATCGTTTTTTGTCAACTTAAGCAACATCCTGGCCAACGGTGCCAACATCACATTTGCCGACGATCAGGGGGAAGTCACGATTCTCGATGACGAAGCAACCACTATTTCGATCGATAATGTGACCGTTAACGAAGACGATGGAACCGCGACTCTCACCCTCACACTGGATCAACCGGTCGCCACCACTGTTACCGTAGATTATGCCACACAGGATCAACTCGCCCACGATCCCGACGATTACACCGCCCAAACCGGAACACTGACTTTTATACCTGGGGTACAAACTCAAGAAATTATCATTTCGATCACCGACGACATGGACATCGTTGAAGGCATCGAAACTTTTTTCGTCAACCTGGCCAACATCCAGGCCAGCGGCGCCAATATCTCCTTTGCTGACGACCAAGGGGAAGTCACCATTCTCGATGACGAAACGGCCACCATCTCCATCGACGACATGACCGTCAACGAAAATGACGGCACCGCCACACTCACCGTCTCACTGGACAAACCGGTCGCCACCACCGTCACCGTCGATTATGCCACACAAGATCAACTCGCCCTCGATCCCGACGACTATACCGCTCAAACCGGAACACTGACCTTCGCGCCGGACGTCCAGACGCAAACCATCACCATCGACATCACCGATGATCTCGATATCGTCGAAGGCATCGAATCGTTTTTCGTCAACCTGACCAACATCCAGGCCAACGGTGCCAACATCACGTTTGCTGACGCGCAGGGAGAAGTCACCATTCTCGATGACGAAACGGCCACCATCTCCATCGACGACATAACCGTCAACGAGAACGACGGCACCGCCACACTCACCGTCTCACTGGACAAACCGGTCGCCACCACCGTCACCGTTGATTATGGCACACAGGATCAACTCGCCATCGATCCCGACGACTATACCGCGCAAGCCGGAACACTCACCTTCGCTCCGGACGTGCAGACGCAAACCATCATCATCGACATCACCGATGACCTCGATATCGTCGAAGGCATCGAATCGTTTTTCGTCAACCTGACCAACATCCAGGCCAACGGCGCCAACATCACGTTTGCTGACGCGCAGGGAGAAGTCACCATTCTCGATGACGAAACGGCCACCATCTCCATCGACGACATGACCGTCAACGAAAATGACGGAACCGCCACACTCACCGTCTCACTGGATCAACCGGTCGCCACCACCGTCACGGTCGACTACACCACCCAGGATCAGCTCGCCGTTGAGACCGACGATTACACCGCGCAAGCCGGAACACTGACTTTCACCCCTGGGATACAAACTCAAGAAATTATCATTTCGATCACAGACGACATGGACATCGTCGAAGGCATCGAAACGTTTTTCGTCAACCTGGCCAACATTCAGGCCAGCGGCGCCAACATCTCCTTTGCTGACGACCAAGGGGAAGTCACCATTCTCGATAACGAAACTGCCACCATCTCCATCGACGACATAACCGTCAACGAAAATGACGGAACCGCCACACTCACCGTCTCACTGGACAAACCGGTCGCCACCACCGTCTCGGTCGACTTTGCCACACAGGATCAACTCGCCATCGATCCCGACGATTACACTGCGCAAGCCGGAACACTCACCTTCGCTCCGGACGTGCAGACGCAAACCATCATCATCGACATCACCGATGACCTCGATATCGTCGAAGGCATCGAAACGTTTTTCGTCAACCTGGCCAACATCCAGGCCAGCGGCGCCAACATCTCCCTTGCTGACGACCAAGGGGAAGTCACCATCCTCGATGACGAAACTGCCACCATCACTATCGACGACATGACCGTCAACGAGAATGACGGAACTGCCACACTCACCGTCTCACTGGATCAGCCGATTGCCACCGTAGTCATGGTAGATTTTGCCACTGCAGATCAGACGGCCGTCGGCCCGGACGATTACACATCTCAGTCTGGCACCCTGACTTTCAACCCGGGAATACAAACTCAAACCATTACGATCGACATCATTGACGACATTCTGGTCGAAAGCGATGAATCGTTTTTTGTCAACCTAGCCAACATCCAGGCCAGCGGCGCCAACATATCCTTTGCTGACGACCAGGGGGAAGTCACCATTCTTTTCAGCGAACAGGCCCGTTTTTCAATCAATGACATGACTGTCAATGAAAACGCAGGCACTGCCACCCTCACAGTTTCGTTAGATCAACCCGTTGAGATTTCCGTCAGCGTGGATTATACCACTGTAGATCTGACCGCCGCTGATCCAGATGATTATACATCCCAGTCTGGTACCCTCACCTTCAATGCGGGTGAACAAACAAAAACAATCACCGTTTCCATCGTCGATACGAATCTGGTGGAAAGTACAGAATCATTTTTCGTAAATCTATCCAACATTCAATCTGACACGGCTAATGTCATATTTACCGATTCACAGGCAGTCGTCACGATTCTGGATGATGATCACGCCAACTTAACCATTAGTGATTTGACAGTGGATGAAACGGATGGAACAGCTGCAATCACCGTCTCCTTGGACAATCCGGTCTACACCGAAATCAGCGTTGATTTTCTTACAGCTGACCAGACTGCATTAAACTCCATTGATTATCTCTTTCAATCGGGAAGCTTGACATTCAATCCGGGAGAGCAAACGAAAACGATATTCATCACCATTCTGGATAATTCCATTGTCGAATTTACCGAAACATTTCTGGTTAGCCTCAGCAATCTGCAAACCATCAGTCCTGATGTAACCCTGGCAGACAATCTGGCAACCATCACTATTATTGATAATGATTCCGCGGCATTTTCGATCAATGACCTGACTGTCAATGAAGACGCAGGCACTGTCACCCTTACCGTCTCCCTGGATCATGCAGTTCATACCACAGTTACTGTCGATTACTATACCGCCGATAATTCCGCAGCAAATCCTTCCGATTATCTGTCTCGAACAGGCACTTTGATTTTCACCTTGGGAGAACAACCACTCACCATTACCATTCCCATCGTAGATTCTGATCTGGTGGAATCCACAGAAAGCTTTTTCGTCAATCTGACCAACATCCAGGCCAGCGGACTTGATGTCACTTACGCGGATGCTCAGGGAGAAGTCACCATTCTGGATGATGACCAGGCCACTTTAACGATAGATGATATGATCGTGGATGAAGCCGCGGGAACGGCAAGTATTACAGTCTCTCTCGATCAACCCGTGCAAACCAATGTCTCCGTCGATTTTGCCACCGCCGATCAAACGGCCGTCGATTCAGACGATTATCTGGCAACAGTCGGCACCGTCACTTTCAATCCGGGCGAGCAATCTCAAACGCTCACTGTGGACCTTGTTAATACGGATCTGGTCGAACCCGATGAAACGTTTCTTGTCAACCTGACGAATCTGCAGGCGAATGGGCATAATGTCATTTTAGGAGATAGTCAAGCCACCGTCACGATCACGGATGACGACCAGGCCAGCCTCACAATCAACGACGTTACAGTCAACGAAAACGAGGGGACCGCCATGATAACCGTGTCGCTGGACAAACCTGTCGACACGACAATTAGTATAGACTTCGCCACCGCCGATCAAACCGCCTTTGCTCCAGACGACTATCAGTCTATGTCTGGCTCGCTGACGTTCAATCCGGGAGAACAATCAAAAACGATCACCGTTTCCATCGTCGATTCGATTCCATTGGAACAGGATGAAACGTTTCTGGTAAATCTGACTAATTTGCAAGCGAACGGCTACGACGTGATACTGGCCGATAACCAGTCCGTAGTTACCATTATTGACGATGTTATTGCTTCTGCAGAGATTAATGTGCGTGTGGTCAATGCTCCCACAAACACCCAACCCAACGGGGAAGCATCCACGCTTCCGGCAAACAATAACTGGGTCAGCGAATGGTCTTCGTACTGGGTCGAAATCTGGGTCAGTGCCAACAGCCCTACCGGCCAGGGAGTGTACTCAGCAGATATCGATTTCAATTATATCACAGAATATACCTCAGCCACCGCGATCCAATTTGGAGCTGCCTTTACTCAAAATCAAGCTGGTATCATCAACGATCAGACGGGAACCATCAGAGGACTCTCTGCGGAAACGAACGCCTCTGGCCTGGGAATCGACCACCAGCTCCTCTTTGCAAGAATCAAATTCGAACCACTGGCCGAAGATCAGGTTGCGTTGGATCTTCCAGGAAAAAGCATCGGTCCTTACGATTTGGGGCTTAGCGTCAGTTCGTCTCAAGTTAGTTTAGAAGCCGATATACCTGTCACGACTGATCTGGGAGCTTTCAATGGAGCCAGCATCTATGCAAATCCGTTTGATCTTGATGACAATGATACAATCAATATCCGTGATCTCGTTATATTTATCAATGTTTATAACAGTGTTCCCAGTACATCGAGTTCCGACTACGCCTGGTTTGCAGATTACGATCAAAATGACTCGGTGAATTTTCGAGACCTGACCCTGTTTATAAATAACTATGGCAAAAGCAAGTTGAGCCCTTCACAAGTCAACTACCCGGCCAATTTCCCGGATGCCTGGAATGACTTGCTCCAGGTAGACTCGCAAACAGTTGCTTCATCAACGCCACAGTCGATCACACAATCCACCGCTGACATGATGCTCGATAGTGTGATCGAACAAGTCAGTCCCGCGCTTTCCCCCAGTGAGAACCAAAGGCTGGAACACATCGATATTCAGGTTGTTGACTTGAATGGCGATGCCTTAGGCCGCGCTGCTGCCGGCACGATCTACATTGACGTAAACGCTGCCGGTTATGGCTGGTTCGTAGACACCACACCCACCGACCACAGTGAATTTACCTGGTCCAGTGAACTGACTCTGATCGCATTACCCGACAACGAAGCCGAAGGACAAATTGATCTTCGGTCCGTTATCCTTCACGAACTCTTGCACACCCTGGGTTACGAACACGAAAACGAAGGAGTCATGCAGGACAGCCTGACCCCAGGAATTCGCAACCTCGCAACTTGGGAAATGAATTTTGAATTTGAAAATCAGTCAACACCGGAAGAGACCGATTCGTTCTTTTTAACCGTACAGGATGGAATCGAATTACTCCCCTTTTAGAAAAGTACAACCACCACATATCACAGGCATACCTATACAGTAGCCCCCAATGTTTCGGCCTTGGTGAAATACGATATTTTCTCTTAATACATCAATTCATCAGAAAACTAATCTGGAATAGTTCACTGTATATTGGTATTTTTGTATACAGAAACAACGTATATACAAACCCCTGAATCGGCCGAAAATCGCTTCAGAACCAGAGATTCAAATAACGTCCCTCACTTTAGTTAATCGCATCTGCCAGCGGGATCACTAAGGTTCAGATATACCAGAAAGAGTTTACATCCAATGCTCTTAAGCAACTGGTTAAGGTCGCTATTCCCAAAGTATCGACCAACGCGCCCTCGTTCTACGGGCCACCAACGCCGTCGCTCCTTCAATCGGCACCAACCAGCCCTTGCCCGCCGCCCCGTTGGCATTGAACAACTCGAAGACCGCACAATGCTCACCTCGGTGATTACCATTGATGACAGATCCGTTTATGAAAGGGACACAGAATTAACAAGTTTTCTCTTCTCGATCAGGAGAACAGGTAGCAGCCCTGGAGATCTCAACAGTGAAGTATCAATTAATTTTACCACCCAGGACGATACTGCTACGACGACAAATAATGACTACGCCACACAGACTGGAACGCTTTTCTTTTCTGCCGATGCAACTTCAACGTCACAAAGACAGTACCTTACCAT
This sequence comes from Gimesia alba, assembly GCF_007744675.1. NCBI lineage: Bacteria > Pseudomonadati > Planctomycetota > Planctomycetia > Planctomycetales > Planctomycetaceae > Gimesia > Gimesia alba. Next base: position 4,137,054 of record NZ_CP036269.1, read on the forward strand.
TAAGATAAAGGGAGATTTTTTACCAGAAGAAAATGAAACATTTCAAGTCCTGATCACGACGAATGATCCAGACACGACTATCTCAAAAAGTATTGGGATCGCGACGATCTTGAATGATGATTTTGGTGAGATCAACGAAGTCCAAAGTGTGACGCCCCCCGCACCTGTCTCAGCAAATGACTCTTTTGGCGAAGAGATCGCCATTGACGGCGATTACATGGTTGTTGGCGCCACAAACAGTGACGTTGCTGCACTTGATGCCGGTGCAGCTTATATTTACCAACGGAACCATCAGGGCACGATGAGCGAGACTGATGACACCTGGGAGTTTTATTCCACACTGACAGCTCCTGATGCATCGACCGGCGATCTATTCGGGACCAGCGTGGCAATTCACGGCGATGTGATTGTAATTGGTGCCGCTGCCGCGGATAACGGCGGAGAGGAAAGCGGTGCAGCATATGTTTATCGACGGAATGGCGCGCTATGGTCTTTTGAAGAAAAACTCATTGCTTCTGATCGGATGAACTACGATGGATTCGGAAATGATGTCGCCATCGAAAATAATCGCATCGTGGTCGGTGCCGCAAATCATGATGTCGACTCGAAACCAGACGCGGGAGCCGTTTATATTTTCTCCTGGTCAGGAAATAGTTGGACAGAAACTCAAAAACTGACGTACTCTTCTGGCGAGAGTGCTGATCAATTCGGCTATTCTGTTGCCATACACAATAATGAAATATTTATTTCTGCCCCAAATGAAACTATAAATCAGAATAGTATTAGATCAGGTGAAGTCCACGTTTATCATTTTACCGTAGTCTTATGGATACATAGTCAGAGATTGGCTCCCTCAAATGGCCGAGATAATCAGAGATTTGGATGGCAGTTAGCAGTTGACGGAAATCACCTCGGAGTGATTATTGCCGGAAGTACATCAGGCTCTCCCCGAGCGTACCTGTATGAGAGAGAAGGCGGGTCTTGGAAATTTCGACAATCAACTATAATTGCACCAATCACCACCGGCATCTCCTCAAATCGATATTCGATTGATATTTCAGAAACCACGTTAGCCATCGGCACTAATATTTACGACAGCCCCATTGCGTCAGCGGGATCCGTGACGATTTATCACTTTTCTGAAGATCGCTGGGTGAACTCACAAGATTATATTGGAGGCAATCCATCGGATCGCGATTTATTTGGAGCGGCAGTTGCCATCTCAGGTTCACAAATTCTCGTTGGCGCCCCTGCCAGCGATGATACAGCAATGAATTCGGGAGCAGTTCGCGTTTTAGGTCCATTCCCCCCCGGTTATTACATCTCTGACGTCACTGCCCTCGAAGGTGATGACGGTACGACTGATTTCCAATTTACAATTGAAAGAAGAGGATACACCTCAGGCGAATTAAATACCGAGTCAACAATTCATTTTGCAACAATTGACGGCACTGCCACTGCAGCCAGTGGCGATTACCTGTCACACTCTGGTGTACTCACATTTGAAGCTGATCCAGCAGCCCTCTTCCAGACAAAGACCGTTACGGTATCAGTCAACAGCGACACAATCTACGAAGGCTTTGAACAATTTTATTTAGAACTCTCTGATGCTTCAGAGGGTTTTATCATCTATCAGCCACTAGTAACAGGATCAATCGAAGAAGACGACTACGCCATCGTTTCTACCACGGAAACACAGATCACGGTCAATGAATCTGATGGTGTCGCATCACTTACTGTAGTTCTGGACCGCATTTTTACTGAAGATGTCGTCGTTCCAATTGATTATGTGGAAGGACCTGCCGAAGTCGATACAGACCTATCTCGCCCGCCTCTATCGGTCACCATTCCAGCGGGACAGCTTTCCACAACTATCACCTTTGATATTTTCGAAGACAATATAGTTGAGCGTGATGAGAATCTCCTGCTTTATTTACGAGCCTCCGAGAATTCCCGAACAAGCTCTTACACCTTGCGCGTGATCCTAACAATACAAGACAATGATCAAACCACGATTTCAATATCAGATGCTGTTATTAATGAGAATCAAGGATCGGTCACACTTACGGCTCAACTGAGTGCGCCAGTCCAACAGGAATTCTCGATTGATTTTACAACCCAAGATAACACCGCAGTCAACGGCGAAGATTATCAGACAACGTCAGGCACGATTCGTTTTCTCGCAGGTTCACTTACCAGTGAGCCCATTACGATTCCCATCATTAATTCACCTGCGATAGAACCGAATGAATCATTTTTGGTCAACCTGGATAACATTCAAATAATTCGATTCGATGATGGCAAGATCACCTTTAGTGATAATCAAGCAGAAGTCACGATTATTGACCATAGCCAGTATTTTCTGACAATCAATGACCAGACGGTGAATGAAGCATACGGAACCGTTTCGCTCACTGTTTCACTCGATTCGGCACTCCCCACAGCCATGAGTGTGGACTACTCCACTTTCAGCCAGACTGCAACCGCATCCAATGACTTCCAGACGACCTCGGGAACATTATCGTTTAGTCCAGGAGATGTCACAAAAACGATTACTGTGCCGATCATAAATGACACTTCAGTAGAAGGTCTAGAAACATTTTTGGTTAACCTTAGTAATCTCCAGTCGAATGGAACAGATGTCTCATTCACTCAAGACCAGGCGAAAGTCACAATCACTGACAATGATCAGGCGAAACTCTCAATCGATGATCTCATAGTGAATGAAGATGTGGGTACAGCAGCAATTACTGTGACCCTTGATCAGCCAGTTGATGACATCCTATATATTAATTTTGTCATAGGAGGTATTACTGCGTCGTCAAATGACTTTGGTTACTCATCTTTAAACCAACCTGCCAGTAGTCAAATCAAATTCTTTCGAGGAGAAGTGTCGAAAACATTTCTGGTAAGGATCACTGAGGACGATTATGCCGAAACTGATGAAACATTTCGAGTTAGAATTGACTCAACCAGCCAAGACAACAATGCTGATATCTTAGTGCTTGATAATGAGGCTGAAGTCACAATTTTGGATAACGACCAGGCAACAGTCTCCATCAACGACGTAAGCGTTGATGAAACCGCTGGCACAGCAACATTAACGATCTCTCTGGACAAGAGAGTGGAAGCTGTAATCGGCATTCAATATAACACAGCAGATCAGACTGCCACTAAATCTCAGGATTACTCCTCACAAACTGGATACGTGATTCTTAATCCAACGATGCTTTCGATGAGTTTCACCATCCCTCTCATCGACGATCTCATCATTGAGGATGATGAAACATTCCTGGTCAACCTGACAAGCATAACAACTAACGGAACTAACACTGTAATAGGAGATGATCAGGCTGTAGTCACAATTTTAGATAATGAACGTCCTGTCAAATTGTCAATCAGCGATCTAACCATAACTGAATCAGTTGAAACAGCGACTGTAATTGTATCTTTAGAAAAACCAGTTGAGAGTTCCATCAGTGTAGATTTTAGTTCTGTCGATCAGACTGCAACCAATCCCACCGACTACCTGACAACATCAGGGGTGCTGACTTTCAATCCAGGAGAAACGTCGAAAGAAATCCCTGTTTCGATTCTAAATAACTCCACACCAGAAATAGAAAAATCTTTTCTTGTCAACCTGAGTAACTTGCAAGCAAATGGACTCAATGTTGTCCTCGCAGACAATCAAGCCGAAATTACAATCATCGATGACGATCAAGCCAATCTCTCAATCAACGATGTCTCTGTCAATGAATCTGCCGGAACAGCGACCTTAACCTTTACACTTGATCAACTTCTCACTTTTCCAGTGACCGTCGATTATACGACTACAAATCAAACTGCTACCAATCCTGACGATTACTTCTTTCAATCTGGTAGTCTGACCTTCAATCCTAATGAGCAATCTAAGACCATTACCTTGGACATTATTGATGATAATCTTTCAGAAACCAACGAAAAGTTCCTCGTCAATCTAACCAACATTCAGGCTAATGGTGCAGATATCGTTTTTACTGACAATCAAGCAGAAATCACAATCCTGGATGACGATTACCCGCTACTCTCAATCAACGATCTCTCGGTAAATGAAACAGATGGTATCGCTTCCGTCACTGTCTCAATGGACAAGCCCGTTAACACCCCAGTCAGTATCGACTTTACCATCGTCGATCAGACGGCCAGTAATTCGACTGACTACCTCTTCCAGTCAGGCACTTTAACGTTCAATCCGGGCGAACAATCCAAAACGATCGATATTGAAATATTGAACGATGCAATCGTAGAAGGCTTTGAAACGTTTCTCGTCAAACTGAGTAATCTACAAACCACGAGCCCCGATGTAAGCCTGGCAAAAGATGAAGCAACCGTCACCATCGTCGATGATGATCAGGCCACGTTTTCGATCAATGATATTTCTGTTGATGAATTTGCAGAGACCGCTACGCTTAAAGTTTCACTGAATCGCGCTGTCTATTCGACCGTAACCGTCGACTATGCAACTGCCGATAACACGGCTTTAAATCCCACCGATTATTCAACCCAATCCGGGACGCTGACCTTTTTTCGGGGACAACAGTCAAGATACATCACAATTCCTATTTTAGATTCCAGCCTTGTGGAAAGCAGTGAAACATTCCTGGTAAATCTGACCAATATCCAAGCCAATGGTGCCCAGGTATCGTTTGCTGACGACCAGGGCGAAGTCACCATTCTTGATGATGAACAGGCATCCTTAACTATTGTCGACCTGACTCTCGGCGAATCTGCGGGCACGGCTCAGATCACTGTCTCCCTTGATCAACCAGTGGAATCCATTGTCTCAGTCGATTTCACAACTGACGATCAGACGGCTGTCAATACTAACGATTACCAGACCACATCGGGTACTCTCACTTTCAACCCAGGCGAACAGACAAAAATCATTACAGTACCTGTTGTCAATTCTGACCAGGTCGAACTGGATGAAACGTTCCTGGTCAATCTGACCAATCTGCAGGCAAACGGCGCAGACATCATTCTGGGAGATAATCAGGCGACCGTCACCATCACAGATAATGATCAAGCCGGCATCTCGATCGATGATCTGACCGTCGATGAAAACGCAGGCACCGCGACACTCACCGTCTCGCTGGATTCGCCCGTCGATACCAGCGTCAGTGTGGACTTCGCCACCGCCGACCAGACTGCCGGCAGCCCCAGTGATTTTACCAGCACCAACGGCACACTGACCTTCAATCCGGGTGACCAGTCCCAGACAATTGTCATCTCGATCACCAATTCAGACCAGGTCGAACTCACTGAAACATTCCTGGTCAACCTCTCGGGAATTCAGGCCAATGGACGTAATATATCCTTTGCCGACGATCAGGCGCAGGTTACGATTCACGATGATGATCAGGCGACAATCTCAATCGATGATGTGACGGTCGATGAAAACACGGGTACTGCGATGCTCACCGTCTCGTTGGATTTGCCCGTTGATACCACCATCAGCGTGGACTATGCGACTGCTGACCAGACTGCTGCCGCTCCCAATGATTTTACCAGCACCAGCGGCACACTGACCTTCAATCCGGGTGACCAGTCCCAGACATTTGTCATTCCGATCACCAATTCAGACCAGATCGAACTGGATGAAACGTTCCTGGTCAATCTGACCAATCTGCAGGCAAACGGCGCTAACATCATTCTGGGAGATAATCAGGCAACCGTCACCATCACAGATGATGATCAGGCCGCAATCTCAATCAATGATGTGACCGTTGATGAAAACGCAGGCACCGCGATACTTACCGTCTCGCTGAATTTACCCGTCGACACAGCTATTAGCGTTGACTATACCACTGCCGAGGGGACCGCCAGCAGCCCCAATGATTACACCAATACCAGCGGCACACTGACCTTCAACCCCGGTGACCTGTCTCAGACAATTGTCATTCCAATCACCGATACGGACCAAATCGAACTGGATGAAACATTCCTGGTCAATCTGACCAATCTGCAGGCAAACGGCGCAGACATCATTCTGGGAGATAATCAAGCGATCGTTACCATCACAGATAATGATCAAGCCGGCATCTCGATCGATGATGTGTCCGTCGATGAAAACGCAGGCACCGCGACACTTACCGTCTCGCTGGACTCGCCCGTCGATACCACCGTCAGTGTGGACTTCGCCACCGCCGACCAGACTGCTGCCGCTTCCGATGATTACACCAGCACCAGCGGCACACTAACCTTCAACCCGGGAGATCAACAAAAATCGATTACAGTCTCCCTCGTTGATTCCGATCTGCTCGAACCGGATGAAACATTTCTGGTGAATCTGTTCAATCTCCAGGCTGACGGCCGCAACGTGACACTGACCGACAGTCAGGCGGAAGTCACAATTCTCGACGATGAAATTGCCACGGCAGAGATCAATGTGCGGGTGGTGAATACTCCGACAAGCACCCAGCCCAACGGAGAAGCAGCTGCTCTTCCGGAAAATCAGAACTGGATCAGTGAATGGTCGACCTACTGGGTCGAAATCTGGATCGATGCTCATAACCCGACTGAGCAGGGAGTCTTCTCTGCCGCTTTAGACTTCAATTACACCACCGAATATACTTCAGCCACAGAGATCCAATTTGGAGCCGCCTTTACGCAGAACCAAACCGGTGTGATCAACGATCAGACGGGAACCGTCGAAAGTCTGTCTGCAGAAACGAACGCCTCAAGACTGGGAGCCAAGAACCAGCTTCTCTTTGCCCGCATCAAATTTGAACCGCTGGCTGATGACCAGGTCGCCCTCGATCTGTCAGGCAAAAGTATTGGTCCCCATGACCTGGGTCTTGGCGTCAGTTCAGCGCAAGTTAATTTAGAAGGCAACATCCCTGCAACGACGAATCCGGGATCCTTCAACGGAGCCAGCATCTATGCAAATCCTTTAGACTTTGATGACAATGACGCCATCAATATCCGCGACCTTATCATCTTTATCAACGTGTATAACAGTGTTCCCAGTACATCGAGTTCCGACTATTCCTGGTTCGCAGACCTTGATCAAAACGACCATGTCAATATCCGGGATCTGATCCTGTTTATCGGCAACTATGGCAAAAACAAGTCAGGCTCTTCCCCGGTCAACTATCCTGACAATTACCCCGATGACTGGAATGATTTACTGACCGTAGACGCAGAGACAGAACCGCCGTCCACACCACAGACCATCTCACAATCAACGGCGGAAACGGCGCTGGAATCTGTCGTCGAGCAGGTCAGCCCCGCGCTCTCAGCCAGTGAGAGTGAAACGCTCGAACAGATCGACATCCAGGTTGTCGATCTGGAGGGAGACACGTTAGGCCGTGCTGCTGCCGGCACAATCTATATCGACGTCAACGCCGCCGGTTATGGCTGGTTCGTCGATACCACACCCACCGACCATAGTGAATTTGCCGGGTCCAGCGAACTGACGTTGATCGCGTTACCCGACAGCGAAGCGGCTGGACAGATCGACCTCCTGACCGTCATCCTTCACGAACTCGGACACATCCTGGGCTACGAACACGAAAACGAAGGCGTCATGCAGGACGGCCTCGCCCCCGGCGTTCGCAACCTGCCGACATGGGGTGAAGATCTCGATGACTTCTTTTCAGACCTGACTAAAGATCTCAACATGACAGCGTTTTAATCTAACGCTTTGTTAACATTACAGGCAATCGACAAAAAGAAGACTCACTTCGCCGTCAGCGATTCCATCATATCAATTTCGAACGCGGTCGGAATCGTTACCAGTAGTGTATTCGCTTTTGAATCAAACCGAATCGTATTATAAGGCATCGAGCTCGTTTTATTATTGACCAGAACAACGTTCTTATCTCGGATCAAGAAATAATGCTCCTTCAAACCCTCTTTTTCAATTGTGGTAAACATTAATACGCCATTCTCCAATTCCACAGACTGTACTTTTCTGAAAACCGTGCTCCGAGAAACCGGAAGCTGTTCAGTCCGATAACTGGCTAATTGCCTTGCATTCGATACCACTTCTTCTTGTTCCAAATCCGCTTCTCCACTTACCATCAGTAGAGAGAGGCAAAACAGAATCACAATGATTGAAGCGACAGTGGTCAGCAGGTCTCGCATGATTGTCGTCTCCTGATTATTAATATCATCACTGATGATGAATATTTTATCTGACTCGTGTTAATTTAATTTCAATTACACAGTCTTCCCTTAATTATTTATTAGATCAGGAAGAACTCATCCCCCTTTGAGGTTTAAACTTTGGTTCCGTCAGACGCCAGGTTCCTGCTTTTTTTCCGGGCACGATCAATGAATTCAAGATCGGCTTTTCTCCAAAGTTGAAGACTTCCGTTACTGACTTATAAGGCACAAGATCAGATTCAGAATTCACCGTCTTAAGCAGATCCGACTCGGCTACTTCAGGTGTACCGTTGGCCAACGCCTGCAATAACTGCTGGATCACCCGAGCCTGATTCGCGGAAAGCGTATGCGTCATCCGTGTCCCTTCCCGAGGCAGAGGCCAGAGAAACTGGAATTGGTCCCCCTGTGACCAGTCGGGATGTTCTGCTGCGAGTTTCTTAAAATCATGGCGAATATTTTTGTTAACGACCTTGCCCGTTTTGACTGCAACCTGTGAGTCAACATAGTGCGGCGGTTGACGATCAATCTCCCAACCCGCCGCATTGCTCGTCACCTTGATCTCATACTTCCCAGAAGACATCTCAAAAATAGACTTGCCTGCCATCCCTTTTTTCATCAGCCAGGCTTTAGCTGCTGTCTCCGGCGAAGCATCAGACAGTTTGACATCCACTCGCAATCCATCCTCTGTACTAAGTATGAGTGCCCCCCCTGCCGCCCTCTTTTTTGTTTGCTGGCTATTGGCTCCGGGAAGACCACTGCTAAACGGATTCTGTGTCGTTGGTCGAACAAGTTTGGGTTTCGCCAGCCGATATGTCCCTGTGTCTTTTCCCGGAACGATCAGTTTATTCCAGGCGGGATGCTTTCCATCATTAAACACCTCTTTCAGTGATTCGAAGGATTTTGTACCTTCGCCTGCCGGGACGACCAGCATGATGACCTTTTCATAAACATCCGGTTGATCGGCGGCATACGCTTTGAACAGTTCCTGTACAACTTTTGCCTGAGATGCGGTCAGAGTAAAATTCTGTAACGACCCCAGTTTCGAATCCAGCCAGCGAAACTTGAACAGCCCTCCTTGAGACCAATCCGGGTGGACCTCAGCCAGTCTGACATAGTCGCGCGTCATCGTGATCGGCACCACGATCGCCCCCGGCTTCACTTCGATCTCAGCCAGATCATATTTCGGATTTTCATCCTCAATTTCCCATCCAGCGTTCTCACAGGAAACACGAATGCAATACTTTCCGGCGGGTAACTCTACCAGGAGAGGATCCACTGTTAATAAACGATCAGAAAAACCAAAAACACCACCTTCCATTCCGACTTGCATCGGATCTACAGGAAAGATGCCCACCCGCCAACCGGGCTCCTGACCGCTGAGTAAAATCGCCCCGAAATTCTCTTTGCCTGATACCGATTCCTGCTGGTTTAGCTTATCTTTCTGAACTAATACTCGTGAACCATAAGTTTCTGTCTTTAATCCCGTCTCCGGTGAAATAGACGTTTCTACCGGCTGCTGACCATCAATCTCGTAAACCAGATGATTCTTGTTTGCACCGGGTATGCTCTTCTCAAACACCTGCATCAGCATAGTAAGCGTAAACAGACCTGCCAGTACCACAGTCACCCACCCCATGATATTCCAGGGGTTATTCAGGGCCGCAGAAGCCGCTTTCCGCTTGATGAAATAGGCGGCAACAAGCATGCCGCTGATAACGGCCAGTCTCAAGCCCCATATCTTGGCCAAGAGTTGCTCATCTCGATTCAGATGAACCCAGATCTGCGTAAACAAGACCATACTCATTAACAGACCGATGCCCAAAACAACCCCCAGGACGACCCGTTTATTAGAACGCCGATTCTCTTGAACAAACAGGTCATCACTGGGAGTGACAGGCATCTGCTCAGATTTTTCTTCAGCGAGCGCATCCCGACGTTTAATGTAACGCGCGATATACAGCAAGATACCGATGGGTCCTGCAATAACACACGCCAGCAGAAACAGTCCATCGATCAATTTCGCTGCCTTGGAACCCGGCTCTACCAGATTTTGTAAGCCGCACACGATCAGCAGAAAGCCAATCGGAATGAAAAACAAAGAGGACACCAGTGTCATTTCGGGAACGTTCGCAGCAAAATGATTGCCCGTTGCCGTACCATACATCCAGATGAAAACTGGCAGTACTAACAGCACGCAGCCGGTCCAGACAACGGCCCGATCCAGCCGCGATCCCCGGGAGTTCCCTCTGGAAACCGTTCCCCTCGTTGAACTGGCAGGCGCATTTCCATCCTGCTTCAGACTACGTTCCATCAAGAATCCTGCTGTGACAAACAGGCCACCTACCAGGGAAAAGATCAGAATCGGTAAAAACTGCCAATCATCGTTTGCCAGGAACGCCGGCTGGAAGAATCCGGTCGTAAACATCCAGTAAAAGAATACCATCAAGACCCAGATACCAATGCCAGTCCCGGTCAGAGTCCGGGCATCCTTTTCTTTCACTGCCGTGACATAGTCAGGCCCTTTCGAAGCAATATGCAGCCAGTGCCCCCGAATCGCAAACCCCGCCACCGCCAACACCCCGAGCACTGACGCTGCCAGAATCGATCCATGCAGTGAAGTAAATGTGGTTCCCACAGGTGCCGCTCGAACAACCGCCGTCGTGACAAACGACACCCCCAAGGTCATAAACATGGCTAACATTGAAAGGAACCAGACAATAAAAGGAAGCGGTTTTTTATCTGCTCGATTCCAGTAGACAATTGAGGCAATTGTCAGAATAAACACAAGTGTCAGCGAAAATTTGACGATTTTGTTCATGACCTCATACGTCATTGGAGATTCGGGAGTACTGGGATTGATCGTCATCAATGCAACAATAGTTCCCAATACCAGTGCCATCACGATGCCAATAATGTACCCCGCTGGTGTGCTCCCTTTTTCCAATTCAACCGAGGTGGCAGATATATTGGAAACGCTTTCTACAGCGACCGTCTCTGCTGGTTGGGGAGCCGTTGGTGGAGTTGGTTGAGGGGCTGGTTCCATCAACTGCGGATGACGCTTGGGTAGATTCTTCACAAAATAAATCGTGAAACCAATGGCAAACAGAATATAGAGCAACGCTCTTGGGAAATCGGGAATCACTCCCAGATAAAACAACATTTGTAGCAGTAACGTCCCACCGGCAAAAGCAGCGGGCAGCGAAAGCGCATCGGACATGCGTAATGACATAAATGGGATCGCTTGACGCCGTTCTGCCTCATAAACAACTAGAGCGATCAAGATCCCCAGGAAGACACTACTCGCGGCACTAATGAGAAATGAGAACGGAGCATGTGCTTCTGAAAACGCAATCATGCCCCCCAAAAATAAAACGGCGTGTCCAACTGGCATGAAAACCCGTGGATCGGTCTCCATAGCAGAAGGAACCTCAACCTCTCGTTTCGCCACAGGTAAGCCCGCTTTCTGCGGTGCCTCTGTTTGCTGACGTGGGGGCTTTGATGGTTTTCGTTCAATCGGAGGAACCGCACCGGGCTGTTGTACGTGAGCCAGATGTGCTCCCAGTAGATCTGCAACTTCCTTTGCGGTCTGCAAACGATTTTCTGGCCGCTTTTCCAATAGACAGTCGATAATTTCAATCAGCCATTCCGGGATTTCTTCGTTGACTTCCTGAATCGGGCGTGGCGTATCGTCACAAACCCGGCGGACGACCGCCACCAGATTACTCGCCCGAAATGGTGACCGCCCGGTACACATCGCATACATGACGGCCCCCAGGCTGAACAGGTCACTCCGCTGATCGACATGATCTCCTGATGCCTGTTCGGGAGACATATACTGCGGCGTGCCGGAGACCTCGCCGGTCTTCGTGATCGTCACATCATCGACGGCTCGCGCCAAGCCGAAATCGGTGATCTTGACCCGCTCCACCCCATTCTCCAGCAGGATATTTGCTGGTTTGATATCACGGTGAATCAATCCCTGTTTGTGAGCGGCAGCGAGCCCCTCAGCAATCTGGCTTCCAATCCGCAGGATTTCCGTCACCTTCAAAGAACCAACTTTATCGAGCTTCTCCTGGAGCGACTGACCTACCACAAATTCCATCACCAGATAAGGCAACTGTGCTTCATCGACGGCATGAATGGTTACTATATGCGGATGACTCACCGCAGCAGCTGCCTGCGCTTCCCGTAGAAATCGTTTGCGGGCATTCGGATTGACCGCCAGCAGAGGCGACATCACTTTGATCGCCACGATTCGGTTCAACTTGGGATCCAGCGCGCGAAACACAATCCCCATCCCACCCTGCCCGATGACTTTTTGAATCTGATACTCACCCAGCGTTCCCAGCAGATCCGGATCATCGGAAGGAGTCAGAAAATCAAGCGGATACGATGTAGTATCCGCAGGCCCCAGAGGCGATTTTTCCAGAAAACTACCCGCATCATCATACGCCATGAGCAGCGCCTCAACACGACGCCGCTGTTCCAGATTATCACCACACGTTTCATCCAGAAACTGGATACGCTCTGCTGGTGTTTTCTTCTCTAACGCAATCAAAAACAGTCCCTCTATCGATTGAGGGTTCACGTTCTCTCGTGTTGGTTCTGGTTCTCGCTCAGAGTTTTCAGATGGGTCTGATTCTAGATTGGACATGATTTTTCTTTTTCTTCAGGATGGGAATTCCCATCAGGAAAAAATTTAACCGGGACCGCCTTGGTCCCCCGTCTACTATCCCATGCGATTTTGACGAACGGCGCGCCTCAGAGTTTCTGATAAAAAAACGGTTTTTATACAAAACCGAATCCATCCCACCACAATCCGATCGCTGTAAACCTATAATACTATACAGTTTGATCTTTGTCTGATTTGATTTGAGAAAATAACCAGGCGCGAGAATATGCCCAGTGACGTGCCGCGGTTGCCCGTGAAATTCCCAGTACGTCAGCTGCTTCCTGTTCACTCAGACCAGCAAAATAGCGCAGCTTGACCAGCTCGGCTTTCTCCGGACTTTCCTTCGCAAATTCGGTGAGTGCGGCGTCTAGTGCCAGTAAATCATCCGATTGATCTAACGCCGGCGCGGCGATTTCCGGAAGATCTACGCGGTCATGTTCGCCGCCATGCTTGACTCGTTTTTTCCGACGTGCATTCTCAATCAGAATCCGTCGCATTGATTCTGCAGCTGCAGCGAAAAAATGACCGCGGTGATCCCATTGACGCTCTTCCCCTGAATCGCCCACCAGTCGCAGATAGGCCTCATGCACGAGTGCCGTGGCCGTCAACGTTTGCCCGGGTGCTTCGTGAGAAAGCTTATTCCCCGCCAGTTTCCGCAGTTCCGCATACACGATCGGCAAAAGTTGATCGGTGGCAGCGACATCGCCCGACTCCATTGCCTGTAAGATGCGTGTGACGTCCTGCATGATCACCTTCTCGATAGAACTATTCGTTGACTCAACTGTAGCCGATCTTCCCGGAGATTTTCGATTCCATAGCACGCTTCAGTGTACCCGGTGATACGACCAATGCAAAGTGCTTTGCAGACTGACACGTAAGCGTTCTCACAGATTGTTTCCCTAATAAAAGAACGAATATCAGCTCTATACCTCGCCTCAACTCGAACGAACATGCGGGCTAAGCGTCGGGCGCGCGAGAGATCACTAGAACAGCGCATACTGATTCCTGATGAACACTATAAAAACCACTGGTTTCAGAACAATTTCCGAAAAAGCTGCTCACTCGCCCCCCATGTATCATCACACTTCGAACGACATTCAGAAGTGATCGCAGATGGATCAATTGGTATCGCAAGGGGTTCACAAGGCAATGACGCATCAGATTTTTCTTCATGTCTTTTCTCTAAGTTACATCTAAAAAACGGAATAGCCCTGGCTCTCGCTCCCGTTCAGTAAGCCGGAAAGACTTTCCTACCTGCTGAATGGAAGAGCCAGAAAACAAAACGAGCGACATGCTATCGGAAAGACTCAAGAACCCAAAGATGAAAACAACGTAGCAATGCTCATCTGAGCAACATAAAACATCTCGAAAAACCGTAACTGAAAAGAGAATCCCACGACTGAATTTGACACTACGAACCAGGGCAAATCAATAAAATAAAGACTTACCTGGTGTCACTGTCGGCTAGGTAGTGTTTATTTAATAGTTCTGAGCCTGATTTTGAGTTCTACAGCATTGGGTATGTAAGAATTCACAGTGCTCGATGGTGTGATGTTCCCCTTGTTTTCTAGACTATCACCGCAGTAAAGGACCATTAGCCGCAGGGCGTTAGCACCGGTTAGGCGTCTTTGGTAAGGCCCGTTCGAATTAAGAAACACTACCTAGCCCGACAGAGTGTGTTAGAGAACTGCTCCTCACAATTAAATGTCCATTCATAATTTGAATTTCAATCAATCCCAGTGAGATTCTGCGGTTCATAAAACACACTTTGAACTATCATCTGCAAGAAACCACAGTTACTATATCATGCACAGTCGTAACCAATTGACTAGTTCATAATCATCTCACTCCGAAGCAATGATACAGGAAAGACAGGACCTTGCCTCAGCATCAAATCCATTTATCGAAAATGATGGTATTGATCGGAATTGTATTAGTGACTGCACATCCTGCACTTGCTGCCGAGTGGGGATCACTCTCGGGACATATTATTTACACTGGCAAGCCAGAGAAGCCTGCTAAGGTCAAAATCACCAAGGATCAGAAAGAGTGTTGCCGGGAGAATCTACATCATCTGGATGAGTCTTTTCTGATCGGCAAAAATGGAGGAGTAAAAAACGTTTTTGTTTATCTGAAACAAAAAGACTTGAACGATACGTTAATTCACCCCGGGTACCGGAAACTTCCAAGCAAGGTTAACCTGAATCTTAAATCATGTGTTTTTCAGCCTCATGCGTGTGGTCTCTGGTTAAAACACCAGAAACTCTTACTCGGAAACCAGGATCGAATAGGGCATAACCCACATTTTTATGTCTTCGAGAATGAGACGAGATCGACACTTCCTCCCCTGCCTGGTACACAAGACATACTCACTTTTTATGAAACGGAAACCTTGCCAATAAAAATCACATGCGATATTCATCCTTGGGAATCTGCATATCTGTTAATTCAAAATCATCCTTATTTTACGATCACCGATGAAGCTGGGTACTTCAAGATTAAAAATTTACCGGTCGGAAAATGGGAGTTTTTATTCTGGCACGAAGAAGCCGGTTATGTGGTCTACCAGGATAACCCAAAGCGAGGAGGCATGGCACTGGAAATCAAACCCGGTAAAAATGATCTTAGCGTCATTAAAGTCACTCCTGAGTTATTTGACCGAAGCCTCGCGAGTAAAGAATAGTAGTTGTCTGCCTCTATTCCGAAAACCCGCTTTTCAAAGTTTATTTATGATGTAAAGTTCTTCATGCGATTTCTACTCTCACTACTCTGCCTTTTGCTGATGATGTCGACATCATCAGCTACCGACAATCCTGCAAAGTCAAATAAGACCTCTGCTCATAAAACGCTCCCTTCAGCGGGTGTCATCCTGACGTTTGATGATCGTAATATGAATCAATGGGTCAAACAGATTCCTCTGTTCCAGAAGTACAATGCCAAAGTGACCTTCTTTGTTGATCACTTCCACACACTCAAGTCACAGCAGATCGCTGCACTCAAGCAACTGCAGGCAGCCGACCATGCAATTGGCTGCCATGGCGTAAAACATCGCAAAGCGGTCGACTACGTTCGCGAGCACGGCATCGAACGTTACCTGCAGGACGAAATCAGTCCCGCGGTAAAGCGTATGACCGACGCCGGATTAAAGCCGACTGCGTTCGCTTATCCCAGCAGTTCCCGAAACGAGGAAATCGATCAGGCATTACTCAAAACATTCCGCCACCTCCGCGGCGGCACTGGCTTAGCTCCGAATCAACGCATGCGTGATCTCAAACCGATTTTTGTTCCCGTTGATCAGATCAAGCAGTCGGGTTGCCTGATCGGAACCGGCATCGATTACGCCGGCACAGAAAAACGTCCGCACTATCTGACCGAAATCAAAGATGCGATGGATCACGCCAAACAACGAGGCGAAATCGTCATCTTCTACGCCCACAACATCAGCGACAATGGCCCCGGTCATCACCTGCCGCCCAAGGCACTCGAAGAAGTTCTGGCACACGCCCAACAGATCAATCTACCCACATTAACCTACGACGACCTGCCGTAAGCAGCAGAATGATCATCTCAAATAGACCAAGACAAAAGGGTGAGCCCGGATGCATATCCGGGCCGAGCATAGCGAGCAGGAGGTTGTAGTAAACGGAAGCATAAAACAGATCAATGTGAACTTCTAAATCAATATCTGACAATCAGAAAGCTTATTTTTGAGTCTATCTTTTCTCTACTACCTCTTGTTGCCTTCGGCAATTCCGGATTACATCCGGAACCACCCTATCAGCTTATTTTACTATACAAGCAAAGTCCTATTTCTTCCCTTTCAACTTCGATTTCAATTCCACCTTGTCAGCCCAGGCAAACCAGTCCTGTGCCATTTGTTTCACACGATCTGGATGTTGTGCTGCCAGATTGTTCGTCTCGCACCGGTCGGCGCTGATATCATACAGTTCCCATTCTTTGACCTGCGTATCCCAGACCAGTTTCCAGGGCCCCTGTCGTAAGGCTCGATTGCCGGACCAGTACCACGCCAGCGAATCGTGCAGCGCTTTTGCTTCCCCTTTTAAGAGCGGCAGCATACTGGTTCCTTCCAGCGGTAAAAGCTCATGCCCCTGATAGGCCTTGGGATAATCCGTTCCCGCCATTTCCAGAAAAGTCGGCATCAGATCAATAATATGAGCCGGGCTCCGATTGATCGTGTCAGCGGGAATGTGCCCCGGCCACCACGCAATGCAGGGAGTCGAAATGCCCCCTTCATGTACCCACGACTTATAACGGCGGAAGGGTGAATTCTGTGCCCAACCCCAGGAGGGTCCCACGGCGACATAGTCGTCTTTCGGCCCCGGTCTGCGAACCTTCGGATCACGTCCGCCGGGCTCCTCACTGCAACCACCGTTATCAGAGAGAAACAACACCAGCGTATTATCCAACTGTCCGGTCTCTTTGAGAGTCGTCATAATCCGGCCGATATTCTGATCCATGCTGTCAATCATCGCCGCATAAACGGCCATCCGCAGATCTTCAAATTCATGATCCGCCGATGCCCAGTCGTACGTCCGGCTGTCCCCTTCGGAAAGCGACCAGTTCTTCCCCGCCAGCCCCATTTCCTGCAGACGTTTCCAGCGATCCTTCCGCATCTGATCCCAGCCCATTTTGAATTTGCCGACATATTTTGCAATGTCCTCCGGCTTCGCATGCAGCGGGTAATGGGGGGCCGTATAACACAAATGAATGAAAAACGGTTTGTCTGATTTACTGTAACGCTGAATCATTCCCAGCGTGTGATCGGTAAACGCATCTGTCGTATAATAGTCGTCCTTGAATTCGGTGACCGCTTTATCATCCTGCCCGAAACTGCGGATACCGGCTCGTTTGTACGGCGGATCAGAAATCGTCGGGTCAAAGAAATTACAGGCTCCATCCAATACGCCATAATAGGAATCAAAGCCGCGAAAGAAAGGGTGAGTGGTTTTGTCATAGCGATCTATCCAGCCCCCCGGATACTTACTCTTGGCATAGCCTTTCGTTCGCATCAGATGCCATTTCCCACTGAGCCCCGTCTGATATCCGGCCACTTTCATCGCTTCGCCCAGAGTGACCATATTTTGTCGCAAATGGCCCCCTTTGCCAAAACGGGGATACAGGCCCGTCAGAATGGAAGCACGTGTGGTGGTGCATTTAGCGTTATTGTAGAACTGTGTAAACCGCATCCCTTCACGGGCCAGCCGATTCAGGTTCGGCGTCTCGACTTCACCGCCATAACAACCGATGTCAGAGAACCCCATATCATCGCACATGACCAAAATGATATTTGGCTTCTCTGCCGCCTGGAGAAACGTTGTCTGTATGCAGAAGACACAGAACAGATACAGAAAGACATTGAGTCGGCGAGAGCGCAAATTCGGCATGGTGCTGCTTTATTTCAGAGTGTGATTGTAGAACGCGGTAAAAAGGTCCTCTTATTGTAAGCATTCAGGAGACAGGACTCAAACAATGATCTTTCCCATAGAACCGGTTCCAGAGAAATCCTCGAAGATCTGAGTTCCGAATTGATCTGTCTTTCTCCACCGGTTACAGTTTAAAGAACATTTATTAACTCTGGGTCCCATTTTAAATATCTCTCTATTGCCGCTCCAGGAGATCAAACATGAGCCAATCGAAACAGACACAAACACGTCGCGACTTTTTGAAAACGACTGCAGCCGGGACTACGGCGGCTCTGTTTGGCGCACCCGCAATTCATGCCGGCACCAAAACGGACTCGCGGATTGTGCTCGGTTCAGGCGACTATCAATACGAAGTCCAGCACAACTGTGTCAAGTTGCCATCGAAGTTCACATGGCAGACGACGCATAATGTCGCCGTCGATAAAGACGGTTTTCTGTATGTGATCCACGAAGGCCGCGCCAATCAAACCGATCACCCTTCGATTTTCGTCTTTGATCCGAACGGAAAATATGTCCGTTCGTTTGGAAAACAGTTTCAGGGAGGCGGTCACGGCCTGGAAGTCCGGCAGGAAGGCAATGAACAGTTTGTCTACGTCACCGCCTATCAGCATCTGAAGACCTTCGCCAAACTCGACCTGAAAGGTGAAACCGTCTGGCAGAAATATGCACCTATGGAATCCAAAGTGTATGCGGAAGGCGAAGCCGAACACCCGAAAAAAGTCTGGGGCCGCGATCGATTCCTGCCGACTAACTTTGCCTTTCACAATGATGGCGGTTTTTATCTGGCCGATGGTTATGGCGCCTATCAGATCCACCGTTATGACAAAGAGGGCAAATGGCAGTTCGCCTTCGGTGGAAAAGGCAAGGAAGATGGCAAATTCAATCTGCCGCACGGACTCTGGATCGATAATCGCCCGGACCGCGAAGCCTCGGTGGTCGTTGCGGATCGTGCCAATGCACGTTTGCAGTGGTTCACACTTGACGGCAAGCATCTGGAAACGATGACCGGTTTCATTCTGCCTGCCAACCTGGATACACACAAAGAAGTACTGCTCGTCCCCGATCTGGCATCGCGAATTACGCTCCTGGGGCCGGATAACATAGTCATCGCTCATCTGGGACAGGACCCGGAATGGGAAAAAGCGATGAAAACTGCCAAACCCCGTATGCGTGAAACACCCAACAAATGGCAGGCCGGCCGCTTTGTGCATCCACATGACGCCTGTTTTGACCAGGACGGCAATATCTTCGTCGCCGAATGGGTCGCCACAGGACGGATCACAAAATTGAAACGACTCAGCTAGACCGTCACCAAATAATTCGACTATACGATCAAAGCGCATTTTTCGTTCACCTTCAGAAGAAGTAACACCATGAAACGAACAGTGATCCTCTCCGCACTGACTCTAATTATATTTTCGTTCTCCTTGCCGGCACTACTGTCAGCAAACGAGCCACAGCCTGCGAAAATCAAATTAAGCCCGGAAACGGAAGCGCGCTGTCTGGAAGTACTGCGAGAAGCCATTCGCAGCAATGAGTTCTGGCCTTCCATGCACGCGGCTGAAGCACTCACACTCGCTGGTAAGGGTGCTGAAGTACGTGCCATTGTGGAACCGAAACTGAAGACGGAAAAAGACGATCAACATCGCTGCGGCCTGGCCCGGGAACTGGTTCGTGCTGGCGACCGCTCCAAAGCGGCAATCATGTTCCAGATTCTGTCAGGCAAAGATCCACACGGACACGTACATGCCTGCGAGTCTTTGTATAAAGTCAATGAGTTGGGCGATGGCGTTCTGATCCGTGAAGCAATGAAGTCAGAGAATCCCAAAAAAGCCATGATGGCAGCCGCCCTGCTCTGTCGCTGGGGAAATCCAGACGCATATCAACTCGTCCGAAAATACCTGAAAGATCCAGACGTGAGCATCGCCGCCACCGCTGCCTGGATCATCGCCCGTGTGGGAGACAAACAGGACATCCCCGCCCTTAAAGCGAACCTGAAACGAACCGATGATCCGTTTCAGCGCGCGTATTTCGAAACCGCACTGGCCATGCACGGCGATCCGGAAGGTTTACAGGCGATTCAAAGGAACCTCTCCAGCGATAACGCGGCCGTCAAAACCTATTCCGCGATCTTTGCTGGCGAAGCAGGCGCCAGTAATTTGAAAGAGAAATTGAAGAAACAACTCAACGATGAAAACCGGGACGCACGCATCCGCGCTGCACAGGCTCTGATTGTGCTGGCCCAAACCGATCAGTATCCCAAAGACGAAATCGTCGTGAACGATGTTTACGAATTTTCCAAAGAATATCCCCGCTATAGTGAAGGCTCGATCCTGCCTTTAAACGATGGATCACTACTCTACGCGACGACACAGTTTATCGGCAGTGGCTCCGATTTTGCTTCCGCCCGAATCATTGCAAAAAAATCGACTGACGGCGGGAGAACCTGGAGCAAACCGCGCGTCTTACAGGAAAATACCGGCAAGAAAAACGTGATGTCGGCCACCCTGCGTTACCTGTCAGGCCCGATGCACGAACAACGCCCCATAGGCTTATTCTACCTCAAGAAAAATACCCTCTCTGATCTGAAAGCGTTTTTGAAAGTCTCATACGACAATGGAAAAACCTTCGGATCGCCGATTGAAATCACCGCTCCCCCCGGCTATCACGTCATGAACAATGACCGAGTTACGATTCTGTCCTCCGGCCGCTGGCTGGCCCCGGTTGCTTCGACTCCCGACGTGCGTGAATCAAATCATTTTATCTCGACCTGTTTCATTTCTGATGACCAGGGAAAAACCTGGCGTCAGTCCAAAGGGAGCGTCGATTATGCAAAACGGGGCGCGATGGAACCGGAAATCTTTGAATTAAAAGATGGTAAGGTGTTGATGATCTTCCGCACTCAGTCCGGTCACATTGGTTCCAGTCTCTCAAGTGATGGCGGCGACCACTGGAGCAAACCAGGTTCCTGGGGTGTCAGGGCGCCCGAAGCCCCCGCCACGCTCCGTCGCATCCCTTCCACCGGTGACTTAATGCTGATCTGGAATGACAATTATGAACCTGGCACTGATCACAGCGGCAAACGCACGCCTCTCACCGTCGCCATCAGCGATAATGAGGGCCAGACCTGGAAATACAAAAAGAACCTGGAAACCGATCCAGAACACACGTATTCTTATATCAGTCTGATGTTCTATCAGGGGAGAGCCATCATGAGCTATTACGTCGGCGATGCCGATCGAAAGATCTCATCCCGTTTCCGCTCGGTTCCGCTGACCTGGTTCTATCAGCCTGAGTCGGATTAAGGAACGAACTTACTTGCCGATGCAGAACAGCATTTCCTGGCGTTTGCCTTCGATTTCTTCAGAAACTCGCATGAAGATTCGACTGTCACAAAAAGTGGGTGTGGCAAAGACTTCCGTTCCCAGTTTGTTTTCAGCCAGCAACTCGAATTTTTTGGGATTCGCCTTGAAAATGTAGGTTTCGCCCCCTTCGTTGGTCACATAAATCCGATCTCCCACCAGAACGGGTGAAGAGCTGAACGTGCCTCCCAGGCGTCCTTTCCAGACCTGTTTGCCGGTCTTCACGTCCCAGCAGATGGCCACGCCGTTATCGGTAACAGAAAAGATGTGGTCCCCTTTGATCAACATTGAAGGCACATACATGCGGGTATTATTTTCCCAGACCACTTCACCGGAGCCATCGGCTTTGACTGCCGACATATGATTTTTAGGATATCCGCCACTGGTCAGAATCAGTTCTCCATTGGTCACAGTAGATGTCACACATTCCGTTGTCGCGCCTTCAATCTCCCACAGTTTTTTTCCACTAAGTGGATCGATGCCCGTTACCAAATCACAGCCCGTCATCAGGACCTGTTCTTTGCCAGCGACATTCAAAATGATCGGCGAAGGATAATTGGGCGTTTTGGGACGATCAATTTTCCAGACCACAGATCCATCCGTTCGCTTGAGAGCCGCCACCGCGCCGCCCCCTTTATTATCAGCCGACACAATCACCAGCGAATCATAAATTGCCGGCGAAGAACCATAGCCCTGGTGAATAATATAATCCGTAATTTTCGTCTGCCACAGTTGTTTTCCGTCCAGCGACAACGCCGTCGTATAGGCGGCTCCATCGTTGATAAAATTAATAAACAATCGTTCGCCGTCACAGGCGACAGTCGATGAAGCATGCGTCGATTTTTAATTCCCCTTCTTACTGAAGCCCCCTTTGTGAATGATCGTTTTCCATACTTGTTTTCCCGTCGCTCGATCATAGCAGAGAACAAACTGTGTTTCCGTTTCCGTATCTGCGGAAGCCAGATAAATCCGATTGCCGACCACCGTGGGCGAACTATAGCCACGCCCGGGAACTGGCGTCTTCCAGATAATGTTTTCGGTCTCACTCCATTTCATCGGCGGATTTTGATTGGAGTTCGCAATCCCATTCCGCTGCGGCCCGCGCCACCAAGGCCAATCGGTAGATTTCACTTTAATCACAGCTTCAGAAGTCGCCTGCTTTTCTCCCGCAGATAGTAAGGCCGGCTGACAGAAGATCAATAACAGACAAACAACGAGTAACCGATTCATGGGTGTGCTTTCTAAAGGCAGGACAACGTGGAGGAAACGGGATATTGAAAAGAATCAACCTCAACAGTCACGTTTTATTGTAAGCACTCTGCTACTAACCGCAAGCACTGTCAGTCTTTCTACGTAAGAAACGGTTCTCGTTTGCTCTTTCAGGAATCTGGCTAAAATCATCCATTTCGCCTGGTTTATTGGTATTTGTGGCCCCTTCAAAATATCGATCCCATCGTCAGAAAATGCTTGATCCACAGATTCAGATTGATACCTTAGATACAAATTCACAGCATTTCATTTTAT
The DNA here is from genome assembly GCF_007744675.1 of Gimesia alba. NCBI lineage: Bacteria > Pseudomonadati > Planctomycetota > Planctomycetia > Planctomycetales > Planctomycetaceae > Gimesia > Gimesia alba. The sequence goes on from NZ_CP036269.1 coordinate 4,160,204, forward strand.
ACAACTCATTTTAATTTTCCCGGTGGTGCCTCCCCTCTGCTAGATTGGAAATCCGATGTTAACAATCCTGTATGTTGCCTTGGGTGTAATTCTCGGTTTTGTGGTTCTCATCCTGCTGATCTGGTTCTGGCTGAAGTATAAATTTCGAAAGTTCACTTCCAAATTTGCTGAAGAACTAGCGGACGCATTTAAAAACGCTGGCGGTTTCCCTCCTCCGCTGCGAATCGATCTCGAACCGATGGACGAGCCGGAATGGACCGATGCTGAGAAAATAGAAATGCTCTCAGCTGCTTTGAAAGAGGCTGGCTACGAACCGGATGGACTTTATGAAACATATGCCCCGGTTCATTTAAAAATCCAGGGATTTAAAAACAGGAACTTACCCGGTTTTGCAGCCCTCTATGAAATAGACCAGATCGGCGCGATTCATCTGGAACTGGTTTGTGAATTATCCAATGGCACACAAATCTCGGTAACTACGATAGCAGATGACGGAATGGATCACCCGGAGTTCTCAAGAATGATTCGCATGGTTCATCTGGATCTTTCCGAACCAGAACAGGTACAAGAATTGTACAACCGCATGCGAGAAGAAACAGACGGAAAAACACTGGTCGATCAGACTGATAAAAAATTCGAGGAAGTCTTCAAAAAATCCTGGGCTCGCTCCATGGACTGGCGTATGGAACGCGGAGGCATCACGACTGCAGAAATTATTCGGGCAGCTGAAATCAATGGTCAACCGACACCAACTCAAGAAGAGGTCGAGCTGGCAAAATACCCCTGGAAGGAACAGATCGATTCCTTTATTACAGACCAGATCCGCAAAAGTTACCTGAAAAACACAAACATGTCAGGCGATGAATGGGAAGAAACGCTTGATCGTCTGGTTATCATTCACGAAAAGTCCGACCCCACGCGTTTGATTTCAGAGCTGGCAGACATCATCACGTATGACGCTGACCTGGATGATAATGAAGAGGATGGCGAAGATGCCTATCTAAAAATGGAGTACCAGTTGAAAGCCATCTTTGATGCGGAAGCGTCTGTCATGGACGGTTTCCGCAAGGCGATTGAATTACTGCCACCGAAAAAAGAATATACTTTACACGGTTCAACGGAAACGCCCTGGCGAAGTGAAGTCTACCTCTCCCCCAATTTCTATGATGAGGACAACGATGATTTTTAAATGCACTCTCGTCTTATCACTGCCCCACGACTTTGTCTATGAACGTCACAGGCTGAAAGATTCTCATGTAGACATCAAAAACGCTTGATGTATCAATCCTCTAGTTGGTACGATGAAAGCAATGAGTATATCCAAGCCAGCATCCCCTAAAGGAGAGCCGTTATGAGCAACGTCAACCGTCGCACGTTTATGGGAGCATCTCTTGTCTGGGTCGGTGCATCGGCACTGGGACAGGCATCAGTTTCTGCAAACGAAAAAGTTAATGTGGCACTCGTCGGCTGTGGTGATCGCGGGCGCGGGCTGGGAAGCTGGTTCTCAAAACTGCCTGACAGCCAACTCATTGCAGTTTGCGATCCCGATCAAAGCCGCAGTGGCCAGATGGCAGACCAGATTGAAAAATCGGGCGCCAAACGCCCCAGGCTGGTGGAAGATTTTCGCTCGCTCCTCGACGGAAATGAAATCGATGCGATCGTCATCGCCACCCCCGATCACTGGCATACGCCAGCCGCAATGATGGCCTGTCAGGCCGGCAAAGACGTGTATGTCGAAAAGCCCTGCTCTCACAATATCCATGAAGGACGGCAGTTGGTGAATGCCGCCCGCAAATACAAACGCGTGGTCCAGCATGGTACCAACCTGCGATCGACGCCCGTTTACGAGAAAGCCTGGAAACAGATTCAGGACGGCGTGATCGGCAAAGTAAAAATGGTTAAAGCCATTAACAATCAACGCCGTGCCCTTTATCCACCCCGTACGAACGAACCGGTTCCCCAGGGAGTCAACTATGATCTCTGGCTGGGTCCTGCGCAAAAACGACCGTTCAACCGCAATTGCTTTCATACATCCTGGCACTGGAACTGGGATTTCGGAACCGGTGATATCGGCAACGATGGCGTGCATCAAATTGATATTGGTCGTTGGGGCATGAACCTGAAAGCACCGAATGCGGTCTCTTGCAGTGGCGCCAAACTCGGTTCCAAAGGAGATGCCCAGGAAACGCCTGACACAATGGTCGTGACCTGGGAGTATGATGATCTGCTCTACGTCTACGAACAACGCGATTTCACCCCGTACCGCATGCAGGCACATCGCTACGATAACGACAACATCTTCTACGGCGATAAAGGCTTCATGATGGTCGATCGCTCAGGCTATCGCATCTTCTTCAAACACGAACGTGGCCCTGCCTTTGAACAGAAATGGCAGGACACACCCACGCATTATCAGAATTTCATTGATTGCGTCAAAACCAGAAAGTCGCAAGACCTGCTGGCAGAAATTGAAGAAGGTCATTACTCGGCCCTGCTCAGCCATCTTGGAAACATTTCGTATCGCACCGGTCGTCGGCTGGTATTCGATCCCAAAACAGAAACCTTCCCGGAAGACAAAGACGCCAACCAGTACCTGACGCGCGACTATCGCGATGGCTTCGAACTGCCTCAGGTTTAAATTCATCGTAAAACATCAGACAGAGACCTCGATAAAGAGAAAGTAGAATCATGGCAGACAAAGCAAAAGTGGCACTTATTATCAGTGAAACGTCTGCGCATCTTGGCGCATATTTTCCGGCACTCGCTTCCTGTGACGAGATCAGTGAAGTCATCCTCAGTGATGAAGGTCAGAAACATGTTGCGACAGCCCGGAAGAAACTGGGGGATAAACTGACGCACGTGTATAACAGCCCCGAGGAACTGTTCAAAAAAGAAAAACCGGACCTGGCGTTGATCACACTCGAAGCCGGCAAGGCCCCCGCCGCCATCAATGTTGCATTCGATCATGGCTGCCCTGTTTTCGCTGAAAAACCCGCCTGCACGAATATCGACGATTTTGAAGCCCTGGTACAGAAAGCGGACTCGAAACATCTGAATCTGATGCTGGCTCTGGCAAATCGCAACAATCCGGAAGTCAAAGCAGCCCGCCGAATGATCCGCAAAGGAACGTTCGGCAAAATTTACGGCATTGAACTCAATTTCATCGCCGATCAGACTCGCTTAACGAGTAAAAGCTATCAGGCCGGCTGGTTCGCACAAAAAAAACGTGCTGGTGGCGGTCACCTGATCTGGCTGGGCATTCATTGGCTCGACCTGGGAATGTATATCACCGATTCCAAAATCACCGATGTCAGCGGCTTTATCACCAACATTGGCGGGCAGCCACTTGACGTGGAAGATTCCGCCGCCCTCAGCCTGAAGTTCGACAAAGGCTTTCTGGGAACGATGACGTCTGGTTATTACATCAACCGAGGCAAACAGTCTCTGATTAAAATCTGGGGATCGAAAGGCTGGCTGGAAATGGATTACTCGACCGGCAAATACCTGCAATGGTCGCTCTATTCCGACAAGCCGGGAACCGTCCATAAGTTTGAAGAGCCGATTCAACCACGCGGCTATTCACCCTGTGTCCATGCAGCCGTCAGATCAGTGCTGGATAAAGAACCGCCTATACTCAACAGCCACGATAGCCTGCAGGTATTACGCACGATCTACGCCGCCTATCAAGCAGCCGAAACAGGACAAACCCAGAGCATTCGTGTCGATTAAATTCGTAGTCCCTATCGATTACTGTTTCGTATAGGAATGCCCCAGATCATTCGTACGAATGTCTTTTAACTTCGCTGCCAGCCGTTCCTGAAACACAGTGACGGTCAACGCATATTCGGGTTTCCCTACGAGATTCGTAAACTGCTGTGGATCTTTTTCCATATCGTACAACTCAGCACCGGCGGAAGCGTCTTCTTTGTATTGAATATACGCCCAGCGATCATCACGCAGCAGAAACCCACGATTTCCCTTCCCCCGCGGGTCAACACTAAAGGCAGCATCACGCACACGCAGGCTCGGATTATCCAAAAGCGGTCCCAGATTTTTGCCTTGAATATTTTCTGGAACTTTCAAACCGCATAGGCTACTCAGTGTGGGATACAAATCGAGCAGTTCGGCGAGCGAATCACAAACCGCAGGTTTCTTGCCGGGCACACTGATAATCAACGGCACCTTCGCCGACTCTTCATGCAGACTGACTTTAGCCCAAAAATCATGTTCTCCCAGGTGGTAGCCATGATCGCTGGTGAAAATCACAATCGTCTTATCTTCAATCCCCGCCCGTTTGAGCGCATCGAGTACCTTGCCGACCTGTGCATCCATGTAAGCGACTGAAGCGAGATAGCCACCAACGGCTTTCTTTTGCCGCCGCAAATCCATTTTCATGTTCACACTGGTTTTATAGTTGATGCCAAATTTGGGAATGTCGTCCCAGTCGCCCGGATATTTTTCAGGAAGAACATGCTTATTGTAAGGCTTGAAGGGTGGATAATAAGACCGCGGTGCCACAAAAGGAACATGGGGTCTCACAAACCCGACTCCCAGAAAAAACGGTTCGTCTTTGTGCGTCTCAATCAACTCCACCGCTTTCTTCGCAGTCTTTCCATCGGAGTGCACCAGATCGTCGCCGTCGGCTTCAACAACAACAAACGTATTTCCACCTACCGCAGGCTTTTTGCCATCGGGATTGTTTTCCAGTGTCTCCCCGTCGCCGGGCGCTTTCCATTCCGGCCCCTGGCTGTTGAATTTCTCGGTCCACGAGGCGGGATCATCAGTGCCGTCGCTCCCTTTTTCAATGTCGCCAGGCACTCCCATATGATAAATCTTGCTGACGCGCGCCGTGTAGTAGCCGTTGTTTTTAAAATGTTGCGACCAGGTTGCCCGGTCACCAATATAAGAACGCGGGCTGACATAACCGAATGCCTTCGAGGCATGTGGATAATAGCCCGACATGAACGAAGCCCGGGACGGTCCGCAATACGTGGCCTGACAATAGGCGTGTGTAAAACGTGTTCCTTTGGCGGCGATGGAATCAATATTCGGCGTTTGACAAACTTTGTTCCCATAGCAGGAAAGCGCTGTGGACGTCAGGTCGTCCGAAATAATGAACAGCACATTGTATTGAGGAGCGGCTGCCTGAGCAGTGTTTGAAAACGAAATTAGACCCAGAAACAGGTAGGCGAATAGCGGCAGGCAGGATTTTTTCATCTGTTTTCCTAATCAACGGAAGCAGGGAAACGGCGGAAGCTCTGTGGAGAGACGTCTATTCCATTCTATGGTTCCGTTTTCCAACCGGCAACTCACCAGTGGCTGGACGGAATCAGAGAATGCGTATCATTCATTGGATACGATCAACGCACACCTGTCAACACAATTGCTTCAATAGTAAGAATGAAATGCAATCGTGATTGGCTCAATCAAGCTCGCTGGCGGGAATCACATCGACAAATGAAACGCCGACGCGAAGTTCGTCAAAGTCCGTCGAATAACGACTGACGATTTTAACGCGTTCAATTCGCAGATCTGGTGCCATCAACCGCAGGTCGACTTCATCCAGATCCGGAATTCGGTTTAATGGCGGATTGAGCCACAGGTCCACTTCTTCTGCACCAGGGCGGAACAAAATTCGCACCACAAACAACACCGCCTGCCCCGATAGAACATCACTGGAAGCCGTATTGATTTCCGTACCGTTCACCTGCCCGGCAGCGGCCCAGTTCCCCCGGACGGCAGAAGCCAGTTTTCCGATTCGTAGACTCGACTCATTATTTCCAAGGTCGATATAAGCATAACGCCCATCCCCGGCATTATCACAAGACTGAGCCATGAAGCTCAACCACAAGATCTCTCCATCAGCGCCAAAGCCCTTTTCATCGGATAACGCATAAGGGACCTGTTGTAATTCGATATGCCGCACGGCTACGGATTCAGCCATCGATCCCGAACGGTATTGCCCCCCTTTGGTCAGTAGCATATTCCCATGCTGGTCTGAAAATCCGAGTGGCCCAAATAACCGCATATCATTTTTACCCTGATTCTGCTTTTTGGGATCCTGAATGATCGAAGAAGAAACAACGCCCTGATCAATCCAGGGACCAGACCAGCCGATTCCCCCGTTCAAATCATTTACACCATCCGAATCTTTTTCACTCAGAAACTCGGGAGTATAATTAAATCCTTCATACAGAAATGGTTGTGCTGCTTTTCTTGCCATCAAAAAAGTTTTCCTGGCATAGTCAGACTCAAAGGTAATCGCTTCGAATGCCTTATCTTCATCATAGGGAATTTGAAAATCTTTGATGAACATCACTGCCAGGTTGATCGTAGATACAATTCCGATCCCAATCATCAGAAACCAGCGCCACGTAAGTAAGGTCGTTCGTTTCTTTTTTTGTTTCTGTGGCCGTGTTGCACTCTGTTTGTTTTGAGGTTGAACCTCGATTTCTGATTCCGCAGGTAGTACTAGCGGCTCTTTTTGCTGGGTCTCTAACTCACGGGCTTGCGCATCTCCAATCGATCGTACTTGAAAACGCTGCCTGAGGTACGAATGAAGAAACACGCGGCGAAAAGCCTGATCGGCATTCTCGCTATCTGTCTTAATCCATTGTTCCAGCCGTTGCGCTTCTTCCGGCGATAGCGTTTCACCGTCCAGATAAGCATCGATATTTTCGAGCGCTGTGCTTTCTTTAATTTCCGACATTCGCTTCACCAGAGGCTCGTTTTTGAACACAATCCATCAACGTGGTACGGATACGGGAAAGAGTCACCCGGACCGAACCGGTGGAGGTTCCCAGCTCGGTCGCAATTTGTTTCGGCTTCAGATCATCAGAATATCTCAAACCCAATAAACGTCGGGAACGCTCAGTTAATTGATCCAGACAATATTCCAGTAAATCTCGTTCTTCGGTCATCAATTGCTGCACTCGGGAACAGGCATCAGCTAATGCATCCATCGCCTCCCCCATGAACAGCACACGATCGCGGCGTTTGCCTCGATAGAAATCAGCAATCTTGATTTTCGCTATCCATAAGGCCCAGGGAAGAAAGGGCCGCGAGTTATCATACTCGTCATATCGCAACGCCACTTCAGCTGCGACTTCCTGAAGTAGATCTTCAGCGTCACTAAACTGAGGCGTTGATGCCACTACGAAAGCCATGAGTGAAGGTTGTACTTTCACCCAATTCCGCGCTAACTCTGCTCGACTTTGCGCAGAATCGGTCTGAAGTGTTGTTGTTTGTGTCGCATCCATCGGGCACATGCGTCTTTTCTTTTAGCAGTTAATTTTATTATCTAAGTTTTCAGATAATCGAATCAACGAAGATTGACTCTGGACTGAAAACTGTAAACTGACAACGAAGTAATAGCAATATTTTATATTGTAGTAGAATCTATTAAGAATTGATGAAGATCGTGAAGAAGTTTGAATCAATCAAATAAAAACTTGAGTTTCAAACGATTTTGCGTTTTTTTGAAATTAGTTGTTAACGTTTTGGGGTCTTCTGCGATATACAATTGAGGGCAAGCTCCCGTGTTGAGAAAACAGGGTCGCAAAATGGTCCCAGGACTATTGAAACGCAATATGTACAAAACAATTGCTTAAACACGTGCCCCTTGATTTGCGTCGAAAAAGAGGTCAAGTCAAAAGAGACGCCTGTATTTTCCGTAACGCAAGCGCATCAATGGTCCAATAAAACGTTCCGTGTATCACGTTGTGATTTTATGAAACAACGTCGAGCATTCCCTGCTTCTTTCGCTCAATCTGTTTCGGATATGCGCTACCGTCCGTCAATCCTGTTTGACGGGAATTGAAATGACCAGGCCGGCAAATCGATCGCGTTTATTTTTGTTCGCGCTGAATCCAAGATGGCACCCCAGGCATCCGTTGTTCATTAATGAGATTGCAACAGCCCGCCAATGAGATTGCAACAGCCCGCCGATATACGCCTTTTTCCACGCGTTCATATTCGTGCTTGCCTGCAGAGATTTCTTTCGCTGCCTGCTTCTCAAACTCCCCTTCCGGTTCGTGATCGATGCTCATCGCTTTGGCATTCACGGCAATCCACTTTGCCTTAATATTTTCCTGGCGCGCAATATCGGCAAACATATCTTCCATCACGCGCGCCGGGACATTCGCTCTGTCATGGAAAAAGTAATGGTGGTGCATCGCTTCCAGAGTGGTCGCATAAATATTATGTGTCAGCTTCGCACGCTGGCGTGCTTCTGCAACCGTCACGAGCCGCTTCGCCTTCGTCTCTTTCTCCAATTTTTTCGCTTCAGGAGCCGGTTTCGCTTCGGGACTCGCTTTCGTTTTTTCTGCCTCAGCAGGGCCGGCAAACACGGCAACCGCCACACTCAAGACACTCACACCGGCGATCGCCGAACAGAATTTAATTGTCACTGGGAAACGCATTCGACTGCTCCTGTATTTTGTATGATCCCTTGGGATCTAATTCACGGCTGAGATTTCGCCAGTAATTGAGTCTGGCTCTATATGAGCCATCAGTTTAATCGTTCCCTCGCCATAAAACAAGACGTTTTTATCCTATTTTGTAAATCCAGCTGGAGACAGGACGCATTGATCTCTCAGATCTGCTCCAGAACGCCTTTCCCCTTGAGTTCGTCCCCCACGTTTTGGTATAAACGCACATTGATATATAATTCTGCATAGGTTGAACTCAGCGATAAGAAACGAATGCAGTTTAAAATAGCAAAACCGGAAAGGAAAACGATGCTGTCATTCTTGAGCGCGCAGGATCAGCAATGTCACACCAGATCACGGCGAGAATTTCTCCGAATCGGTGCGCTCGGACTGACCGGACTTTCTCTGGCTGATTTATTACGCGCCGAAGAAAAAGCGGGAATCCGTTCTTCAAACAAAGCCATCATTAATGTGCATCTGGATGGTGGCCCGCCCCATATGGATATGATCGACTTGAAACCGGAAGCCCCGGTAGAAATTCGTGGCGAGTTCCAACCCATTTCAACCAGTGTCACCGGCGTGCAAATCTGTGAGTTAATGCCGCGTCTTGCTGCACACGCGGATCAATTTGCCTTTGTACGATCACTCGTTGGCTCCGCCGGTGCCCACGATGCCTTTCAGACGCAATCAGGCTTTAAGAAAAAAGACATGCTCGCCGTGGGCGGTCGCCCTGCCCTGGGTTCGGTTATCTCGCGACTCAAAGGGTCTCCGCAGGATCTTTCGCCTCCGTTTGTCGACATCATGCAGGGACGGGGCTTAGTCCGAAACAGCGCACGCCCGGGATTCCTGGGTCCCGCATATCAACCTTTCCGCCCCGATATCTCTGACCTGTTTCAGCGTCAGCTCGAAAAAGGCATGCAAGGGGAACTCAAGCGATTAGGCGCCGATCATCAGGTCAGCCTGAAGCTCAATCCCTCGTTGAGCATGGAGCGACTGGAAAACCGCACGACCTTACTTTCCGAACTGGATACCATTCGTCGCAAAGTCGATGCCAGCGGCATGATGGACGCGATGGACCGTTTTTCCCAGCAAGCCGTCAGCATACTGACATCCGGTCGACTGGCAGATGCGATGGATTTAACACTGGAAGATCCAGCAACTTTGGCGCGCTATACGCCGACAACACAAAATGATTCATCACGCTTTTACACCAGTGAAGGCCCTGATGCGGTAAAGAAATTTCTGCTCGCTCGCCGCCTTGTCGAAGCAGGTGTGCGTTGCGTGAGCATCTCGATCAGTGATTTCGATACCCACTCCAGCAATTTCAAGCGGATGCGTCAGTTACTGCCCCTGGTCGATCATGGCCTCACCACCTTAGTCGCCGACCTCAAAGAACGCGGCATGCTGGATGATGTCACTATTGTTGCCTGGGGAGAATTCGGTCGCACGCCACGCATCAATTCGAAAAAGGGAGGTCGCGACCATTGGCCGCGCGTCGGCCCCGCGATTCTTGCCGGCGGTGGAATGCAGACCGGTCAGGTCATCGGCAAGACCGACCGCACCGCCAGCGCTGTGATTGAGCGCCCCGTGCACTACAAAGACATCTTTGCCACTTTATATCATAATCTTGGCATCGATCCGCATGCGATCACGCTCACTGACCCGCGGGGACGGCCTCAATATCTGCTGGATGCAGGTACGCGGCTGAGAGAGCTGGTTTGAATCCTGATAGACACGTTCAGACCGGTAAGCTACTTGTTTCGCACTTTCGTGACGGGTATGATCATTAATTGCGCAAAGAACGAACCTATGTTAGTCGCATCAGCGTGATACAAACCGCATTCTGACCGGAGAGCTTCACCCCATGAAAAATTTGATCGCCCCCCTTTGTAGCTTTGTCTTACTTCTTCTCTGCAATCTGCCCGGTGCGCAAGCAGATGATCTGCCGCACTACAAACCGTTGTTTAACGGCAAAGACCTGACCGGCTGGGTGAATGTGAATACAGATAAAGATACCTGGTATGTCAAAGATGGCATGTTGATCTGCACGGGACATCCCATCGGCGTGATGCGAACTGATAAGCAGTATGAAAACTTTCTACTGCACGTTGAATGGCGGCACATGGAAGCAGGCGGTAATTCGGGCGTCTTCGCCTGGAGTGAAGGAACTGTTCCCGAAGGGAGACGCTTACCTAAAGGGATGGAAATTCAAATGCTGGAACTCGACTGGGTGAATCAGCACAAGAAAAAAGATGGCACTCTGCCCCCCATCGCTTATGTGCATGGCGAGCTCTTCGGCGCCAACGGCTTAACCACGATTCCCGATAACCCTCGCGGCACACGCAGCAAATCAATCGAAAATCGCTGCAAAGGAAAAGGACAATGGAATGTCTATGATGTCGTCTGTGTCGATGGTGTCGTGAAGCTTTCGGTAAACGGCAAATTTGTAAATGGTGTCCGAAATGCATCCATCAAAAAGGGTTATCTCTGCCTTGAATCGGAAGGGGCCGAAATCCAGTTTCGCAGTATCCAGATCATGGAATTGCCCCCGGGAGTCACTTCCAAAGCTCAAACGGCCCCTCTGCTGAAGTAAAAACAGGCACATTCCTTAACTAACCTCATAAAAAACAACAGGTTGTGTCATTTCCGGCAGCTTGACTCTGCTCTCAAGACAGAATAAAATAATACCGATATGTTGATCAGCCACGGGAGCCACAATCCTGTGGTTGACTCAACGAATTCGTCCTTGCCTGTACTCAGGCCAGTACGCAAAAGAGTTCCCACCTGTTTTTCCTGCCCTAAAGTGTGATGCCAAGTATGATTGCCAGCCAGCAACATCGTCTTTTTCGATTCCGCGTGACCGCACTTAGTTTGCTATTGGGGATCTGTTGTTTCATTTTTTCACAGACTTCGCGTGCCGCAGATCCGAAACCTCTCACTGGCGAACAGATTTATCGTAAGATGTGCGTTGAGTGTCATGCCGCCAATGGGCAAGGCGTGATGGACAAAGCCAACCCGTTTCACGGCATGAAGACGCTGGTTGAACTCACCACACTCATCGATGAAACGATGCCGGAAGAAGACCCCGAGTTCTGTCAGGGTGAAGAAGCCAAACGGGCCGCCCAATATGTCTTCGATCGATTTTATGCCAAAGACACAGCTGCTGCCGGCAACAGTTCACGCGTGCAACTCTCACATTTAACCGTACGACAGTATCTGTTCACGACATCTGACCTGCTGTCGCATTTTCTGGGAAACGCCAATGTCACCAGCAAGGAACGCGGACTCAATGCAGAATATTATGACAGTCGCAGCATGCGGCGCGATAAGCGCGTCATAAAACGAATTGACCCCGTGGTCAACTTCCAGTTCGGCGACAAAAAACCGGACGAGAAAATCACCAACGCGGAAGAGTTTTCCATGAAGTGGGAAGGCTCAGTCCTCGCAGAAGAAACTGGCGATTATGAATTCATTCTCAAAACAGAAAACGGTGCCCGCTTATGGGTGAATCAGAAAGATCCGATTATTGATGAATGGGTCAGTTCAGAGGGACGGGCCAAAGAGCACAAAGCCACGATTCGCCTGCTGGGAGGCAAACCCTATACCATCCGACTGCACGTGTTCAAATACAAAGAAAAGTCTTCGTCGGTTGTCCTCGAATGGAAGCCGCCCCATAAAGCACAGGAAGTCATTCCACAACGGAATCTCACACCACAACAGGTGCCCGGAACGTTTATCACGTCCACTGTCTTCCCACCCGATGACAGTGTTTCCGGCTACGAACGCGGTACTGCAGTTTCCAAAGCCTGGGATGAAGCAACCACGTCTGCTGCCATCGAGATCATGACCAGTGTGATTAAGCATCTGGATCGTTTAGCCGGTACCAAACCGGATGCCAAAAATCGCAAAGAAAAAATTCAACAGTTCTGCCACCGTTTTGCCGAACTCGCCTTTCGGCGTCCGTTAACCGACGAGCAAAAGACATTCTTTGTTGATCAGCACTTCAAACAGGAAGCCGCCGTCGAACTCGCCGTCAAACGTGTCGTTCTGCTCGTTTTGAAATCACCCCGTTTTCTGTATACCGATCGGGAATATCCGGCACTGGACGACTATGCCATCGCGTCCCGACTCTCTTACGGTCTATGGGATTCCATGCCCGACCGTCAATTGTTTGACACAGCCAGAGCAGGCAAACTGAAAACCCCTACCCAGATCGCGCAACAGGCTGACCGCATGCTGCGCGATCCCCGTGCTCAGTCCAAGCTGCGTTACTTCTTCCATCACTGGCTACAACTCGACGAAAAAGAAGAACTGGCTAAAGACAAGGCACTCTTCCCCGAATTCAATGAGTTGGTTGTTTCTGACTTGCGAACCTCGCTTGACCTGTTCATTGATGATGTGGTCTGGAACAAATCATCCGACTATCGGCAGTTGCTGCTCGCCGATTATGTTTACCTTAACCCGCGACTGGCAAAAGTCTATGACGTCAAACTACCCGATGGCCAGGAATTCCAGAAGGTCTCACTCGACAAAGACAAGCGGGCCGGTGTGATCACGCACCCGTATATGATGGCGAACTTCGCGTATCACAATTTGAGTTCTCCCATTCACCGCGGTGTGTTTGTCACGCGGCGTTTGCTGGGCCGAACACTGAAACCGCCCCCACAGGCAACTGAATTCAAAGACGGCGATTTCAAACCAGGCATGACCACCCGCGAAAAAGTCGCCTTGATTACGAAACCATCCGCCTGTATGTCGTGTCACAGCATCATCAACCCCCTCGGTTTTAGTTTGGAGCACTTTGACGCGATCGGCCGATACAGAGAACAGGAGGTCAAGAAAGCCATCAATGCCTCGGCTGAGTTGACTTCTGTTTCGGGCGAAACGGTCAAATTCAACGGAGCCCGGGATCTGGCCACCCATATCGCCACCGACCATCACGCCCACGCAGCATTTGTCGACCAATTGTTTCACCAGGCAGTCAAACAGCCAATTAATGCTTATGGCGAAAATATTCGGGAAGAACTGACCACAAAATTTGAAAAAACTGACTATAATATTCAACAGCTACTGATCGAAATCATGAAGGTTGCTGCCTTACACCAACCTCATTCCTGAGAAAGAGATATTCCATGAGATATCAATCCCGCCGCGCATTTTTAAAAGAACTCGGTCTCTCAACGGCTGTTCTGCCACTGGTCATGAACTTGCCCAGTCTAGGCTTTGCCGCAGATCGCGCCATTCGTAAACAGCGACTGATCGTTATGTTCAGCCCTAACGGTATCGTTCCCAAAACGTATTGGCCGGACGAAGTCGGTGACAAGTTCGAACTGAAAGAAATCATGCAGCCGCTGAAAGCCTATCAGGATCAGATGCTCGTGATCAAAGGGGTTGCAGACCGCGTTCGCGGTGATGGCGACAGCCACATGCGTGGCATGAGCTGCCTGCTGACGGGGATTGAATTGCTGCCCGGCAATATTCAAGGCGGCTCGCACACTCCCGCCGGTTGGGCCAGTGGTCAATCGGTCGACCAGGAAATCAAACGCTTTCTGCAAAGTCAGCCGGAAACTCGCACCCGCTTTGGCTCATTGGAGTTCGGTGTGAATGTGCCTCATCGGGCAGACCCCTGGACCCGCATGGTCTACGCTGGTTCCAACAAACCGATTGCCCCGATTGACGATCCGTATCAGATGTTCGAAAAGATTTACGGTCAGATGAAAGACCGGAAGAGTCTGGCCAGCATTCTGGATGATGTGCGGGAAGACCTGAAAAAGGTCAGAACCAAACTCAGCCGCGAAGACAAGCAGCTGCTGGAAGAGCATGAAACCTATGTGCGACAGATGGAACAGGAACTCAAAGCCGGACAGGAACAAAAACTGTCCATCGAAGTTCCTGTGCAGGAAGTGGGCGTGAAAAATGATAACGATCACATGCCTGTCACCAGCAAAATGCAGATCGACCTGATGGTCAACAGCTTGGCCAACGACATGGCCCGCGTTGCGACACTGCAGTATACCAACTCGGTCGGTCAGGCACGGATGAAGTGGCTCGGCATCGAAGATGGCCATCACGGTCTGTCACACAAGCCGGACAGTGACGAAGATGCTCAGGAAAAACTGACCAAAATCAATAAATGGTTCTGCGAGCAACTGGCTTACCTGGTTCAGAAACTGGATAAAACTCCCGAGCCGAACGGCGAGGGAACCCTGCTCGATAACACACTCGTTGTCTGGACCAATGAACTAGGTAAAGGGAACTCGCATACGCTGAACGACGTCCCACTGGTTCTCGTCGGTAAGGGACTCGATTTCAAAATGGGACGCTCTCTCCAATTCAAAATGGTTCCCCACAACCGCTTCCTGATGTCGCTGGCTCACGGCATGGGTCATCATGTGAAAACATTCGGGAATCCCAATTTCTGTGGCGATGGTATTCTGTCTGAACTGACTTAATTTCATTATCACTCGGATAATTGAGAACAATCATTCCACTGCGTGTTCCTTTTACCTAAACAGGGACACGCAGTTTTTTCTTGCGGTCATACTCTGGTATCTTTGACGATCTCGAATCACTCTGTCATAATTCGTTTTCGAAATGAATCGAAAAACATGATCAGCCAGAATCACTGACGAGATGAAAGGAAGCCGCAGCATGGATCACATCACCCGCCCCAAAGAGGAAGACGAATACTTCTTCGAAGAAGGTTGCTTCATCCTCGAAATGTCGAGCCCCGATGTCGATCCGGAAGTCTCGCTGGCCAGAGCCCGTGTGGAGCCTGGTAAGAAAACTCGGTTCCATCGACTCAAAGGCACATTTGAACGCTACATCATGCTCTCAGGAACCGGTCTCGTCGAAGTCGGCGACTATCCACCGACCAAAGTTCATCCCGGCGATGTCGTTCGCATCCCCCCCGACACCGACCAGAGCATCACCAATATCGGCGAAGAGGACCTGGTCTTTTTCGTGGTCTGCAATCCCCACTTCCTGAAGTCGATCTACGTCGATTCGGAAGACCTGCGAAAACAATTTTGAATTTGTGCTTGCAGCTCAGTGATTGGTCACTGCCCCATCCTGACCTCAAGAGTAAATTTTCACTGTAAAAAAGGTCTTTCTACTGCCCAGGCTGTTATTTTCTTAAAGATATGTTGTCCACATCGGGGTTTTATGTAGGTTCGTTTTCGCTTGCTTTCAGTAAATTCGTCGCTGGTTTTTGTCTGCTAAGAGTGCTAATACCATTGGCCCGAAAAATGCAATTCCGATGAATTCTGCCAGTAGAGTCTGCATGAGCAGATAGGCTGTCACGAAAAAAAAGAATGTGGTAAAGAATCCCAGCCCCCTGGAATACCCCTTCTCCGTCGTGATATAAACAGAGCCGGTAAGGAAGCCAATAAGAAGAATTCCCGTCGCTAGGAAAGCAATCCCTCCTGAAATAGATTGATCGAGTTGACCAAGGTTGTCTGGCGGCGTTAGAAAGATACTGCTCAGCCCGATCAATCCAAGAAATAACACAAAAGAGATGAGAATAATATAATAACCGGTTCCGATAAATTTTTGTGTTATTTTTTTTGCATTCTCGGCTATCTGTTCTGAAGACAAAATATATCCGGTTGCAAAATCCAATTTGGCTTGCCGCAAATTCGCATCGGTTAAAACGGCTTCAGTCAGATCCGCATCAGTAAAATCTGTTTCGATCAGATTTGCATTACTTAAATCAGTTGCTTTTAATCTGGCTCCACAGAGATTAGCCCATTTTAAATTCCCTTCACTCAGGTTTGCACCACTTAAATCAGCTTCCCTCAAATCAGAATTGAAGAAATTTGCCTTACTTAAGTCAGTTTTAATTAATCTGATTCCGATCAAACTGGAGTTGCTCAAATTTGCATCTACCAATTTAGCGTGAGTCAAATTTGTTTCGTTCAAAATCGTATGACTCAAATTAGCCTGAACTAAAAAAGCCCCGTTCAAATCAGCTTCGTTCAAATTTGCGTTTGTCATATTGGCGCTTGTCAGATCGGCTTTATGGAGCGTAGCATGGCACAAATTTGCCCGGCACAATTTGGCTTGACTCAAATAGGCTCCGGTTAAATCACTGCCTTTCAGGTTCGCATCTCTCAGATCAGCATTGATTAAATCAGCTTCAGTCAGATTGCTACCGCTTAAATCGAATCTTCGCAAATCAGCCTTGTTCAGATCCAGACTTGCGTGTGGATTCTTACATTTCCAAAGATCAATAGCATAATTTCCCTGTTGGACTATTTTTATATGTTCTGGATTTGCCACAATTGCCTCACATACCAATCCATACAACAGCAGTGCCATTCACCCTTGCTACTGTTTTTGCTTTTTTCTCTCAAACTGAAATTTTTCATATGGATTAGCCTCGAACCACTCCATGCATAGATTGCCTTTGATTGTAACCGCTGGGATCCCCCCGTGTCTAACTCGAGGTGATTTTTCTCCACTTATGTTGCCTCCTGATGCTGAAATCTGGGAATCGTTACCGAGCGAATGATGTTCAACCGCGCGGGACAGGACAAAACGCCAAAAGAAGTTGCCCAGTTTGTAAGCCAACGCGAACAGTTGCAACCGCGTCTGATTGTCTTTGAACATACGGCAGGAGAGCTTCGTCCATCTGATGGCGTTCTTGTCTTCCATCTTCCACTGCTCCGCCTATACTACGACCATTGTAGACCTCACGCATTCTTCAAATGCCGACTCAAGTTAGTCACGATGAATCCGACACGAGAGAACAGCACACACCACAAGATTCCCGGTAAAATACCCTAGTCGCACCACCAGTGGTGCGAAAAATAAAATTCAAAAAGCAGGCACCAACGAAGCCAATTTCGAACTGAAAAGTAAACGACCCACTCCGAATGCAGTTTCAGCCAGTCATTTTTTCCTCGCCCCTTAGTTAAGAAATTTAACTATCTCTGTTTCGTTCTGATTTGTGGGCAGTTATACTCAAGAAATGGTATTGAACCTATAGCTTCAAGTTAGCTGACATTCAAAAAGGATCTGCTCGCATGAAACCGACGTCCGCTTCCCTCCTGCTCGCCGCCCTGGCCTTGTTTCTTCCTACCCAGGTGTTTGCTGAACTTCAGGCTGGTGCTGTCATTGTCGATGTCACTCCTACTAAATTTCCCGTACTCGTGAATGGTAGCATGGTCAGTCGTAGCGTGAGTACGGTCAAAACCAAAATCAATGCACGCGCCATCGTTGTCGCCGACGACGAAGAGCGCCTTGCCATCGTCGTTGTGGATAGTTGCATGCTGCCTCGTCCACTTCTGGATGAAGTCAAAAAGCTCACTGCACAACGCACTAAAATTCCTGCGGACCATATTCTGATTTCAGCCACACATGCGCACTCGGCTCCTTCCAGTCTAGCCTGTTTGGGTACCAACGCCGATCCCGAGTACGTGCCGTTCCTCAGAGGAAAACTGGTCGATGCCATTGCCGCCGCGGAAGCCAATCTGGAACCGGCTCAAGTTGGCTGGGGATCGGAAAACGCCGCCGACTATACTGCCCTCAGACGCTGGATTCTGCGTCCCGACCGGCTGAGAAACGATCCTTTCGGCAACCCCACTGTCCGCGCCACGATGCACGCCGGCACCAACTGGGACAATGCCGTCGGGGAATCAGGTCCGGAAGACCCGGAACTGTCTCTGATCTCATTCCGTGCCACAAATGGGCGTCCGATTGCCCTCCTGGCCAATTTTTCCATGCACTACTTCGGTGATGCTTCACTGAGTGCTGACTATTTCGGTTTGTACTGTAACGGCCTGCAGGAAAAACTGGGAAAGAAAGTCGACAAAGACGCGCCGCCTTTCGTCGCCATCATGTCGCATGGCTGCAGTGGTGACATCTATCGTCGCGATTACACCAAGCCCAAAGACCAGTGGGCCTTTACCGATGATATCAATGAATATGCCCAAGGCCTCATCAAAATCACCTTGCAGGCTTACAATAATATTAATTATTTACAAGACGCTGACATCGAAATGGCCGAAAACCGCCTGCAGATGAACTATCGCGTCCCCAATAAACAGCTCCTGGAATGGTCACAAAAAATTGTGAAAGAACTGGGAGACCGCCTCCCCAAAACCCAGGAAGAAATCTACGCTCGTGAGCAGGTCATCTTACACGAGCGTCAGTCCACGGAAATCGTCACACAGGCGCTCCGCATCGGTGATATCGCCATCGCAACCACCCCGAACGAAACCTACGCGTTGACCGGTTTGAAACTGAAAAAGCAAAGTCCGTTGGCGAAAACGATGGTCATCGAACTAGCCAACGGCGGCGATGGATATATTCCCCCACCCGAGCAACATCTGCTGGGTGGCTATAACACTTGGGCTGCCCGCTCGGCTGGACTGGAAGTCCTCGCTGAACCGCGCATCGTGGAATCCGATCTGGAGTTGCTTGAGAAAGTCAGCAATCAGCGTCGAAAGTTTTATCAACAGAGCCGCGGACCGGCTGCGGGAGCGATTCTGGCATTGAAGCCAGCCGCTTACTGGCGACTGGATGAATTCAATGGTCCCCGTGCCCGTGACGCCTCCGGCAATCAGCGCGATGCGATTTATGAACCCGCCATCGCCTATTTTCTGGAAGGTCCCGAATCAAAATCGTTCTGCAAAGCCGATGAAACCAACCGGGCCGTCCATTTTGCCGGTAATCGCTTGCAGGCACGCATTAATGATCTGAAAGACCAGTATTCCATCTCGCTTTGGATCTGGAACGGGATGCCTCTGGACGCACGCGAAATCAGCGGCTGGATGTTTTCTCAAGGCCCCAACCATGGACTCGCCGCCTACGGCGGTCATCTGGGACTGGGCGGAACCGAATTTCCCGGCAAGCTCGTCTTCATGAACGGCAGCGACCGTAAACTCCACGCCGGCCAGACTGCTGTCGAACGCTGGACCTGGAACCAGGTCACTCTCGTCCGCGACGGAGACACGGTCAAAGTCTATCTGAACGGCAAACCAGAAATCGAATTGAAGTCGGCTCCCGGAAAACCGGGACCGATGCTCGAACAACTCTTTTTCGGCGGACGGACCGACAATCAATCCAACTGGGAAGGACGCCTGGACGAAATTGCCGTGTTTAATCGGGCGTTGACACCTGCCGAAGTCAAAACATTGGCCCAATAATTAACCCTGATATTCGTTAGAAATCGTATCTTCCGAGCCCGATCATGAATTCGATCGGGCTTTTTTTGCTGGATATCCGAAAACCGTCACACAGGGTAAACATGCTACGTCTAAGAGTCGTATTGAAGCTAGGAATTTCATTTTCTCACCAGGGAGCACAAAACATCCGTATTCATCGCTCTCAGGCAACTATATAATGGCGTGAATACACGTCTTTCTGATCAACTTTGATAAACCAACATTTCGTTCTGCCTGTTTTTGATTCACAGTACAGCGCCGCATGACTGAACCAGACTTATCGACAACTGATAAAAAACTGCGTAGAATCTTGCTGTTCATAATCATAGCGAGCTTTGTCCTGACGCCGATTGCCGCACCCGACGTCTGGTGGCAGTTGAGCCGGGGTCGTGTCGTAATGTCTGATCTCGCCCCTTCCGGCCCCATTTTAACAGCCGGCTCTCCGCTCGCTGAAGCAGACTGGCTGGGCGGGCTGCCATTTTATTTCTCGCTGCAACTGGCAGGTTTTTCCGGTCTGATGCTGTTGAAGTTCGCTGCCGTGGGTCTGCTCTTATATTTGTTCATGAAACGTTTTGAAGAATCATTGAACTGGCTGGCATTGGTCATTGCTGTATTGGTTCTGATGACCGGCGTTCCTGCCTGGCAACCAACGCCGCGACTGCTCGACTGCTGGTTCCTGTTTCTTACCTGGATCCTCACCGCACGCTGGTGCCGGGAACCTGGTCCCCACAAACTGATACCCATCCTGGTCGTATTCGCACTCTGGGCCAACTCGGCACCGCTCTGCCTGCTGGGAGTCGCCGTCGTGGCATTGCTACCACATCTGCCTGGCATCCTCTCTGAAAAGAGTGTGCCTCTCAAACAAACCAATCTGTTGATTCTACTTTCCGTACTGGCACTCATGCTTACGCCCCGCGGGTGGTTTACCCCCTTCGATTCGTTCGTCCAACTATTCCCCGGCCTGTTTTATCATCAGGCTCTTCTATCACAGACAATCTGGCAGCCGACATTTCTTAACGGCGTCACGATCGAAGTCATCGGTCTGTCAATTCTGTCGATTGTCACGATTCTGTTTCTCATTTTAAAATCGACTTCCTGGGTAGAAACAGTCGCCTTTCTGGTCTTTGCGGTCCCTGCCTGGACCAATTATGACAGCCTCGGCCCCTGTGCGATTGGCATGGCACTGGTTCTCTCACAGTCGATGGTGGCTCATCAATTCCAAGCCGATTTTGTAAAATGGAAACAGGCTGTTTCACCAACCCTCGCACGATATGTGTTCATACTCGGAATCCTGATCTTAAGCTGGAAATCGGCAGCTGGAAGTCTACCGGGGCAACCACAGCGTCTGGGTTGGGGAATCGCTCCCGAACTGGATATTTCAATACTGAATAACACCATTGGTCCCATCGATTACAAGGGCACCGCTCACGGCATGGGAATCGCGCCCACAGGTATGCTGTGCTGGATCAAAGCCAATCACAAAATCCAGCCGGTCAGAACACTCAGACAAGCCCTTTTGCAGGGACGTTTATTTGAAGAACTTTCTTTGAACGAAGAGTTATCCAACGGCTGGATTTTCCAGAAACCCCGCTCCGACGGCAGCTGGGGGGGGTGGTGGGTTCGTTTGAAAAACAGAGATTGCCAATTGCTGCTGGTTCCCAATGGAGATGAAAAAACAATTCGCGCCCTGTTTGACAGTCGCTGGCAACCGATGTCGCTTGACGCCTCTGTCATTCCATATGGCTGGTCTGGCGAACTGCTGAGCAGCCCCAAAATTGTAGAACTGTTACCCGCCAAAGAGTTTGTGAATAGGGACCAGTGGATCTATTCGCTCCCCTCTCCCGCCGGAACCCCAGAATGCTCTGACTGGTGGGGAATCCTGACCGGCACTTCGAATCTGACGCCCGCGATCCTGCAGGCAAAAACATTCCGGGGAATGAAACTGTATACGGCGGCCCTCCGGGTGCTGCATCCGTTACTGCAACACAATCCGTCACCACAAGTGATTCGTGAGTTCCAACTCTGCCAGAAAGAACTGGCTTATCAGGAAAAACTGAATGTGGGACAGCACACTCCCAGTTCCCTCAGAGCATTTGCCCTGACCCAACTCGCAGGACAAGCCGATGAAGCCCTCGTGCTTGCGGGTCCTAAACTCAAGAGATCGGAAGAACCACTTCGTACATCAGACGCTTTTGAGCGTGCCATCCAGAACTATATCCAAGGGGACTGGGAAACCGCGCTTAAAACTTTATCAGGCAATGATAGTGAAACTTTATACGCAAAAGCCCAAATCCAGTTGGAATCCGGTAATCCCGGCGGCGCTAAAAAAACATTCGGTGAACTGATTCAAATTTATCCCAATGACCGACTGGTCGTTCCCAGTCAACAGATGTTGGACTCGCTTCCATGAGCCAGAAATACCCGTTTATACCAGCACTGCTGATTCTGTTCCTGGCCTTCGCGTCAGGCACAGCCTGGTATCTGTACGGCTCGAAAAGTACAATTTCGTTTGTTCCCAATGTCCAATCTGCCGAACAACCGGTCAAAATGAAGCAGTGTTGTGAGTGCCATGAAAAAGTCTGTCAACAGTATGCAGGAGCCCCTCACCTCAGAACGCTGAGAAAAGCCACTGACCCAGGTGTGTTGGAGAAATTTGCCGGCAAAGAAATTACCCTCAAAGAAAATGGGCTCACCTATCGTTTTTACGAAGAAGATGATGCACTTTGGGTCAAGTGTGAGAATTACCCAACACCGGTACGGATCGAATGGGTCTTCGGTTCCGGTCTGCACGCCATGACTCCCGTCTCTCTGTTCCCCAACGAAGCCGGAGAGTCTGAACTTCTGCAACACATTGTTTCCTGGTATCCCTCAGGAAAACTGGGAGTCACGCTCGGACTTCAGGAACTGGCACACAGTAAGACCGGTATTCAGACACTGGGCGAAGTCAGCTCGCATGCCAAAACGATGAACTGTTTTGGCTGTCACACATCTTACCTGGGTGATGTACCTGGCGAAATTGAACCCGCCCAGATGATCACAGGCGTCTCTTGCGCACGCTGTCACCTGAATGGTGAAGAACACATCAAAGCCGTCGAACAGGGTCAAAAAGACTTGAAGCTGGTCAAATGGAATCAACTGACGCCACTCGAATCCATTAATCGTTGCGGCGAATGTCATCGACGTTCCGATCAACTTGAACCGGATGAACTCCACCCCGACAATGATCTTTTGATTCGATTTGCTCCGGTCGGCATGTCACAAAGCCCCTGCTTCCTGAAACAGTCTGAAGTCATACTGGCAGATGGAAAACCGGCCCGCTTTGACTGTACCACCTGCCACAATCCGCATCAACAGGCCAGCAGAGACCCCGAAGTCTATCGAAAGGTCTGCCTGAATTGTCACAGCGATCAGAAAAACCACGCGCCCATCTGTTCTAAAGAATCAATGCAAAGCCAATGCCTGCAATGCCATATGCCCCCCGTCAACGTCCATGATAACCTCAACTTCACCGATCACTGGATACGAATCCGCGAGCGCGATCAAGAATGCTTTCCGGAATTTCAGTTGAACAAATAAAAAATGATATTGTCAGTCGCGTCTACATGCTCTACGATAAAGTCACGTCTTTTTCATAGAGGTATTCTGTGATCGGCAAACTGCTCACACTACTGTTATCACTACAGATCCTTGCCTGCCCCTTTAATTGCATGCAGAGTAGCGTAGAAGATACAGACACAGCAGGTCACAGTTGCTGCAGTCATTGCCAGCCCCTGTCAACGGATAACCCACTGGCCCCAGAGCCCGTTTCATCGGATTCTTGCCAGTGCTTTTGCTCAGGCGCAATTCTGGAAAACGTCAACCAGTTCGAACAGACAAACCTGATCGTACTCTGGTTTGCGATCCCACAACAGAACGCCTCATTTCAACCAAATAGCACCAATCATCCGACTGGTATCGTTCTCTTAGATGCCTCTCAGCCATCAGGCCGTGCGCTGCGCTGTCTGCAGATGTCATATCAGTGCTGATTCTCTTCTGAGTATTCGACTCTCGAATTTCACTCGATTTCCGATTCGATTCAGGCTGCGCGTGAAGCAACTTCATTGTTCCACGCTTCCCTGAAACCTCAGAATGACGTTCTATGATCTGGTTTTCTTTAATTCCCTGGGAATATGGCGTGCGCAACCTATTTCGGCGCCCGGTCCGTACCCTGCTGACGCTCACCGGTTTGACAACTGTGATTGTACTGGTGTTTGTCGTGATCGGTTTCAT
This sequence comes from Gimesia alba, assembly GCF_007744675.1. Lineage (NCBI taxonomy): Bacteria > Pseudomonadati > Planctomycetota > Planctomycetia > Planctomycetales > Planctomycetaceae > Gimesia > Gimesia alba. Next base: position 4,184,070 of record NZ_CP036269.1, read on the forward strand.
CCGCGGTCTGGAACATTCACTGACCGTCAGCGGCGATCCGAAAGTGGCGATCCTGTTCTCGCTGGGGATGGGAGAAAATCTGGAATATTCATCGATTCCCATGCGAACCAATGAGTTGGTTTCCGCCAGTGTATCCGGCATCAAAACCTTTCATGATCGGAAATACGTTTCACCGGAACTATATCTGGGAACACAGATTCAAGTCCCCGGTCAATCAGAAACGACAATGGGCCTGGTACGTGGCGTAACCCAGTCAGTACTGTTAGTACGGAGACAGGTGGAACTGGAATCCGGAAGTTGGCCAGGACCGGGAGAGATCATCGTAGGACAACTGGCGGCGACAAAACTCGGACTCTCTCGGCAGCAATTATCCGTCGGCAGAGAACTGAATCTGGAAGGCCGAACCTGGCGGATCAGCGGAACCTTTTCCGCCGCAGGTTCTGCATTTGAATCGGAAATCTGGTGCCGCCTGGATGAATTGCAGCAGGCGATGAAACGTCAGGATTTGAGTCTCGTTGCCATGACATTAAATTCCCCATCCGACTACCCGGACCTGAACCTGTTCTGCAAGGAACGGCTGGATCTGGAACTGCAATCCATTCGCGAGGTCGAATACTACCAGAGTTTGAAAAAAGATTATGGCCCGATTCGGATGCTGGCCTGGCTCGTTGTCTTTTTAGTTTCGGGCGCGGGCGTCTTTGCCGGTTTGAATACGCTCTATGGTGCTGTTGTAGGCCGAACCAGAGAACTCTCAACCCTGCAGACATTAGGCTTTTTACGACGTGCCATTGTCATCAGTTTAATTCAGGAAGGCCTGCTGCTGGCCACTGCGGCCAGCCTGATCGCAGCGTTGATCGCGATCTTCCTGATCAATGGCGTTTCCGTACGGTTTACGATGGGCGCCTTCACACTACAGATTGACAGCATCTCGCTGTTGATTGGCTGCGGTGTCGGAATCCTGCTCGGCTTACTGGGGGCAATTCCCCCTGCCCTGCGGGCACTCCGCTTACCCGTAATCGATGGATTAAAATCAGTTTAACAACCGCTCGAATATCGCTTTCGAGCACACATTTTTAAAAAGGATTGAAAACATGAAACAGTTATTCTCTCACAGCCTGTTGTTCTCAGTCGCAGCCTGCTTCTTCGTTGGTTGCGGAAACACGACTTCAACACCTGAAAGCAACAGTACGACTGAAGCAACGACAACTGCCCCAGCGGCAAGTTCCAAAGTGTTACTTGGCAGCGAGCCGGCGGGCGCCAAAGAAGTCATCGATGCCCGCAAGTCAGCTCAAAATGACGAAGAAGTCATTCTCGTCGGTCGCATTGGCGGCAGTGAAAATCCCTGGGTCGATGGGCGCGCGGTGTTTTCCATTGTTGACAATTCCTTAAAAGCCTGTAGCGATATTCCCGGCGATGGATGCAAAAAGCCATGGGATTACTGCTGTGAAACGGACAAACTCCCAACAGCGATGGCGCTCATCAAAGTCGTGGATGATGAGGGAACGCTCATTAAAGAAGACGCCCGTAAGTTGCTCAATCTGAAAGAGCTGCAAACCGTCGTCGTTAAAGGCAAAGCCCAACGGGATGATGCAGGCAATCTGACCGTGTTTGCAAACGGAATTTTTGTACGGAACTAAACCATGTCACAAGTTGATTTATCACAATTAGCCATTGATCGCAGTGCGCCCTCGTCAGTCCGAGGGCACACGCGACTGCGATTCATCACGCGCTATCTCCTGCCGGGCACACTCCTGTTTGGTTTCTTGGGATTGATCTACTGGGTCTCACACGATCTGATATTTCCTCCCAAGCCAGTCACCGTCATGCCGGTGATTGTCACCCAATCGAAAATGCGAAATGCCGGTACGCCTCTCTTTCAGGCAGCCGGGTGGGTCGAACCGCGGCCCACCCCCATTCGCGTGGCAGCGCTCGCACCAGGAGTGGTCGAACAACTTCTGGTTGTGGAAGACCAGTTTGTCAAACAGGGAGAACCGATCGCCTTGCTCGTGAAAGAGGATTCCGAGTTGACTCTCAAACACGCCATCGCCAGTATGCAGTTAAGAGAAGCTGAACTACAACAAGCGCAGGCGACGTTAAAGGCGTCTCAAATTCGTCTCGACCAGCCCGTCCACCGAGAAGCAGTTTTAAGGGCAGCTGAAGCCGCGCTGGCGAAAATTGAGACCGAGTTAAAAAACCTGCCCTTCATGGTTCGCCGCGCCAAAGCAGAGATGAATTTCGCCAAAAATGACTATGACCGCCGGATTTCGGCAAAAACAGCGGTGACCCAACGCACCATCGATGAATCGTTAACCGAACTGGAATCCGCCCGGGCCGCCTATGAAGAGTTGGAGGGCCGCAAAACCTCTCTGGTCGCCGAACGAAACGCCTTAAAAGCACGTACGGATGCACTCCAAACAGAATATGAATTACTCACTGAAGAAACACAGGCCCGCGATGAAAACAGTGCCAAAGTTCAAGCAGCAGCCGCACGACTGGAACAGGCACGGGTTGCGGTGGCTGAAGCCAGACTGGCATTGGACCGCATGACTATCCGCGCGCCGGTCGCGGGCCGTATCTATCGACTGATCGGGCACCCCGGCTCCAGTGTCGGAAACATGCTGACTCAAATGACCGGCTACGACGGCAGCACCGTGGTCACAATGTATCGCCCGGAAATGTTACAGATTCGTGTCGACGTCCGCTTTGAAGATATTCCCAAAGTCAGTCTGAACCAGCCCGTGCAAATCAACAACCCCGCGCTGAGTCAACCGGTGACCGGCAAAGTCCTTTACATCAGCTCCGAAGCAGACATTCAGAAAAACACATTGCAGGTCAAAGTCGAAATCGAGAATGCATCCCCGCTACTCAAGCCGGAAATGCTGGTCGATGTGACGTTTCTGGCCCCCGAACTCCAGACCGAATCTTCAGAATCGAATGAAGAAACCCGCTTTTATGTCCCTCGCAAGATGCTGGAACAGGCAGAATCGGGCCAGACGTTTGTCTGGATCGTAGATCAATCAACACAGATCGCACGGCGTCAGCAGATCGAAATCAGTCAAACTACGCCAGGTCCCCTGGTGGAAGTGACGAAAGGTTTAAACCCGACCAGTCATCTGATCTCTTCTTCCACCGCAGACCTCATGCCGGGAGAACGCATTAAAATCACTGGTGAATCCGATCAGGAAGGAAACTAAGCATGTCACTCGTCACCATCAACAACCTGATGAAACAATACCATAAAGGGGGTGAGACCATCACGCCTCTGGATCAGGTTTCACTCCAAATAGAACAGGGAGAGTTCCTGTCGTTAATGGGCGCCAGTGGAACCGGAAAATCAACTCTGCTGAATCTGATTGCCAGCATTGATCGCCCTGACTCCGGTTCGATTATCGTGGATGGCACTGAAATCACGGCACTCTCCCGCTCAAAACTGGCACGCTGGCGAGCCGCGAATATGGGTTATATTTTTCAGACACACAATCTGGTCCCTGTACTCACCGCCTATGAAAATGTGGAACTTCCGTTATTGCTGCTCCCCATGTCCCGCAACGAACGAAAAAAGCGTGTGCAAGTCGCGCTACAGGCAGTTGACCTACTCGATCGAGCCGACCACTATCCACGCCAGATGTCAGGAGGACAGGAACAGCGTGTGGGCATCGCCCGGGCGATTGTGAAACACCCGAAAATTGTCGTCGCCGACGAACCCACGGGCGATCTGGACCCGGAAACATCGGAACAAATTCTAGACCTGCTGCAACGGCTCAATCGAGAGCTGGACATTACAATGCTCATGGTCACCCATGATTCCGAGGCAGCGCATATCGCAGACCGGCAGTTCTATCTTGATCACGGAAAACTCGTCTTGGTAAGTCAAGAAAGGCCCCAAGCCCTCGCAACCTCCGGCGCCTCCAGTGAGGAACAATTATGAAGTTGGTTGGTTATATTCTGAAAACACTCTGGGGACACCGAGCCCGCACGATGCTTACTGTCGCCGGTTCAGCAGTCGCGTTATTTGTGTTCTGCTTCATCCAATCCATTCAGGAGGGGATGAACGATTTGAAACAGCGCCAGGAGGCCCGCGGTTCGTTGATCGTGTTCCAAGCCAATAAGTTCTGCCCCGCCACCAGTCACCTGCCTCAGGACTACGATCAACAAATTTCGAAGTTCGCAGGTGTGAAAGACGTCGTACCAATTCAGGTCTTCACGAACAATTGTCGTGCGAGTCTGGATGTCGTCGTGTTCTATGGTGTCCCCCCGAATAAACTGCGCACCGCGCGGGACTTTCAATTCATCTCCGGCAACTGGACTGAATTTGAAACCCATCAGGACGCCGCCATCATCGGACAGGCTGTCGCGTCCCGGCGCGGGATCAATGTCGGCGATAAATTTTCCATCGGCGACCTTTCAGTGAATGTCGCCGGTATTTATCAAAGTGACAACCCGGCTGAAGAGAATTACATTTATAGTCACTTGGAATTCTTACAGCGACGTCAAGGCGTCAATCTAGTGGGAACGGTCACACAACTGGAAGTCATCCTGCAACCAGGCACTGATCCGATCTCAGTCAGTGACGCCATTGATGAACGCTTTCGCGGTGGTCCTGTAGAAACCAACACGCGCGCCAAAGGGGTCTTTCAGGCCAAAAGTCTTGGTGACTTATCCCAACTGATTGAAATGGCACACTATCTGGGTCTGGCCTGTGTCGGACTGGTTCTGGCACTGGTCGCTACCACAACGCTGATGTCTGTTGAAGACCGAATTCAGGAACATGCGGTCTTGCGGACACTCGGCTTTTCGGGCTTCAAAGTGTTTGGACTGGTGCTCGCAGAGAGTACGTTACTCAGTCTCGCAGGAGGCCTGGTGGGAGTCGGAACCGCGTTGATCATTCTCAAACTTAGCAGTCTTTCCGTGGGAGCCGAAGCAGTTACCGTCGCCTTTATCCCCTCTCTGCATCTGGCCTGGGTCGGAATCTTGTTGGCGCTGGGTACGGGTATTTGCGCGGGTATTGTTCCTGCCTGTTATGCCTCACGTGCGGAAATCGTCCCCGCATTAAGGCACATTTAGAACCGCCTAGGTAAGCCCCGGAATGGACTCTCCTTCGTAGATATAGTGCGGCCGATCCACTTCGTCGTGCCAATACATGGTTTTTGGCAAGCCTAAAGCGCGGTAGATCGTTGCAGCAAAGTTTTCAGGCTTCTGTGGTTGATCGATGGGAAATCCGCCAATTTTATCCGTCTTACCAACAACGCGGCCCCCTTTGATTCCACCGCCGGCCAGAAACACGGATTGCACAGCGCCCCAATGATCGCGGCCCGGTAAATCATAAACGCGGGCCAGTTGAGAAATCTTGGGAGTCCGACCAAATTCACTGCACATCACAACCAGTGTATCCTTGAGCTGACCACTGTCTGCCAGATCATCCAGCAACGCGGAAACGGCCCGGTCCGTGGGTGGCATTAAATTATCTTTGAGATGCGGGAACATATTACCGTGTGTATCCCACGATTCGTTATTCCCCAGATTCACCTGCACCAGATTCACTCCGGTTTGAATCAGACGTCGTGCCATCAGTAATGACCAGCCAAACGAGTTTTTACCATAACGCTCCTGAATCTTGTCATCTGCGTTTGTGACATCCATCGCGTAATGAACTTTCTCATCATTTAAGAGAGAAATCGCGGCACTGCGATAACGATCGAAACTTTCCACCTGACCGGCGCTGTCCAGCACGCGGCGTTGTTTCCCTAATTCTTTCAACAGACTGAGCCGATTATTCATCCGTCCCTGGGTCATGCCTTGAGACAGTTTCAGGTGCGGCGTCTGAAACAAACGCTTGTCGGCAGCCCCCCGTTCCTGATGATCGAAATCATACTGCGGAAACGCACCATACGATTTACTATGAAACGGCGATGCTTCGATGAACCAGGGATCACGATTCGATCCCATCTTGCCGGCAAATTGTCCGGGGATCACGCGGCCGGAATTATGTACAATTTTATCCGGCAATACGATCGCAGGTGGTAGATTGGTGCGGGAACGAATCACATCACCGGCAATGGCGGCAATGGAAGGATGGTCGGTGCTCATCGGCCGGCTCGGGTTAAAGCCGACAGGAACATCTGACCGCCCGGTCAACATGATGTGATGCCCCATCGAATGCTCGTTCGAACCATGCGTCAAAGAACGACATAAGGACCAGAGATGACTCCGCTGTGCTAACATCGGCAGATGTTCGGAAATCTGCAGCCCTGGAATTTTTGTCGCTATTGGATTGAATTCGCCTCTTATCTCATCACTGGCATTCGGTTTCATGTCGAAACTCTCATGCTGTGACAGGCCACCCGATAGAAAAATAAAGATGCAAGACTTTGCGGTCTGATGTTTGGGGGGCGCAGCTGCTTCAACCCGTAATGCGTCCAGATGGTTCATTCCCAATCCGAGCAGGCCTATCGAGCCTACTTCCAGAGCCGTGCGGCGGGAAATAGGGGGATGGCTGGCAGAGTTATAAGCAGTCATCGCGACTCTCCTAAATCCAAGAGATGATTTTGAAGCGCAAAAGGGATATCTTAATATACTTTACAATGCATCAATATAATCTAATGCGTTTTGGATGAAAAGTCCAATTGAAAGTATCTATTCGATCACTTCTGTTTTTATATTTTTCGTATCACACAGACATTCAGCACAACCTGTTTAAAAAAAAACACCTGTTTTCCAGGACTTCGACAGAGCGGTCTGGATTCAAAAAAACTCGACTCATATTTTGATTGACGAACGACGATATTGCTTATATGCTTTGCTCTGCTGATTCCCTCCCCATTCACCAGGTGGTGGCCGCGTGTGACTCGCTGAAAGTAGTCACTTTTAAAAAATCATTGTTTTGTTTCTTCTTAAGACCTGTATTGGAATCCGGGTCTAACTCTCAAGGATGATTGTGGGCGATTTGCTGCGCCCCCAGACGCGCACGCTGATGCGCACAGGAGAAATCAATGAACCAGTATCTAACCAAACGTGAACAACAAATTCTTGATTATATTACGCGACAGATTGATCACACGGGCATCGCCCCTTCCATACAAGAAATCGCCACAGAGTTTGAAATCCCTTCGTTAATCAGAGTCACGCGCTATCTGAATGGCCTTGAAGGCAAAGGCTGGATTTTCTGCAATTCTGACCAGCCAGGCGGGATCACGCTCATAGAAAATGTACGCAACTATCGACTCTCTGTTTGTGGTGATGTGGAAGAAGACCGTGTGGCCTTCAAGAAACAACTCTAAGATGAAGTGATACTCCGCGTCTTCACATCGCCAGACTGTAAGTATCACTCTCACTTTCACAGCTTTCCAATTGGGAAAAGAGACTGAATAGGTCCTTATTTCGGTCGATGAAGATTTTCTTAATTTTCCTTACCTTTTAGACCGATTCTTCTATCCAAACGCAACACATTAGTTTACGCTTATGTGACAAATTCGACTTTCTCCCCGTATAAAAGAATAATCATTTTCTTCAGAAGGTAGAAATTGATGCTCAGGCTAGAAGATCAATCGATTCAACTTTGTGACAGGATGCCCCGACGCTCTTTTATGCAGATTGGTGGCCTGGCAATGGGTGGGCTCTCACTTCCTCAGGTCTTGCGTGCACAGGAACAGAGCGGGAAAAAATCATCGCATAAAGCCGTCATCATGATCTTCCTTGCTGGAGGTCCACCGCATCAGGATATGTTTGACCTGAAACCCAATGCGCCCGATGAAATCCGAGGCGAATTCAAACCGATCAACACCAACGTGCCTGGGATTCAAATCAGTGAGCTCATGCCGCGCGTGGCCAGCATGATGGATAAGTTTTCAATCATTCGCTCTCTGGTCGGCGCGGAAGGCCGCCACGATTCGTTTGAATGCTGCACCGGACATCATTTTCGCAGCGCCCAACCACAGGGAGGCTGGCCTGCCCTCGGTTCGGCACTTTCCAAAGTCAAAGGTCCCGTGAATCCAACAGTTCCACCCTATATCGATTTGTCGCATACCATGGCGCACAATCCCTGGAACATTAAAGGCCCCGGTTTTCTGGGACTGGAACATGCGCCCTTTCGCCCCGATGGTCGTGTGATGGAAAACATGACCCTCAATTCCATTTCCAATACGCGATTATATGAACGGTCCAATCTGTTAAACAATCTGGACCGTTTTCGTAGAGTCTCTGAGACGGGACTGACAGACGGTACTTACGACGGATACACGAAGCAGGCATTAGAAGTACTCTCCTCATCCCGACTGGTGGAAGCCCTCGATCTGGAAAAAGAAGATCCCAAAATCCGCGCACGTTACGGGAAGGACAGCCCCAAGGTCTTAAACTACTCGCTCGATAAAGGTTATCAGGCGATTATGTCCCGCTTCCTGTTAGCACGCCGCGCTGTGGAAGCAGGTGCCCGCTGTGTCACATGCAGCTTCGCTCATTTTGACTGGCACGGGGATAACTTTGGTCATGCTCGAAAAGTCGTCCCCCTGCTTGACCAGGGTGTCGCCGCACTGATAGAAGACCTGCATGAACGAGGCATGGACAAGGACGTCACGGTTCTGGTCTGGGGCGAATTTGGACGGACACCCAAGATTAATAAAAATGCTGGCCGCGACCATTGGCCGCACGTGCATGCTGCACTCATGGCAGGCGGCGGAATGAAAACAGGCCAAGTCATCGGATCCACCAACCGCCTGGGAGAAGAAGCCGTTGATCGCCCTGTCCATATGCAAGAAGTCTTTGCCACCCTGTATCATAATCTGGGCATCGATGTCGCATCCACAACGATCGAAGACAACAACGGCCGCCCTCAATACCTGATCGATGAGCAAACACCGATTCGTGAACTGGTGTAATCACTGGTAGCCAATCGCTTGTTGAAAGGAACTCCTGTGAAATCATCTGGTTTCTTTAAGAGAATTCTAAGAGTGTGACTCCGTATAAACGTTCTAGTTTCGACCTTTTTGAACAATCTGCTTCCCATCATCTCACTGAATTCAAATTCTTTACATCCCTGTGTTTTTTACGATGTTTCGTTCTGTCAACACGGGCTGAGGTAAAGCACTCATTTCAAAAATAGTGAGCTCTTTTAATTTATAGATGATCTATATTTTCTATGGAAACGCTCACTTTTCTATCTTCTGATTTGAATCGTAGCTCTATGACATTTTCAAACCAAACACATCAAAGCATTTTCACTTTGCATTTCTGTTGATCAATTTCCCCCGTTGTTCACAGGCAATTGCAATGTGAATCTCCAGGGGGATCAATGATTCAGAGTGCGTTGTCTGATACAATCGACGAGACCATTCCAGGAAAATACGACCGATGTAAAAATCATGACGTCGTCATTAGTCCGGGTGGTACCATTCTGATTATCGAAGACAGCAATACGCAAGCGCGTATCATCGAAGAGTCTTTGAAAGATCTTCCGCTCCAAATCCACTGCACGAGTTCTGGCCACGAAGCTTTAGAATGGCTGAAAGTCAATAAAGCCGTCCTGTTACTCCTTGATTACGAATTGCCTGATATGAAAGGCATCGAGGTCATTGATGAACTCGCCCGGCAGGGACAATACCTTGAATTCCTGGTGATGACAGCTCGTGGAAGTGAAACCGTCGCCGTACAAATGATGAAACGCGGTGCCGTCGATTATCTGATCAAAGATGATACTTTCACCAGTCTGCTCCCCACAATTGTCGAACGTGCATTAAAGAAAATTAAATCAGAGCAGATTCTTGAAATAGCCCAAAACGCGTTAAAACAAGCTGAGAAAAGAACGCGTTTGATCATCGACTCTGCCGCTGATGGTTTCATTTCCATGTGGGATGATGGCACAATTCTGGACTGGAATAAAGCAGCAGAACGGATCTTTGGCTGGAGCTATAAAGACGCCATTGAAAATAATCTCATCGACAAGATGATGCCGGAAAAACATCGTGAGGCGTTTAAAGAAAGGTTATTTGAGCTGAGAAACGATGATCACAGTCTATCTCAGAACAAATTAATTGAAGCGACAGCACTCAACAAAGCTGGACAGGAATTTCCGATTGAAATATCCGCATCTATTGCCTCAGAAGGCGAACCCTGCGTATTGAATGCGTTTATCCGCGATATCTCCAACCGTCATATGCTGGAATCTCAGTTAATTCAGTCAGAAAAGCTGGCTTCTCTCGGACAACTCGCCGCCGGTGTTGCGCATGAGATTAACAATCCTGTCGGATTCGTAAAAAGTAATGTCGGTACACTCTGTGAATATGTGGAAATTTTCACGCAGTTAATAAGTCTCTACGAAGAACTGTCACAGGCAGTCCGCGCTGGAGAGAAATCACAACAGGATCAGTTATTAAAGCAGATCCAGACGATTCGTGAAGAAGAAGACCTCGCCGATATTTTAGAAGATGTCAAGGAATTACTGACCGAATCAACGGATGGTCTGATCCGTGTCACCGAAATTGTCCAAAATCTGAAAAGCTTTGCCCGGCTCGACGAAGCCAGCGTCAAAGAAGCAAATATCAATGATGGCATCACAGCCACCATGAAAGTTGTCTGGAACGAGTTGAAATACAAAAGTGAAATCGTAACGGATCTGGGAGAGATCCCCGACATTCGTTGTTCACCCGGGCAACTGAATCAGGTCTTTATGAATTTACTAGTCAATGCAGCCCAGGCCATTCCTGAGCGCGGGACGATTTCAATCAAGACTGAAGCAACGGATTCAGAAATCATCATCAGCATCTCCGATACGGGAGTGGGCATTCCTGAACAGGAACTTTCACAGATCTTTACCCCCTTCTACACAACCAAGCCGGTAGGACAGGGAACAGGACTGGGGCTCTCCATCATTTATGGCATCATTCAAAAACACAACGGGAATATTTCCGTCGAGAGTGAAGTCGGAGTCGGAACGATATTCACCATTCGATTGCCACTGGAAGGGATGAGTGCATGAATCAGAAAACCATCCTTTGCGTCGATGACGAAATCAATGTGCTTCGATCTCTAAAACGATTATTGAGAAATGAAGACTATCAACTAATTACCGCTAACGGTGGTGAAGAAGGACTTGCTGTACTTGCAGAGGAAGAAGTCAGCGTGGTCCTATCGGACCAGAGAATGCCGGGTATGACGGGTACTGAGTTCCTTTCGATCGTAAAAGAGAAATACCCGGAATGTGTCCGCGTGGTCCTTTCCGGATATGCCGATGCAGCCACGATCCTGGATTCCATCAACAAAGGTGCCATTTACCGCTTTTTAACAAAACCCTGGAATGACGAGGAAATCCGAGTCACCATTCGGCAGTGTCTGAGTCAGTATGAACTGCTGCAGGAAAATCGAAACCTGACTGAAGAAATCAAACTGCAAAACGTCGAGCTGAATCGACTCAATCAACAATTAGAAGACCTGGTCGGAAAAAGCACACAATCATTACACTTCTCACAGGAGGTACTTGCCAAAATCCCTATTCCAGTAGTCGGAATCAGTGCGGAAAGTATCGTCGTTTTAGCAAATGAAGCCGTCGACAAGATGTACCCCACGCTACGCGAAGTCCATCTCGGCTCGGACATCAAAGACATCTTTTCCAGTGAAATCATCGAAACTGTAACGAATTGTTTATCGGGTAGTAAGCAATCAGAAACTGTTCCTCTGACAATCGAAAATAAACAAATCAGAATTCACTGTAAAAAATTAATGGACGGAGACCATTTGCGAGGATGCGTTCTCTCGATGGAAGAATCATATGGATGAATCAAAGCTGGATGACATTTTAAACATGGTACGCTCAGTGCCGACGCTGCCTGAAGTCGCTCAGGAATTGAGTCGGCTGGCAGGCGACCCCACGGCCTCTGCACAAGACATGGCACATGTCGCTGAAGCAGATTCAGGACTCGCTGCGCAAATTTTGCGTGTGGTCAACTCATCATTTTTCGGGTTCTCACGACAAATCAGCACGATCCCGCAGGCAATCGTGGTGTTAGGGACTCACGGCGTTCGCAACATCGCATTAGGTTTGACTGTATCTACGCTCAGACCCAAAATCGAAACGCATTCACAATATTTTGATGTGGACGATTTCTGGAGACACTCTCTTTCCGTTGCAATCGGTGCGCGGCAACTTGCCAGAGAACTTGTGATTTGCGATCCGGAAGAAGCCTTTCTCGCAGGACTGTTGCATGATATTGGCAAATTGATTCTGATTGAATCGAGCACAGAACAGTATCAGGAATTAATCACCGCTGCTCATTCGACCAACCAACCTCTGCACACTCTAGAAGAAAACCAACTTGGATTTAATCATACAGACGTTGGCTTTGCGCTCTGCGAACGGTGGAAAATCCCAGAATCAGTCTCTCACACTGTCCAAAACCACCACCGCTGGAATTGCGAAACACCCATTGCTACGGAACAGAACCAACTACTGTTCCTGGTAAACACCGCCAATAATTTAGCGAAAGTTTCAGGCATCGGATTCAGTGGAAATGCCTGTGTGACTCCGTTTTGCATGCAGACTTCATTCTCATACCGATCACTTTCTGAAGCACTTCAAAAAACACTGGAAATACTACCCTCAGAAGTGGCACATACAGAGCACTTGTTTAACATCACGTCGCAATCTAATTATGCCAGCCTTTCTGAATCAGGAAACATCTGTGTCGGTGTGTGCGTGCAAAACCCGGATCTTTACAAAATTATCAGTTTATTATTGCTCAGCCAGGGAATTGTACCAGTAACACAGCAGGAGCAAATGCCGGCAGAAACAGAAATGATCGCCGTCCTGACAGACTCGGAATTGAATTTAGATTCACTTCCTGAGAGATGGTCTCGGTATATTATCGCGTATCATCATTTTGAGAATTCAGACCACCAGCAATCACAGCCAGAAAAATCCTTTGAAATTGATGTCGAACAACTCCGTATCTGGCTCAATGAGCAACTCCCCGCTTTCACGACGGAGGAATTAGTCTAATGAATCCAAAAGTAATCTTTATCGACGATGAACCTCAGATTCTAAAAGCATTCGTACGCCTGTTTCGGAAAGATGAGATTGATCTCTTTACAACTTCGTCTCCCGAAGAAGTCTGTGAGTTGGTGCAGACAGAATCCTTTGCATTAATTGTCTCAGATCAACGCATGCCTGAAATGGAAGGGACAAAATTGCTGGAGCGCGTCAGGGATCTCTCCCCGGCAACCATCCGTATTATTCTGACCGGTTATGCAGACAAAGACGCTGCTATCGAAGCCATCAACCAGGGCTCCGTCTACCGTTTTTTGACAAAACCCTGGAATGATGATGAATTACGAAATGAAGTCAAGCGGGCCATCGACGAATACACCCTACGACAGGAGAATCGCAGACTTCAGGAATTAACCCTTTCGCAAAATGAAGAACTGCGTGACTTAAACCAAAATCTGGAATTAAAAGTTAAAGAGCGAACTGAGAAAGTCACACTCCTGAACCAGCAGTTAAAACAGGGATTCATCGGTTCCATTCGCGCAATGGCCCAACTGGGTGAAATGCACAGCTCTGATCTGGGGGAACACGCCAAACGCGTCACCGTCATGACCGGTCAGATTGCAAAGCAACTCGGCTGCAATCTCGATGAATTGTTTCAAATCAACTCGGCCGCCTTACTGCACGACATCGGTAAAATCGAGTTACCTGCAAATCTATTATCAAAGCCTTACGATAAATTAATTCCATCCGAGCAACGTCAGGTACAAAACCATGTTCTATTAGGTGAAAAGATCGCACAAATGGTTCCCAGCTTAGAAAAGGCAGCAGTCCTGATCCGCCATCACCATGAACACTTTAATGGTTCTGGTTACCCAGATCGTTTAAAAGGCGAGGAAATACCGCTGGGGTCACGTATCATTTGTGTAGCCGACTATTACGATCATTTACAAACCAGCCGCACCAGTTCACAACAAAAGTCTCCTGACTCAATACTGGAATCAATGGGGAGACTGACGGGAACCTGGTTTGACCCGAAAGTTGTTTCCGCGTTACATCAGTACCTGTTCCCCGAGGAACAGCAAAGCGTCCTGCTGAAATACTTCAAAGATCGGACTGCAGATAACCCGCGTCAGGAACCAATTACACAAACACAACAATCAGAACCAGTGCAGCAACAATCCAGAGAGAGTCATCCGCTCAATGAAGACGTGGATGTCACCGTAGAACAAGATCGTCGCGTGCGTCCTTATGAATTAAAACTGGGAATGACGCTCTCGCGAGATCTGTTCTCAAACAACGGCGGTTTATTGCTCCCACGTGGAACGGTATTGTCTCCTAAACAACTGGAAAGTCTGAAATCACTCTCCCTTGCCAACCCGATCTCTGATCGAATCTTTGTCGAACCAGAGATGACAACAGACGAAACCATTTCTGTCCCTGCAGAAACTCCCCTGAATACTCCAGTTCATGTTTAAGGAACTGCAGTATGACTTCATGTAAAATAGTGATGATTTAATCCTCATCAGTAACACTTAGTTTAACATTTTTCAATCTGGAGGAGTTTATGAGTCAATCCATTCTTTTAGTCGATGACGAACCAATCCTGCTGAAATGTGTTCGACGATTAATGCGACCTTTGGAAAAAAAAGGCATCATCGTCTGGACCAGCACCTCGGCAGAAGAAGCCGTTGAATTGCTGAAAAAACACAGTATAGATGTCGTCGTAACCGACGAAAATATGGTAGGAATGTCCGGCACAGAATTACTGGCCTGGATCTCAGAAAATTCACCCAATACGAAACGAATTGTTTTAACAGGTGATATTTCAGTCTCGATTGCAATGCGTGCCATCAACCATGCAGGTGTAGACGCGTATTTAACAAAACCATTTAACAACGCAGAATTACTCGATGCAGTACTCAGTGCACTGCACTCAAAAGATCGAGAATCCCGCGTTCAAGCAATTCGAGAATCTATTTTGCATGATCTGACAGACAAAGCGGAAGAACAAATCATTCAGGAGAGCACTACATCTTGAATATTCTGTACCGGTTTCAAAGTGGCTGCTTCATTCCACTGAAGTAAAGCTGACACTTAATCTGGTAATCAAAGAGCCCAGCAGAATATAGCCGATCAGGACTTCCAGCATCACCAGTGCCTGGCCGGTCACACTCAGCGGATTCGCATGAATATCGCCAAACCCCAATGTGGTCATGGTGACGCAGGAAAAATACAGGCAAGAATACATGCGCATAAAGATGCTGGCGCCAACCAGCTTATCGGGAAGTTCCACAAACGGAAATTCGGAAGAAATAATATAGTCATCCAGCAAGATGGAACTGCTGTAAATCATCGCAAACAGGAAAGCAAACCCGACAATACAGCCTAGAATGCGTTGCGTTGAATTCCCATAATCCGAAGTCCACCAGAAAGCCTGAATCGCCCACCGCTTTACAGCAGGCATTTCCTGGTATTTCTGTTCCCACATTTGACGGCGCATATTCCATTCGAGATAACTCAAATCGGTAATCGGATTGAACCGGGCAGTACGTAACGCCGTACCTGTTGCATCAGATTTTTTATTAAATTTACACCCGCTGAAATAGGTTCTGGCGTCCACAATTACGTTCGTCAGTTCAACCGATTCCAGAATAGTTCCTTGCAATAGAGCCAGTGAGAGATCGGCTGCATTTAATGTTGCTCCTGTGAAATTGGTTTCATTGAGTTTTGCCGCAGTCAGATTGCACCAACTCAAATCCGCATCGCTCAAATTTGCTGAATTCAAATCTGCTTTTGTCAGGTTCGAACCGCTCAAATCACACCAGCTCAAATCAGCCTTACTCAGATTGGCTTCACACAGATTGGCTTCCCGTAAGATCGCCATCTTGAAAATCGCCATCTTCATATTGGCCTGGCTTAAATTGACATTGAGTAAATTGGCGTCTATAAATTCGGCATTAAACATCTGAGCTCTGCTTAAGTCAGCACTTAACAAATTTGCCTGGCCCAAATTCGCATCATGTAAATTCGCTTCACTCAGATTCGCATATCGTAAATTTGCTTCACTTAAATCAGCATGAAACAGGTTCGCTTTGCTCAGATTAGACTTACTTAAATTGGCTTTCTTCAGATTTGTATGAAACAGATTTGCTTCGGATAAATTGGCTTCATGTAGATTGGCCCCACTCAATTCCACGCCACCTAAATTAGCCCCACTCAAATCGAGTGCTGTTTCCGGATTTTCAGCCTGCCACTTTGTCAACGCTTCCGTTCCCTGCCTGACAATTTTCACATGTTCAGGATCAGACATAATTCACTCTCCATTGATGATATCTACAATTACTCAGGCGGTTTTAGGGAATATCTTCATTCGGATCAAGATAATTAACGGAAAGGTGCTGGAACAGGAATCTAAAGCTGGAGAAATCACTTTATAAGGAGGGGAACAACTCTAACTTGGAGCTTGAATCGTTGCGGTTTGAGCATCAGGATGCTCTCGCACAATAGAGAGGAATACACGGTCTGATTTCCAGAAATCAAAATTGGTTGAGGGCATCATTTTAAGCAGCGTGCTTTCGTTTCCCGCTGAATGACGATGTCTATCAGCAATGACTCCGATTCTTAAATGTCCAGCCCAACAGCCAGCTCATTCCTACTGGAATTGCAGACTCTTTTTAAAATCTTAACAAACCGTCTTTTTGCTTAAGATATAATCGGAACATTGATCAATCCGGCTTCGCTGTTTACAGTAAATAGTACATAAAGTAAATCACTTTTGAATTGAAACATCGCGTAGTGCCACCAAACAAAGGAATACTGCTAATGCCCGTTCGAATCCTCTCTGCCTTCACACTGCTGTTTTTCGGATCTATGTTCGCGAAAGCCGAGGATTGGCCCCAATGGCTGGGCCCAGATCGTACCAGTACCTGGAATGCATCGGGCATTGTAGAATCGTTCCCCAAAGAAGGACTCAAAGTTGAATGGCGGGTTCCGGTAGGACTGGGATACAGCGGCCCGGCTGTCGTTGATGATAAAGTCTACGTGATGGACTACGTCAAAAAATCAGGCAAGGTCGAAAACAACCCTGGTGGCCCCTCTAAAATTGATGGGGACGAAAGAATCCAGTGTCTCTCCGCTGACACAGGAAAAGTGATCTGGGATTACAAATACGATTGTCCCTATAACATCTCCTACGCAGCAGGCCCCCGTTGTACGCCCACCGTTGCAGACGGCAAAGTCTACGCACTGGGAGCGGAAGGAAACCTGGTCTGCCTGGACGCAAACGATGGCAAAGTCATCTGGAGCAAAGATTTTAAAACTGACTATCAGGCAAAAACCCCCTTCTGGGGACACTCTGCCAGCCCGCTGGTTGATGGCGACACTCTGTACTGTCTTGTGGGCGGCAAAGATTCGCTCGCGGTCGCTTTGAATAAAGACACCGGCGAAGAACTCTGGAGAGCCCTCGATAATGCAGAAATCGGTTACTGCCCCCCCACTATGATCACACACAATGGCACAAAACAACTTTTGATCTGGCATCCCACATCATTGAATTCACTGAACCCGGAAACAGGCAAAGTCTTCTGGTCGATTCCACTCAAACCGCAATACAATATGTCTGTCACCGTCCCCCGCCAACATGGCAATTTCCTCTACGTTTCCGGTATTGGTGATGAAGCCGCTTGGATTGAACTCAAAAGCAATCCCAAGCCTGCCGCCGAAATTGTCTGGAAAGGCAAAACCCGAGAGGCGTTGTTCTGCTGTAACAGTACCCCCTTTATTGAGGGCGATACCATCTACGGCAGCGACATTCAATCAGGTGATTTTATCGCCGTCAACCTGAAAGACGGCAAACGTCTCTGGGCAACCAAAAAAGTGACAAAAGCGGGCCGCCGCGATCGCCATGCGACCGCGTTCATCGTCAAGCACAATGACAAGTACTTCCTGTTCACGGAAAAAGGAGATCTGGTTCTCGCCGATCTGTCTCCCGACGGCTACAAAGAGATCAGCCGCTTCCACGTCCTCGAACCGACCAACGAAGCCTTCGGCCGCCCTGTCGTCTGGAGCCATCCCGCTTTTGCCAATCAATCTCTCTTCGCCCGCAACGACAAAGAACTCGTCCGCGTGAGCTTGAAGAAATAGATCAGTCTACAATGAGATCAAATTGAGATGTGCCTCTGAACGTTTCAGCCGAAATTTCAGAGGCACTTTCTTTGAGAGCGCGGAAATTCGATTCGTTCTTCAGATTGAATCGATACTGCCCCTTACCGCAACACAGGCAGGCGTTCTTTGAGTTTTGAAAGCAGTGTGGAACTGCGTTCCTCGCTCACTGCTTCACCGGCAGTCGCCCGTAACGGGCAATTTCGGCACATCACCAGAATATAAGCCGATGGGATATAGTAAAGAGCTAATAACGTTGCGCCCCCTACACCGCCGGCAATCGTGATCGCCAAAGGAGGCCAGAAACCGCCCCCCGCAATGACTAACGGCACAAAGCCGGCCACCGTCGTCAGTGAAGTCGCCACCACATGCCGGGTCGACCGCAGTACGACATCGCGCACTACAATCCGATTCCCTTTTCGCGATTCAGGGTTTGCCCGTAATTCCGCCAGCACTACAATCGCATCATTAATCGCAACACCCGCCAGTCCCATCGAACCGACGATCGCCATAAAACCAAACGGAAACCCGAATAGCCACAGCATGCCCAGACCCAGGCCTATCGACAGTAGCCCCACCGTCCCGACCAGTGCCGCCACACGAAATGAGGAAAACGACAGCACCAGCGTCGCCACCATCAATACCATCAACACGCCGACATTCGCCATCAAGTTTCCCACGGCGTCATCCCGCTTGGAAGCTTCGCCTCCCCACTCCAGTCGATAACCGGGGGGCAATTCAAAACCTGCCTGTTTCATATTCGCCCGAAAGTCAGCCAGCACCTTCGCCGGCAGGACTCCCGCTTTAATATAAGCCTGGACTTCATTCATACGCTCACCATTGAAGTGCGAAATTGCCGCGACTTCAGATGACATCTGCACGTCTGCAATTGCTGTGAGCGGAACGAACTGAGCCTGTCCATCAGCCGTTTTTTTTCTGGAAATCAATTGCAGCGAAGCAATGTCATTAATGGATCCCCGTCGATCATGGGGCACGCGAATCCGAACCGGCAGTTCCTCAGTCTCTTCCAGAATACTTCCTCCCAGTGCCCCTTCCAGTGCGGCATCCAATTGACGAGAAATTTCGGCATGGTCGAGCCCCGCCAAGCGTGCCTGCTCTTCATCGATTTTCAACGTCAGCTTGGGTAACGGGTCGGCCAATTCTGCTTTATGATGCAACACATCCGGCGTCTTGCTCAAAATCGTCCGCAGCTCATCACCACTCTGACTCAACTGATGCAGATCCGGCCCGAACAACCGGACTTCAATAGGCGCATCAAAGGGAGGCCCCTGTTCTAACTGCCTGACCAATACGCGCGAATGCGGCACCTTCCGATCCAGTTCCCGCTGCAACTCATGAATCAGCTCCTGACCGCCTGATGCGGAATTGAGTTGCACCAGTGCCTGCGCATAATTGGAAGAATTCTCACGCTTGGCAATTATGTTGTAATAAAACTGCGGCGCACTCTCTCCCAGAAACCATTCGATTCCCTTCACCTGCGGATGCTCCAAAACCACGCGGCGAATCGTTTCAATCGTCTCCTGAGTCTCTGCCAGAGAGGCATGTGCGTTTAATTCCAACTCGATATTCACTTGATCCCGATCCGCTGGTGGAAAGAACTGTTCGGGCAGTGATCCTGCGACCAGAAACCCACACACAGGCAATACGCACCCTACCGCCACTCCCAACAACGGACGTGAAAACAGGATGTCCAGCGACTTCCGATACGCGTTGCGCATCTCCGCATGGCTGAAACCGACTTGCCACCAGTGTGCGTTGAGCGGATCTTCTTCCGGATCTGCAAACAGTGCTGCAATCGCAGGAATCACCGTCATCGCCAGGAAGAATGAACTGCAAATGGCCAGAATCACACTGACGGCAATCGAACCGACAAATTCTCCCGCGGGACCCGGCATCAGCGCAATCGGAGCAAAAGCCAACACCGTTGTCAGCGTCGACCCCAGCAGAGGCACAGCCAGATGCCGAACGGTAGAAATAACCGCATCGTCGGGGGCCATCCTGGAATGTAATTTTGATCGTACTTCATCGACAACGACAATCGCATTGTCGATCAAAAGTCCCAACGCAATAATCAGTCCTGTGACCGACATCTGATGAATGGGGATATCCAGAAAACGCAGTCCTGTCAAAACCATAAAGGCCGACAAAGGCAATGCCGTCCCAATCACCAGCGCATTCCGCCAACCCATCATGAATACAATTACCGCGATAACGGCCAGACCGCCAAACAACAGATTCCACACGAGGCCATCCAGCCGTGCTTCCACATAACGATTCTGGTCGAACAAAGTCTGTACCATCACGTCATCAGCTAACCTTTGTTCAAATTCATTGATGGCTGCTTTCGCTGACCTGCTCCAGTGATCAATCCGCACATTATCCCGCACGAATATGCCCAGAGTCACAGCCGGCTTTCCATCTGCAATCACCAGACTGTTCAGAGGCAAAGCAACGCCTTTTCTGATCGTCGCGATGTCTCCCAACTGCACGGAATGACCTTCGGCACCAAACTGAACCGGCGTGTTGGCGATTCTCGACAGAGAATCCAATTCCGAATCGACGTCGATCAACAGATCACTTTTCCGCCCGCGCAATAATCCTGCTGTCAGCTTCGCATCAGACGATTCCACCTGATCTGCGATTTGCTGGACAGTCAATCCGAGCGCTGCAATTTGATCCGGCTGAATTTCCGCAATGATCTCTTCATCAGGATCTCCGAACGTATCAATGTCTTCTGTTCCGGAAATCGCACGTAAGCGATCTTCCAGTTGTTTTGTCGTTCGCCTTAATACAGCATAATTGACGTCATTCGGATTGTCCCAGACCAAAGCGACAATCAGGGCATAAGCTTTGACATTCAGTTCTTCAAAATCCGGCTCCTTTGCGCCGCTTGGAAACTCGACACGCGCATCGTCAATTTTATCCCGAATCCGCGACCAGACCTCATCGACTTCATATACGTCATCCCGCAGTTCAATCGTCATCGAAGACATGCCGGTACGAGAAATGGAGCGCAGCTCTTTGATCTCATCGATTTCTCTGAGTTCCTCTTCGATTTTTTCAGAGACCAGAGATTCTACACGCGTCGCATCAGCCCCCGGAAAACGCGTATTCACCCGCGCGACCCGCTGGGTCAGTACCGGGTCTTCCATTCGAGGCAGCACGTAATAACTGGAAAGGCCGGCCACCGTGATCAACGCCATCATCAAAATCAACAATCGGCGATTTCGATAGAATAATCCTTCCAGCATGATTGAATTCCCCATTGATTCCTGAAAGGTTTTCCTCTGTCTTGATTGATACAGCGCTGCAATTTTTCAATAAAATGACTTTTAACGGACCGACTTAACGACGACTGGCTGTCGATTCGCCAGTTTATGAATCCCATCCGCGACGATTTGATCTCCCGCCTGGAGTGTTCCTCGTACCAGAACACGATCTCCTTCCGTGTGTAATACTTCGATCTGCCGTTTCTCGAGGATCTTTTCGTTTTCTTGTTTTCCCTTAATCACAGCATACGCAGACCAAAGCCCCCGTTCCCCCCGCGCCAAAGCACTCAAAGGCAGCCAGAACCCCTGCATTTGCACCGGTTCCGAAATCGCAATGCGAATCACTTGGCCGGGAACGAGAGTCTTAGAAGCATCAGTGTTCAACGCCAGTACCACCTCCTGGGTCCGTGTCACGGGATCGAGTTCGGGCAAAATCGCTTTCAGCTTTGCCTCATACGTTTTTCCATTCAGTTGTACCTGTTGCTGTTTTCCCGGTTCCAGGCTTTGAGCCATCTCAACAGGAACACCAATGTGCGCTTCCAGTTTCTGATCTTCTACCAGTCGGAATAAAGGTGTATTGGGAGAAATCACAGTCCCTTCATCCGCATAGCGTTTCGAAATCCGCCCGCTGAAAGGTGCCTTCAAGACAGCATCGTCTAGATCGACCTGATTATCCGCCAACGACGCATCCAGGGTCGCAACGACTGCCTTTTGTGCAGCAATCTGCTCTTTCCGCGTCCCTTCCTGCAGTTCCGACAAGCGACTCTGCGCTGCATCTAACTGCGCCTGTTGTTGCTCCACATCATACTGAGACGCTTCAAACACCGATTTTGAAATCGCGTTTCGCTTAAGCAACTCTTCGTTGCGAGCATGATCGGCCTTCAAATTCTTGAGTTTGGCTGAAAGCTGTCTGACTTCGGCTTCTGCAACAGCAATCGTCTGGGGCCGTGGGCCTGCTTTGAATTCATCGAGTTTGGCCTGAGCGACATCCCGTTCTGCCTGCAGCTGTAATCGTACGACTTCCAAATGTCGCGTATCCAGGTTGGCCAGGACCATCGTTTCCCGAACCGAATCCCCTTCATCTACAGTCACATTGAGCAGTTTTCCGCTTCGCTCAAACGCCAGTTCACTGGTCCGGGCAGCAACCACCCGACCGGTATAACTTCGCTGACGATCAAACGAGTCAACGGGCTTCAGTTTGACAACTTCAACGGGAACTCCCACTTCAACGGGAACTCCCACCTGTTTTGCATTGGTACCCGCTACTTCTGTAGAGAAGGCGAATCGAGAATACTCCCAGAATGCCACCGGCACACCGATCAGAACAAATGTGAATAGCAGAACTTGAAAGCGTTTCATAAGGACCACACAATTTGACGAAACGTCATTTTACTGTCAAAAAAACACCGTTTAAACTGGGATCTGGGGCAGCTCATTCCCAAAGACCTCCTGACTCACGCGATCAAAAACGGCATCATAATCAACTTCAGTACTAAGCGGCTGCCACTGAATTCCATCCAAAAAACGATGGTAATTTCGGCGTACCATATTAAAGGGATCAGACATCCCTAACTCCCCCAGCGAATTGCTGGTGGTAATAATCGAATACCCCCCCACCGAAAGCGACCACAGTCCAAATACAATTTCTTCGGGCGTTGCATTCTGGCCTAGATGGACGTCCCCTCTGGCGATTCCATCACGCACAATTCCCCCCACAATACCGATACAACGATGTTCGTAATTCGACATTAATTTACGGCGTGCTTCGGATGTTTTATCCCAAATCGAATCGAGGCGAATGGTCTGTTCGACACAAAAATGGTCGGGATAGGTCTTCACAAACAACTCGGCTGCCGTCCCGATCGCAGCTATTCGCTCGCGTGATGTTCCCTGAAACAAAGCCGCCTTTTCAAACATCGCCAGCCGTTTTTCCAGAGTCTGAATCGCCAGCGTAATGATGATTTCCTCTTTGCAGGAAAAGTGGTTATAGATCGTCCCTTTGGAATATTCGAGCATACTCGTCAAACGATCCATATTCAGGCCGTTATAGCCCCCTTCAATAAACATAGGCCGCGCGCATTCCAAGATCTTGGCTTCGCGTTCCTTAATTTCCCGTTGTTTGCGATCACTGGTTTTCATAACACCACTATTTTGACGGATCGTCATTTTATGTCAAGATTTTTATCTGGTTTGTTTGAATTACCTCCTGAATTCCCCAGTCTCAATGCAGTATTTCCAGCAGACACACTGCCACCCTCTTGACGTTATCCCCTACTATAAAGCAACTTATAAACCCAGCGCCTATTTTCATTCAGATAGAAGTAAGCTTGACCTGCCAGCGCATACGCTCTCTGCTGATATTCGACAATTGAGTAAACACACCGTCATTTAGCATGACCTGAGTGGCAGCACTGTCAGACTCGCCACAGAAGAAAATCAGAAGCAGAAGCAGAGTTCCGCCTAGATATAGCCTGACGAATTACTTGCTCTGTTCCTCTTTTTGCTTTTGATATTCTTTGAGCTTGCGGTAGAGGGTTCGCTCGCCGATGCCCAACATCTTTGCAGCTTCTTCGCGTTTGCCATCTGCCAGATCAAGGGCTCGCTCGATATAATATCGTTCCACTTCCGCGAACGGACGGCCGATTAGAAAGTCAGCCCCCGAGCGATCCGATGTATAACTGCTGTCACCGTCTGGGCCTCCGACTGGGACAATTTCTTCAGGCAAGTCATCCAGATCCAGAATACCATCAGTATCAAGGACCAGCATGCGTTCTGCCGCGTTTCGTAACTGACGAATATTACCCGGCCAGTCATAAGCCATTAGTGCACGGCGGGCGGCACGAGAAACTCCTTCGTAAGGTTTATCGTACTGTGAAGAAAGTTCTTTCAGAAAATGATCGGTCAATAATGGGATGTCACCCCGGCGCTCGCGTAGTGGCGGCAATTCAATTTTTACAACCGATAAGCGATAATAGAGGTCCTGGCGAAACGTTCCCTGTTTGACCATTTCCAAGAGATCAGCATTGGTCGCTGCTACCAGCCGTACATTCAGACTGATTTCCTCATTGGTACCGAGCCGGGCAATTTTGCGATCTTCCAGCACGCGCAATAACTTAATCTGAGTCTGCATCGGCATCTCACCGACTTCATCTAGAAAAAGTGTGCCTCCATTCGCATGCTCAAATTTACCAATCCGTTTGCCGACCGCTCCCGTAAAGGCCCCCTGTTCATGGCCAAAGAGTTCACTTTCCAGAATACTGTCGGGTAAAGCCGAGATATTCAGTGGCACAAACGGTTTGCTTTTGCGTTCGCTGTTTTGATGAATCGCACGCGCGACTAGTTCTTTTCCGGTCCCACTTTCACCTTCAATCAAAACGGTACTATTTGTCGTCGCGACATTCTTCAGTTTCTCAACGATTTGATGCATTTGGGGGGTATTGCCTATCACCCCTTCAAAGCCAAATTTTTCATCAAGCCGACGATGCAGTTCTGCATTCCGTCGCATCAGTCTCACGCGTGTTGAGGCCTTCTCAACGGCATTCCGCAATTCACTAATATCCAGAGGTTTGGTTAAATAAGTATACGCGCCCAGTTGCATCGCCGTCACAGCGGAATTAATCGACCCATGCCCGGTCAGCACGATCACTTCGGCATCGGGAAGCTCTTCCTTGGCAGTTCGCAAAATCGATAAACCATCCACTCCATCCATTCGCAAATCGGTGATGACAATATCAGCCGTCTCGCGTTCGATCAGTTTGGCCCCCTGTTCTCCGGAAGTCGCGATCTTACATTCGCACCCTACACGTTCCAGGCTCTCTGCTACAGCCTGCGCATGGGCTTCATCATCATCAATAATCAGAACTCGAATCACAATCGATTCAAGATCTGTATCCTTAGTGTCTTTGGAGCTCATCGAGCAGAATCTCAGCCTTTACTGATTCAAATTGAATGGTCACCCCCCCCGTTGGGAGCGCCTGTTTCACAAGATAATTTACTCTGAAACGGGTAAATCATAACCCGTAAAAGTCACATCTGACTCTAGTACGAAAAACATACATTTGCTTTCAAGAATGCGTCTTCAGCATACCGGAAACGAGATGGTAAAGCGAGTTCCCCGCCCCGGTTCACTTTCACATTCAATCGTCCCATGATGCGCATCAATGATTTTTTTGACCGTTGGCAGGCCTAAACCGCTCCCCCCGGATTTGGTGGAAAAGAAGGCATCAAACATCCGTGACTTCACTTTTTCATCAATGCCTTTACCATTATCAATCAGGTCGAGATAAACCATTCCGTTTTTGTGATAGGTCTGTAATTCAATCAGCCCACCATCGGGCATGGCCTGAATCACGTTCAGAGCCAGATTCATCAGCACCTGACGAAACAGCGCCTTATCCACTTTAATCGGCGGTAAATCAGCATCAAAATGTGGGCTAATCTCAATATTCGCATCACGTGCCTGTGGTCGGAAAAAGTCAATAAAATCACTGACCAGATTATTCAGGTTGGCTTCACTCAAAGACAGCTTGCCGACCCGTGCAAATTGCAAAAACGCATCCAGGATATCCTGCAGATGTTTACATTCCCGCTGCACACTTTCGACTTTTTTCAACATCCGGTGTTTTGCAGGGACATCGAGGGAATCCAAATCTTCGGTGAGTAACTCCAGATTCATACTCATGGTTGAAAGCGGATTCTTGATTTCGTGAGCCAGGCCGCCAGCGAGGGTCGCGATTTCCGAATACTGCGCTTCAAATTTTTCGCGTTCACCAACGCTTAACGGGCTCTCATTCATTGCAGATGTTCTCGACATTGAATCTTCCCAACCGTATGTTCAATTGAACTGCAAACGTCTCACACTTCGATTGAAATATGTATTACCGATCTCTCATACATAAAAAATAAAACGATGAAGTCATCTCACGTCGAGCTCCTTCATCGTTTTTTAGTTTTATCAGATCAAAGACAAACGTCTTTTACTCTTCTTCAGCTTCTGCTGCTTCACCATCTCCGTTACTTTCTGCCGCCTGTTCCGCCAGAACAGCTTTACGGGAAAGTTTGACACGGTTCTGATCATCAACGGCAATCACCTTCACCTGCAAACGGTCACCCATTTTACAGATATCACCGACCGATTTGACGAATCCGTCAGACAGTTCGCTGATATGGCACAGGCCATCTTTACCAGGAGCAATCTCGATGAATGCACCAAATTCTTTGATCGAACTGACCACGCCATCATAGATGCGACCTACACGAATTTCTTCGGTCAGTGCTTCGATGTGTGCCATGGCTTTTTCAACGACAGAAACATTTCCGCCGGAGACCGTCACAGTACCATCATCCTGAATATCGATGGTCGCACCGGTTTCTTCCTGAATCGCACGGATGGTTTTTCCGCCAGGTCCAATCAGCAGGCCGATCTTTTCAGGATTGATCTTGGTTTGATGCAGACGCGGTGCATAAGCCGAAATCTCAGCACGAGGACGACGAATGGCAGTCAACATGGTTCGTAACAGGTCCAGTCGGGCTGTCTTGGCCTGATCCAGGGTTGCACGAATAATTTCTTCGCTGATCCCTTCATTCTTCAGGTCCAGCTGAATTCCCGTGATTCCTTTTTGGGTTCCGGCAACTTTGAAGTCCATATCACAGAAATGATCTTCATCACCAATGATGTCAGTCAAAACTTTGAACTCATCACCGGATGTTACCAGACCAATGGAAATCCCAGCGACAGGCTGACGCAAAGGAACGCCTGCATCCATCAACGCCAGAGTAGCCGAACAGACTGATGCCATCGAACTACTTCCGTTGGATTCCATAATGTCGGAAATCACACGGATGGTATAAGGGAAATCTTCTTCGCTGGGCAACACTGGTGCGACAGAACGCTCTGCCAGACAACCGTGACCAATTTCACGTCGTCCTGGTCCACGAATTGGTCGGCACTCACCGACCGAATAAGGAGGGAAGTAGTAGTGCAACATGAATCGTTGCAATTCTTCTTCGAACAGACCATCGACACGCTGCTTGTCACGAGATGTTCCCAATGTGACGGTTGCCAATGACTGAGTTTCACCGCGGGTAAACAAGGCAGAACCGTGAACGCGTGGTAAAGGTCCTGTCTCACAGGAAACATCACGCAGCATATCAGGAGTACGTCCATCCAGACGACGACCTGACATAGCCAGCTCACGCACGGCTCGCTCTTCGAGATCATGAAATGCTTCGCCGAACTGGGCACGAGTTGCACCGTCTTCGGTTGTTTCGGCTTCTTCCGGGAAGAACTTTTCAATCAACTCATCGCGAATCGCTTTGGCACCTTCACGTCGTTCCGCTTTGACTGTGCTTTGCATAGCAGAGTTCAGTCGCTGATAGATCGCATCGTCCAACTTGGCGATGAAGGGATTTTCCGGAGGCGCTTCATATTCAAATGGTTCAACACCTGCTTTGTCACGCAATTCCAATTGCAGTTTGCAGATCTTGCCCAGTTCTTTATGAGCGAACATAATGGCGGCTGCCATTTCGTCCTCAGGAATTTGATCGCCAAATCCTTCGATCATCAATACAGACTCAACTGTTCCGGCGACAATCAGGTCCAGATCACTTTCCGCAATCTGTTCGCGTGTCGGAAAGGGAATCAGCTCACCGTCAATGCGACCGACTCGTACTGCACCAATAGGTCCCTTGAAGGGAACAGGAGAGAGACAGAGAGCAGCACTGGCTGCATTGATGGAAAGTACGTCCGGGTCATTCACGCCATCGCATGACATGACATTTGACATGATCTGCAGTTCGTCGTTAAACCCTTTGGGGAAGAGCGGACGAATGGGACGGTCTGTTAAACGAGCCGTCAAAATTTCTTTGGTTGTGGGACGCCCTTCGCGTTTTAAAAACCCACCAGGGAACTTGCCAGAAGCGGCAGTTCGTTCCCGATAATCAACTGTTAATGGGAAAAAATCAATTCCCGGTCTTGCTGGTCCTGTTGCAGAAGCAACAAAAACCACTGTTTCACCATATTGAATCAGAACAGAGCCTGCGGCCTGCTTCGCTAACTGACCAGTTGTAAGACTTAGTTTCTGTCCGCCAACCTCACATTCAACAACTACTTTCACAATAATTTCCTAATTCTTTTCCGACAAACCGACTCAGATCAGCGAACACCGAAACTATTTTCGAATGTTTAACCGATCCAGAATTTCCCTGTAGCTTTCTGCATTCTTCTTGTGCAAATAATCAAGCAGACCACGTCGACGGCTTACCATCTGCAGTAAACCTCTCCGACTGGCATGATCTTTTGAATTTGATCGTAAATGCTCTGTTAAATTGACAATCCGTTCTGTAAGTACAGCAATCTGCACTTCAGCAGATCCGGTATCCCCTGTTTTGGACTGATATTCTTGAATCAATTCTGCTCTTCGTTCCTGCGTGACTGACATTCTTCTAACCTAAACCTTTAAAACAAACTACATGACAAACAGAGAAGATCGGGGATTACCCAATGCTAAAGATAGCCACTACGTTCCGTGTCTTGACTTTTTAGACTGGTAATGGCGAGAGAAAACCAAGCTATTACGCTAGCTTTCAGGGCATTAAAGGTAACTAATGTAGCAATTTGAATAGATTATTCAATGGATACGCTACCTCGAAAACAAAAACCTGACTGAATAGAATCAGTTAGGTAATTTCATCTCGTAACCACCTCTCAAGTTGTACATTAGAGCACATCACTTCCAATAATACAAGCAAAACGCGAATTGACGCCCTATCCTCAAACCACCTCACGGACGACCACTTCATTCCCGTTAATTTGAGCAATTTCCACTTCGGCACCTGGCTGAATATAGGGTCCTTCACTGATCACATCCACCCAGACCCCCTCAATTTCTACCCGTCCCGCAGGCCTGAGCACAGAGCTGGCCACACCTTTCATCCCAACCCGTAAATCAAGTCCCTGCAGCTGCAAAGTACCTGAGTTTTCAAGTAATCCCGGATCTAATTGAATTTCGTGGACGCCGGCCCGCTGGTGATCACCCGGAGGTGCCAGAATAATGGAACTCATCAGCCGCGACTCGGGCAGGAACCGATTCAAGGCAATCGCCATGATGATGACGGTAATTAACGAAGCACTCAAAGTACCAACCGTATTGGTCATTGTCGTGAAATCGGAACCTGGGCGCAATGTGTTAAAGTCGCCAAAAGTCTGGCTGGCCATGATGATTGAGCCAAACACTAATAGTCCCCCAGAAACTCCAAATACAGTAAAACCGGGAACCACAAAGATTTCCAGTAAAATGCAAATCAAACCCATTACAAACAATACAATTTCTAAATAGCCGGCAGTCCCCCCCAGAACATGACTCCAGAAAAACAAGCCGAAACAAACTCCCGCCAGGATTCCAAAAAAACCTGTGAGTGTCGAAAGTTCCAAATAGACAAACAGAATCCCCAGCGCCAGAATAGTACCGGTTAAATATAAGGTATTAAGGTTAAATACCAGCGTATCAACCCAGGTCCGCCCGGCGGCCACCAATTTCGTATCTGCAGGAATACCCAGCCTCTGCTTGAGCTCATCCATGTCCCTCACTGGAGGCTCGGCGATTTTCAAAGTGTGAGCGCGGTTCCCCTCCACTGTCAACAGGTTCTCTTTTCGCGATTCACTCACAACCCGGCCTTGAATCCACTCACCATTCGACTCATGAATTTCATTCTCCGTCATATACCAGATCTGCCCGGTTTTACTGTTCGTGACTTCAAATATTTCCAGGTCTTTATCGGACATGGCTTCACAGACGGCTGCGGGTCTCCCTTTTTTCTCTGCGAGTGTCTTCATAGATACTCGTAATTTGCTCAATATTTTTTCGGGTACATGTTCGAACTGCCCTCCCTCATTCAAGATGATCGGTTCTGCATCGCCAATCTGAGCATCGGGTTTGAGAAATATTTCATCGCAGCCTAAAGCAATGATCGCAGCACTACTCAAAGCATATTTGGGAATGTAGGCGACGGTTCTTACATTAATCGACTCCAGGTCAGCAATGCTATAAGCAAGCCTTTCACCTGAAAGTAAATGCCCCCCCCCCGAGTCGATTTCAAAAATGAGCAGATTCGCCCCGGCATTGACGGCGCGATTAATTTGACGCTCAAGAAATGCTTCTAAAATCGGATTGATCTCTCCATCTACTTTGATCAGCACTGCCTTCGGCGCCGCCCCCAGCGTGGGATCATCACGTAATTTTTCTCGTGGAATCTCATACAATTCAGCCAGATCCCCCCGATTATGAGCCAGTTGTTGAACCAACACATCCAGAGCCCGCGCTTTGCTGCCGGAAAAAACTCCCAGCGAGCCCACTTCCTTGATCGTTTCCACGTCAACAATCACAGCCATATTATCTTGCAGCCGTTTTAACTCTTCGGGAGTCACGACGCGGGATTCAACCTGTTTGTTGTCCCCTTGCCCCTGTTGAATTTTGATTTTCAAAACCGCCTGTTGAGGATCCATCATTCCCAACGCGAGCGCACGGCTCAGCTTGGTATTATGACGCTTCTCCACAATGGAAAACACAAATTCCCGTTCATCTCGATCAACGGCTTTTCCGTAACCAATATCTCCCAGTTCTGCATCAGGGTGCATCACAATTTCATCACAGGCCAACGCCAATACAACATTGTTGCCGATCACCGTTTCCGGAATCCAGGCAATCGTTTTTAAGTTCGACAATTTTGAAGAGGCCAGGAATTTGGCGAGCCCCTGAACTTGATGAAAGGGACTGGAACCAGGCTCAATTTTCAGAATGAGATACCCTGTTTCATTACTCTGCCCCGCCTCGTTCTGTAACGCCAGGGCAGCATTAGTCACACGGCCGTACGCCACTTCACCAACAGGACTGTCAATGGTCATAAATAACGCAGGTCGAGACGGGGGCTCGTCCTGTTTTGCATCGGCCACTTTCTTTCCATCCTGCTGCTGTTTTTGAGCAGGCTTGGGCTGTGCCGGATCTGCTTGAACCGATGAAGTTCCATTGAACACTAAAAGTCCCAGAATATAGGCCAGTAACATCTGGTTGACATTTTTCATTATGCGACTTTCACCATTGTCAGAAAAAGAAATGCAAAGCATGAAAATTCAAGCCCTGCTTACGCTCCTCATCATCAGCAGAGCTCATTGCCTGGTACTATTCTGATTATAAACAGGCACTGATCAACTGGTGTACTCATTTTAACGAAAGAATACATCAGACAGATCATTTCATTTTATAAAATTATAGACGATTACCAGCAGGTAAATAAGGTTTTGATTTAATCAACATCATTTCCGACAGAAATTTGCTCAATTCGTCCGTTTTCCAGATTGACAATCTCACAGATTGATTTGTTCAAATCGAGTGAGGAACTCCCAGAAACCAGACTTTTCTCATAAATCACCAAACTCCCTGCATCCGTCTCAAAACCCTCGATTCACCGCGACCCACAGAATTTCACAGAAAACCAGTTAAATTTTACACGTTCCCCTCTTACAATACAGGGGCAATTCTTCCAAACTCACCAAAGGGCAGTTATGTCATTTTACGGATATCACCCAATCATTGAAAAATGGTTTCAAAATCGATTCCAGGGACCGACGGAACCGCAGCAGCAAGGCTGGCCCTGTATTAATCGTGGTGAGCATACCCTGATTTCAGCCCCTACCGGCAGCGGAAAAACATTGACCGCGTTTCTGTCCGTGATAGATCGTCTTGTAAAACGTTCGCTGGACGGTGATCTGGAGAATGAAATCTCGGTGATCTATGTCTCTCCATTACGGGCTCTCTCAAATGACATGCACCGCAATCTGACAGAACCTCTGGAAGAAATTTCCCAGTTACTAGAAGAAGAAGACTACACTTTCACCCCCATTCGCGTCGGCCTGCGAACGGGAGACACCCCTTCTTCGAAGCGAACCGCACTTGTCCGTCGTCCTCCTCATATCCTGGTCACCACTCCGGAATCGCTGTATTTAATGCTGACCGGCTCTAAAAGTCGCGAGACACTCAAAACGGTGGAAACCGTGATCGTGGATGAAATTCACGCCTTGCTACGAGACAAACGCGGCTCACACTGGTCACTTACCCTGGAACGTCTGGAAGCATTAGTCGATCATCCTCTGCAACGAATCGGCTTGTCAGCCACTCAAAAACCTCTAGAACGGGTGGCACAATATCTGGTCGGAAATCGACCGGAAATTGAAATCACCGACAAGCCCCCCCAAACAGAGCGCCACGAATTTCCCGAACAAACCTGCCGCATTGTCAACATTGGTCACTCCCGTACTCTGGACGTTGCTATCCAGGTTCCCCCATCCGAATTGAGCGCGATCTGCACTCACGAGCAATGGGCCGAAGTTCTGGAGCAGATCGTCGAACTGATTCAGTTGCACCACAGCACATTGATCTTCGTCAACACACGAAGGCTGGCCGAACGCATCACCCATCAGTTGACAGAGAGACTGGGCGAAGACGTTGTCGGCAGCCATCACGGCTCACTCTCGGCAAAAATTCGGCATCGCACCGAACAGAAATTGAAAAGTGGCGAGCTCAAAGCGGTTATCGCGACCGCTTCTCTCGAACTGGGAATAGATGTCGGCTACATCGATCTGGTTGTGCAGATTGGCTCACCCCGCGGCATTGCTACCTTTCTCCAGCGCATCGGACGCTCAGGACACTCACTCGGTCTGGTTCCTAAAGGACGCATCTTTGCCCTCTCGCGGGATGAACTCCTGGAAAGCATGGCACTGGTCCGATCAATTAAACAAGGCATCCTCGATACCGTTCGCATGCCGGAAGCCCCCGTCGATATCCTGGCACAACAAATCACCGCCGAAGTCGCCTGTGAAGAATGGAACACAGATGAATTATTCGAAACGATGACGCGCGCCTATTCTTATCGGAACCTGAAACGGTCCGATTTTGATAGCACGCTTCATTTTCTGAGTGAGGGTATCAGCACCACAGCCGGTCGCAGTCGCGTCTATTTACATCACGATCAAGTCCAGAACCGCGTCCGCAGCAGAAAAAATGCCCGTCTCGTCTCCACGATGAACGGAGGTGCGATTCCGGAAATCGCCTCGTATCGCGTGGTCACCGAAGACGACCAGACCGTGGTCGGCTCAGTCGACGAAGACTTTGCCGTGGAAAGCATGGCGGGAGATATTTTCCTGCTCGGCAATACATCCTGGCAAATTCGCTATGTCCGAGGCGGCGATGTCACTGTAGTCGATGCTAATGGCGCGCCCCCTTCCATCCCGTTCTGGTTTGGTGAAGCACCAGGGCGCTCTCTCGAACTTTCGACCGAAATCTCACATCTGCGCGAAGAACTCGAACGGCAGGTCGAAAACCCGGAACAAGCCATTCTCTGGCTGAGCCAAGAAACCAACACGGACGAATGGGGCAGCAAGCAGATTGTCGATTACGTTCTGGCAGAAAAGGCCGCACTGGGCATTGTCCCGACTCAAAAGCGAATCGTTTTCGAACGCTTCTTCGATGAATCGGGGGGCATGCAACTGGTGATCCACGCTCCCTTTGGTGGCGATATCAACCGCGCCTGGGGCTACACCATGCGTAAGCGTTTCTGCCGTTCCTATAATTTTGAGCTGCAGGCAACGGCCGACGACAATGGCATTATCCTCTCACTTGGACCTCAACACAGCTTTCCCTTAGAGAGCCTATTTACGATGTTGAATACAAGAAACGTTCAACAACTTTCCGAGCAGGCGATTTTGGATCACCCCATGTTTCATGTCCGCTGGCGCTGGAATGTCACCCGGGCACTGCTGGTTTCGCGGATGCAGAACGGGAAGAAAGTACCGCCGCCGCTCCAACGCTTTCGCGCCGAGGACCTGCTCACTGCCGTCTTCCCGCGTCTGACCGGCTGTCCCGAAAATGAAATTGGGGAAATCGTCCGCCCCGATCATATTCTGGTCGACCAGACTCTCTATGACTGCTTGAACGAGCAACTCGATATCGATGGCTTCAAAACCGTGCTCCAGGAAATCGAACAGGGAACCGTCAAACTGATTCCCCGCGATACCAGAGAGCCTTCTCCTTTTTGCTACGAACTTTTGAACTCCAGCCCGTATACGTTTCTGGATGGTGGCGAAGCACAGGAACGCCGCGCCCGTGCGGTCGCAACACGCCACACACTTTCCATCGAAAGTGTCGAAGACCTGGGCAGACTCTCCCCCGAAGCAATCGCACAGGTTTGCCAGGAAGCACAACCACTGGTACGAAACGCCGATGAATTCCATGATCTTCTACTGGGCCGCATTCATCTTCCCATTAATGAGCAGCCGGACTGGGCCGACTGGTATCAGGAACTGGAAGCAACGGGCCGTGC
Organism: Gimesia alba; assembly: GCF_007744675.1. NCBI lineage: Bacteria > Pseudomonadati > Planctomycetota > Planctomycetia > Planctomycetales > Planctomycetaceae > Gimesia > Gimesia alba. The sequence continues at coordinate 4,218,861 of NZ_CP036269.1, forward strand.
GACAACACTACAAAGAACAGAGAATCAATCAGCGAACCGCTGCACCGAAAGCTGGGTCGCAACAGAGCGTCTCCCGGCAGCACTGGCTGCCTTCCCCGAGAGTCAGCATGCACCGCCTGTCACCGTTCCTGTTGGTGTGCGTCAGGAATGGGAATCAGCAGAAGCCCGCACTGCCATCATTCGCGGTCTACTCGATACTTGTGGCCCGTTGACCGTCGCAGAAATCGCAAACTTCGCAGGCATGACGGATTCACAAACAGAAGCGGCGCTGATGGCGCTCGAAGGCGAAGGCATCGCGATGCAGGGTTTCTTCCGTGTCAAAGATCCCAACTGGGATCAAAGCGCCGATGAGTCAGCCCCCCAACAAGAAACAACTGCCGCCGACTCACCTCCGAAAGAGTGGTGTCACCGGCGTTTGCTGGCACGCATTCACAGACTCACCCTGCAAGGTCTGCGTGCTCAAGTGCAACCGGTCGATACGAGTGTCTTCATCCAATATCTCACACGGCTTCACGGCATGGCGGGCGACGAAAAACGGTCGGGAACAAACGGCCTGTTTGAAATCCTCTCCATGCTCCAGGGAATCGACATCCCGGCGATTTGCTGGGAACGCGACATACTGCCAGCCCGACTTTCCAATTACCAGAATAATCAATTGGATGAACTCTGTTTTACGGGTGAAATTGGCTGGGGACGCCTCTACCCTCCCAAACGAACCGCCGATCAGGGCAAACCAATGACCGGCATTACTCGTAATGCCCCCGTCTCTTTCTTTTTGAGAGAAGATATCCCCTGGCTGACATATTTCAGTGAGTCTTCAACGCAGAATACCGAAGATCAGAATTATTTGAGCAGCCCGGCTGTGGAAATTCAGGAACTACTCACGCAACAGGGGGCTCTGTTCGCCACCGACTTAATGGCTGCAACAGAATCCCTTCCCACACAGGTCGCCGATGCATTGGGCGAACTCATCTCGCGCGGGTTGGTGACCTCCGACAGTTTCTCCGGCATGCGACAATTTACCGAAGATCGTTCCACAAAAAACCGACGTGCTGCACGAAAATCAAGAATCGGCCTGGTCCGCAAACGCAGCACTCCGAACAATACAGGACGCTGGTCGATCTGGCGACGTGAACTTGCGACTGAGATTGAAGAACGCAGCCTGCAATATTATGAGTATGTCGAGCAATGGGCGTGGCAACTGTTAAGGCGTTGGGGAGTGGTCTTCCGCGACTTATTAGTAAAAGAATCCGGCGCCCCCCGCTGGTTTGAATTGCTGCAGATTTATCGACGTCTCGAAGCCCGGGGTGAAATTCGCGGCGGTCGTTTCGTATCTGGAGTCGCAGGGGAACAATTTGCGATGTCGGGAACAATTCAGGAATTGCGAAAGCTCCGTGATGAATCAGCGACCGATGAGCTGACGATTCTTTCCGCCACCGACCCGTTGAATCTCGTGGGAATCTTGACGAAACAGGCGCGCATCCCCAGCACTGCTAACAACCGTCTCGCTTATTGGAATGGAAGTCTGATTGCCTATTCACGGAGCGAAGAACTGTTTTTACTCGCAAACGTCAATGAAAAAACAAAACGCGAACTGATCCTGGGATTTGGGCTCCCCATCCATGGAACGAATATCAATGAAACAGCCGCTACAGGTTCAAAACCGGCGATCGAACTACAAACGCAACAGTCTCCTGCTGAAGACGACATGCTGATTCCCACAGGAGACAGCTCTATCAAAGAAGAGAAAAAGTCGCCACGCCCTTCTTTTCTCTAACAAAGTTACCAACAAAGATTTCATGACTCACTTGGATCTACGAATGTTAAACGGTTTACATAGGATCATCAGACTCACACTTTGCCTGCTGGCGGTCATGCTACCGCTTCAGATTTATTCGAACTGTCTGATCGCTGCGGAAGAAAAACAAGCCGAGTCAATCGAGCAAGTACTCGAAACGGCACACGAACACCAGCAGCATGGCCGTTATGCAGAAGCCCGCGAAGTCTATGCGCAAGCGAAACAACAACTCGCTGATTCCAAACAGAAAAACGCCGACCACCAGTGGCAGTTACTTCGCGGATTAATTCAGATCGATGTCGAAACCGGTCAGACAAAATCAGCGTTAGATCGGCTGAACGAAGGACTGAAACAACTCCCCGACCATCCAGATCTTCATGCGCTGGCAGCAAAACTGTATTATGAAACGGGGGACTATCCCAGCGCTGACAAACACGTCACGAAAGCAATAGCATTCAATCCGGACCAGCCCCTGGCACACCTGATCCAGGCTCAGCTTCTCACAGACTCCGGAAAGATCGATGAAGCCAACGAAGCCTATCGCTGGTTCGTCCGTTATTATAACCGGGCACAACCGGAAGATGCCGAAACGCTACTGGTGATTGCCGAAGGAGCGACGCAGTATGCACGCTGGAACAGTGTTTCACAAATCTTCAATTTTGTCATCAACACAGTCTGCCCCGATGCATTAAAAGCCGATCCCCTGGCCTGGAGAGCTTCCTACTTGAGCGGTTCGATTCTGCAGGAAAAATACAATCGCCCCCAAGCCGCTGATGAGTTTACAGCAGCCCTCAAAACAAATTCCCAAGCCGCGATTGTCTATACTGCGTTAGCACGTTCCGCAATCGAAGTCCATGATTTCGATAAGAGTATCGAGCTCATCAATCGTGCCTTGAAAATCAATCCTCAGTCAATCGAAGCCTTACTGCTACAGTGTGATTTACATCTAATTAATGGACAATATCTAAAAGCATTGGTGTCCGCAGAAAACGCAGCCGCTCTCAACAACCGTGCCCAAACCGTTCTGGCCAGAAAGGCAGCCTGCTATCTGCTACAGGATGGTGTGCCAGATACCGAAACGTTGACGCTGCTGTTTGACACTTCAGCAGCCCCGGATCAGTCAAAAACAACAAAAGCTGATTCGTCCCGCTTCGTGAAGCTCGTGACGACTCTATTGAAAGAAAACCCGAAACCGGGTTATTTCTTATACGAACTGGGCCAGCTGATGGAGATGAAACGCCAGTTTGCGTTTGCCGAGTTTGCGTACTTAAAAACCAAAACTCTGATGCCTCAACTCTCCGGCCCCAAAACCTCGTTGGGCATGCTGTATATGCAAATGGGAAAGACGGCCCTCGCCCAACAGACATTAAACGACGCATTCAAAGCCGATCCCTATCATGTACGGGTCAGTAATATGCGCAAAGTGCTGGGAGTACTGGATTCCTACGGAGCCATCGTGACCGACCACTTTGTGATTCGCTACGACTCCAAAGCCGATTTTATTCTCGGTCGATACATGGCCGATTATCTCGAAGAAATTTACCCCGAGATGGTAAAACAGTTCGGCTATAAACCGCCGGGAAAAACCCAATTTGAAATTTACCATAACGCCAAAGGGCTCGCGGCCCACCAATGGTTTAGCGCCCGTATGATTGGTCTGCCCTGGATCCAGACAATTGGTGCCTCAACTGGTGCCGTCGTTGCATTAACGTCACCCACCGCAATGAAAGAGCCTTATAACTGGGCGGCTGTCTTAAAACACGAGTTGGTGCATGTGTTTACTCTGCAACAGACGAAATACAAAATCCCACACTGGTTTACAGAAGCACTCGCCGTTAGAAGTGAAGGCAAAGCGCGTCCCCAACGATTTAACCAACTACTTGTGGAGCGAGTCCCCCAGGGAGAAATCTACTCTCTGGATGAATTGGACAGCGTATTCGTACGTCCCAAGTCTTCCGATAACTGGAATTTTGCGTACTGTCAAAGTCTGCTCTGTGCCGACTTTATGGTGGAGGAATTTGGCACTGATGCATTGAAAAAGCTATTAACTGCATATCAGAATCAACATTCAACCCCTAATGCAATTCAGGAATCGTTCCAGATTGATCAGAATGAATTTGAGAAGCGCTATCATCGCTATCTGGAAAAATTGACCGCAACACTCAAAGGATATCGCCCTCCATCTCCGCTCAGTTTTCGTGAACTGCAAAAACAACACGAGCAGAATCCGAACAATCTGAACATTGCCGGGCAATATGCCTACCGCTTGCTCCGTTACCGAAAAAAACAGGAAGCTCGAAAACTCGCTCATACCGTTTTAAGTGAGCAACCACAACAAGCGCAAGCCGCTTTGACCATTGCCCACCTGGAACTCCTGTCTGAAGATCTGGAAGCTGCACAGGCAGTACTCCAACCAGCGCTGGAATCTGATTCTCCGGATGTGGAAGTCCTGGAACTGGCTGGAAAGATTCTGTTGAAACAGGAAAAATTCAGCGATGCAATCAAAGTGTATGAAACAGGCCATTTAAAATATCCGTATCAGACCGAATGGCTCCAGGGACTGGCTATCATTTACCAGCATGAAGATAATCCGAAAAAACTGGAAGCCACCTTGCTAAAGCTGGTTCATCTGGACCCCGCGGACTCTACCAGCCTGAAACTTCTAATGAAGCGCTACCTCGATCAGAAAAAATGGGAGCAAGCCCTGCACTGGGGACAGGAAGCTTTGTATGTCGATGTTCTCGATCCGGAAACACACCAGCAGCTTGCAGAAGCGGCTCTGAAACAGAATCGGCCGGAACTGGCAATCCGCGAATTGAAAATGGTATTGCACTTGGATGATAAAAATGAAGCCGTCCGATTCTTACTAACAAAAACATTACTCGATACCGGAAATAAACAGGAAGCCACTACCGAACTGGATCGGTTACTCGAACAAAATCCAAACCACGTTCAGGCACGCGCACTAAAACAAAAACTTTGATTTCGTTCGGTTCTTCCTGAATCAAATCTACCAAATATCAGATTTCATTACTGACAAGGATCCCCAGTGACCAATCTACCAGCTGATGCATCTTCAGATACTCAAAATCCCCAACAGGACACAAACGGACTTACCTTAACACAATTCCAATCTGTCATTCACACAATGTTCTTCGAAAAAGATCAGTCTCGGGGAATCGAAGGCACATTTATGTGGTTTATGGAAGAAGTGGGTGAACTGTCGTCCGCACTGCGGGATAATAATGACCGGGAGAATCTGGCTGAAGAATTTGCTGATGTTTTGGCCTGGTTGGCCACAATGGCGAATGTCGCCGGCATTGATCTGGAACAGGCAGTTACCCGAAAATATGTTCAAGGGTGCCCGCGCTGCCATCAGACCGTCTGTACCTGTGACATTGCCCGCAAACCTTGAAACGTAAACACGATTCCTGCCGAGATTTGTGGCATATAGATTGACACTGCTTGACTCCTGAATTTAGACTGGAGTAATGCGGTGAAGCCCTGGCTTCATTCTCCTTTCAGCAATATTCTCTCATCTCAGATTGCTAACGCATCAATATGAATATTTATTGCGCTGTTCAAAGTTGGATCTCGGCTTGCAGACATGCTCGCCTTTGTGGCGGATCATGCCTGATGGCACTGATTGTTTTCTTTACGTTCCAGAGCACCGCATATGCACAGCCCCCCAAGGCAGAAATTGATGCCGCCATCAAACGAGGCGTTGCCTTTCTGAAGCAAAAAAAAGACTACGGCCGCACAGGGATCAATGCGTTTGTCGCTTACACCTTGCTGAAATCAGGGGAATCGCCGGAATCACCCTATATTCAGAACTGCATCAAAAACATCCTGGCTGACCATCAACAGAAAAATAAACAAGGAGAATTAGTCTATCAACCGGGTAGTGATTACAACTATTGTGCCGGGGTTCAGTTGATGGTTCTGGAAGCGATCAGTCCGGAATTATATTACGAAGAAATTCGCACAACAACCGAATTTCTTATCAGCACGCAATTACCCGGTGGGGGTTGGTTTTACCCGCAAGACACCCCCAATAATGGTGACACCAGTATCTCACAATATGCTATCCTGGGCCTCTGGGCTGCAGAGCGTGCTGGAGTCGTCGTTCCCACAACGGTCTGGGACAAAGCTGCACGCTGGCATCTATCGACCCAGCTCACTAATGGTGCTTTTTCCTACCATCCCGGAACTCGATCTGAAAGTGCCGCCAAACATACTATGGCAGTCGCGGGCACAGGTAGTATGTATATTATTTCGATGCAACTCTATCCCGATGGCAAATTGCGTACGGGCCCTGTTGTAAAACAGAAGAAGCCCCCCAAAATGCGATTTGGTTTTCTTGAGAAAGTTGAACTCTCGGAAAAAGAGAAGGGAGAAGAGGAAAAAAACCCCTTTACCAAACCGACGATCAGTTATGCCGCGCTCCAGGGGGGAAAATCAAAAGGAGCCAATTGGGTTATCAATAACTACAATGTCCGTAACCCTACAGGTTGGCCCAACTATTATCTGTATGGAATTGAAAGAATTGCCGCGCTGGCCGATACACAAAAACTGGGACCACACGACTGGTACGCAGATGGTGCCCGGCAACTCTTGACGACCCAACTGGCAGATGGAAGCTGGAAAGGCGTCGGAAATGTCCACGCCTCGACCTGCCTGGCGATTATTTTTCTTTCAAAAGCAACGGTAAAAACACTCGGTCGCAAATATAAACCGGAACCCGTTGGCGCCGGCCTGTTAGCAGGGGGGAGAGGACTTCCTAAAAATCTGGCTGAAGTCCAGATGAGAAATGGCAAAATCGAAAACAAAAAACTCTCGGGCGATTTGAGCGAGTTACTCGCTCAACTGGAAAACCCTGCCACTGCCGACCTGGATACCACTCAGGAAACATTGGTTGAAACAATCACATTAGGAGATCGCGAACAACTGATCAAGCAGAAAGATCGCGTTTTAAAACTCATTGATGCCAGATCCCCCGATGTGCGCAGAACTGCGTTTTGGGCACTAGCCCGCACCAACGATTTCCGAATGGCTCCCCACCTGATTCGTGCATTAAAAGACCCTGACTTAGGCGTTCGGATCGAAGCACGAAATGGGCTGTGTACCCTGAGTCGGAAAATTCGTGGCTTGGGCATGCCAGCAGATCCCCTGGCCGATGCCCCAGAAAATCTTCCTGAAGCAGAACGTCTGAAGCTGGTCGAGGCCTGGTCAGATGAAGCCACCAAACGCTGGCAAAAATGGTACAACAGTATAAAGCCCTTCGAAGAAAAGTTTGACCTCTATGAAGTTCTGAATCAGTTCCCTCAATCAAAAAACAAATAAATCGACAAAACGAATTCAAGAGCAGGATCGTCAAAGACAATGGCAAAGACGACATCACAACCAGATCATCGGAAGGCACCGGTCATGCGAGTTACGCAATATGATCAGGTAAGCTCTTCACTGATTGCAGTCGTGCTGGCGCTGATCATTGCCGTCTTATGGCTCTCCATTGTCTGGGTCACCAATCGGCTACCTCAAACCGAAAATGATGTCGCACTGGAAATGGTTGATCTGGCTGGGGGAGCAGAAGATGGTTCGCCTGATGAATCTTTACAGGTGGAATCACCGGAAGACCCTGTTGATGATCCCTCTCAGATCGACACGCCTGAAGAAGAAAATCAGGTGGAGGAAATGCTGGATAGTGTCGTCGAGCTCTCAGACAAAGCGACTCAGCAGGTTCAACAGCAAACACAAACCGACCTGACCAACTCGGGAAAAATGGGAAGTGCCGCCGGCACCGGAAAACGTGCCTTGGGTTTTGGACCCGGCAAAAAAGGCCTCCCGCGGGAACAACGCTGGTTCATCAAGTTTTCCGATCGCGGTTCGCTGATCGATTATGCCAAACAACTCGACTATTTCAAAATCGAATTAGGAGCTTTGTTGAAAAGCGGTCAGATGATCTACTTATCGAATGTCTCATCGACCAAACCAGTGACACGGGTCGCTTCTTCCGGGGCCAATGAAAAACGACTCTATATGACCTGGCAAGGAGGCGAACGCAGAACCAGTGATCTCAGCTTGTTTAAAAAAGCAGGCCATGACGTCACAGGGGCGATTCTGTTCCACTTTTATCCAAAGGAAACAGAAAACCAACTGCTTTTGATGGAAAAAAAATATAGAAACAAGAATTTTGATGAAATCCGACGTACTTATTTTACAGTCCGCGGTGATCGTAGAGGATATAATTTCGAAGTGACTCGTCAAACTTATTTTCGATAACGACACAAAAGTAGGCATCTATGAATTACTCACTCGCTCCTATCTTAAACGCTGCCGGAATCGCCATCTATGTTGCCTTAGGGTTAACCGCATTGTACGGCGTCTTTTGTGTGATCCTGCTGGTCAGACAGATCTCCCAAAAACGGTTTTTGACACAAAATGCAGCCAATGAATTCCTGGACCAGATCCATGAAGACATTGAGAAAAAAGATTATGAATCGGTTGTCAACCTTTGTGATTCCCCCCCTTACTGGAGCAAGGCAGTACCACAATTGATCCTGGTCGCAATGGCCAATATGGAACGCCCGGCGAAAAAACTCAGACAGATGCTCGCTGAAAAGTTTGAACGGGACATTTTAGCTGAGCTTGAATATCGAGTGTCCTGGATCAGCACGATTGTTAAAAGTGCGCCGATGTTGGGACTATTGGGGACTGTGATCGGGATGATCAACGCTTTTGACAAAATCGGAAACATGCAGGAATCGGGCGGCGATCCCAGCCAACTGGCCGGCGAAATCAGTTTTGCTTTATTCACCACAGCTGCAGGTCTGGCGGTAGCGATCCCTCTGGTGATGGCTGGTGCTTTAATACACGTTCGCATTGGAAAACTGCAAGATTCGGTTCAAGAACATACGGGAGAGTTTCTGGATATTCTGGAAGCCTCGCGCAAGTCATGATTCTGGTAAGGTAAATCGAACATGGCTCAAAATAAATCATTATTCAATACAGACGATGATGGCTGGAAAAAAAAGTCCACAACAGGTGGAGGGGGTGACGATCTGGACATCACTCCAATGATTGACGTCACCTTTCTGTTGCTTATTTTTTTCATGGTGACATCCACCATGCAGGCCACACAGGATTCCGACGTTCCCGTCGCCCGACACGGTGTTGGCGTGGATACTCGCGGATCATCTATCGTTCTGGTGCATAATGATGGCAATGGACTGAATGGAACGAGTGTTGTGGAATTCAAAGAAGCGGGCAATGCGGTCGAAGTCACGCTGGAAGAACTGACAGCACGCATCCGAGAACGAGTTCAGGGTGGTGTGATGGATGTGATTATTAAAGCAGATCGGGGTGTACCTCATGGATTTGTTCAAGAGGTTACCCGGGCTGTGACCGAAGTCGACGGCGTTAAATTTTATATCGGAATTGAAGAGAAGAAAAAGAATTAATCATTATTCGGCGATATGCCTCAATTGGGGGATCATCTCCTCAACAAGAAAACAAGATCATAAATAAGAAATGCCTATCAAGTTTTATTGTAATCAATGTGGTCAAAGATTAAGCATCTCCAGCAAGAAAGCAGGAAAAACCGTTTCCTGCCCTGCTTGCCACAAACAGATTACGATTCCACTCAAGAGCCAAGCTCGTCGCTCAGAACAGACAGAAAACAGGGCAGCACCGCCCACTGAAGCAGACCTGTCTCCCCAGATCAATACACCACTTGATCAAGATCAAAATCAACTTCTCGACGATTTGGATGATTTAGGACCACTCGGAGAAAGCTGGGATGAACTCCTCGATGATGACTGGGAAGTGGCTGCTGCCGAGGAAGCCAGCCAGCCAGTAGTAGCGGAAGCACAGGAAGATCAGATTGACGAACCCGAAGTAGAAAAAACCGCTCCAACTGAGAAACAGCAGCCCACTGCGGAAGTAACGTCCCCTCCCAAGGAGCAGAGTACTCCCCCTGAACCCGTTTCTCCTGTAACAGAGACTAAGCCGAAAGTGGAAAAAACAAAAGCCGCTGTGAGCACGGTGGCTGCTACTTCAACCGTCACATCAATGCAATTTGAAGAGGATGATGAAGACGAAGATGACGAGGATGAAGGATTTTCGATCCGATCTGCAG